>NZ_JBGDXT010000014.1:0-139254 GCF_046550615.1 Salmonella sp. SAL04214
ATTTTTCGTCTTGCGACGTCAAGAATCCGTATCTTCGAGTGCCCACACAGATTGTCTGATAAATTGTTAAAGAGCAGTGCCGCTTCGCTTTTTCTCAGCGGCGCGGGGTGTGCATATTACGCTTTCCCGCTTCAGAGTCAAGCGTTTATTTTCGCTTTTCTCCGTGAGGTTCTGGTCTGAACCCCGCTGACCCGGCGGCCTGTGTGCCGTTGTTCCGTGTCAGTGGTGGCGCATTATAGGGAGTTATTTCTGCCTGACAAGAGGAAATTTAAAATAATTTCTCAAGTGCCTGGTATTTACCCAAAACGCCATTAAACCGCCAGTTTTTCGAGCGTTTCAAAGCCATAACGCTGTAAAACGGGTAATAATTGTTCAGCTCCTGGCGTCATTGCCATGCAATAAGCAATATTGGCATCGGTTGATTTCGCATCCGGCGCTTCATGTTCCAACAGCCAGGCTGTACGACGCGCTATCGCCGCGCCGGAATCCACTAACCGCGTCCCTTCGGGCAGGACTTGCAAAAGCTCGTCCCGTAATAGAGGGAAATGCGTACACCCCAGAACGACCGTGTCAGGCGGCTCCGGCATTCGTAGCCATGGGCGTAATATGCGGCGCAGCTCTTCCAGCGAGACCGAGTCGCCATGTAATTTCGCTTCCGCCAGTTCCACCAGTTCTGCCGACCCCAACATGGCTATCTGACATTCATTAGCGAAGCGCGCAATCAGCTCGTGAGTATAAGGACGTTTGACCGTCGCTCTCGTCGCCAGTAGCCCGACGACGCCATTGGCGGTCAGCCGCGCCGCTGGTTTAATCGCAGGCACAACGCCCACCACCGGGAAGGCAAACTTTTCACGTAATGCGGGAAGTGAGACCGTACTGGCGGTATTGCAGGCAATCACCGCCAGTGAAAGGGGATAGCGCTGCTGTACCGCAGTCACAATCTCGACAACGCGCTCGACGATAAACGTTTCACTCTTTTCCCCGTAGGGGAAAGCCACGTTATCGAAAGCATATATATAGTGGAGATCCGGCAGGAGCCGCCGAATCTCATCATAGACCGACAATCCACCGACGCCGGAATCAAATACCAGCACGGTGGGACGTGGTTCAGAAGGTGTAGCTGCCAGACAAGGTGTATTCTCGTCCTGCAGTTTGGTAGCCATAAACTGTCTCGTAATCTTTGTCGAACAGGTTGGCTATTTTACCACGAACTGTCAGATGTGAGGTGACCGGATATGAAACTCCAATATCCCACAAGCTCAAGCCGCCCATTTTTACATCTCTATTATTGTCGTAGTCTTTATCGTAACGTTCGCCGAGGTACTGATACATCACATTCCAGCCGAGTTCAAAAATCTGTCCGGTCAGCTCATACTTTACCTGCTGCTTAGCACGGCGATAGAGAACCTTATTGGTTTCATCATCACGCGGATCGACGTATTGCAGCGTCAGGTGGTGATCTACCGGGCCAGTGGTGATATTTCCGGTCCACTCCAGACCTTTAATGGTGGCCGACTTCAGATTAACGTATTGATTATCTTTATAATCGATCAGGTTTTGAACCTTATAATGATATGCAGAAAGGCGCCAATCCAGCGGTCCGGTCAGCCCATCAATGCCGGCCTCCCACTGCCTGGATTCTTCCGGCTTTAGGTTTGGGTTAGCGGCAATACCAGGCCCATAAGAAGATGCAAAACGCGTCGCGCCATATTGCTGCCCAAGGGACGGTGCCAGGAACCCCGTACCATAGGAGAGAGTTGCCCGATAACCATCAACAAACTCCCAGCCCGTTGCGGTCTGCCATGTCCCATGCCAGCCGAACTGCTCATCATGATCTTCACGGCCAGAAGCTTCCAACGTGACACTATCGATTTGTTGCTGTCCGGTCAGATAGAGCCCGGTGGTATCACGTTTGTAAGTATCGGCCTTCGTTGTACTACTGGAGGTCAGTTTTTCCTGTTTCCAGTCAGCCCCACCGCTAACCGCTCCGTGCCCAACTTCAACACTATTACCCCATTGAATATAACGCTGCTCCATGTTATCCAGCGAGGCATCCCCCGCATACCGACCAAGATCGTTACTGTAGTTGTAATCTTTAATATGTTGATAATTGGCGATCAGCTGAGAAGAATAGATGCCAGAACTGTATTGCAGGCCAGCATCCCAAGATTGGGTGTAATTCTGGGCCTCATCATTGCCGCCAACATAACCATATGAACCCTGATCGTAATCGCTATTCGCCGTATAACCATAGCCGCGAAAGAAACCGGAGACGTTATCGTTAAACTTATGCTGTACGCCTCCCCAGAACAACTTATTGCGGTAGCCGTCCCGGTCACTGTCCCCGTTATAGGGAGAGTCAGGCTGAATGTTAAAACCCCTGGTCGTCTCATACGCCCCGGCAGCAGTTACAATCGTATCGCCAAACCGTTTATTCATAATCCCATCATAGGTCTGGTAGCCATCCGATCCCATACCGGCGTTGATCTGTGATTTCTCGTCATTGCTCATCGTAATAATATTGACGACGCCGCCAATCGCGCCAGAACCGTACACCGCTGAACGCGGTCCGCGAATGTATTCAATGCGCTGCACTAACGACACCGGAAGCTGACCAATATCAATCGCGTTACTAATGCCCGCCCGCGCCATCGGCACACCATCAATCAGTACCAGGACATGCCGCGATTCGGTGCCACGAACATACAGCGAGGAACTCTTCCCCATTCCGCCACTCTGTGAAATATCCACACCAGGAAGACGGCGCATTACGTCATTAAGATCTTTTGACTGCCAGCGCTGAATATCCTCGCGGGTGACGACATCGGTTGGCGCCAAAACAGAGTTTACAGGCTGCTGAAAACGGTTGGCGGTGACAACCAGGGTATCCGGGCTAGTGTCCTGCGCCCAAGCGGAAAAGGCCGTGACGGAGAACGCCGTCAGCAGCGTAGCTTTTTTAATCATTGTAAAGCATCCACAATATAAGAAGGATGCCGCAGGCTTCATCGATAGTACGCGATGATGAAAAACCAGATGCGACGTTAGCCGGCAGGTCTTCGGGCTTGGAGGGTTATCCGTTGGCTGGATAGCAGAAATGATGACTTCCCGCCGGAGGCAGTGTCTGCTTACGCTCTCATCTCACCTTTCCTTACCGCTGCGCGTCAGCTCCAGATTTTCACTGGATTCCCTATTAACTCACAGGACCGGCCCACGGATGCTACCGTCTGTCACAACACCCTGTCCAGACCGCGCATCACAAATCAGAAATCATCAATAGCTGGACATCCACTGAGCAATCCCTACAATCCCCGCGTACTTTTATTATTCAGGATGCGATATGACCCCCGAACATCTTCCGACAGAACAGTATGAGGCGCAGCTGGCCGAAAAAGTGGCGCGCTTGCAGAGTATGATGGCGCCGTTTTCTGACCTGGTTCCGGAAGTATTTCGCTCGCCGGTCAGTCACTATCGTATGCGTGCGGAATTTCGCCTGTGGCATGACGGCGATGACCTGTACCACATTATGTTTGATCAGCAGACCAAAAGCCGGATTCGCGTTGGCACCTTCCCGGCGGCCAGCCAACTGATTAATACCTTAATGAAGGCGATGATTGCCGGCGTGCGCGATAATCATGCACTGCGGCATAAGCTGTTCCAGATCGATTATCTCACGACCTTGAGCAACCAGGCGGTAGTGTCGTTGCTGTACCATAAGAAGCTGGACGAAGAGTGGCGTGAAGCCGCCACTGCGTTACGCGATGCTTTACGCGCGCAAGGTCTGAACGTACACCTGATTGGCCGGGCCACTAAAACCAAAATCGAATTGGATCAGGATTATATTGATGAGCGTCTGCCTGTGGCAGGTAAAGAGATGATCTACCGCCAGGTCGAAAACAGCTTTACGCAGCCAAACGCCGCCATGAATATTCAGATGTTAGAGTGGGCGCTGGAGGTGACGAAAGACTCAAAAGGCGATCTGCTTGAGTTGTATTGCGGCAACGGCAATTTTTCTTTAGCGCTGGCGCGCAATTTTAACCGCGTGCTGGCAACCGAAATCGCCAAACCGTCCGTCGCTGCCGCACAGTACAATATTGCCGCTAATCATATTGATAATGTGCAAATTATTCGCATGGCGGCGGAAGAGTTTACCCAGGCGATGAACGGCGTTCGTGAGTTTAACCGCCTGCAGGGGATCGACCTGAAGCGCTATCAGTGCGAAACCATTTTTGTCGATCCGCCGCGCAGCGGTCTGGACAGCGAAACGGAAAAAATGGTGCAGGCTTATCCACGTATTCTGTACATTTCCTGCAATCCGGAAACGTTGTGCAAAAACCTGGAAACGTTAAGCCAGACGCACACGGTGTCTCGCCTGGCGCTATTCGATCAGTTCCCGTATACGCATCATATGGAATGCGGGGTATTACTCACCGCAAGGTAAAATGTACGTCGGATGGCCGGTTATACCGCCATCCGGCATTCGCACACTATTCCGCGGTGTCCTGCTTGCGGTTACGCAGTTTAAAGCCAATCCAGAATACCAGAATCACCGACAGCACCGCCGGGAAGAAATTAGAGCCAATATCCGGATATTCTGCACGCACGACGGTGCTATACAGTAAAACGCCAAGAATGAAACAGGCGGCGGCCAACCCCGGCAAACCTACCGGCATAGTACGATTTTGGTAGCGCTGATGCAGGCAATATACCGTCAGCACCAGCGAGATAATCGGGAATACGGAGAACGGCACAATAGCGCTAAACAGCGCCGCGAATGTGCCGTTAATCGATAAGCCAGCGATGAGCGCCAGCAACAGCGTACCTTTATCTTGACCTGACTGTTTCATTACTCGTCCTTCACGTTATTCGGAATGATGTGCTATTTTCTCTTGCTCACGGCGATACCAGTAATACGCCCCTTTCGCAATCATGCGCAGTTGCAATACCAGCCGCTCTTCTAATTGCCGACGCTGTTCAGCGCCGATGTCCAACGCCTCTGCGCCCGCGCTAAAGACAATAGTCACCATCGCTTCGGCCTGGGCTTCAGTAAACGCGCGCGGCATATGGTTTTCGAGTTCCAGATAGTCGGCAAGTTCCGCAATAAAATGCTGAATCTCCCGCGCGACGGCGGCACGAAACGCCGCGGAAGTGCCGGAACGCTCGCGCAACAACAGACGGAAGGCGTTGGGGTTGTTGCCGATAAACTCCATAAATGTGGAGACCGACGTGCGAATGACGCTGCCGCCTTTCGCGATGCGCTGTCGCGCCTGACGCATCAACTGACGCAGCATCAGACCGCTTTCATCCACCATCGTCAGACCGAGTTCATCGACATCGCGAAAATGACGGTAAAACGACGTTGGCGCGATGCCCGCTTCACGCGCCACCTCACGCAAACTCAGGCTGGCGAAACTCCGCTCAGCGCTCAGTTGGCTGAATGCGGCTTCCACCAGCGAACGCCGGGTTTTTTCTTTTTGTTGCGCTCTAACACCCATCACAATGTCTGAATCCTTCCATATGCCTTATTCGGCACTATACCAGAGAATAAAAGTAACGGGTTCACACTGGATTGTGAATGATTGTTTACAGACAGTTTGTGCTCCGGCTTCGCAAAAAAGCACAACGATAATTGGGTTAAAGCCGGGCAAATGTTATCATCGTGTTTATTTTATGTATAAAAACAGGTGAGTAATACCATGCCACATTCCTGGGATTATGATGCAGTCGTCATAGGGTCAGGCCCCGGCGGTGAAGGCGCTGCAATGGGTCTGGTTAAGCAAGGAGCACGCGTCGCGGTGATTGAGCGTTATCATAACGTTGGCGGCGGATGTACCCACTGGGGCACCATTCCATCCAAAGCCCTTCGCCACGCCGTCAGCCGCATTATTGAATTTAATCAAAACCCGCTCTATAGCGACCACTCCCGTCTTCTTCGTTCTTCTTTCGCCGATATCCTTAATCATGCCGATAACGTGATTAATCAACAAACGCGTATGCGTCAGGGGTTTTATGAGCGTAACCACTGTGAAATCTTGCAGGGCAACGCCCATTTTATTGACGAACATACCCTGGCGCTGGAATGCCATGACGGCACGGTTGAAACCCTGACGGCAGAAAAATTTGTTATTGCCTGTGGTTCGCGTCCTTACCATCCCAGTGATGTGGATTTCTCGCATCCGCGCATTTATGACAGCGACTCAATCCTGAGTCTCCACCATGAACCGCGCCACGTTATTATTTACGGCGCTGGCGTTATCGGCTGCGAATATGCGTCCATCTTCCGCGGTATGGATGTGAAAGTGGATCTGATCAACACCCGCGATCGCCTGCTGGCCTTTCTCGATCAGGAGATGTCCGACTCTCTCTCTTACCATTTCTGGAATAGCGGCGTGGTGATTCGCCACAATGAAGAGTATGAGAAAATCGAAGGCTGCGATGATGGCGTCATCATGCACCTGAAATCCGGCAAAAAACTGAAGGCTGACTGCCTGCTCTATGCTAATGGCCGTACCGGTAACACCGATTCGCTGGCGCTGGAGAATATTGGTCTGGAAACAGACAGCCGTGGACAGCTCAAAGTCAACAGTATGTACCAGACCGCCCTGCCGCACGTCTATGCGGTGGGCGACGTGATTGGCTATCCCAGTCTGGCCTCCGCCGCCTACGATCAGGGGCGTATTGCAGCGCAGGCGCTGGTGAAAGGCGAAGCGACCGCGCATCTTATCGAAGATATCCCCACCGGGATTTATACCATTCCGGAAATCAGTTCTGTCGGCAAAACCGAGCAGCAGTTAACGGCAATGAAAGTGCCTTACGAAGTGGGCCGCGCGCAGTTTAAGCATCTGGCGCGAGCGCAAATCGTCGGCATGAACGTCGGCACGCTAAAAATTCTCTTCCACCGCGAAACCAAAGAAATTCTGGGGATTCACTGCTTTGGCGAACGCGCCGCCGAAATTATTCATATCGGCCAGGCGATCATGGAGCAGAAAGGTGGCGGTAACACTATCGAATACTTCGTTAACACCACCTTTAACTACCCAACCATGGCGGAAGCTTATCGGGTTGCGGCGTTGAACGGCTTAAACCGCCTGTTTTAACGCCTTGTCGAAATGGCCATCCATTGCGCCACGGATGGCCTCAGCCAGTTGCTCATAACGGCTACGCAGCGGCGATCCCGGGCGATAAACCAGCCCCACGGTACGACGCGGCTCCGGCTTAATGCATGGCAGATAAACCACGCCGTCGCGCTTACGCTCCTGCGGTACGGCCAGCGCGGGGAGTAGTGTAATACCACTGCCCGCCGCCACCATGTTGCGCAGCGTTTCCAGACTGGTCGCCCGGAAATGGGTATCTTCATCCGCTCCCGCTTCAAAACAGAACCCCATCGCCTGATCGCGCAGACAGTGGCCATCTTCCAGCATCAGCAATTTCTCGCCCGCCAGGTCGGACATCGGCACGCGATCGCGATTCGCCCACGGATGATCCTCATAAATAGCCAGCATCATGGGCTCATCAAACAGCGGCACTTCGATAAACGCCTCGCTCTCTTTCACCAGCGCCAGAATAGCGCAGTCAAGCTTGCCGCTATCGAGTTGCGCTAACAGCTGATGCGTTTGCGCCTCATGCAGATACATCTCCAGCTTCGGGAAAGTCTGGTGCAACATTGGAATGATAAGCGGCAGCAAATAGGGACCAATTGTTGGGATTAAACCAATATGCAGCGGGCCGGACATCGTCTCGCCTTGTTGGCTTGCCATCTCCTTGAGCACCTTGACCTCACGCAGTACGGTACGCGCCTGATCCACCAGCAGTAAGCCCGCCTGGGTAAACAGCACTTTACGGCTCGTACGCTCCAGCAGCATAACGCCCAGCTCATCTTCCAGCTTACGTATTTGCCCACTAAGGGTTGGCTGGCTGACGTGACAGGAGTCCGCCGCTCGCCGGAAATGGCGATGTTCGGCTAACGCCACCAGATATTCAAGATCACGAATATTCATTATTCATCCTCCGTCGCCACGATAGTTCATGGCGATAGGTAGCATAGCAACGAACGATTATCCCTATCAACCTTTCTGATTAATAATACATCACAGAACGGAGCGGTTTCTCGTTTAACCCTTGAAGACACCGCCCGTTTAGAGGGTATCTCTCGAACCCGAAATAACTAAAGCCAACGTGAACTTTTGCGGACCTCTGGTCCGCTTTTTTTTGCGTAAAAAAGCCCGGCGTCGCTGATGCTCGGCCGGGCAGTATTACCTGATAGCGTTACGCTTATAAGGCCTACAACGCGAGGCGCGCCCTGGCATCGTCGATGGCCTGCGCCACCTGCTGCGGAGAAACGCCGCCTTTTGCCGCCCGTTTATCCAGACACGACTGCAAAGACAACATCGGATACACATCGTCGCCAATCACGTGGCTGAATTTCTGTAAATCGGCCAGCGGCAACGCTTCCAGCGGCTTACCCTGGCGAATGGCTTCTACCACCGCTTCGCCGACAATATGGTGCGCTTCGCGGAACGGCACGCCTTTCGCGACCAGGTAATCCGCCAGCTCCGTGGCGTTGGCATACCCCTGTTGCGCCGCGTCCTGACAACGTGGGCGTTTCACCTGAATACCGTCCAGCACCAACGCCGCCATATGCAGGCAGTCAAGCCAGGTATCGAGCGCATCGAACAGCCCTTCTTTGTCTTCCTGCATATCTTTGTTATACGCCAGCGGCAGACCTTTTAAGGTCATCATCATGCCGGTTAGCGCCCCTTGTACGCGACCGCACTTACCGCGAATCAGCTCCAGCGCGTCCGGGTTTTTCTTCTGCGGCATTAACGATGAACCGGAAGTCACGCGGTCAGAAAGCTCTACAAAACCCGCTTCACCAGAATTAAAGAAAATCAGATCTTCCGCGAAGCGTGACAGATGCACCATGCCGATAGCCGCATCAGAAAGCAGTTCCAGTACGTGGTCACGATCGGACACGCTGTCCAGGCTATTGCGGGTCGCAGACGTAAAGCCCAGCCAGCCTGCCAATTGTTCACGGTCAATTTCATAGGCCGTTCCCGCCAACGCGCCGCAACCTAGCGGACTCACGTCCAGACGTTTAAGCGTGTCCTGCAGGCGGCTTTCATCGCGCGCCAGCATTTCGACATACGCGAGACACCAGTGGGCGAAAGTCACTGGCTGCGCGCGTTGCAGATGGGTATATCCCGGCATTACCGCGTCCTGGTTCGCCTGCGCGGTTTCCACCAGCGCGCTCTGTAACTGGCGGTTAGCGGTAAGCAGTTCCCTCACCGTCTCTTTGCACCACAGTTTCAGGTCCGTCGCCACTTGATCGTTACGGCTGCGCCCGGTGTGCAGCTTTTTACCCAACTGACCCACTTTGTCGATGAGCTTACCTTCCACCCAGCTATGGATATCTTCCGCATCGCTTTGCAGGATTTGCTGCGGATTCGCGCGAACCTCTTCCAGCAATACGTTCAGCGCTTCTTCCAACTGTCGTTGCTCATCGGCAGTCAGTACGCCTACCGTGACCAATGCTTTGGACCAGGCCACAGAACCGACAATATCCTGCTCCGCCAGACGGTAATCGAAGCGCAACGAATCATTGAATTGTTTAAACCGCTGGTCTGCCGCCTGTGTAAAACGCCCACCCCAAAGTGCCATAATAGACTTCCTTAAATTCTTCGAATTTCACTGCCGGATGGCGCTACGCTTATCCGGCCTACAATTTCTGTTCACGCAGGCCCGATAAGGCGCAGCCGCCATCGGGCGAACAAATAGTTAAGCCAGAATACGCGTGCCAATCGGCGTGCCGTTAAACAGCGCCGGCAGTTGCTCCGCATGACGCCAGGAAGCGATATCCACAGGGCGACCCAGCGCCCGCGCAGCATCGAGGGCCGCATTCACTTTCACAATCATCCCGTCGGTAATAATGCCCTGGTCGATAAGCTGCTCGGCTTTGGACGCCGTCATTTCGGCGATACGCTGGCCTTTGCCGTCCAGAATACCGCTCACGTCGGAAAGCAGGATCAGATCGGCCCCCAGCGTCGCCGCCAGCGCGGTTGCCGCCTGATCGGCGTTGACGTTCATCAGTTGGCCGTCGTCTGTTACGCCAATGGAGCTGACCACCGGCAGAAAGCCGTTTTCCAGCAGCATGTTAATCAGCTTCGGCGACCCCGGCTGCGCCAGCCCGACGTGGCCTAACGCTTCATCGAGTTGGGTCACGTTTACGCTGTCGCCATCGCCCAGAAACAGACCAACAGAGGCGATATGGTGTTTCTTCGCCCAGGCCAGCAGAGTTTTGTTAGCGGTTCCCGCCAGCGCGCCGGTAATGATGCCAATCTGATCGGCAGGCGTCACGCGCAGGCCGTCTTTCTTTTTCACTGGCAAATTAAGCCCTTTCATCAGCTCATCCACCACGCAACCGCCGCCGTGAACAATCACCAGCGGACGCTGATGGGACTCACGATAGTTGACCAGCGCGGTAAAAAGACGTTCCAGAGCCTCTTCGCTATCCAGTAATACGCCACCCAGCTTGATAATTAATGGATTCATCATTTCACCCTTAAATAAGAGACTGCGTTTCAGCGAAGCCAAAACGAATATTAGCGCACTGCACCGCCTGCGCCGCTGCGCCTTTCAACAAGTTGTCTTCGGTTGCCACCACAATCAGATGTTCGCCCTGGACGGCAAAACCAATATCGCAGAACGGCAGCCCGACGACGTTCTTTAACGCCGGAACGCCTTTGTCATACAGGCGCACCAGCGGTTTGTCGCCATAGGCTTTTTGCAACACGTCGGCGATCTGCGCATGGGTTACTCCCGCTTTCAGGCGGCAGGTAATGGTTTCCAGAATCCCGCGCGGGAAATTCCCCAGATGCGGGGTGAAGATGACCTCCGCGCCCAGATGGACGGCGATTTCCGGCTGATGACGATGCGTAAACACGCCATACGGTTGCAAACTCACTTCACAGAAACTGTTCGATATTGCCGCTTTGCGCCCCGCGCCGCTCACCCCGCTGGTGGCATTAATTACCGGCCACTGCGTCAGATCCAGAAGCCCGCCGTCAATCAGCGGTTTTAGCGACAACTGCGCTGCGGTTGGATAGCAACCAGGAACCGCAATCAGATTCGCCGTGTTCAGTTTATCGGCATTCCACTCCGCCAGACCATACACCGCCTGCTCCAGCAGCTCAGGATACTGATGAGTAAATCCGTAGTACTTTTCATAGAAGGCGCGATCGTTTACCCGAAACGCGCCGGAAAGATCGAATACGACGCATCCGGCCTGTAAAAACTGCGGCGCCAGATCGTGGCTCACTTCATGCGCTGTCGCCAGGAACACCACATCAACATCTGCGCTAAAGTCACGTACATCCGACATCGGTTGCAATGGCAGGTCGACAATCCCTTTTAACTGCGGATGTAAATCAGAAATTAACTTTCCTGCATCATTGCTTTGCGCTGAGACGGTCAAAGCGGTTATGGTCATATGTGGGTGGCGATTTACGTAGCTTACAAGCTCTGCGCCCGCATAACCGCTAGCGCCTACAATCAGCGTATTCAACATCGGGTTCCTTTATGCTCAACGTTAATGTATTTTTATTCATAATTAATGCATGAATATTGATACTATCATGACCTGAGGTGTGTCAACAATGAAAAACGTTTTACCGCCATTTATCGAGATTTACCGCGCTCTGATTGCCACACCGTCGATAAGCGCAACCGAAGAATCCCTGGATCAAAGTAATGCGTCTTTAATCACTTTGCTTGCAGGCTGGTTCAGCGATCTTGGTTTCAACGTAGAGGTTCAACCGGTTCCAGGAACGCGAAACAAATTTAATATGCTCGCCAGCACCGGACATGGCGCGGGCGGTTTGCTGCTGACCGGCCATACCGACACGGTTCCCTTTGATGACGGACGCTGGACGCGCGACCCGTTCACGCTGACCGAGCACGACAATAAGCTCTATGGCCTGGGCACTGCGGATATGAAAGGCTTCTTCGCTTTTATTCTGGACGCGCTACGTGACGTTGACGTCACAAAGTTGAAAAAGCCGCTCTACATTCTGGCGACCGCCGATGAAGAGACCAGCATGGCGGGGGCGCGTTATTTTTCCGAAACCACGGCATTACGTCCGGACTGCGCGATCATTGGCGAACCGACGTCGTTGCAACCGATACGCGCGCACAAAGGGCATATCTCTAATGTCGTTCGCGTCCTGGGGCAGTCCGGTCATTCCAGCGACCCGGCGCGTGGGGTTAACGCCATTGAACTGATGCACGATGCGATTGGCCATATCATGCAACTGCGTGACTCGCTGAAAGCGCGGTATCACTACGAGGCGTTTACCGTTCCGTATCCAACGCTGAATCTGGGCCATATTCACGGCGGCGATGCCTCAAACCGTATCTGCGCCTGCTGCGAATTGCATATGGATATTCGTCCACTGCCGGGCATGACGTTAAACGACCTTAATGGACTGCTTAACGACGCGCTGGCCCCGGTAAGCGAACGCTGGCCGGGCCGCCTGACGGTGGCGGAATTACATCCGCCGATTCCAGGTTATGAGTGTCCACCGGACCACCAACTGGTTGAAGTAGTAGAAAAACTGTTGGGAACGAAAACCGACGTGGTGAACTACTGTACTGAAGCGCCGTTTATGCAGACATTATGCCCAACGCTGGTGCTTGGTCCGGGCTCAATTAATCAGGCGCATCAGCCGGATGAATATCTCGAAACGCGTTTTATTAAGCCAACCCGGGAATTGATTACCCAGGTAGTACATCATTTTTGCTGGCATTAATGCATATTGCCCGGTGACGCGATGTTTACCGGGCCTACCCCGTCTTGTAGGCCGGATAAGCGCAGCGCCATCCGGCATCTCTACGCCACATGTTCATAAGCATTTCTTATTTGGCACGATGCGAATTAACTTTAATAAATTACCGCCATTTTTTCGTTTGCTGAACCGATTTCGCAGTAATTGACGCCACGGGTTTTACGTGGCTTTATAAAGATGAGAAGTGATGTGAAAAAGCTTGGTCCGAAAGATTTCGCGTTGCGGCAAGACGGCAAACGAGCACATCCCAGGGAGCTTACATAAGTAAGTGACCTGGGTGGGAGAGCGCAGCCAACGCCGCCGCAGCGTGAAAGATGCAGGACAATTACAACAGAGATGGGGTGTCTGGGATCATATGAACGAACAATATTCCGCGTTGCGTAGTAATGTCAGTATGCTCGGCAAGGTGCTGGGAGAAACCATCAAGGATGCGCTGGGAGAACACATTCTTGATCGCGTAGAAACAATCCGTAAGCTATCCAAATCTTCACGCGCCGGCAATGAAGCTAATCGCCAGGAGCTGCTCACCACGCTACAAAATTTGTCTAATGACGAGCTGCTGCCAGTTGCGCGCGCGTTTAGTCAGTTCCTGAACCTGGCCAATACTGCCGAGCAATACCACAGCATTTCGCCAAAAGGCGAAGCCGCCAGCAACCCGGAAGTGATTGCCCGCACTCTGCGTAAACTGAAAAACCAACCGGACCTCAACGACGCAACCATCAAAAAAGCGGTAGAGTCGCTGTCTTTGGAGTTGGTGCTAACCGCCCATCCGACAGAAATTACCCGCCGTACGCTTATTCACAAGATGGGTGAAATCAATAACTGTCTGAAACAGCTTGATAATACCGATATCGCCGACTACGAACGTCACCAGGTGATGCGTCGCCTGCGCCAGTTGATTGCCCAATCCTGGCATACGGATGAGATCCGCAAGCAGCGCCCAAGCCCGGTGGATGAAGCCAAATGGGGCTTCGCCGTGGTTGAGAACAGCCTGTGGCAGGGCGTACCTAACTATCTGCGTGAACTGAACGAACAGCTGGAAGAAAATCTCGGCTACAAATTGCCGGTGGATTTTGTGCCGGTACGTTTTACCTCCTGGATGGGCGGCGACCGTGACGGCAACCCGAACGTGACGGCGGATATCACCCGCCACGTGCTCTTGTTAAGCCGCTGGAAAGCCACCGATCTGTTCCTGAAAGACATTCATGTTCTGGTATCAGAACTGTCGATGGTCGACGCCACGCCGGAGCTGCTGGCGTTAGTGGGCGAAGAAGGCGCGTCTGAGCCGTATCGCTATCTGATGAAAAAATTGCGCGCCCGTCTGATGGCGACCCAGTCCTGGCTGGAAGCGCGTCTGAAAGGCGAGAAGCTGCCCAAACCGGCTGGCCTGCTGACGCAAAACGAGCAGCTCTGGGAACCTCTGTACGCCTGCTACCAGTCGTTACAGGCCTGCGGCATGGGCATTATCGCCAACGGCGAGTTACTCGACACGCTCCGCCGCGTGAAGTGTTTCGGCGTACCGCTGGTGCGTATTGATATCCGTCAGGAGAGCACCCGCCATACCGAAGCGCTGGGCGAAATTACCCGCTACCTTGGTATTGGCGACTACGAAAGCTGGTCGGAAGCCGACAAGCAGGCCTTCCTGATCCGCGAGCTGAACTCCAAACGTCCGCTACTGCCGCGTAACTGGGAGCCGAGCAACGATACCCGCGAAGTGCTTGAAACCTGCAAGGTTATTGCCGAAGCGCCAAAGGGGTCGATCGCCGCCTACGTGATTTCAATGGCGAAAACGCCGTCTGATGTGCTGGCTGTGCATCTGCTGCTGAAAGAGGCTGGTATCGGCTTTGCCATGCCGGTCGCGCCGCTGTTTGAAACCCTCGACGACCTGAACAACGCCGACGACGTGATGACCCAGTTGTTGAATATCGACTGGTATCGCGGGCTGATTCAGGGTAAGCAGATGGTCATGATCGGCTACTCCGACTCGGCAAAAGACGCCGGCGTCATGGCCGCGTCATGGGCGCAGTATCAGGCGCAGGACGCCCTGATCAAAACTTGTGAAAAAGCGGGCATCGAGCTCACCCTCTTCCACGGCCGCGGCGGCTCTATTGGCCGTGGCGGCGCGCCAGCCCACGCGGCGCTGCTTTCGCAACCGCCAGGCAGTCTGAAAGGCGGCCTGCGCGTGACCGAGCAGGGCGAGATGATCCGCTTCAAATACGGCCTGCCGGAAGTCACCGTCAGCAGCCTCTCGCTCTACACCAGCGCAATTCTGGAAGCAAACCTGCTGCCGCCGCCGGAACCGAAAGACAGCTGGCGTCATATTATGGATGAGCTTTCCGTCATCTCCTGTGAAACCTACCGCGGCTACGTGCGCGAAAATAAAGACTTTGTACCGTACTTCCGCTCCGCGACGCCGGAGCAAGAGCTGGGCAAATTGCCGCTCGGCTCACGTCCGGCGAAACGTCGTCCAACTGGCGGCGTCGAATCGCTGCGCGCGATTCCGTGGATCTTCGCCTGGACGCAAAACCGCCTGATGCTGCCAGCCTGGCTGGGCGCGGGTACTGCGCTGCAAAAAGTGGTGGAAGACGGTAAACAAAGCGAACTGGAAGCCATGTGCCGCGACTGGCCGTTCTTCTCCACGCGTCTTGGGATGCTGGAAATGGTGTTCTCAAAAGCCGACCTGTGGCTGGCCGACTATTACGATCAGCGTCTGGTGGCGAAAACGCTATGGCCGCTGGGCAAAGAGCTACGAGACCTGCTGGAAGAAGACATTAAAGTGGTGCTGGCGATTGCCAACGATTCGCACCTGATGGCCGACTTACCGTGGATTGCGGAGTCCATTCAGTTAAGAAACGTTTATACCGATCCATTAAACGTGTTGCAGGCCGAGTTGCTGTATCGTTCCCGTCTGACTGAAGAGCAGGGCAAATCGCCCGATCCTCGCGTCGAACAGGCGTTGATGGTCACGATTGCGGGCGTCGCCGCCGGTATGCGCAACACCGGCTAACGCCAAAAGAAAGCCGCCCTCACGCAGTTATGTGGGGGCGGCATGAAATACTGCTGTCATCCTCGTCATTTTTTCAATATATTCCTGTCTGCATTTTATGCATTTGTAAATCTTTCTTAGCAAAACGTGCGGCATAAAGCAGGTTTGCTTCAGATTCTTTTAAGGTTCAGGCGTTACGTTTGGCGCTACGATTAAAGACAGGCTCTCATTATGCAATCCACATTACTCCAGACTAAACCCGCGTTTAGCTGGAAAGCCCTGGGCTGGGCACTGCTCTACTTTTGGTTCTTTTCCACCCTCCTGCAGGCCATTATTTATCTCACCGGATACAGTGGGACAAACGGTCTGCGGGATTCGCTACTGTACAGCTCACTGTGGCTGATCCCGGTCTTTCTGTTTCCAGGCCACATCCGGGTTATTGCTGCCGTTATTGGCGTCGTACTCTGGGCCGCCTCGCTGGCGGCGCTGAGCTATTACGTAATCTACGGGCAGGAGTTCTCGCAAAGCGTGCTGTTTGTGATGTTTGAAACCAACGCCAATGAAGCCAGCGAATATTTAAGCCAATATTTCAGTCTGAAAATTGTTCTTGTCGCGCTGGCTTATACGGTGGCGGCGATTTTGCTGTGGACACGTCTACGCCCGGTTTATATTCCATCCCCCTGGCGTTATCTGGTGTCGTTTGCCCTGCTGTACGGGCTGATCCTCCATCCCATCGCGATGAATACCTTTATCAAGCATAAGTCGATGGAGAAAACGCTGGATAGCCTGGCGTCACGAATGGAGCCCGCCGCGCCGTGGCAATTTATTACTGGCTACTATCAGTACCGTTTACAGCTCGCTTCGCTGAATAAACTGCTGAATGAAAACGATGCCCTGCCGCCGCTGGCTAACTTCCAGGACCACTCCGGCGATGCGCCGCGCACGCTGGTACTGGTGATTGGCGAATCGACCCAGCGTGGCCGTATGAGTCTGTACGGTTATCCGCGCGAAACCACGCCGGAACTGGACGCGCTGCATAAAACCGACCCCGGGCTGACCGTGTTTAATAACGTGGTAACTTCGCGACCGTACACCATTGAGATTCTGCAACAGGCGCTAACATTCGCGGACGAAAAGAACCCGGACTGGTATCTGACGAAGCCATCGTTGATGAATATGATGAAACAGGCCGGGTATAAAACCTTCTGGATCACTAACCAGCAGACGATGACGGCGCGTAATACCATGCTGACCGTGTTCTCTAAGCAGACTGATAAGCAGTTCTATATGAACCAGCAGCGCACTCAAAGCGCGCGCGAATATGACAGCAACGTGCTGGCGCCGTTTAAAGCGGTGTTAGCCGACCCGGCGCCGAAAAAATTCATTATTGTGCATCTGCTGGGAACGCACATTAAATACAAGTTCCGCTATCCAGAAAACCAGGGCAAGTTTGATGGTAAAACCGACCATGTTCCGCCGGGATTAAGCAGCGACGAACTGGAGTCGTATAACGATTACGACAACGCGAACCTGTATAACGACTATGTTGTCGCCAGTCTGATTAAGGACTATAAAGCGACCGATCCGAACGGTTTCCTGCTCTACTTCTCCGATCACGGTGAAGAAGTGTATGACACGCCGCCGCATAAGACGCAGGGACGAAACGAAGATTCGCCAACCCGTCATATGTATACGGTGCCGTTCCTGCTGTGGACCTCAGAGAAATGGCAGGCGGCGCATCCGCGCGACTTCTCACAGGATGTCGATCGTAAGTACAGCAGTTCCGAGCTTATCCATACCTGGTCGGACTTAGCGGGCCTGACCTATGATGGCTACGACCCGACGCGTTCCATCACCAACCCGCAGTTCAAAGAGACCACGCGCTGGATTGGCAACCCATATAAGAAAAATGCGCTGATTGATTATGATACGTTGCCGTATGGCGATCAGGTCGGTAATCAATAGCCTGTATGCTGCCCGATAACGCTAACGCTTATCGGGCCTGGCGTTCTTCTCTCCCGCAGTCCGGATAAGGCGCCAAGCGCCGCTATCCGGCAATAATCGCTTGAGGACATCGGTTTTCGACGTTACTGTTTCCTCTGTTTGCGATCGGCAGGGGATTATCATGTATCACGACGTCAGCCACCTTCTCTCCCGTCTCATCAACGGCCCGCTGCCGCTGCGCCAGATTTATTTTGCCAGCGCCAGCGGCCCAGCGCCGGAACTGGCGTACCAGGTGGATTTTCCGCGGCTGGAGATTGTGCTGGAGGGCGAGCTTACTGACATGAGCATTACCGCCCCGCTCATTCCTTGCGATGTTCTCTACGTTCCGGCTGGCGGCTGGAACATCCCGCAGTGGCAAACGCCCGTCACCACCCTGAGCATTCTGTTTGGCAAACAGCAGTTAGGTTTCAGCGTAGTCCACTGGGATGGTCAGCAGCATCAAAACCTCACGAAACAGCACGTTGCGCGCCGTGGCCCGCGTATCGGCTCTTTCCTGTTACAAACGCTTAATGAGATGCAGATGCAGCCGCAAGAGCAGCAAACGGCCAGATTGATTGTCGCCAGCCTACTAAGCCATTGCCGCGATCTGCTCGGCAGCCAAATCCAGACCGCCTCCCGCAGCCGCGCGCTTTTTGAAGCCATTCGGGAGTATATTGATGAACGCTACGCCGCGCCGTTGACGCGCGAATCGGTAGCACAGGCGTTTTATATCTCGCCAAATTACCTCTCGCACCTGTTCCAGAAAACGGGAGCCATCGGCTTTAACGAATACCTGAACCATACGCGACTGGAACACGCCAAAACGTTGCTGAAGGGTTATGACCTGAAAGTGAAAGAGGTGGCGCACCGCTGCGGCTTTGTCGACAGTAACTATTTCTGCCGCCTGTTTCGCAAAAATACGGAACGCTCGCCGTCGGAGTATCGCCGCCAGTATCACAGCCAGCTAACGGAGAAATAATCCACACGTCAATAAAGAGAATACAGTAGATAAAACGCGCACTTACTGGATTATTGTAATATCAATACAAAAACCTCACTCCCCCACATGGCATACAACAGCACGTTATACGTTAATCATCACCAAATTGTGAAGTAAATCACGCTTTACCAAGGGCATCACATTTGTCCAGTTTTTGGCAGATTTGTCACATAGCGCATCCGGGGCACGCTCCTTTATCCTGTCCATAACAAAAACTCACGAAGAGAAAGACTATGGAACTCTATCTGGATACCGCTAACGTGGCGGAAGTTGAACGTCTGGCGCGCATTTTCCCGATTGCCGGCGTCACCACCAATCCAAGCATTGTGGCAGCCAGCAAAGAATCTATCTGGGATGTGCTGCCCAGGCTGCAAAACGCCATCGGCGAAGAAGGCACTTTATTTGCGCAGACCATGAGCCGCGACGCGAAAGGAATGGTGGAAGAAGCCAAACGGCTGAATAACGCCATCCCCGGCATTGTGGTTAAAATTCCGGTGACTGCCGAAGGTCTTGCAGCGATTAAATTGCTGAAAAAAGAAGGCATCGTGACGCTGGGCACCGCCGTCTACAGCGCGTCGCAGGGCCTGCTGGCGGCGCTGGCGGGCGCAAAATATGTCGCTCCCTACGTCAACCGCGTTGATGCGCAGGGCGGCGATGGCATTCGTATGGTTCAGGAGCTGCAAACGCTACTGGAACATCACGCGCCCGACAGCATGGTGCTGGCGGCCAGCTTTAAAACGCCGCGGCAGGCGCTGGATTGCTTACTGGCAGGTTGCCAGGCGATTACCCTTCCTTTAGATGTAGCGCAACAAATGCTCAATACGCCTGCGGTAGAGTCAGCAATAGAGAAGTTTGAGCAAGACTGGAAAAACGCTTTTGGTAATCTGAACCTGTAGGAGAGAAATGTATGGATCGCATTATTCAGTCACCAGGTAAGTATATTCAGGGTGCAAACGTCATCGCGCGTCTTGGCGATTATTTAAAACCAATGGCGAACAACTGGCTGGTTGTGGGCGATAAATTCGTGCTGGGATTTGCCGAAGAGACTCTGCGCAAAAGCCTGACGGATGCCGGTTTGTCAGTAGAAATCGCCCCGTTTGGCGGCGAATGTTCGCAAAATGAGATCGACAGGCTGCGCGCCGTCGCCGAAAAAAGTCAGTGTGGCGCCGTACTGGGTATCGGCGGCGGTAAAACGCTGGATACCGCCAAAGCGCTGGCGCACTTTATGAACGTCCCGGTCGCTATCGCGCCGACCATCGCCTCTACCGACGCACCGTGCAGCGCGCTCTCGGTTATTTATACCGATGCCGGTGAGTTTGACCGTTATCTGTTGCTGCCGCATAACCCGAATATGGTCATTGTCGATACGCAGATAGTGGCGGGCGCGCCGGCGCGTCTGCTGGCAGCCGGTATCGGCGATGCGCTGGCGACCTGGTTTGAAGCGCGCGCCTGCTCACGCAGCGGCGCCACCACAATGGCGGGCGGCAAGTGTACACAGGCCGCGCTGGCGCTGGCGGAGCTATGCTATAACACGCTGATCGAAGAAGGCGAAAAAGCCATGTTGGCCGCCGAACAGCACGTCGTCACGCCAGCGCTGGAGCGCGTCATCGAAGCCAACACCTACCTGAGCGGGGTCGGTTTTGAAAGCGGCGGTCTGGCCGCAGCGCACGCGATTCATAACGGTTTAACGGCGATTCCGGATGCGCACCACTATTATCACGGTGAGAAGGTCGCTTTCGGTACGCTGACGCAACTGGTGCTGGAAAACGCGCCGGTCGAAGAAATCGAAACCGTTGCTGCGCTGTGCCATTCCGTTGGCCTGCCGATTACGCTGGCGCAACTGGATATTAAACAGGATATCCCGGCCAAAATGCGCACCGTCGCGGAAGCCTCCTGCGCAGAAGGTGAAACTATTCATAACATGCCTGGCGGCGCAACGCCGGATGAAGTGTACGCCGCGCTGCTGGTCGCCGACCAGTACGGTCAACGCTTCTTGCAGGAATGGGAATAAGGTCCGAGCAATACTCCTGACGATAGTCAGGAGTATTTCAGCTTGCTGACACAACAGAATTCATTTGCCGAATGTCGACACAGGCACCTTATCTGGCCTTGTTATCCAATCATCCAGGCCGGGTAAGCGAAGCGCCATCATCAGGTATTCCATAGCCTGGAATCAGTCCATTTTGTCCTGAAATAGACTTTTTTATCACGCACCATTCTCTCCGCGGAAAGTCAAATGACGTACTGACACACTTCACGGACGAAGAAGATGAAATTCGCACAGGCACTTATCGGTATTCTTGCTGCTTTTTTTATTAGCCATACCTCTCATCATTCGCCACGCTCTGATACCAGACCAATAACCGTTCAGGCGCAAACTAATGCTGCAATCGCCCAAAGTGCCGGGACACAAATAGGTAAGACGCTATTTTATGATGCTGCCTATGTTCGTCTGGATTATCCGAATGGCGATCTTCCGCTGGAGCGTGGCGTATGTGCAGATGTCGTCATCCGCGCGCTGCGCAGTCAGCAGGTTGATTTACAGAAACGGGTACATGAAGACATGCAGGCGCATTTCTCTGCCTACCCGAATAATTGGAAGCTGAAACGCCCGGACAGCAATATCGACCATCGCCGCGTTCCGAATCTGGAAACCTGGTTCCAGCGTCAAAACAAAGCGTTGCCGGTGACAGATAAATATAGCGATTATCAACCGGGAGATATTGTCTCCTGGCGACTGGATAACGGCCTTGCGCATATTGGCGTGGTATCCCTGAACGTCACGCCTGAAGGGGTGCCGCTGGTTGTGCATAACATAGGCGCGGGAGCACAGGAGGAAGATGTATTATTTAACTGGAAAGTAACGGGACATTTTCGTTATTTTTCGCATTAAACGCGGAAAACGTCAGCGACTACCGAATAGCAGCCGCTGACGAATTAACCTATCAGATTATTGCAGATCGAAACGGTCCAGGTTCATCACTTTCACCCATGCCGCGACGAAGTCCTTCACAAACTTCTCGTGCGCATCGCTACACGCGTAAACTTCCGCCAGCGCGCGCAGTACGGAGTTGGAACCAAACACCAGATCGGCGCGGGTCGCCGTGTATTTCACCTCGCCAGTCAGACGATCCCGGCTTTCGAACAGCTCATTAAATTCGTCGGTCGGTTTCCACTCGTAACGCATATCCAGCAGATTAGCGAAGAAGTCTGTGCTGAGCACGCCCGGTCTGTCGGTAAAGACACCGTTCTGGCTGCCGTCAAAGTTGGTTCCCAGCACACGCATCCCGCCAACCAGTACCGTCATTTCCGGCGCGGTCAACGTTAACTGCTGCGCTTTATCAATCAACAGCGATTCGGTCGTCGACACATCCAGACGCGCACGATAGTTACGGAATCCATCGGCAATCGGTTCAAGCAGCGAGAACATCTCGATGTCGGTCTGATCCTGACGCGCATCCACCCGGCCCGGCGCAAAAGGTACGCTGATGCTGACACCCGCAGCAGCGGCCGCCTGCTCGATACCGACCACGCCCGCCAGCACAATAATATCGGCCAGCGAAGCTTTATTCGTCGTTTTCTGGATCTCTTCTAATACCGGCAGAACACGAGCCGCAACGGCGTTGACATCCCAGTCGCGCTGAGGCGCTAATGCCAGACGCGCGCCGTTAGCGCCGCCACGCTTATCGCCGCCGCGGAAAGTAGACGCGGATGCCCAGGCAACCGAAACCATCTCGCTAATAGAAAGCCCGGATGCAGCGATCGCCGCTTTCAGGTTGATAATGTCTTCCTGCGTTGGCTGGTAGAGCGGTTGCGGCAACGGGTCCTGCCAGATCAGATCTTCTTTCGGCACTTCCGGTCCGATGTAACGCGCTTTTGGTCCCATATCTCTGTGCGTCAGTTTGAACCAGGCACGAGCAAAGGCTTCATTAAAGGCCTGCGGATCGTTAAGGAAACGACGGGAAATCTTCTCGAACTCCGGATCAAAACGCAGCGTCAGGTCGGTGACCAGCATGGTTGGCTTACGTTTTTTCGACGGATCGAACGGGTCCGGGATGATGTCCGGCGCGTCTACCGCTTCAAACTGGATAGCGCCAGCCGGACTACGGGTTTGTACCCACTCATATTTGAACAGGTTCTCGAAGAAATAGTTGCTCCACTGGGTCGGCGTCTGCGTCCAGACCACTTCCAGCCCGGAGGTGATAGCATCCGCGCCAACGCCGCTACCATAGCTGCTGGCCCAACCTAAGCCCTGCGCTTCAATCGGCGCGGCTTCCGGATCGGCCCCTACATGGGATGCCGCTGCCGCGCCGTGGGTTTTACCGAGGGTATGCCCGCCAGCGATCAACGCCACGGTCTCTTCGTCGTTCATCCCCATATTGCCAAAGGTAGCGCGAATAGCGGCGGCGGCAGAAAGTGGTTCGCCGCTGTGATCCGGCCCTTCCGGGTTAACGTAGATAAGGCCCATCTCGGTCGCGCCCAGCGGCGCTTTTGCCAGCGCTTCAGGGTGTCGGTGAGTCAACCAGGCTTTTTCATCGCCCCAGTTCACATCCAGATCCGGTTCCCAGACATCTTCACGCCCGGCGCCGAAACCGAAGGTACGGAAGCCGGAGTTTTCCAGCGCCACGTTACCCGCCAGAATAAACAGGTCGGCCCAGGAAATTTTCTGGCCATATTTCTGCTTAATCGGCCACAACAAACGACGCGCCTTATCCAGGCTGACGTTATCCGGCCAGGAGTTAAGCGGCGCAAAACGCTGTTGACCACGACCCGCGCCGCCACGACCATCAATAGAACGGTAGGTGCCAGCGCCATGCCAGGCCATACGAATAAACAAACCGACATAGCTGCCCCAGTCGGCGGGCCACCACGGTTGTGAATCGGTCAGCAGCGCCTTGAGATCCCCTTTCAGGGCGGAGTAGTCTAACTTGCTAAACTCTTTGCGGTAGTCAAAGTCTTCACCCAGCGGGTTAGAACGGTTGGAATGTTGATTCAAAAGATCCACACGAAGCTGGTTCGGCCACCAGTCGCGGCTGGCTGTCCCTGCGCCTGCGCTTCGGTCATGCCCCCCCTGATGGAAAGGACATTTTCCAGTGGATAACGTGTTATGGGTATCGTCGGTCGTGCTCATATCTCAGCTCCCTTTTAAAGTGTTACCGTTACGATATACACCAGGAGCAAATAGATATAGTTGAATTAATCCACAGATTCGATAGCTAATACCTTTTATATTTTTAGTTACAGAGATGTAGATCAATATGAGTTGTAATAAAGCTCCCGGCAGGGAGCTGGAGGTTATAAACCCGGTCTTACGCCCAGCGTGTGGCAAATGGCATAACTCATTTCCGCACGATTCAACGTGTAGAAGTGGAAATCCTTTACTCCTTCACGGCTTAAAATTTTCACCATGTCCATCGCAATGTTAGCGCCCACCAGCTTGCGGGTTTCCGCGTCATTATCCAGCCCCTCAAACATCAGTGACATCCAGGACGGAATGCGGACATTGGTCATATCGGCAAATTTTTTCGCCTGTTTAAAGTTAGACACCGGTAAAATGCCGGGAATAATTTCTACGTCGATACCGGCAGAAACACAGCGGTCACGAAAACGCAGGTAGCTTTCCACATCGAAGAAAAATTGGGTTATCGCGCGGTTAGCGCCAGCATCCACTTTACGCTTCAGATTAAGCAGATCGGCCTGCGCGCTTTTCGCTTCCGGATGTACCTCCGGATAGGCCGCTACTGAAATATCGAAATCGGCCACCTCTTTGAGCAAACCAACCAGATCGGCGGCGTACATCTCCGGCTTACCGCTGCCCGGCGGCAAATCACCGCGCAAAGCGACAATGTGGCGGATACCGTTATTCCAGTAGTCGCGGGCGATGGTGCGCAGTTCATCGCGCGTGGCGTCAATACAGGTAAGGTGCGGCGCGGCCTCAAGCCCAGTACGCTCTTTAATGCCTTTAATAACGCTATGAGTGCGGTCGCGCTCCCCGGAGTTGGCGCCATACGTTACCGAAACAAACTTCGGTTTCAGACTGCTCAGGCGATCGATGGAGTTCCACAGGGTTTGCTCCATTTCACTGGTGCGCGGCGGGAAAAATTCAAACGAAACGTTAATCTGACCCTGTACTTCCGCCAGGCTCTGATTCAGGGCTTCCCGCTGGTTGGCGTGAAAAAAGCTCATACCTTACCTCATCAATCGCATGTTATTATTTGTTGTGTTGTAAACATCTATCCGTTTAGACGTCCAGATGTAAAAATGACGGAAAAGCAGAAGGACGTCAACTGAAAAATCACGCCAAAGAATGAGGAATATTCAGCAAAGTTGAATTTTCTTCATGTCACGCCGCGACACTGAACGCGCCGCGGCAGGGGAAATTACTTCTTCACATCCGCAACGCGCATCCCTTTGAGCTGCTCATCCGTGATGGTGTTGCCCGCCTTGAAGTAATCGACTATCGCATTCGACACATAGTAGCCGCCGGAGGTGTTCCGCGCCTGGCCTTCCGTGAATGCCGCAAAACCATCGCCGCCGTCGGCAAGGAAGCTGTTGGTGGCAATGTGATAAACCGTAGCATCGTCAATCGGCTTGCCATTGAGCGTCAGCACGGTAACCCGCTGGCCGACAGGTTTGCTGCTGTCATACTTCATCTCCAGCCCTTTAGACACCTGCAATACGCCGTTGCTTAAGCCAGCGCCATGCTCCATCAGGCTGCGCAATTGTTTACCGGTTAAATCCATCGTGACCAGTTCATTAGGGAACGGGAAGGTACTGATTACCGCACCCATCGTCACCGCGCCAGCCGGGATTTCGTTGCGGATACCGCCAGAGTTAGTAAGCGCTAACTGGGTGTCTTTCCCCGCCGTAAAAAGCAGCGCATCCGCCGCCAGATTCCCCAGCGACGACGATTCGCCATACGCGCGGGTCAGCTCAACCGGCGACTGGGCCACCGTTTGCTGCACGACTTTATCGAGCTTTTTGTTCCAGCCGTCGATCACCTGTTTCGTTTGCGGGTCGGGCTTCCACTCATCAGCAAAAATGGTCTTCAGCTCGAAGTTCTTCACCGTAAAGTGGTGTGGTTTCTCTTTGTAATCCAGCACCAGTTTACCCACATCAATGCCGCCGCTGTCCGTTGAGAGGATCAGAGTATTACCGACTTTAATCGGTTCCGGCGTACCGACATGCGCGTGGCCGGTAATCAAAATATCCAGCCCTTTTACCTGACTTGCGGTCTGAATATCTTTATCCAGCGCGCGCCGCACATCGGTATTTCCCATGCTGGACTGGCAGGCCGGGGTGCCTTCGTGGATCAGCGCGACGGTCAGATCGACTTTACCTTTAAGTTCATCAATGTAACGTTGCAGCCACTTAATTTCATCGCGTGCCTCAATGCCCACGCGCGTCGCGGCGGATACCGTATCATTAAAAGCAAAGACACCGTGTAAGCCGATTACGCCAATCTTGACGCCATCTTTTTCAACAATGGTGTACGGCTTATCCCAGAAGGATTTACTGCTGTCCTCATAAAAAATATTGCCCTGCACGATAGGGAATTTCGCCCGGCTAAGTTGCAACAATGTATTGTCCCAGCCATGATCGAACTCATGATTACCGATAGTGGCAGCGTCATACTGCATGGTATTCAAAATATCGATAATCGCTTTACCCTTCGTCAGGCTGCTGATATACGGTCCGGTAAAGTAATCTCCGGCATCAAAAAACCACGTCGCCTTATTTTTGGCTTTTTCCTGCTTCACCAACGTGGTGATATTGGCCCAACCGCCAATATCGCGTTTACCGTCAGCAATCCACGGTACTTTATAAGGCTCCACATGGGCGTGTAGATCGTTGGTGTAAATAATGGTGACATCTTTGGCGCAGGCCCAGAACGGCAGCGTGAACAAAATACCGGCAGCAAGCAGTTTTACTTTCATAAATAAGTCCCTTTCAGTCATATAAAGATTCGCTACGTTACGTTCTGAAAGGTTTTTTTATGTGAGAGTCCTCACACCCGCGTACCGTTTTATGAAGGCAGAATCAACGACCTGCCAAAATCGTTGGTAAAATGTATGCCGCCTCTGTTCACCATTAATGCCTGCAAAAGCGCTGGTTGTCGCAATCTTGGGCTGCCTGACTCGCCGGATTATGTGTGGCCGGACTATCGCCTGGGTTATCCGGCATTGCATTGTCGAGCCTGCGGCAGTTATCCGCCGCTCTTCAACGAGGTGGAATTTCGCCGCTGGGCGTCTGCTTATATCGCGCAGTATGCCAAAGAGCATGGTCACTTTTGTCCCGACTGCTATCAAAAAACATGGATTCGCTATGGACGTAATCCCGGCGGAACGCAGCGACTTCAGTGCCAGTACTGTAAGAAGGTCTGGACGCCAAAACAGCACGCGCTGAATGCCGCCGAAACGCCGGAACAGATTTGCAGTATTCCGCTGCTCGTACCGTTTCAGGGAGCGAATGCCTTCCAGCAATTGTACTTTTTATTCAGTTTTGACGCTGTTCGCGGCAATGTTCTTCACCTTTCCAGCAATTTCACGTTACTTTCTGCCGGAAAGAGTTTGCATTACCACTGGAAAGGAATTGCGCCGCCCGAGGGTGAGGATGGCGATATTATTCACCGTATCGCCATTAAAGAACGGCAATTTTTACAGCGTAGTCAGTTCGATGAGATTCAGTATGGCCCGGCGGCGCTTAAACGTAACGCGCAAGGAACAATACTTCGCCCGGTCATTACGGCGCATGGTCATTTTCGGGTGCTGAAAAACCGCTTTCCTGATGTCACGACACACATCATTGCCCATGAGTGTTTTTTGCGCGGCGCGGTCATTACGGCATGGGCGGAGCGGTTTCGCCAGCGTCTCTCCTCGCTGTGGTTCGTTGAGGAAGAGATAAACGATGACGATTGCCGCGCAGAGTGGCAACTGTTAGGCAAAACATGGCAGGGATGGTGGCAAAATCAGTGGCAACTCTGGGGGCAAGGTCACAACCGCAAAATGGTCTGTTCGTTAACTGGTTCCCACTTAGAACAAGGTGTCGCCGTTAATCTGGCGGCTAGTCGCCGCTTTGTTACCTGGCTATGGCAACAACCTGAATTCCAGCAAAGCACCCACTATTCCGCCAAACGCGTCACGCAAATTCTGTATTTGCTGACGGAAAAATATAACTCACAATGGAATCACATTTAACCCAATGATGTAATGCCACGCATAAAAAATCACAGATTATCATTCAGAAGGCGCTATAGATTTAATCACCTCACATCCTGCTTTTATACGCTGAAAAAGAATAGAACTATTTGATAAAATGGCCCTTCGTTTTAAGTTAAAATCGGCTATAAACGTTATTCACATAATCAATATTTATTATCAATTTAAATAGTTCTATACATTCTTATTTTCTATGGAAAACAAGGGATAAATATGGAAATTACTTTACCGTCAATGTCAGATAAAAAATGGACCTGCGCCGATCTCCTGAGTAGCTATCGATTCTGGGGGATCACTTTTTTCTTTTTGGTGCTCTCTTTTATCAGTTCGCTGGGATCGTCGTATGGTGTTTATTTTTGGAGTAAATCTCTGTCTATTCCAGCCAATCGTATTGGCGCCATTCTCGTTGGCGGCCAACTGGGATACCTCCTGGGTATGGTTGCCAGCTGGTTTGTCTGCCGTATAAAAAATTGTTACCCCTTCTACTTTGTTGCGCTCCTGTTAATCATTAGCGTGGTCTGTTCCTTCTGCATAAATGGCCCGTCTGACGTAGTCAGGCTTATCATAGCGCAGTTTTTAATTAATCTGGGTATGGGGATCGTAACGCTGTTAGTCCCCATGCTGCTTTTCAGCGCTATCGGCAGTGCTCAGACATTTGTTATTTTATTTAGCCTCTGCTTACTGTTCAAATTTATCATCGCTGGCTATCTGTCTATATTTATATACTCAATTCCTTATATAGGAATAATCGTAATTACTTTAGCGGTTATCGCGCTTTTGCTACTATTACCGCTCAAAAAAGAACTTTTCTATATTGCACCGCCCAAAAGGTTCTCATCAACCCAGCGACCTGAGTGCGCAGAACCCCTTGTCGTCGCATTATTGGCCTTTTTCATTCCATTTTATATTATTTATTGGTTCTTCAGAATTCACCGGGAAATGCAATTTGTGGCGCCTTCGCCCCGACTCATGACCGCATGTGGCGCGGGATGGCTGTCAGCCATTATGCCGTTTGGCACAGCCATATTGTGTCTGACGCTTAGCGACGAAATCCGCGCTCTGCTGGCGAATAAAAAAGAAGATGGCGGAATACGAACCGGCTGGACACTATTCTGGGCGTTACTGCTGCCACCCGTCGGCGCGGCGATTATCCAGGCAAAAATGAACCGTTTTATTACTGCTAATACCGCGGATACTGCTGACAGAGGATAAACATGGAAGGTTTTGAGTTATTTCCAAAAATTAAAGGCGCGATCAAATGGATGGCCGAGCACAGTGACTCGGTAATTCATTTTGGCTGGAATGTTGTTGCCGCCATCATTCTACTTTTCATCGGTAAGTTAATAGCTCGCTTACTATCGAGGGGGCTGGAAAAATTACTTCTCAGGCGGCAAGTGGATGCCACTATTGTCCACTTTTTCTCCGCGCTGGTTCGCTACATCACGATAGCTTTCACGGCAGTAGCCGCTCTTGGCCGTGTCGGTATAGAAACCTCCTCAATTATTGCCGTTATCGGTGCGGCGGGTTTAGCCATTGGTCTGGCGCTGCAAGGGTCACTTTCCAACTTTGCCGCAGGCGTACTGCTTGTCTCCCTGCGCCCTTTCCGCGCCGGGGAAATTGTACAAATTGGCCTGGTTATCGGCACAGTAGAAAAGGTCCATATTTTCTCCACCACTCTGCTCACTGCGGATAGCAAAGAAGTTGTCATCCCGAATGGTAAAATTATTGCTGATAATATTATCAACTATTCACGACACCCCTATCGACGTATTGATCTGATTATTGGCGTGGATTACCAAAGCCGTATTGCTGACGTAAAAAGCGTGATACATCGTATTATTGAACAAGATCATCGCATTGATAAAACCCGCGATATTACGGTCCGCCTGGGCGAACTTGCGCCCTCTAGCCTGAATTTCTATGTTCGCGTATGGGTGCCCAACGCTCAGTACTGGAGTACTTACTACGATCTTCTGGAAAATATCAAGGAAGCGATGGATGAAAACGGCATCAATATTCCTTACCCCCGGATGGATGTCCGGGTTGAGAATGTAAAAAGCATCACGCCATAATGTTTCGTCAGCAATCGGATAGCGCTTCGTATATCAGTATCTACAGAATGACTGCATAACGTATTGAAACGTATTGATGAGGGAGCGAAGCGCAACCCGGCGCTTCGCTCACGAACTTGCCTTTATTACAGCAACTGCGCCAGGCGGTTGATATCCGACTGAATCGCCCCGGCGGTCACATCGCGACCCGCGCCCGGCCCACGGATCACCAGCGGGTTATCGCGATACCAGCGGCTTTCAATAGCAAAGACATTATCGCACGGCAGCAGCGCCGCCAGCGGATGCTCCGGACGCACCGCTTCAACGCCGACGCGCGCTTTGCCATTGGCGTCGAAACGCGCCACGTAACGCAACACCAGCCCCAGTTCGCGGGCTGCCTCCAGACGCTGCACCATCTGTTCATTCAGCGCGTCGCCGTTTTCGAAAAAGTGATCGATAGACCCTTCTTCACAGTGCGCCGGCACCAACGATTCTACACGCACCTGATCCGGCTCGATGTCGTATCCCGCCTCGCGCGCCAGAATCACCAGCTTACGCATGACATCTTTTCCGGAAAGATCGACGCGCGGATCGGGTTCCGTCAGCCCCTGCTGCCAGGCCTGATCCACCAGATCGGTAAACGGCACCGTGCCGTCAAATTGCAGGAACAGCCAGGATAGCGTCCCGGAGAAGATCCCGCTGATCGAGAGAATCGTATCGCCGCTGTCAATCAAATCCCGCACCGTGTGGTTGATCGGCAACCCCGCGCCCACGGTGGCGTTATACAGCCAGTAACGCCCGGTTTTTTCAAACGCGTCATGAATCTGGCGATACTTATCGCTGGCGCTTGCGCCCGCCAGTTTATTGGCGCTAATCACATGAAAACCGTGGCTGGCGAAATCCAGATACTGATCGGCCAGTTGCTCGCTTGCTGTCACATCCAGCACCACTAAATCATCATACGGATGCGCACGCATCCACAGGAATAGCGACTCTTCGTCCTGCTCAACGGCTTCATCATCAAAGAATGCCAGCGCGCGGCTGGCATCCAGCCCTTCATAATTCAGCAGGCTACGGCGGCTATCCACCACGCCCGCCAGCACAAATTCAAAACCAGTACGCGCGGAAAGCGTGCTTTGTTCACGGGCAAATAGTTCCAGCCAACGGGAGCCGATGTTCCCCTTACCGAACAGCATCAGGCCAATGCGTTTTTCGGCGCGGAAAACAGACTGGTGCAGCCCCTGAATCAGGCTCTCAGTCGGGCCGGTACGCAGCACCGCCACCAGACTGATGCCCTCCTCCGACTGCCAGGTAAACTCCACTGGCTGACCTTTCAACTGCTGCCAGAAGCGATGGCAGTGTAGCGGATTGCGAGTGACGCCCGCACCGACCATCGCCACCAGCGCCAGCCCCTGCCGCAGGCGCAATTCGCCCGGCAGCCCGACATCGTCGAGGAGTTTCAGTACGCTATCCGCTACCTCGGCGGTATAGCAGAACTGTAATAGCTGGCGATCGCGATGCACGCCCACCGCCAGCGGACGCGCCTGCGCCCGTTTTAAAATTTGGTCGAGCTCTTTGTGCGCCAGCCTGAAATCCTGGCTGGCGGGCACCTGAAACTCAATCAGACAGATATCATCGTGACTGGTCACGATACGCGCGCCCGTCCCGGAAGCCAGCACTCGTTCAATTCGGGTTGACCCTTGATCCGGCGTGTAGCTACAGCGCAACTGCAAATCGATATCGCTGCCGGACACTGGCTGTAGCGTGCGGGCGTGCAGAACAGGCGCCGCCAGACGCGCCAGCTCGCTGGCTTCGTCCAGACGCAGCAACGGCAGCAGGCAGGCATCTTTCACTTTGCGCGGGTCGGCGCTATAAACGCCCGCGACATCGCTCCAGATGGTCACGCGGGAAACGCCCGCCAGCGCGCCGATTTGCGTGGCGGAATAGTCGGAACCGTTCCGGCCTAACAGGACCGTTTCGCCGTCGTGATTGCGGCTGATAAAGCCGGTCACGACCAGACGTTTGCCAGGATGCTGCGCCAGTAGCTGTTGCAATAAAGGATAAGATAGCCCTTCATCAACCTGCGGCTGTGCGGCGCGTTCGGCGCGTAAAAATGCGCGCGCGTCCAGCCAGGCGGCATCCAGCCCCTGCTGATTCAGGACGGCGGACATCAATCTCGCCGACCAAATTTCGCCGTGTCCGACGATCTCGGCATAGACGGCATCCGTTACGCCGCCGTCGAGCAAGGCGGCAAGACGTTCCAGATCGCTGATAAAAGCGCTGGTTAAGTCATCTGCCGCGTCGGCGGGAAGCAGCCCGCTAATCAGATCGCACTGGTAGCGGCGTAACGTCTGTAATACCTGATGCGCAGAAAGGCGATCGGTCTGGCTTAACTTGAGCCAGCTAATCAACTGGTTGGTGGTACTGCCTGCGGCGGACACTACCATCATATCGTCAGGCTGCGAATACTCCGCCATAATGCCTGCGACACGCAGGTAACACTTCACATCCGCCAGACTACTGCCGCCAAATTTATGCAGTTGACGACCTTTCGCCCCTGCCTGCGCAATCACACTCATGTTTACCCCTTGTTTGCAGCCCGGAAGCCATTTTCCAGGTCGGCAATTAAATCTTCGCCATCTTCAATACCGGTGGAGATACGCAGTAGCGTTTCGGAGATCCCGGCGGCGGCACGCGCCTGCGGCGACATACCGGCATGCGTCATGGTGGCGGCGTGAGAGATCAAACTTTCCACTCCCCCTAAAGATTCCGCCAGCGTAAACAGCGACAGCCCGCCCAGAAAACGACGCAGCGTCTCCTCATCCCCATCCAGTTCAAAACTCAACATTGCGCCAAAGCCTTTTTGCTGGCGCGCGGCAATTTCATGCCCCTGATTTTCCGGCAGCGACGGGTGATACAGTTTTTTCACCAACGGCTGGGTTTGCAGATATTTCACAATCGCCTGCGCGTTGCGCTGCGCCAGCTCCATACGCGGCACCAGAGTTCGCAAACCGCGCAGCAGCAGATAGCTATCAAACGCCCCGCCGGTCACGCCAATATTATTCGCCCACCACGCCAGTTCAGTGACCATTTCCGGATCTTTAGCAATCACCACGCCGGCCACGACATCCGAATGACCGTTGAGATATTTCGTGCATGAATGCAACACCAGATCGGCACCCAACGCCAGCGGATTTTGCAGCGCCGGGCTTAAAAACGTGTTATCAACGACGCTCACTGCGCCCGCCTCGCGCGCCAGCCGACAGATTTTCGCAATATCCACCACGCGTAACAATGGATTACTTGGACTTTCTACCAGTACCAGCTTCGGTTTTTCTTCCAGCGCCGCCTGTAAGGCGCGTTCATCGCCCTGATCGACAAACCGCACACGATAACAGCCGCGTGTCGCCAGACTGTCAAACAGACGATAACTGCCGCCGTAGCAATCATGCGGCGCGACCAGCAGATCGCCCGGCTTGAGGAAAACGGTGGTGACCAGATGAATCGCCGACATGCCGGTATTCGTCAATACCGCGCCCGCGCCGCCTTCCAGTTCCGCTAATGCGCGCTGAACAACATCACGCGTGGGATTACCGCGGCGGGAATAATCATGCGCGCGCGGCTCATTGAAACCGGTAAAGTTATAGGTACTGGAGAGATGGATTGGCGGCACAACGCAGCCGTATTGCTCGTCGTCGTTTAATCCGCTACGCACTGCGATAGTGGCCTGTTTACGCGTCATATGAAGATATTCCTGGCTGAGTCGGTGAAAGTCAGGCCACAGATTAACCACTACCACAATAGACGTCAATACATCTGGACATCTAAACTTCTTTGCGTATAGATTGAGCAAACCGCAAATAGCCGTTAAAATTATATGCATTAGCGCACATCTGCGACCGCTAACTTCGTGTCAGGGCCGCGCCACTACGGTAAACTACGCGCGATTATGGTCCGGGCTCAGGTTCAGACCTCAATATTAATGACGAAGAGGATTAAGTATCTCATGGCTGAATGGAGCGGCGAATATATCAGCCCATACGCTGAGCACGGTAAGAAGAGTGAGCAAGTCAAAAAAATTACGGTTTCCATTCCTCTGAAGGTGTTAAAAATCCTCACCGATGAACGTACGCGTCGTCAGGTGAACAACCTGCGCCACGCCACCAACAGCGAGCTGTTGTGTGAAGCATTTCTGCACGCCTTTACCGGGCAACCCTTGCCGGATGATGCCGATCTGCGAAAAGAGCGCAGCGATGAAATCCCGGAAGCGGCAAAAGAGATCATGCGTGAGATGGGGATTGACCCGGAAACGTGGGAATACTGATAGCAAAGCATGCGGTCAGAACGCCTCTGGCCGCGCTTTTTTAACGATTCCCCCTGTACACGGCTATCTCCGACATTTTTCTAACCGTTCATCTTCCCGAATAGCCCTCGGTGGATAAATTTGTCAGACATGATAAGTCTCTCTTCGTTATTTTCCTGAAAAAAATTCCCGACATGCCATAACCGATATAATTTTATTATATTTAAACTTCCAATCTTTATTTAAAGTTTCACGTAGCAAAGCGTACATGAATAATAATACACCGCCATATATTTACTGAACAAATAGTATAACGATGAGTATTGTTAAAAAGACCATGGACACCTCATATTTGTGACCAACATCATTATTCCCCTCCGCGGATTGTTTTACTTTTTTAAATGTTTTTTCATCTCCGATAAATAAGAAGGTTAATATACATTCATTTTATCGATAATATCGAATGGGGAAATAAATATGTTATTTACAAGGAAAGTCTTACCTGTATTATGCTGCCTGTGTTTGAGCGGCAGCGTTTTGGCCTCAGGCGTTTTAGACCCAAACAGGCCAATGGTCGCATCAGCAGATGTCATTCCAGTACATGAAGGGCCATTAGGTATGGTCGATGTCGCTCCCTACGGCGGCGTTTTCCCATTAACAGCAATCATTAATAAAGCCAATCATAATGTACAGGACGTGAAGGTTACCGTTTTAGGGAAAGGGGAAAAAGGCATCCCGATCAGTTATGATGTCGGCCCGCAGGCTATAAATACCCATGACGGCATACCTGTATTTGGCTTGTATCCAGATTATGTCAATAAGGTTAAAGTTGACTGGACTGAAGAAGGTAAAAAACAAACTTATACGTGGTCCATTTACGCCGCACCGGTATCATTACCCTCTACTACCGGGCAAACTGCCGTTCTTCCTACAGTAGAACCGGTTAAAGTCGATAGCTCGCTTAAAAATCGCTTATATCTTTTTAACCATATAACAGGGATGCCAAGAGCCGGCCACATTATGCATGTCGCAGGCGGCGCGGCGAACTGGGATTATACCGGTATCAACTGGATTAGCGATACGAATGGCGATGTTCGCGGCTATATGAATATTGATAAATTCCGTAACCAGGATGATATAACGCGTTTTGGTTCCATGATGAGCTTCCATCAGGTTAACGATGGCAATCTTATTTTTGGCCAGGGTCAACGTTACTTTAAATATGATTTCTTAGGCCGCGTTATTTCCGATAAACGACTGCCAAAAGGATTTATTGATTTTTCGCACGCCATTACCGAAACGCCGAAAGGCACCTACCTGCTGCGTGTCGCAAAAGAAAATTATCCATTAAATGGTAAATACACCATCAATACGGTGCGTGATCATATTCTTGAAGTTGACCAGAACGGCGATACCGTCGATTACTGGGATCTGCCAAAAATCCTCGACCCCTATCGTGACGACGTTATTCTGGCGATGGATCAGGGAGCGGTATGTTTGAGCGTCGATGCCGAACACTCCGGTCAGGTCATGACCAAAGAGCAGCTTGCAAAACAACCCTTCGGCGATATCGCGGGTTCCGGCCCGGGCCGCAACTGGGCGCATGTTAACTCCGTCAGCTACGATCCTCGCGACGACAGCATTATCATTAGCTCGCGCCACCAGTCTGCCATCATCAAAATTGGTCGCGATAAAAAAGTGAAATGGATACTTTCCGATCCATCCGGCTGGAAAGGCGAACTGGCGAAAAAAGTGCTGAAACCCGTAGACAGCAACGGTAAACCACTAACCTGCGAAGCGCACCACTGCGACGGTGGATTTGACTGGACATGGACACAACATACCGGTTGGTTAGTGCCATCCAAAAGCACCGGAGGTAAAACCGTCGTGACCGCCTTTGATAACGGCGATGCGCGCGGCATGGAACAACCGGCCATGCCATCAATGAAATATTCCCGCGGCGTGGAATATCAAATTGACGAAAAAAATATGACGGTTTCCCAAATGTGGGAATATGGTAAAGAGCGCGGTTTTGACTGGTACAGCGCCATTACTTCCGTCACGGAATATCGCCCGGAAACCAAAACGATGTTCATGTACTCGGCTACAGCGGGAATGAGCGGTACAAAACCGATCGTTTCCGTTCTGGATGAAGTCAAAGACGGTACTCAGGATGTGATGCTGGAGCTAAAAGTACACAGTAACCGTGCCGGTATGCTGGGTTATCGGGCGCTGATTATCGATCCAGAGCAGATGTTTAAAAAATAAAGCGAGATAGTAAAAGTAAAACAGGCGGAAGCTAACTTCCGCCTGAATAGTTAAAACGTATTGTAGTTATGACATTCGCCTTATCCAGTCTCAGATCGACCACCCGTTTCTTCAGCCGGAAGGTCAGAATTTGACATTGTCGCAGTTAGCCATGTATGTTGAAGGACGACTGAAGAATGTGATGCCGCTGTAGCATTTTTAACGTGACACATAATTCTGAACGCTCTCAAGATAATTTCTTCTCCAGATTTTATTTTAAAATTGTGTAATTAATAACTCACTTTAAAATAAATTATTTCTTTTTCTTTCGTCCTGTATCCCATCCATTTATTCTATAAACAACGCATAGCAACCATGCGCCAGTGGCATAAAAGAAAACAGGAGCAAAAATATCATTAATATTAAAATCAATTTTTGGCCATGTCGAAAATCTGAAATAATAGATACCTCTTAGAATCCATTCTCCCACAAAACACATAAGGAAAAATGAAAAGTACACATAAAAATACAATAGTATGAATTTAATTATTCCTTTCATTTTTTCGTCTCCTCTGTATCAAAAATCTCCTCTGATTTATCTCCTATATATTCAGAGAGGACTACACCGAACAGGCCACGTCCGTCGGCGCGCCAATCAGCACACCCGCTGCCCCCTGGACTATCGGACCGCCCACCGGGGTCATGTCACCCTGACGCGCCGCCGGTTTTCCGCTTATTGTTATATCCTTATGAGTTATAGTTGCGCAAAACCCTACAAGGAACAGGTGGTATACAAAAGATCAAAAATGGTTGTACGGTGAATTTTAGGAATATATCAAGATCGGCGGGCGAGAAAGGTTGTTCGAGTAATAAGCACCGTTATTACCACTGGCTAGTTCTGGAATAGATTGACATATCTTCCTTTGTATATAAATAAAATGTGTCAACGTTATTATTCAGGACGGGTCATCCATAACAAAAAAGCGCCCTGCGGCGCTTTTTTTTCTGGCGGTAACTTATTTGCTGCCAGGGATGCTGAAGCGCTTGTTGAAGCGCTCAACACGACCACCGGTATCAACAACACGCTGCTTACCAGTGAAGAACGGGTGGCATTTGCCGCACACGTCCAGGTTCAGGTCGTGACCCACGGTAGAGTGGGTTTTGATAACATTACCGCAAGAACAGGTTGCAGTAATTTCTACGTAATTCGGGTGAATACCTTTTTTCATGGGGAACCTCAGTGTAAGGCCGCGTCGCTCTTCCAGCCCTAACGCCAGACACCACGCGAAGTTAATAGTAAAGGGTTTGATGCTCACAACACGCACCAAAGGCGGCGAATCATACAGAATTTGACCACCGTATGCAAACTGATCCGCGCTCCCTTATCGTAATGTGTATACTACCCGACGAAATTTCAAGTCAGGAAGATGCTATGTCCGTCGCGCACGTTGCCTTGCCCGTTCCGCTTCCCCGAACCTTTGATTACCTGCTGCCGGAAGGCGGGATCGCCAAAGCCGGGTGCCGCGTGCGCGTGCCGTTCGGCAAGCAGCAAGAGCGCGTGGGCATTGTCGTCTCGGTTAGCGACCACAGCGAATTGCCGCTCGATGAATTAAAATCGGTCATTGAAATCCTGGATAACGAGCCAATCTTTTCTCCCTCCATCTGGCGCTTACTCCTCTGGGCGGCGGATTACTACCACCATCCCCTCGGCGACGTTCTGTTTCACGCTCTGCCGGTTTTACTGCGTCAGGGAAAACCAGCCAGCAACGCGCCCCTATGGTATTGGTTCGCCACCGAAGAGGGGCAAGCCGTCGACATCAACAGCCTGAAACGCTCCGCCAAACAACAACAGGCGCTGGCGGCGCTGCGGCAAGGAAAGATCTGGCGCTATCAGGTAGCCGAGCTTGATTTTACTGACGCCACGCTGCAAACGCTGCGGCGTAAGGGGCTTTGTGAGCTTGCCAGTGAAACGCCCGCGTTTACCGACTGGCGGGAGCATTACGCCGTCGCAGGAGAGCGCCTGCGGCTGAATACCGAACAGGCGACAGCAGTCGGCGCGATTCACAGCGCGTCGGACGGTTTCTCCGCCTGGTTGCTGGCAGGCGTAACCGGTTCCGGCAAGACCGAAGTGTATCTGAGCGTGCTGGAAAACGTCCTCGCCCAGGGCAAACAGGCGCTGGTGATGGTGCCGGAAATCGGCCTGACGCCGCAAACGATCGCCCGTTTTCGCGAACGTTTTAACGCGCCGGTGGAAGTGCTGCATTCCGGGCTAAACGACAGCGAGCGTCTTTCGGCATGGCTGAAAGCGAAAAACGGCGAAGCGGCGATTGTCATCGGCACGCGCTCCTCGCTGTTTACGCCGTTTAAAAATCTTGGCGTAATTGTCATCGACGAAGAGCACGACAGCTCTTATAAACAGCAGGAAGGGTGGCGCTACCATGCCCGCGATTTGGCTGTGTATCGCGCCCATAGCGAGCAGATCCCGATTATTCTCGGCTCCGCCACCCCAGCCCTGGAAACGCTATGCAACGTGCGGCAGAAAAAATACCGGATGCTGCGTCTGACGCGGCGCGCAGGCAATGCCCGTCCAGCCCTGCAGCATGTGCTGGATTTAAAAGGACAGCGTCTTCAGGCGGGACTGGCGCCCGCCCTTATCGCCCGTATGCGCCAACATCTCCAGGCCGACAATCAGGTAATTTTATTTCTTAACCGCCGGGGATTCGCGCCCGCGCTGCTTTGCCACGACTGCGGCTGGATTGCGGAGTGCCCGCGTTGTGATCACTACTACACGCTGCACCAGGCGCAGCATCATTTACGCTGTCATCACTGCGACAGCCAGCGTCCGGTACCGCGTCAGTGCCCCTCCTGCGGCTCCACACATATGTTACCGGTTGGGTTAGGGACGGAACAGCTGGAGCAGGTGCTGGCGCCCTTCTTCCCCGGCGTGCCGATCTCACGAATCGACCGTGATACCACCAGTCGTAAAGGCGCGCTGGAGCAGCATCTGGCGGAAGTTCACCGCGGCGGAGCACGCATCCTGATAGGCACACAAATGCTGGCGAAAGGCCATCACTTTCCGGATGTCACGCTGGTGGCGTTGCTGGATGTCGATGGCGCGCTTTTTTCCGCAGATTTTCGTTCGGCGGAACGCTTCGCCCAGCTCTACACTCAGGTTTCCGGCCGCGCCGGGCGCGCGGGCAAACAGGGCGAAGTGGTGCTCCAAACGCACCATCCTGAGCATCCCCTGCTGCAAACGTTACTGTATAAAGGCTATGATGCGTTTGCGGAGCAGGCGCTGGCGGAACGGCAAACGCTCCAGCTTCCGCCGTGGACCAGCCACGTCATTATTCGCGCAGAGGATCATAACAATCAGCAGGCGCCCGTCTTTCTCCAACAGTTGCGTAATCTGATTCAGGCCAGCCCGCTATCAGACGATAAGCTGTGGATCTTAGGTCCGGTTCCGGCCCTCGCGCCAAAACGCGGCGGCCGCTATCGCTGGCAAATTTTACTTCAGCATCCTTCACGGATTCGCCTGCAACACATCATCAGCGGCACGCTGGCGTTGATCAATACGCTCCCGGAAGCGCGGAAAGTTAAATGGGTTCTGGACGTCGATCCGATTGAAGGATAGTCCTCACGATGCGAGGCGGATCGTAAAATTAAAGATCCATCACACTTTTTATGAAAATTCTGTAACCGCTTCCACGCACTATCTGATAAAAATGTTTTCGATGAGTGTTACCAGGGATAGATCTGCGCCAGCAGTTCCCAGGCGAGGAGAAAGAGTGAAATCGAACAAGCAGGTTACTGCCGCTACGATGAAGGATGTTGCGTTGAAGGCGAAAGTCTCTACGGCAACCGTATCCCGCGCGTTAATGAACCCCGATAAAGTCTCCCAGTCGACCCGTAGCCGGGTTGAACAGGCCGCGCTTGAAGTGGGTTATTTCCCGCAGTCGATGGGGCGAAATGTAAAACGCAATGAATCCCGTACGATTCTGGTGATTGTCCCGGATATTTGCGATCCCTTCTTCAGTGAAATTATCCGCGGTATCGAAGTGACCGCGGCAGAACAGGGGTATCTGGTGCTGATTGGCGATTGCGCCCATCAAAACCAGAAAGAAAAAACCTTTCTTAATCTCATCATCACCAAACAGATCGACGGCATGGTACTTCTCAGTTCCCGACTGCCCTTTGACGCCAGCGTTGAGGAGCAGCGCAATTTGCCTCCGATGGTGATGTCGAATGAGTTTGCGCCGGAGCTTGAACTGCCGACGGTACATATCGATAACCTGACCGCCGCGTTCAATGCCATGAACTACCTGTTGGATTTGGGCCACAAGCGGATTGGTTGTATTGCGGGGCCGGAAGATATGCCGCTCTGTCACTATCGCTTACAAGGTTACGTACAGGCATTAAGACGCAGTGGCATTGTGGTCGATCCGCATTACATCGCCCGTGGCGACTTTACCTTTGAAGCCGGGGCAAACGCATTAAAGCAGTTGCTTGAGCAACCGTTGCCGCCTACCGCCGTCTTTTGTCATAGCGACGTAATGGCGCTGGGCGCCCTCTCCTGGGCCAAGCGCCAGGGTCTGAAAGTGCCTGACGATCTGTCGATTATCGGCTTTGACAATATCGCGCTAGCCGAGTTTTGCGACCCTCCGTTGACAACCGTGGCGCAGCCGCGTTTTGACATTGGTCGCGAGGCGATGCTGCTGTTGCTCGATCAGATGCAGGGGCAAAATGTGAGCAGCGGCTCGCGTTTAATGGATTGCGAGCTGATTATTCGCGGTTCTACGCGCGCTTTACCCTAAAGTAAATAGCTTTAAGACTCACCTGTCTGGTCAAAGGCCCGCCGCTTCAGTAACATGACGGGCTGACGAACGAATAAATACAGCGAAACGATAGTGGCACAACGAGATTATGTACGTCGCGGCCAACCGGCTCCTTCGCGGCGCAAAAAGAGCACCTCACGGAACTCACGGAAGAAGCAAAGCAACATGCCTGCCGTCTCGCCGGCAATGGTCGCGATTGCGGCAGCCGTCCTTGTGACCTTTATCGGCGGTCTGTACTTCATTACTCACCATAAGAAAGAAGAGTCCGAAACGCTACAAAACCAGAAAGTCACCGGCAATGGGCTTCCGCCAAAACCGGAAGAGCGCTGGCGTTACATCAAAGAGCTGGAAAGTCGCCAGCCGGGCGTGCGTACGCCAACGGAACCGTCCGCCGGCGGCGAAGTCATGAATCCGAATCAGCTCACCAGCGAACAGCGCCAACTCCTGGAGCAGATGCAGGCGGATATGCGTCAGCAGCCAACGCAACTTAACGAAGTGCCGTGGAACGAGCAGACGCCAGAACAACGCCAGCAAACGCTACAGCGCCAGCGTCAGGCGCAGCAGCAGCAGTGGGCTCAAACGCAGACTGTTCAGCAACCACGCACGCAGCCGCGGGTAAACGAGCAGCCGCAAACGCGCACGGTACAGTCCGCCCCAGCGCAACCTGCGCGCCAAAGTCAGCCGCCGAAGCAGACGGCCTCGCAGCAACCTTATCAGGATTTGCTGCAAACGCCGGCGCATACCAGCGCGGCAGCGCCAAAAGCCGCGCCCATTACGCGCGCGCCTGAAGCGCCGAAGGCGACAGCAGAGAAAAAAGATGAACGTCGCTGGATGGTGCAATGTGGTTCATTCAAAGGCGCCGAGCAGGCAGAAAGCGTCCGCGCTCAGCTGGCGTTTGAAGGCTTTGACTCCAAAATTACCACCAATAACGGCTGGAATCGCGTGGTTATCGGGCCGGTGAAAGGTAAAGAAAATGCCGACAGCACCATTAACCGTCTGAAGATGGCGGGCCATACAAACTGCATTCGACTCGCCACCGGGGGTTGAAACCCTCAAAATCTCCCCCATCTATACTTGCATTATGCCCCGTACGCCGTACGGGGCCGCAATTCAGCATTAGTAACCAAGGGGTCTGCTCGTGACAACAATAGTAAGCGTACGCCGTAACGGCCACGTGGTAATCGCCGGTGATGGTCAGGCCACACTGGGTAACACAGTAATGAAAGGCAACGTGAAGAAAGTCCGCCGCCTCTACAACGACAAGGTCATTGCGGGCTTTGCGGGCGGTACTGCGGATGCATTCACGCTGTTCGAGCTGTTTGAACGTAAACTGGAAATGCATCAGGGGCACCTGGTCAAAGCCGCCGTTGAACTGGCGAAAGACTGGCGTACCGACCGTATGCTACGCAAACTGGAAGCGTTGCTGGCCGTCGCGGATGAAACCGCCTCGCTCATCATCACGGGTAACGGCGATGTCGTGCAACCTGAAAACGATTTAATTGCTATCGGCTCCGGCGGTCCTTATGCCCAGGCTGCCGCTCGCGCTCTGTTGGAAAATACCGAGCTCGGCGCGCGCGAAATTGCTGAAAAGGCGTTGGATATTGCAGGCGATATCTGCATTTACACCAACCATTTCCACACCATTGAAGAATTGACCGCCAAAGCGTAAGGACCTCTCATGTCTGAAATGACCCCACGCGAAATTGTCAGCGAACTGAACAAACACATTATCGGCCAGGATAACGCAAAGCGTTCCGTGGCGATTGCATTGCGTAACCGCTGGCGTCGTATGCAGCTTGATGAAGAGCTGCGCCACGAAGTAACGCCGAAAAATATTCTGATGATTGGCCCGACCGGCGTCGGTAAAACCGAAATCGCCCGTCGTCTGGCAAAACTCGCCAACGCGCCGTTCATTAAAGTCGAAGCCACCAAATTCACCGAAGTGGGCTATGTCGGGAAAGAAGTGGACTCTATCATCCGCGATCTGACCGATGCCGCGGTGAAAATGGTTCGCGTACAGGCTATCGAGAAAAACCGCTATCGTGCGGAAGAGTTGGCGGAAGAACGTATTCTCGACGTACTGATCCCACCCGCAAAAAATAACTGGGGCCAGGCCGAACAGCAGCAGGAGCCTTCTGCCGCCCGTCAAACGTTCCGCAAAAAACTGCGCGAAGGCCAGCTCGACGATAAAGAGATCGAGATTAACCTCGCCGCCGCGCCGATGGGCGTAGAGATTATGGCGCCTCCGGGCATGGAAGAGATGACCAGCCAGTTGCAGTCTATGTTCCAGAACCTGGGCGGTCAGAAACAGAAACCGCGTAAGCTGAAAATTAAAGACGCGATGAAACTGTTGGTTGAAGAAGAGGCTGCTAAACTGGTCAACCCGGAAGAGCTGAAACAGGACGCTATCGACGCGGTTGAACAGCACGGCATCGTGTTTATCGATGAAATTGACAAAATTTGTAAGCGTGGCGAAACCTCCGGCCCGGATGTTTCACGCGAAGGCGTACAGCGCGACTTACTGCCGCTGGTAGAAGGCTGCACGGTTTCGACCAAACACGGGATGGTCAAAACGGATCATATTCTGTTTATCGCCTCTGGCGCGTTCCAGGTGGCGAAGCCGTCTGATCTGATCCCGGAACTGCAGGGCCGTCTGCCGATTCGCGTTGAACTTCAGGCGCTGACCACCAGCGATTTCGAACGCATTTTGACCGAGCCAAACGCCTCCGTCACCGTGCAGTATAAAGCGCTGATGGCAACTGAAGGCGTCAATATCGAGTTCACCGATTCCGGTATTAAACGTATTGCCGAAGCCGCCTGGCAGGTTAACGAAACCACCGAAAACATCGGCGCGCGCCGTCTGCATACCGTACTGGAGCGTCTGATGGAAGAAATTTCCTATAACGCCAGCGATCTGCACGGCCAAAACATCACAATTGATGCGGAATATGTGAGCAAACATCTGGATGCGCTGGTCGCAGATGAAGATCTAAGCCGTTTTATCTTATAATCGCGTCCAATGCATTTTCATCACTGTTGATGGGGCTGAAAAGCCCCATTTTTATTGGCGCTAAATATGACTGAACAACAACAAATTAGCCGCACCCAGGCCTGGCTGGAAAGCTTACGACCCAAAACCTTACCCCTCGCCTTCGCAGCGATTATCGTCGGTACGGCCCTGGCATGGTGGCAAGGCTATTTCGATCCTCTGGTCGCACTGCTGGCCCTTATCACCGCCGGGCTGTTGCAAATTTTATCCAACCTCGCCAACGATTACGGCGACGCTGTCAAAGGCAGTGATAAACCAGATCGCATCGGGCCGCTGCGGGGGATGCAAAAAGGCGTCATCACCCGGCAGGAGATGAAGCGGGCGTTAATCATTACCGTCGTGCTGATCTGTATCTCCGGACTGGCGCTGGTGGCGGTCGCGTGCCATACGTTAACCGATTTTGTCGGCTTCCTGATTTTGGGCGGGCTGTCGATTATCGCCGCCATCACCTACACCGTGGGTAATCGGCCCTACGGCTATATCGGGCTGGGTGATATCTCTGTCCTGGTATTCTTTGGCTGGCTAAGTGTCATGGGGAGCTGGTATCTCCAGGCGCATACGCTGATTCCGGCGCTGATTCTCCCGGCCACCGCCTGCGGTTTACTGGCGACGGCGGTGCTGAATATTAATAACCTGCGCGATATTAATAGCGACAGAGAGAACGGCAAAAACACCCTTGTGGTACGACTGGGCGATGTCAACGCGCGTCGTTATCACGCCTGCCTGTTGCTAGGCGCGCTGCTCTGTCTGGCGCTGTTTAATCTGCTCTCGCTACACAGTCCGTGGGGATGGTTGTTTATTCTGGCCGCGCCATTGCTCATTAAACAAGCGCGCTACGTAATGCGCGAAAGGGAGCCTGCGGCAATGCGCCCGATGCTTGAACGTACCGTTAAAGGCGCGTTGTTAACCAACCTGTTATTTGTGATTGGGATACTCTTAAGTCAGTGGGCCGTTTAACTGACAAATATCAATTAACAATTGATGATTTTGCCAACAGTATACTTAGCGCGATATACTAAAAATTCTCGCAGCAACTGAACGTTAAGCCTATGAAATACGATACTTCCGAGCTTTGTGACATCTATCAGGAAGATGTCAACGTCGTGGAACCGCTGTTCTCCAATTTTGGAGGGCGGTCGTCGTTTGGCGGACAAATCATCACGGTAAAATGTTTCGAGGACAACGGGTTGCTGTACGATCTGCTCGAACAAAATGGCCGTGGTCGGGTTCTGCTGGTCGATGGCGGCGGTTCTGTCCGCCGTGCATTAGTCGATGCGGAGCTGGCGCGTCTGGCCACGCAAAATGAATGGGAAGGGCTGGTTATCTATGGCGCGGTGCGTCAGGTGGACGATCTGGAAGAGCTGGATATCGGCATTCAGGCGATCGCCGCCATTCCGGTTGGCGCCGCAGGTGAAGGCATTGGGGAAAGCGATGTGCGCGTCAATTTCGGCGGCGTGACGTTCTTCTCCGGCGATCATCTCTATGCCGACAACACCGGGATTATCCTTTCCGAAGACCCGCTTGATATCGAGTGATCAAAAAAGGCGCCGTAAGGCGCCTTTTTTATGCGTTGTCGCTGATTGCCGGATGGCAGCTTACGCCTTATCCGGCCCACCGGTATCCGCATTCTAAATCCTCTATAGATTTCGCGTCAGGGCAAGGCGGCAAGTAAGTGAATCCCCAGGAGCATAGGCCACTATGTGACTGGGGTGAACGCACGCAGCCAACGCCGCCATAACGTGAAATATGACGAGGATTAGACTTCTTCCATACGACCAAGCAGCGCCTGCAAACGTTCCTGCCAGCCGCTCTGCTGTTCCTTCAGAGAATTATTTTCACGCTCGAGTTCTTCACGCTGATGCTGTGCAGACTGCACTTCCTGCGTCAGGCTGTTGTTTTTTTCTTTCAGCTCTTCAATTTCCATCTGTAACAGGGTGATGGTGTCAATCGCCTGCTGTACTTTTGCTTCCAGTTTCTCAAACACTTCTAAAGACATGATCTTACCTCTCCTGAATTGCAAGGCGACGCTTCACGTAAACGCGCACAATATATAGTGTCGATTGTATGAAGCCCCGCTCTCGCTGTCCAGCGACATACCGCGTAGATCGCGGTTTGCAGCAATTTTCATCCATCTCCTGGTAACATTCATTCAATAACTTAAAAGTGTTAACATATTGGTTAATGAAATGATTCAATTCACTCTCTTCTGCTGTCTCAAAATGCGCCTCATGGCGCGATAACGCTCATTTTATTGACGCAGTACACACATTTTGATTTCGATATTTCTCGTTTTTGCTCGTTAACGATAAATTAACAGTGTGCCTACAGGGCATCGTGGATGTCCATGACCTCCTCGCATACCAATAAACATTACATACTCTTCAGGATCCGATTATGAGTCAAACATCAACCTTAAAAGGCCAGTGCATTGCTGAATTCCTCGGTACCGGGTTGTTGATTTTTTTCGGTGTGGGTTGTGTCGCTGCGCTTAAAGTTGCCGGAGCTACTTTTGGACAGTGGGAAATCAGCGTCATCTGGGGTCTGGGGGTAGCGATGGCTATCTACCTGACGGCAGGTGTTTCTGGCGCACACCTGAACCCGGCAGTGACCATCGCACTCTGGCTATTTGCCTGTTTCGACAAACGTAAAGTTGTTCCTTTTATTATTTCTCAAGTTGCCGGCGCCTTTTGCGCAGCGGCGTTAGTTTACGGGCTTTATTACAATCTTTTTGTGGACTTCGAACAAACCCACCATATCGTCCGTGGCAGCGTTGAAAGTCTCGATCTCGCAGGCATTTTCTCAACTTACCCGAATCCTCATATCAATTTTGTGCAGGCCTTCGCGGTTGAAATGGTGATTACCGCTATTCTGATGGGGCTGATTCTGGCGCTGACCGACGACGGTAACGGCGTACCTCGCGGTCCGCTTGCGCCACTGCTCATTGGTTTACTGATCGCCGTTATCGGTGCCTCTATGGGGCCGTTGACCGGGTTTGCGATGAATCCGGCGCGTGACTTTGGCCCCAAAATGTTCGCCGGGCTTGCCGGTTGGGGTGAAATTGCGTTTACCGGCGGTAGAGACATTCCTTACTTCCTGGTGCCGCTGTTTGGCCCCATCGTCGGCGCCATTCTGGGCGCGTTTGCTTATCGCAAATTTATTGGCCGTCATTTGCCGTGCGATACCTGCGTCGTGGAAGAGAAGGACTCCACCGCGACCACACAACAAAATGCTTCGCTGTAATCTGATTACGGGACAAAATTATGACTGAAAAAAAATATATCGTTGCGCTCGACCAGGGTACCACCAGCTCCCGCGCGGTCGTTATGGATCATGACGCGAATATCGTCAGCGTATCACAGCGTGAATTTGAGCAAATTTATCCTAAGCCAGGCTGGGTAGAACACGACCCGATGGAAATTTGGGCGTCTCAAAGCTCAACGCTGGTAGAAGTGCTGGCTAAGGCCGATATCAGTTCCGATCAGATTGCCGCTATCGGTATCACCAACCAACGTGAAACCGCGATCGTCTGGGAACGTGAAACCGGCAAACCGATATACAACGCTATTGTCTGGCAGTGCCGTCGTACCGCCGATATTTGCGAACAGCTTAAACGCGACGGCCTGGAAGATTACATCCGCGACAATACCGGTCTGGTCGTCGATCCGTACTTCTCTGGCACTAAAGTGAAATGGATCCTTGACCATGTGGAAGGTTCGCGCGAACGCGCGAAGCGTGGCGAGCTGCTGTTCGGTACGGTGGATACCTGGCTTATCTGGAAGATGACGCAGGGCCGCGTCCACGTTACGGATTACACCAACGCCTCACGAACCATGCTGTTCAACATCCATGATTTGGACTGGGACGATAAAATGCTGGACGTGCTGGATATCCCACGCGCGATGCTGCCCCAGGTACGTAAGTCCTCCGAAGTCTATGGCCAGACCAATATTGGCGGTAAAGGCGGTACACGTATTCCTATCGCCGGGATTGCCGGGGATCAGCAGGCCGCGCTCTTCGGCCAACTGTGCGTAAAGGAAGGAATGGCAAAGAACACCTACGGCACCGGCTGCTTTATGCTGATGAACACCGGCGAGAAAGCGGTAAAATCGGAAAACGGCCTGCTGACCACCATCGCCTGCGGCCCAAGCGGCGAAGTCAACTATGCGCTGGAAGGCGCGGTGTTTATGGCGGGAGCGTCCATTCAATGGCTGCGTGATGAAATGAAGCTCATCAGCGACGCGTTCGACTCCGAATATTTCGCCACGAAAGTGAAAGATACCAACGGTGTCTACGTGGTTCCAGCCTTCACCGGTCTGGGCGCGCCGTACTGGGATCCGTATGCCCGCGGCGCCATTTTTGGCCTGACCCGCGGCGTGAACTCTAATCACATTATCCGCGCGACGCTCGAATCCATCGCTTACCAGACCCGCGACGTACTGGAAGCGATGCAGGCCGACTCCGGCATCCGCCTGCACGCTCTGCGTGTGGACGGCGGCGCAGTGGCCAACAACTTCCTGATGCAGTTCCAGTCAGATATTCTCGGCACGCGGGTGGAACGCCCGGAAGTGCGCGAAGTGACCGCGCTGGGCGCCGCCTATCTGGCTGGTCTGGCCGTCGGTTACTGGCAGAACCTGGACGAGTTGCAGGAAAAAGCCGTCATTGAGCGAGAATTCCGCCCCGGCATTGAAACCACCGAGCGTAACTACCGTTATAGCGGCTGGAAGAAAGCGGTTAAACGCGCAATGGCGTGGGAAGATCACGACAAGTAAGGTCGCCATCCGGCAAAATCTTTGTGCGGGGGCAACTCCGCACACACATCAATTATTCCCTCCTTCCCCTGTGCTACACTGCGCGCCACTCCTTTTTGCTACGAGTTTGTTATGAGACGAGAACTTGCCATCGAATTTTCCCGTGTGACCGAAGCGGCGGCGCTGGCTGGCTACAAATGGCTGGGACGCGGCGATAAAAATACCGCGGACGGCGCGGCGGTCAACGCCATGCGTATCATGCTCAACCAGGTCAACATTGACGGCACCATCGTGATTGGCGAAGGCGAAATCGACGAGGCCCCGATGCTCTATATCGGCGAGAAAGTCGGTACCGGCCACGGCGATGCGGTAGATATCGCCGTCGATCCGATTGAGGGCACGCGCATGACGGCGATGGGTCAGGCGAACGCGCTGGCGGTGCTGGCGGTCGGCGATAAAGGCTGCTTCCTGAATGCGCCCGATATGTATATGGAAAAACTGATTGTCGGTCCGGGCGCCAAAGGGGCGATCGATCTCAATCTGCCGCTGGCGGATAACCTGCGCAACATCGCGGATGCGCTGGGTAAACCGCTTGGCGATCTGACCGTGACCATTCTGGCAAAACCGCGTCATGACGAGGTCATCGCAGAGATGGCCAAACTGGGCGTACGCGTGTTTGCCATTCCTGACGGCGACGTCGCGGCCTCAATTCTGACCTGTATGCCGGATAGCGAAGTCGACGTGCTGTACGGAATTGGCGGCGCACCAGAAGGCGTGGTATCCGCAGCGGTGATCCGCGCGCTGGACGGCGATATGCAGGGGCGTCTGCTGGCGCGCCATGATGTGAAAGGCGACAGCGAAGAAAACCGCCGCATTGGCGAACAGGAACTGGCGCGCTGCAAAGCAATGGGCATTGAAGCGGGCAAGGCGTTATGCCTGGGCGATATGGCGCGTAGCGATAACGTTATTTTCTCCGCGACCGGCATCACGAAAGGCGATCTGCTGGAAGGAATTAGCCGGAAAGGCCATATTGCCACGACAGAAACGCTGCTGATCCGCGGCAAATCACGCACCATCCGCCGCATTCAGTCTATCCACTATCTTGATCGTAAAGATCCGGATGTACAGGCGCATATCCTCTAGCGCATTTGTTAGTTAGAGCCTTCCAGCCTCGCGGGGCTGGAAATCTTTCTCCTGACGAACGAAGATAAGGTTAGCGATTCAGAACAGGAGAAAACCATGGCCGATTGGGTAACAGGTAAAGTCACTAAGGTGCAAAACTGGACTGACGCACTGTTCAGCCTGACCGTTCACGCCCCCATTAATCCTTTTACTGCAGGCCAATTTACCAAACTCGGACTGGAGATCGATGGCGAGCGCGTTCAGCGCGCGTATTCCTATGTCAATGCGCCTGACAATCCGAATTTAGAGTTTTATCTGGTGACGGTGCCGCAAGGAAAGCTCAGCCCGCGGCTGGCGGCGCTAAAACCTGGCGATGAGGTGCAAGTGGTCAGCGACGCGTCGGGTTTCTTTGTACTGGATGAAGTGCCTGACTGCGAGACGCTATGGATGCTGGCGACCGGAACCGCTATTGGCCCGTATTTGTCTATTCTGCAATATGGGCAGGATGTCGCGCGCTTTAAAAATCTGGTCTTGGTCCACGCCGCACGCTTCGCCGCCGATTTAAGCTATCTGCCGCTAATGCTGGAACTGCAACAGCGTTATGAAGGCAAGCTGCGCATCCAAACGGTGGTCAGCCGGGAGAGCGTGCCAGGCTCGCTTACCGGACGCGTGCCAGCGCTCATTGAAAACGGCGAGCTGGAAAAAGCCGTTGGATTGCCGATGGATAAAGAGACCAGCCACGTCATGCTGTGCGGGAACCCGCAGATGGTGCGCGATACGCAGCAACTGCTGAAAGAGACCCGACAGATGACTAAACATCTGCGCCGCCGACCGGGGCATATGACGGCTGAACATTACTGGTGATGTTTTACCGAATGGCGGCTAGGGCTTATCCGGCCTCCTGCAAATCATCACCAATCTGTGGGCCCGGTAAGCGTCAGCGCCACCGGGCAAATTACGGTTTACCGCCCGTTCACGGTTCTGCCTTAAACTTCACGTCCTGTGTCGCTTTCCCAAACTTATTTTCCCCCTGAACACCGACAAACGCGCCCAGATCGATAAGCATCATCACCAGGATCAGCGTCGGAATAAATCGCCCGACGACCCACTGCCACATCCCCGGCAGCATCACCCAGTTTCCGGCCAGCAGCATCCACGCCAGAATCATTAGCAACGCCCACGCGCCGGAGCGTCCCCGGTCATGCAGACGTTTGACCATGACGGCGGCGGTCGGCCACAGCAGGCACACCAGGCAAAATGCCGCCGTTTGGATATCAAGCAGATTTTTCCCCGCCAGCGAAAATAGCGCCAGCATCCCGGCAAACCAGAGGCCGACCCAAATCCAGAAATCACGGCGTCCGATACGCCCTTTAAATGAGAATAACCATTGCTGTATGGTCATGTAAGTTCCTTATATTTTGCCTTCCGCTACAGTTTACCCTTTTGACAAGCCCGACAGTTATCGTTTTAATCGTGAGCAGTCCTAACGAAAGGTAAGATTGATGAAGCCAGGATGTACTCTGTTTTTACTGTTGTTTTCTGCTCTCACCGCCAGCATAACGGCGCACGCGCAGCTCTCTTCATCGACCACGACAGCGCCCTATTTGCTGGCGGGCTCGCCAACCTTTGATCTTTCTATTAGCCAGTTTCGTGAGAACTTTAACCGCCAGAATCCCGATCTGCCGCTCAATGAATTTCGCGCCATTGAGAATAGCCGCGATAAGGCGAATCTGACCCGCGCCGCCAGTAAGATTAACGAAAATCTGTATGCCTCCACGGCGCTGGAGCGCGGTACGCTCAAAGTGAAAAGTATGCAGATTACCTGGCTGCCCATTCAGGGGCCGGAACAGAAAGCGGCGAAAGCGAAAGCGCTGGAATATATGGCCGCCATTATTCGCACTGTCGCCCCGTTGCTGACAAAAGAGCAAAGCCAGAAAAAACTGCAAAAGATGCTTATCGCCGGTAAAGGTAAACACTATTACGCCGAGACCGAAGGCGCAGTACGTTATGTTGTCGCAGATAACGGCGAAAAGGGGCTGACCTTCGCGGTTGAACCGATTAAGCTGGCGTTATCTGAAAATCTGGAAGGGGCGAATTGATGACAAAAAGCAAAGCCTTTCCGGGGATGAATCTCTATACTGTTTCACAGACCATGCTGCTCTGACGAGCGGCCATCTTCCTTAATTCGCTGACTAAGCGTGGAGAAATGAAATGCGACATCCTTTAGTGATGGGTAACTGGAAACTGAACGGCAGCCGCCACATGGTAAACGAACTGGTGGCTAACCTGCGTAAAGAACTGACGGGCGTAGCAGGCTGCGACGTGGCAATCGCTCCGCCGGAAATGTATATCGATCTGGCGAAACGCGCTGCTGCCGGCAGCCACATCATGCTGGGCGCGCAGAACGTTGATCTGAATCTGTCTGGCGCATTCACCGGTGAAACTTCGGCTGAAATGCTGAAGGATATCGGCGCGCAGTACATTATTATCGGCCACTCCGAGCGTCGTACTTATCACAAAGAATCTGACGAGCTGATCGCCAAAAAATTCGCCGTACTGAAAGAGCAAGGTCTGACGCCGGTACTGTGCATCGGTGAAACCGAAGCGGAAAACGAAGCGGGCAAAACAGAAGAAGTGTGCGCACGCCAAATCGACGCGGTACTGAAAACGCAGGGCGCGGCAGCCTTTGAAGGCGCGGTTATCGCTTACGAACCCGTATGGGCGATCGGTACCGGTAAATCTGCAACTCCTGCGCAGGCGCAGGCAGTGCACAAATTCATCCGTGACCACATTGCTAAAGCTGACGCGAAAATCGCTGAACAGGTTATTATCCAGTACGGCGGTTCTGTTAATGCCTCCAACGCAGCCGAACTGTTCGCGCAGCCGGACATCGACGGCGCGCTGGTAGGCGGCGCTTCTCTGAAAGCTGACGCCTTCGCCGTGATCGTGAAAGCAGCAGAAGCTGCTAAAAAAGCGTAATTCGCTTTAGCGGGTCTTTCCCCGGTCGCGCTTCGCAACCGGGGTTATCGCCTGGTAGCCCGGACAGGTGCGTAGCACCGCCTCCGGGAAAATCCCCAAGCGGAACAGGCTACAGTTTCCCCAACGCCTGATACCACAGGTAGTCCAGCGGCAGCAGAATCAAATAGCTCACCACCGCTAGCGCGATACATAACAGCATTCCCGCCCGCGCAGGAACTTTCCCTAGTCCCATCGCCACCACAATCGGTGACGCCTGATACGGCAGCAGCGGCGTGGAATACCCCAGTACTTGAATCATGATCGCGCTCAATAGTGGAAAACTGGTAGCATCGGAAAAGCTCTGCGCGAAGGTGGTATACAGCGCCGGTACGCCATTAGCGGTCATAATAAAGTTCAGCGCGCTGGTAATTCCGGTCAGCGCGAGGAAGCTGGTAAACGGACTCTCTTTATCCAGCGGCATAATATGCAGCAGCGCATTTCCCACGACGCTGCCAATACCCGTGTGAGTGACGGTGATCGCCAGCCCCAGAATCCCGGCGACGTAAATACAGGTACGGATATTCACGCCGCTGGAAAACTCGTCGCCGTTGATAAAACCAACGCGCGGCAGAAGCGTTATCACCGCCGCCGCCAGCCCCGTCCAGGCTGGCCCCACGCCGTGCCAGCTTTCAGTCACCCAGAGCGTCAACACCACCGCCAGCAGCCATGCCAGGCGCTTCTCATCATGGCTCATCGGCGGCAGCGGCGTCATGTCGCGCGGCGGATGCGGTTTACCGGGAAACAGCCAGCATATCAGCGCAATCAGTACCGCCCCTTTTAGCCAACCGAGCACCGGCGTATGCAGAAGTAAATAAGGTACATAATTCAGATGGATGCCGTATGAACCTTCCGCCGCGCCGCTCATCACCAGATTCGGGACGTTAGCAGGCAAAATGGTGGCCGACAGCTGGAAAGTACCGAATCCCACCGCCAGCGCCAGCCCATACCAACCGCGCGTGCCATCCTCAATCCCCGCGCGTTTCGCCATGGCCGCCACAATCGGCATCAGCAGCGCAATGCGCCCCATATTTGAAGGCATAACAAAGGCCAGGGCATAGCTGAGCAGCACCACGCTGCCAACCATCAGCGGCCATGAGTCGGTGAGCCGCGACGAAAGCACCCGCGCCGCCCTGTCCGCCAGCCCGGTTTTGCGAATCGCGATCCCCAGCACAAAGCCGCTGAACACCAGCCAGAAGGCCGATGAAGCAAAGCCGCCGAAGATAACCTCCGGCGGCGCGATTTTGGCGATCATCGCCACAGCAAAAAACAGCAGTGCGGTCATAAACTCCGGCAGTAGCGAAGTCGCCCACAGAAGGATAGTAACGCCAACGATGATGAAAGGGAGGAACAGAGGATGGGACAACCAGAGCGACATACCTGTCTCCTGACGATTTTTTCAGCAAGAATACGACGGACAGTCAGGCAGGTAAACGCCAGATATAGTGGGGTTATCGCAGGATTAAGCGGACAGATCAGTGATAATGAATTTCACCAAAGTATTCAGACAGCACGTAATAGCGGCAATACTCAAAAGGGCTGTCCTTCCCGGCCTGAAACGTCTGTCTGGCGACGGATAACAGCGGTTTATTGGCGGCGATTTGCAATTTTTCGCACAGGTCAGCGGAAGGTAAAATCGCCTCAACTTTTTCTATCGCCGAGTCGCTTGTGACGTTTAATAACGAATAAAGCGACGTATGCTCCAGCGCCTGCGGTGTGAGTTGCAGATCGGGAAAGAAGCTAAGATCGAGATAGATCTTTTCATGGTTAAACGGACGGTTATTCAGGCAACGAATACGCGAAATATAGAGATAGTGATGCTGTGCGGGCAGGCTCAAGCCGTCTGCCTGAGCGTCGCGCGCGCGGCGCGGCGCGATTTCCAGAATACGGTTCTCAATCGCCACGCTGGCGTCCTGGAGATCGCGGGTAATACCGCGAAACGTGTGCCCGTAGCTCACGCCTTCCGGCACCGAGCACACCACCGAACCACTTCCGCGCTGGGAGGAAATAATGCCCGCATTGATTAATTCGCTCCAGGCCTGTTTAACCACAATCAGCGAGACGTTGTAGGCTCTGGCAATCTCTTTTTGCGTCGGCAGCTGGCTGCCTAAAGGCAGGGATCCATTTTGAATCTGCTGACAGATGATAAAAAATAGTTGCTTATAAAGCGGAGTAAAGCTCGTTTTATCAACCTGCAAGCTGCGCACCTCACGTCTTCGCCAGCAGGGGACGTTTTACCGTCCCCGGCAGGGTGAAGTCGCTACCCTGCGATTTGCCTGGCCAGTTCTGCCAAATCGAAATGATTCATACGATCCAAAGTCGTTAAATAATCGGCGGGAAAAGCCTCCACGCCATGGAATGCGCCGGAAATCGCCCCGACCATGGTGGCGACAGTATCAGTATCATTGCCGATATTAACGCCGGAGATAATAGCATCTACGGCAGAATTCGGACAACACGCGAACAGGCCAAAGGCCGCCGGCACCGCTTCACTCACGTGCAGCCCGGAGCCAATAATATCAGCAAGTTCCACCACCGCCGTTTCCCAATGGCGATGACGTTTACCGATATCTACGGCCAGCTCAATGCGTCGGGCAACGGAAGGCCCGGCGACCATCATCGCCCCTTGCTCCTGCGCCAGCAGATAGCCCCTTTGCGCACCGTAAATACCGGCGGCAATAATGCTGTCTGCGTTGGTCTGCGCTCTTAACGCCTCGCTGGTTGCCGCCGCCATCGCCGCTGCGCCGGACATCGCCAGCACGTTATTATGCGTAAAACGGCAAATCTGCAGCGCGCAGTCAATCGCCGCGTCGATATCGCCAGGATGCAGCACCGCCGCTGGCCAAATCTTCATGGCGGCGCCGTTCGTTGCCTCCGCGTTACCCTTATTAATAATCTGTACCGACTGTTTTTCGCCTTCCAGCTCGCCCTGCAAAGAGGCGCGATTATCATTAAATATCGCTTTCATTGCCGCACGCGTCGTCGGACCGGTAAAGTTGGCGTAGTACGGATAATCCAGCCACTGCTGAAAAGCCTCGCGCATCGCCTCGTCGCTGACCTGGCGTTGATGGCGCAGCAGCGCGTCCATAATGTACTTAGCCTGAATAAAATCATCCGTGCACATCCCCGCTTCATTGCAGCGGCCAAACGTGTCCGCAGGCGGTTTTTGAAAGGTCGTCACCCAGCCGCCAAAATAGTCTTTTATCTGCTGCTGGGTGCGTACTTCCGTCGCGGCTCCCATCGCGTCCGCGGCGGCGGCGCCCACCAGGCATCCCAGTATTTTGTTTTGATCAACGTGCATGATGACTCCTTATTTCACGGTCATGGCTTGTGCCAGCGAATGGCTGGAAAGAAAAGTGTTGAGTTGGTCAGGAAACGGTAAAGCGGTCATTGCGCCCTTTGCCGTTACCGCCATGGCGCCGCAGGCGTTGGCATTGCTGATGGCCTCCGCCAGCAGGGCATGGTTCCAGCAATTTGCGCGGGAAAGGGTGAACAGCAGGCCGCCGACAAAAGCATCGCCTGCCCCGGTGGTATCGACGACATCGACGCGTGGTGCGGGGAAATGGAATTCCCCCTCGGCGGTAATCAACAGCGCGCCATCGGCCCCCAGCGAAATGATCGTGGTGTCGCAGCCCAGATCGCGCAGGTAATAACGCGCATCCTGCCAGTGGCTGGCCCCGCTGAGCTGGCACAGCTCATCTGCCGAGACTTTGCAGATAGAAGCCAGTGCGGCGGACCGGGCGATCAGTTCAGGGATTTCATCAGTATTCCCCCACATTTTGCTGCGCAGATTGACGTCAAACAGTACGTAACCACCCGCTTCACGCATTCTTCTCGCTCCCTCAAGGCATGCCTCGCGGGCGGGACTGTCGGTAAGGCCAATTGAACTGAAGTAAAACCATTCGTACTGCCTGAACGGCGGCAAATCCTGCGGCGAAACGTAGGTATCAGCCCCCGGATGCACCAGATAGGTAAAGCTGCGTTCCCCGTCAGCCGTCAGGTTAACGATCAGCACCGCGCTGGTCAGGGCTGCATCCAGCCTTAGAAACGTGACATCCACGCCGTTATCCTGAAAAACCTGGCGCAGGAAACGGCCGGCGTCATCATCACCAAGACAACCGATAAAACCGCACTCCCCGCCCAGCCTGGCAACGCATACCCCCACGTTCGCCGACGCTCCGCCGGGGCATTTCAGATAGCTGTTCTGTTTTTCCGGCACCAGGTCAACGGAGGCATCGCCGATAACCCAAACCTTATTCATGGCCTTCATTTGCGCCTCCTTATGCCTGTTTCTGCGCCAGGGCGAGCTGAATATCACGATAATATTCGTTGTTAATCAGATACTTTTTCATAAGCAGCCCAACCGCAAGGTGGAACAGTGCCGGAATGAGCGTCATCATCAGCGCAATACCGGTGAGCGAACGCGCGCTCTGTTCAACATCGGCCTGATAGCCAAAGTGGCTCAGCAGGAATCCGAGTATCCCGCCCGCGATCCCCATCCCAAACTTCTGGAAGAAGAGGATGCCGCCAAACGCCAACCCGGAAACGCGCAGACCGGTTTTCTTTTCGCCGTAATCCACCGCTTCGGCGATAGAGGACCAGAACACCGGCATTTGCATATCGCAGAAGAAATTAATAAGAAAATAGAACGCAAACGCCAGGATAAGATTTTCACGCCCGACGGAGAAATACATCAGCGCGCTCAGGATAAAGGTAATAATCTGGGTGTAGCGGAACATCTTAATTTTGTCCCAGAACTTGGTTATCCAGGTGGTAGCGATCATCGCTAAAATAGAGGCAACGACGCCGGTAGTCAGGAAGGGTGAAATCAGGCTATCTCCGCCGTTCAGATAATACTTGGCGTAATAAGCGGCAACGGAACCGCGAATAACATAACCGCACATCAGCAGTAGAATAACAACGCCGAGAATAATCCACTGATCGTTACGTAACAGATATTTAAACTGTTTCCCCACCGATAACGAGGTAATTTCCGGCTCGCTGCGTTCACGCGTGGTAAGAAAACAGAAGATAAACAGCAAGGCGCCCATCGCCCCCATCAGCCCCATCGAAAACTGATAACCCAGCGCCTTGTTGCCCTGCCCCAGCCAGACGGCAAGCATCGGTACGACGATAGTCACCAGGAAAGCGGCAATCTTGGTCATCACAAAACGATAACCGTTGGCGCTTAACCGTTCGACGGGGTCGCTGGTAATGACGCCAATCATCGAAATATAAGGAATGGTGATCGCGGTATAGACCAGGGTCATAAGAATATAGGTGCCATAGGCCCACGCTAGCTTGGCCATATAAGCCATGTCAGGCGTAATAAACATCAAATACACGGCGAAACCAAAAGGAATGGCAAACCACAGCAGCCACGGGCGGTAACGTCCCCAGCGCGTATTCAGTTTATCGGTCAGAACCCCCATGGCCGGATCGATAATGGCATCAATCATCCGCACAACCACAAACAGTACGCCAACATCAGCGGCGCTCAGGCCGTAGATATCGGTATAGAAATAGGCGAGGAGCAGCTGCATGGCGATAATCACAACGTTTATCGCCATATCTCCCGCGCCGAAGCCGATTTTTTCCACAATAGAAAGTTTCATGTTGATATTCCTTTACGCTTAACAGCGCAAATCTGGTGAACAATTAATGATGTCACTACATGAAATAAAAACGTTTTTATATATAAGCCATCCACCAGACAATCTATGGAGGCTATGAAGAGAGTGTAACTAACCATAAAAAGATATAAAGGTATACCTTTATATCTTTTGATCGGTTTCACATATTTTTATAGACACGATCTTACCCCAGTTTTAAACCGGGATAAGAATCAATAAGATAATGAGCAGGGGGTGTAACGAAAATCAGCGGGAAGACAAAATGGCGCAACTATGATCCTGAATCTCTTCCGCCGATGCGCGATTGAAGGTCAGTAAATTACGCTCGGTCGCCAGCAGGACAAAAGAGCCATCGCTTTGGCGTACCACCGCCAGCCCATAGCGTCCCATATGATCGCGCGCTTCCGGCACCTCTTCCGCCAACATCATAAACGGACTACGCTGCGCCAGTTCGCTCTCGGTTACCCGGCGCGCCAGGTATTCATGCCCCATCAGGTCGCCCGGTAGCGGAAGCCAGCGAGTGCTGATGCGCGTGAGATCGTTATCCAGTTGTTCCCGAACGTCAGGACGGATGCAAGAAATATGGATATGCAAATGGTCCTGTGAACGACCAAGCCGCGAATTAATCGCCAGCGAGACTGCGCTATCCGGAATATCATGCCCGTATTTTTTACTCATATAGCCGCGAGCCTGCCAGGCCAGCCAGAAAAAGTTGGGCGTAGCGGGTTCCAGCAATAGCGGGCTTTCTGTACCGTTGATACGGTAGGTGGGCATCAATAAATATTGCAACGGACCGTGACGATCTTTAAAGATGACATAGCCGGCGCGAGGTTTGACTTCCGCGCAAGGCGCTGGATTTTGATGCTGTAACTGATCGGGCAGGCATTGTTCAAGCACGATTTCCCGTAATGCATCAGGGTTGCCGGAAAATTTCCAGTAACCGACGCCCGCCGCGGCAACAATCACTATCACCGCCAGTAAAAAGTAACCTGTTTTTTTCATGTTATGCGTTCCCTGTGACCCATAGACGGGGAAGAGTAACGCAAAATTGTGGCAAAGAAAAAACCCGGTAACATAATACGTTACCGGGTTTATAAACGGTTTAGCGTTTGCTGATTTGGTCGAACGTACCACCATTAGCGAAGTGATCTTTTTGCGCCTTCGCCCAGCCGCCAAACACCTCGTCAATGGTGAACAGCTTCAGCTTCGGAAACGCATCGTCGTATTTTTTCACCACGTCAGCATCGCGCGGACGGTAGAAGTTTTTCGCTGCTATCTCCTGCCCTTCCGGCGAGTAGAGATACTTGAGATACGCTTCCGCTACCGCTTTGGTGTCTTTCTTTTCCACCACTTTGTCGACCACGGAAACGGTCGGCTCTGCGAGAATAGATTCACTCGGGGTCACTATCTCGAATTTATCTTTACCCAGTTCGTTCGTCGCCAGCAGCGCTTCGTTTTCCCAGGCGATCAGCACATCACCGATACCGCGTTCAACGAAAGTATTGGTTGAGCCGCGCGCGCCGGAGTCCAGCACTTCAACGTTTTTAAACAGGGCTTTGACAAAGTCCTGCGCTTTGGCCTGATCGTTATTGTTGTGGTGCAGGGCGTAGCCCCATGCCGCCAGATAGTTCCAGCGTGCGCCGCCAGAGCTTTTCGGGTTTGGCGTAATCACCGACACACCGGGTTTAATCAGATCGTTCCAGTCATGAATTTGTTTTGGATTGCCTTTGCGGACCAGGAAAACGATGGTGGAGGTGTAAGGTGCTGAGTTATCCGGCAGACGCTTGATCCAGTTTTTATCGATACGACCACGTTCCGCAATAGCGTCCACATCGTAAGCCAGCGCCAGCGTCACGACATCGGCTTCAATGCCGTTAATAACGGAAGTCGCCTGTTTACCCGAACCGCCGTGCGATTGACGGATCACGACGTTGTCGCCGGTTTCCTGCTTCCAGTGCGCGCTAAACGCTTTGTTGTACTGCTCGTACAGCTCACGCGTTGGATCGTATGATACGTTAAGTAACTGAATATCCTTTGCCAGAATGCTGGTTGACGCCAGCAATAATGTGAACCCCACGCCCCACTTTTTCATCGCCCGACTCGCTTATGTTGTGTTGTGATGAGCAAAGCGTGCCAGAAAGCGATCCAAACATTAAAGAATAAAAAAAGATTGGCTATAACTTCGAGGAATAAATCTGAGGGATTGCCGGATGGCGGCTAGCGCCTAATCCGGCCTACACGTTTCTGCAACCTGTAGGCCTGATAAGCGTAGCGCCATCAGGCGCGCAAAAACAATCAGTACAGTTTTTTCGCGCACTCCATCCAGTCGCTTTTGAACGGACGCTTCATGTTTTCAATCGCATCGATGATGTCATGATGAACAAGCTGCTCGTTCTGGATACCGACACAACGACCGCCATGGCCTTCCAGCAGCAGGTCAATAGCATACGCGCCCATACGGGAAGCCAGAATGCGATCGTAAGGTACCGGGGAACCACCGCGCTGAATGTGGCCGAGCACCGTCGCACGCGTTTCACGGCCCGTTTCTTTTTCAATAAAGTGCGCCAGTTCGTCAACATCGCACATATGCTCAGTAATAGCGACGATAGCGTGTTTTTTCCCTTTCGCGATCCCGGCTTTGATTTCGGCCACCAGATCTTCGCGATTAAATTCAACTTCCGGCACCACGATAAACTCACAGCCGCCAGCAATAGCCGCCGCCAACGTCAGGTCGCCGCAATAACGGCCCATCACCTCAACGATAGAGATACGCTGGTGAGAAGAGGAGGTGTCACGCAGACGGTCAATCGCTTCCACTACAGTGCCGAGAGCAGTGAAATAGCCGATAGTGTAGTCGGTGCCTTTGATGTCGTTATCGATAGTGCCTGGCAGACCGATGCACGGGAAGCCCATTTCAGTCAGACGTTTTGCACCCATATAAGAACCGTCGCCGCCAATAACTACCAGCGCATCGATACCGCGTTTTTTCAGGTTTTCGATCGCGACAGCGCGAATATTTTCGTCACGGAATTCCGGGAAACGGGCGGAACCGAGGAAAGTACCGCCACGGTTGATCATGTCAGATACGCTGTAACGGTCAAGCTGAACCATACGATCTTCATACAGGCCCAGATAGCCGTCATAAATGCCCATGACTTCCAGCCCTTCCGTCAACGCTGCGCGCACAACACCGCGGATTGCCGCGTTCATGCCCGGCGCATCACCGCCGCTTGTCAACACACCGATTTTCTTAATCATGACTACCTCTGAACTTTGGAATGCAAAATGAAATCTATTGCCGGAAGCCGATTTCGCACTTCGAAACGATCCAACGAATATACAGATAGTATAACAATCCCTTCCTGCTGAATTGATTCAGGTCAGGCCAAATGGCGGTAATTTATACACAAAATGCTGGCCTGGCTCACTTTTTAACAATCAATTATACAAGCTCGAACTTCCTGCCTTCCCTGGGGACGACTGAACAGGGATCCTGATGAATAATGACATCTGAACCCGGAAAACGCCGCAAAATCGCCTGCTCTACCTGGTCAGCCACAAAATGCGCCTGAACGAGCGGCAGATTATCTTCCATTTCCAAATGAATCTGAATAAAGCGAGTCGGCCCTGACTGCCGCGTGCGGAGATCGTGCGCGCCGCTGACTCCCGGCCATGACGTCACGATATCAATAATTTCCTGTCGTTCCGCATCGGGCAGCGCGCGATCCAATAATGACTGCACCGCCTCATACCCCATACGTAACGCGCTATACAAAATATAGATGCCGATACCTAACGCAAACAGGGCATCCGCACGATGCCAACCGTACCAGGATAACCCCAGCGCGATAAGAATCGCTCCGTTCATCATAACATCAGACTGATAATGAAGCATATCCGCCCGTACCGCCTGACTTTGGGTCTTGCGTACCACCCAGCGCTGAAACGTGACCAGTATAATAGTGCATATCAGAGCGATGACGGTAACGCCAATCCCCACGCCGGGGTCGTTCATTGGCGTCGGCTTAATCAGATTCTGGATACTGGTCAAAAACAGAAACAACGCCGAACCGGAAATAAACATACTTTGCGCCAGCGCCGCCAGCGACTCCGCTTTACCGTGCCCAAACGTGTGTTCATCATCTGCGGGTTGCAGCGAATAACGCACGACCAACAAATTCGTCAATGACGCGGCAATATCCACCAGCGAGTCCACCAACGCCGCCAGAATACTCACCGATCCCGTATACCACCACGCAAAAATTTTAATCAAAAGTAACGCTGATGCCATCGCCGTTGCCGCGATAGCCGCCCGGCTAACCAGCCGTCCATAGGTTTGATTCATAAATACTCCCGCTATCTTCTGCCGGTAGTATAACGGATGGTTTAAAACAGTAAGCTAATAACAGAATGACAAACTGGAGATAAAAAAAACCCCCACATCATGTGGGGGAAGACAGGGATGGTGTCTATGGCAAGGAAAACAGGGTTGTTACTGGGAACGTGAGTTGCTACTACTCAATAATTTCAACGATGAACTTTTTTGCCATTGCGCCACGTCGCGCAGTTGCTCCATTCGTTGCTGATGCTTTTCATTCAAAACCGCTTGCTGCTCCGGCGTTAACAGGCGATACATCTGGTTACGCACGCGGGCCATTTCGACCTGGCGGGCGACCTGCTCTTGCGCCATTTTTTCTGCCTGAGCGCGCACAGCGCTTTCATCAAATTTTTCTGCGGTGACAAGCCGATGCATTGTCTCCATTTCGCTAACATTAACAGGAGGCTGTTCGTGCCTTGCCTGTTGCATAAGATCTCGCATCTGCTGACGCTGATGTTCGGTTAAACTTATGCCGTCAAACATATGATTTTGCGCGCTACGCTGCGTGGCCCCGTCACCGGGGTGCCAGTTATCGCTTGTAACAACTTCAGCTGCGTGGCTTAAAAAACTGAATGCCAGCGTTGAGGCCATAACAGCAGCGGTAACTTTGCGCATCGCTTGCTCCCAAAATCTTTTCTGTCGCGATTCAACGAGAGACAGTTTACGATTCGGGCTGCAAACATGCGTCAGGGGGTGTAAAACAACGTAAAGTCATGGATTAGCGACGCCTGATGACGTAATTTCTGCCTCGGAGGTACGTAAACAATGAATAAAATCCTGTTAGTTGATGATGACCGAGAGCTGACTTCCCTGTTAAAAGAGCTCCTCGAAATGGAAGGTTTTAATGTCCTGGTGGCCCACGACGGCGAGCAGGCGCTTGAGCTTTTGGATGACAGCATCGATTTACTTTTGCTTGACGTCATGATGCCGAAGAAAAACGGTATCGATACGTTGAAAGCGCTTCGCCAGACACACCAGACGCCTGTCATTATGCTGACCGCGCGCGGCAGCGAGCTGGATCGCGTTCTCGGCCTTGAGCTGGGCGCGGACGACTATTTGCCCAAACCGTTTAACGACCGCGAGCTGGTAGCGCGCATCAGGGCTATTTTGCGCCGTTCCCACTGGAGCGAACAGCAGCAGAGCAGCGACAACGGCTCGCCGACGCTGGAAGTCGATGCGCTAAGCCTTAATCCGGGTCGCCAGGAAGCCAGTTTCGATGGCCAAACGCTGGAGCTGACCGGTACGGAATTCACCCTGCTCTATTTGCTGGCGCAACACCTCGGCCAGGTGGTTTCCCGTGAACATTTAAGCCAGGAGGTGCTGGGTAAGCGCCTGACGCCGTTCGATCGCGCCATTGATATGCATATTTCTAACCTGCGCCGCAAACTGCCGGAACGCAAAGACGGTCACCCGTGGTTTAAAACATTGCGTGGTCGCGGCTATCTGATGGTTTCCGCTTCATGATAGGAAGTTTAACCGCGCGCATCTTCGCCATCTTCTGGTTGACGCTGGCGCTGGTGCTAATGCTGGTACTGATGTTGCCCAAGCTCGATTCACGCCAGATGACCGAGCTGCTGGACAGCGAACAGCGCCAGGGATTGATGATAGAGCAACATGTAGAAGCTGAACTTGCGAACGATCCGCCCAACGACCTGATGTGGTGGCGTCGCCTGTTCCGCGCGATCGATAAGTGGGCGCCGCCTGGACAGCGGTTATTACTGGTGACCTCTGAAGGACGCGTGATCGGCGCTGAACGCAGCGAAATGCAGATCATTCGTAACTTCATTGGTCAGGCGGATAACGCCGATCATCCGCAGAAGAAAAAATATGGCCGCGTAGAGATGGTGGGGCCGTTCTCCGTTCGTGACGGAGAGGATAATTACCAGCTTTACCTGATTCGACCGGCCAGCAGTTCGCAATCCGATTTTATTAATCTGCTGTTTGACCGCCCGCTTCTGTTGCTCATTGTCACGATGCTGGTCAGTTCGCCGCTCTTGCTATGGCTGGCATGGAGTCTGGCGAAACCGGCGCGTAAGTTGAAAAACGCGGCTGATGAAGTGGCGCAAGGCAACCTGCGTCAGCATCCGGAGCTGGAGGCGGGTCCGCAGGAGTTCCTCGCCGCTGGCGCCAGTTTTAACCAGATGGTGACGGCGCTGGAACGGATGATGACCTCGCAGCAGCGTTTGCTGTCAGACATCTCCCATGAGCTGCGAACGCCCCTTACGCGCCTGCAACTGGGTACCGCGCTGCTGCGTCGTCGTGGCGGCGAAAGCAAAGAGCTGGAGCGTATTGAAACCGAAGCGCAGCGTCTGGACAGCATGATCAATGACCTGCTGGTGATGTCGCGTAACCAACAGAAAAATGCGCTGGTCAGCGAAACGATGAAAGCCAATCAGCTATGGGGCGAAGTGCTGGATAACGCCGCCTTTGAAGCCGAACAGATGGGCAAGTCGCTAACGGTAAATTATCCGCCGGGGCCGTGGCCGCTCTATGGCAACCCAAACGCGCTGGAAAGCGCGCTGGAAAATATTGTTCGTAATGCGCTGCGCTATTCACATACGAAGATTGAAGTCGGCTTCTCGGTGGATAAAGACGGTATTACGATCACGGTCGATGACGACGGACCGGGCGTCAGCCCTGAAGACCGCGAGCAGATCTTCCGTCCGTTCTATCGCACTGATGAGGCGCGCGACCGCGAGTCTGGCGGCACCGGGCTGGGGCTGGCGATTGTCGAAAGCGCCATGCAGCAGCACCGCGGCTGGGTGAAGGCTGACGATAGCCCGCTGGGTGGGTTGCGGCTCACGCTGTGGCTACCGCTGTACAAGCGAACCTAATGTTATTCATGGCTCGGTAATACTTTCTCTTACCGAGCCTTAACCATTTAAAGCGTATCGAGGATGCTGTCCAATTCATCACCATTCACGCCATACTTTTCCGTTATGAACTTAAACTGTTGATACAACTCAGCTAAAAAATCCTCATCCAGAGACCGCTCCCAAAGCTCCTCAATAGATTTGAGGTGATACTCTTCGAATAAGATGTGCTTAACTTCTTCCGTACAAGCCTCGAGAATATGTGCGTCCATAATTTACATATCTTTTGTGAATAATTAATAGGTTACCAGCGGAATAAAGCAAATGCCGTCATCCGGCAATGTACACCTGACTGCCTGACGGCGCTACGCTTATCCGGCCTACGTACCGCGCTATCGGGAGATTTCCGGCGCTAAAATCCACTCGGCGCTGTCATTCCACACGTCCATCCGGGTAATTTTGCCATCGCGCACTTCGAAGCGGTCGATAAAGCGATTACCGACAAACGGGCGACCGTCGGGCCATTCGCCATACAACGTACCGTTGGAATAAATCACAACGTAATCATCATGCTGCACCGCATCAAACTCGCCCAGCGCCTTCTTCACCCACTTGTAGCGAGCGCCGTTAAACTGCGCGATATCTGCCGCGCCCGCCATCGCCCGGCCTCCGGTGAAGGTAATTTTCACCTCCGGGTGCATATACGTTGCGGCGCGTTCAGCATCGGGAATCATCGAGGCCACCAAAAATTCTTTTACGATCGCCACCGCATTTTCAGCTTCAGTCATAACCCTTCCTTTCATTTTGGCGGAGTTTTATCACCCCACAGTCGTCTGGCGCTATCTTCAATTTTGCCGCTCAAACGACGCTTCTGCATGGTGCGGCTCCAGCTCGCCGACAGCCCGGCGGCGCTCAACAGCCGGTGATATTGTTCGTCATCAAACGGCATAGACCAGGCGATAACACCCGCTTCATGAACCGAGACATCGCTCAGACGCGACGCCAGTTCCAGCGGCGCATCGCTGGAGACCTTACCTGGCGCAATGACCCGATACAGCCAGCCGGTTTTTCCGCTGTTCTGCATAAGGAGGGCCATGTCGCTGATGGCAAAGTGGAAATTAAGTTTAAAGCATGGAGAGCGCGGCTGAGTGACCTGGATCAACGCCTCGCCCCAGCGGTAGATGTCGCCAATAAACACGTTGTGTTCGGTCATTCCGTCCGTCGACAGATTCTCGCCAAACGCCGGGGCGCAAAACAGCGTCGCCTGCTCGGGGAACTGGCGAATCCAATCAGCATAGTGTTCGCGGGGGTAATGGCATAGCGCGCGGTCGGGGCCGCCGTGGATTTTCTTTTCGGCCTGCTGATCGCCTGCCAGACCCAGCTCGGTCAGCATAAGTTCGCCGTCGATTTGCACCTTGGCGATAGCGCTCGGGCGGCTGCCGTCATAGTCACGAATTTTGCCAATAAACACGTCAACCGGATAATGCATCTGCTGCTCCTTACGCGGATACAAAAAAAGCGAGTCATCAGACTCGCTTCTACAGACGTGCAATGCAAATTATTTTTTAGCGGCGAAACGCGCTGCTGCTTCGTCCCAGTTCACCACGTTCCAGAACTCTTTGATGTAGTCCGGGCGGCGGTTCTGGAATTTCAGGTAGTAAGCGTGTTCCCACACGTCCAGACCCAGGATCGGGAAGCCGGAAGCGCCGGAAATGGCTTCACCCATCAGCGGGGAATCCTGGTTTGCGGTAGAAACCACAGCCAGTTTGTCGCCTTTCAGCACCAGCCACGCCCAGCCGGAGCCGAAACGGGTTGCTGCTGCTTTTTCGAATTCAGCTTTGAAGTTGTCAACGGAACCGAAGTCACGCTCGATAGCCGCTTTCAGATCGCCCTGCAGAGTGGTGCCTTTTTTCAGCCCTTTCCAGAACAGGCTGTGGTTAGCGTGGCCGCCCGCGTTGTTACGCAGCACGGTTTTTTTGTCCGCTGGCACCTGATCCAGTTTAGTAATCAGTTCTTCAACCGGCAGGTCAGCAAACTCAGGCAGGTTTTCCAGCGCCGCGTTAGCGTTGTTGACATAGGTTTGATGGTGTTTGGTGTGGTGAATCTCCATCGTCTGCTTATCGAAGTGCGGTTCCAGTGCATCATAAGCGTACGGCAGGGATGGCAGTGTATAACTCATAATCATCTCCATTATTGTCGAGCGGCACAGTGTTAACGCCGCGTAAGCAGTTGGTTCATTATAGTTAATTAAATGATATTGAAAATGATTATCAATGCCGTACTTTTTCCAGGGTTATAAACGTTACGGCATCCGCTGAAAAAAATCGTTTTTTACGCCTCCAACCGAAACCGCCTGTTGATGAATTCCTGGAAATCATGAAATGTGAAACAGGGTTTCAAAATCTTTCTTTTGGTGCCAATTTTTGTCAGCGGTGGCAAAATCAAGAAGGTTATAATTTCACCATGCAATTACATTCCCGGTAAATTATTACAATTGCGAGGGAATTATGAAGCAACCTGGTTTTATACGTCTGGCTACGTTGGCCTTACTCTCCACACTCTCTTTCTTCTCCCACGGCGAAACCATTTTGCGCCTGGCCTACGCTGAAAATAGCCAGCCGGTAAAAGATGCGTTGCACTTCCTGGGGCAGCAAGTTGAAGAGAAAACGGGCGGCGATATCAAAGTACAGTACTTCCCGGACGGACAGCTTGGCGGCGAGCGCGAACTGGTGGAGTTGACGCAGGTCGGCGTCGTCGATATCACTAAAGTGTCGTCCGGGCTGATGGAGAGTTTTTCGCCTGAGTACGGCGTGTTCTCACTTCCCTACCTGTTTGCCACCGTCGATGAATACTACCGCGTAATGGATAACCCACAGGTGATGGAGCCTGTTTATCAGTCCACCGCCGCACAGGGGTTTGTCGGCGTAGGCTGGTATGATTCCGGCGCGCGTAATTTTTATATGAGCAAAGCGCCGGTTAAACGCATTGAGGATTTACGCGGGAAGAAGATCCGCGTCATGCAGAGTGAGACGGCGATCCAAACTCTCAAACTGCTGGGCGCTTCGCCCATCGCCATGAGTCAGGCGGAGGTCTATACCTCGTTACAACAAGGCATTCTCGACGGCGCGGAAAACAATGAGTTCGCTCTCACCATCGCCCGCCACGGCGAAGTCGCCCGTTATTACACCTACGATATGCACACCCGCATTCCCGATATCCTGCTAATGAGTACCCTCACGCTGGAAAAGCTGACGCCGGAACAGCAGCGCATCGTCGAAGCCGCCATCAAGGCGTCGATCGAATTTGAGAAAGCCGCATGGGACAAGGAAATAGAGAAAACCAGGCTGGCGGCGGTAAAAGATTTCAACGTTGAATTCTACGAGATCGACAAAAAACCCTTCCAGAAGGCAGTACAGCCTATTTACGACGGTCTGAAAAACAAACCGCGGCTTTACGGGCTGTATCAACGTATCCAGACAGCAAAAAATTAATCTAATCAGGAAATTAAGATGAACACATTCAGAAAAGGACTTGATTTATTGCTGGGCGCTATCTGTTGCCTGGTGCTGGCGATAATGGTGGGCATCGCCTGCTGGCAGGTGGTGAGCCGCTACATTCTGGGCGTTCCCAGCACCCTTACCGAAGAGATGCTGCGATTTCTCCTGGTGTGGGTATCAATGCTGGGCATGGCTTTTGTCGCTGGTCAGAAACAGCATATCAGCCTGACTCTCTTACTGGATAAGGTGTCGCCGACGATTCGCGGCTGGTGGGATATTATTCTGCAGGTCATTTTTATCGCGTTTTCCATTTGGGTATTGATTATCGGCGGCTTAAAGATTTCTGCGATTTCTATGCTGCAAATCTCCCCTGCGCTGGGCATTCCGATGGGAAAAATTTATTACGCGCTCCCCTGCGCGGGCGTACTGATCATCCTCTATGGGCTGCTGAATATCGTTGACGCCCTGAAAGCTATCCATTCCGCCACGGATACCACTGAGCACACTCTGGAGAAATCACATGATTGACCCTATTTTTGCGTCCTGTACGCTAATTGCCGTCTTTGTTGTTTTACTGGCCATGGGCGCGCCTATCGGGATCTGCATCGTTATCGCCTCTTTCAGCACCATGATGCTGGTACTGCCTTTCGATATTTCGATGTTCGCCACCGCGCAAAAAATGTTCTCCAGCCTGGACAGTTTTGCCTTGCTGGCCGTGCCGTTCTTCGTTTTGTCCGGGGTGATCATGAATAGCGGGGGAATTGCCGCCCGACTGGTCAATTTTGCCAAACTGTTTACTGGCAAACTGCCCGGCTCGCTCTCTTACACCAACATCGTCGGCAATATGATGTTCGGTGCAATTTCCGGATCGGCAATTGCCGCCTCAACCTCTATCGGCGGCGTGATGGTGCCGATGAGCGCGCGCGAAGGTTACGATCGCGGCTTTGCGGCCGCGGTGAATATCGCCTCCGCGCCGACGGGAATGTTAATTCCGCCCACCACGGCTTTTATCCTTTACGCGCTGGCAAGCGGGGGAACATCGATTGCCGCTCTGTTCGCCGGCGGTCTGGTCGCGGGAGTGCTGTGGGGCGTTGGCTGTATGCTGGTCACGCTGGTGGTCGCTAAGCGTCGAAATTATCGGGTTTTCTTCACCGTCCAAAAAGGCATGGCGCTAAAAGTTGCCGTTGAGGCCATTCCCAGCCTGCTGCTGATCGTGATTATTGTCGGCGGCATTGTGCAGGGGATTTTCACCGCCATTGAAGCCTCCGCGATTGCTGTGGTGTATACGTTATTGCTGACGATGGTGTTTTACCGCACGCTGAAAATTAAGGATTTGCCTTCTATTTTGCTCCAGACAGTGGTAATGACCGGGGTCATCATGTTCCTGCTGGCAACCTCTTCGGCGATGTCCTTCTCGATGTCGATCACCAATATTCCTGCGGCGCTGAGCGATATGATCCTCGGTATTTCCGCCAATAAACTGGTTATCCTGTTAGTCATTACCGTCTTTTTGTTGATTACCGGCGCATTTATGGATATCGGTCCGGCCATTCTGATTTTTACCCCGATTCTGCTGCCGATCATGGCTAAACTGGGCGTCGATCCGGTGCATTTCGGCATTATCATGATCTATAACCTGGCGATTGGCACCATTACGCCGCCAGTTGGCAGTGGTTTATATGTCGGGGCGAGCGTCGGTAAGGTCAAAGTTGAGGAAGTGATTAAACCGTTGCTGCCTTTTTACGGCGCGATTATCGGCGTTCTGTTATTAATTACCTACATTCCGGAAATCACACTGTTCTTACCCCGTCTACTGGGCATCATGTAAGCGCATAATTTCCTGCACATCTCGTTGCCGGATGGCGATTCGCGTCTTATCCGGCCAACGCACGATAATAATTATCCGCAGGTCATCACCAGGTAAAAAAAACCGGCTACCTATAAAGTAGCCGGAAAAGGGAATAAATAATAAACAGGGATAATGATTAGAATGTGTAGCCTATACCCACGCGGAAACGGGTTTGTCTTTCATCGCTGTTGCTATTGACGGAAACATTACCTACCTCAACGAATGGCGACCATTGATCAATAACATAGGCAGTTCTGAAGTTATATTCATAGTTATCTTTGCCGCCATCGTAAAGATCATATTTATCAGCTTTCTTATAAATTCCTTCGATTGTCCAGTCAAAGTTGTTCCATTTATAACCCGCCCAGACATCCATACGATTGATGGTATCATCATCACGGATATCAGAAGAACGGCGTACATATTCAAAACGATAGCGCGCACCAACCCACCAGCTTTCATTTAATGTCCACGTCGCGCGGAAGTAAGGCTTATAGGTAGAGTAACCGTTGCCTGTTTCCAGCACGAAACCCGGTTGCCAGGCGACATCACCGGTTTTAAATTGGTAGCTTATCGTATATTCGTTGCCCTGTGTTTCCAGGTCATTAAACGCTTTATTGGTGTCATCCCCGCCTGATTTTGAGATAGCTTCTATCGCAAAACCAACACCATTCGCAAACCGATGAGAAATATAAGCACGGTCATAGTTAGCTTTACTATCATCAAGATATTCATGACGAACATCGACATATACTGCATGCGCATTTGTTACAACAAGAGGTAATAGTAAGAAAAGAGATTTTCTCATAACAGAATCCATTTAATTTAAAATTAAAACGTTGTTTCATGTCAGACCATTACAACCATAATACGCAATGTGAATGGCGACAATATAGACAAAGATCTTTAATTTAAAATTGGGATAATGTTCAAAAAGCAAAATAAAATAAATGAAACTCATATTCGTCATATAAAATAAAAATCAAAACACCATCAACAACGCCAATATAGGAATTTCCTTATATTTATATTTCATTGATTCCTAACGTTAATTTCAATATATTTAAATTGTAAATACAAATAAAACAACTAAATAATTACTGTATAACTACCCTTTTATCAAACGGTAAGTCAGACTATGCCCATTATGTGATCTCACGCAGCGTTTTCTTTGCATTGTTGCCAGCTAAGTCGTTTCGTGTCGTTATGATGAAGGTATTTTAGAAAACAAATATTACCCACTGATTTAAATAACATCCAGACGGTCACGATGCGCTCCGACTTTTTTAAAACGTGAAGTTAATCACTTCATTAACGTGCTGATTGCCAGAATACACCCAACGGCGGCAATCGTTATAAGGTTACCGGGCTGCGTAATTTTTAAACTCATGCAAACGGAAGGGGTATCCCGTCCATAAAAAATAATGAGGAACATGTCATGAGTAACGCGATTACGATGGGTATTTTCTGGCATTTGATAGGGGCGGCCAGTGCAGCCTGCTTCTATGCTCCGTTCAAGCAAGTGAAACAGTGGTCATGGGAAACCATGTGGTCAGTGGGCGGCATCGTCTCCTGGCTTATTCTGCCGTGGACAATTAGCGCTCTGTTACTGCCTGATTTCTGGGCCTATTATGGACAGTTTAACCTCTCCACCCTTTTACCGGTTTTTCTGTTCGGCGCCATGTGGGGCATCGGCAATATTAACTACGGTCTGACCATGCGTTATCTCGGGATGTCGATGGGTATCGGCATCGCTATCGGCATTACGCTTATCGTCGGCACGCTGATGACGCCTATCATCAACGGTAACTTCGATGTGTTAATCCATACCGAAGGGGGACGCATGACGCTACTTGGCGTTTTTGTCGCGCTGATCGGCGTCGGGATTGTGACGCGCGCCGGACAGTTAAAAGAACGCAAAATGGGCATTAAAGCGGAGGAGTTCAATCTGAAGAAAGGGCTTCTGCTGGCAGTGATGTGCGGTATTTTCTCGGCGGGGATGTCTTTTGCCATGAACGCCGCGAAACCGATGCATGAAGCTGCTGCCGCGCTTGGCGTTGACCCGCTCTATGTCGCGCTGCCGAGTTACGTGGTGATTATGGGCGGCGGCGCGCTGGTGAACCTCGGTTTCTGTTTTATCCGCCTGGCAAAAGTGCAAAATCTGTCGATAAAAGCCGACTTCTCGCTGGCAAGACCGTTGATTATCAGCAATATTCTGCTGTCCGCGCTTGGCGGTCTGATGTGGTATTTACAGTTCTTTTTTTATGCCTGGGGTCACGCGCGCATTCCCGCGCAATATGACTACATGAGCTGGATGCTGCACATGAGCTTCTATGTGCTGTGCGGGGGGCTTGTCGGTCTGGTGCTAAAAGAGTGGAAAAATGCTGGCCGCCGTCCCGTTGCCGTATTAAGCCTCGGCTGCGTGGTAATTATTATCGCGGCGAATATTGTCGGTTTAGGCATGGCCAGTTAATCGCTTTGATTACTGAGATGACGCCATTGGCTCGGCGTCATCCCGGTTTCCCGCGTGAACACCACTGAAAAATAATTACTATCTTCAAAACCGCACTGCATCGAAATCTCGCTAATCATCAGCGGGCTATGCTGAAGCAGATACTGCGCGTGGCAAATACGGACCTGGCGTAAATATTGATTAATCGTCATCCCGGTTTGGGCGCGAAACTGCTGCCGCAGCACCCGTTCGCTGCATTGTTCCTGCTGGCAAAACGCATCCAGCGCAAAGGGACGCTCAAGGCTATTAGCCAAAGCGGTAATTAATTTATCCAACAGGGTTTCTCTGGAGGTTGCCGGAAGATCGTCGGTCGCGTAGCGATGCCGTTTTAACGTCATCACCAGTTGACCAAACAGCAATTCCGCCATCTCATTCGCCAGCGGATCGCGCCCATTACTCTCATGTTCAAGCTGGTTAATGACCTGCCGCGCCTGATTCATTCCCATACTGCCCAGCCGCCAGTGAGGATACCACTGCGCTCCCTGAAAGCCGGGAATCATCGCCTGCCAGTTTACATTGAGTTTCAAACGCTCCGGGCAGTAAATGATATTTTGCAGCACCAGATCGTTAACGGAGGTATAGGAGTGTTTGTCTTCAGCACGAATGTAAAACAGATCGCCGCGGGTAATTCTGTATGGGCGCTCATTAAGAACGTGTAGGCCATTGCCCCGCCAGACCATCACCAGTTCACAAAACTCATGCGTATGTTCCGCAAAAACATCCTGTGGATAGCGATCGGCAACCGTAACGGCCTGCTGCTCATCAGTAAAAAAATCTTTTTTCAAAAGGATTAACTGATTTGCCACCGCAGCACCTCATGTTGAATGCTTGCCGGATGGCGCTACGCTTATTCTGTCTACCGCTCGCCGCCGTAGGCCAGGTAAGGCGCAGCCGCCATCCGGTATTAAAGGGTATAATTATCAGCATATTGGCGACGAAAACGTTGATAGCGTTCGCGTTACTGGATTATCGCATCGCGTCCCTGACGGATATCCCGCGGCGACCAGTTAAATTCTCGGCGAAACAGAGTCGAAAAGTGGTTACTGTCGCCAAAACCGCAGCGGTACGCGATTTCTGTCACGCTATGATCGCTATGGCGTAATAAATGCCGGGCTTTGATCAAACGCAGGCGATTAAGGTAACGTTGCGGCGTCAGCCCGGTATGCTGTTTAAGCTGACGATGCAGCGTGCGTAGCGACAGCGAAAACTGTTCAGCTACCGCCTCCCAGCAGACCTCCTCCGCAAAATGGTCTTCCAGCCATGCCATCAGTTGGTTGAGTTTGGCGTCGTTATTGGTCGCGCCTTCCATCAGGCTACTGCGGCGTAACAACACCAGTAGTTGCATAAACAAAATTTCGCGATTCGCCACGGCAGGCGCATCCATGCCGTCTCCGGCGCGCTCCATCAGACCGACCAACTGGCGCACCTGCTGCAACACACTCTGATTCACCCGCCAGTGCGAAGGATAGTAACCATCCTGCTCCTGCGGCAGCAATTGATCCAGCCCCGCCAGGAATTGGAAAGCGTCCGGCGAACGCCACAGTACATTCGTCAGGCATAGGTTGTCGGTATGTTCATATAAATGCCGGTCGTGATCGCGAACAAAACACACGGTACCGCCGCTGATGGTATACGGCTGCCCGTTGAATACATGAATGCCCGTACCGTGTTCCACAATCACGATTTCATGAAAATCATGATGATGTTCAGGGAAAGCGGCTTGCGGCAGACGGGGTTCAATCGCCACGGGCGCTTTACCTGATGGAAAAAAATCCACGCTATGCAGTACGGTCATGGTTGCTTCCTCCTGAATTCAACATGTCCGAATAGTAATTAAGGGCTATCGGCCTCACCTTAAATTTTTGACGCTAAAGCGCGCAAACATGGTCTTTTTTTCAAGAAAAGGCGGGAAAAAGCGGGAAATGCGGACGACATCACACCGGCCTATTAGTAGAAACTGTGAACGCTATCACGTTCATCTTTGCCTTGTTGCCAGCGGCTCATTTTCCTGTCAGTAACGAGAAGGTAGGTCTTTGAGGGCTTTTTTAGACTGTGCGCAATGACTCTAAGAAGGACCTGATTATGACTTTTCGCCATTGTGTCGCGGTTGATCTCGGCGCATCCAGCGGGCGCGTGATGCTGGCGCGTTACGACAGCAAACACCGTACCCTGACGCTACGTGAAATTCACCGTTTTGTGAACTGCCTACAAAAAACAGACGGGTTTGACACCTGGGACATCGACAGTCTGGAAAAGGATATCCGTCTTGGTCTGAAGAAAGTCTGCAATGAAGGCATTCTTATCGACAGCATCGGCATCGACACCTGGGGCGTCGATTATGTCCTGCTGGATAAACAAGGTCAGCGTGTCGGCCTGCCGGTCTCCTACCGCGATAACCGTACCACGGGCATCATGCCGCAAGCGCTGGTCCAGATCGGCAAAAGCGAAATCTATCGCCGCAGCGGGATTCAGTTTCTGCCGTTTAACACCATCTATCAGCTACGCGCGCTAACGAAACAACAGCCTGAGTTAACGGCGCAGGTCGCTCATGCGCTGCTGATGCCCGATTATTTCAGCTACCGCCTGACCGGTGAAATGAACTGGGAATACACCAACGCCACGACCACCCAGTTGGTCAATATCAATACCGATGACTGGGACGAGACCCTGCTGGCGTGGACTGGCGCGAAAAAGAGCTGGTTCGGTCGCCCCTCGCACCCTGGCAATGTTATCGGCGACTGGATTTGCCCGCAGGGCAACCGTATTCCGGTGGTAGCCGTCGCCAGCCACGATACCGCCAGCGCCGTTATTGCCTCTCCGCTGGCAAATAAACATAGCGCTTACCTGTCTTCAGGCACCTGGTCATTGATGGGTTTTGAAAGCAAAATGCCCTACACCACTGACGAGGCGCTGGCTGCCAATATCACCAACGAAGGCGGCGCGGAAGGGCGTTATCGGGTACTGAAAAACATTATGGGTTTGTGGCTGCTCCAGCGTGTGCTGAAAGAACGGCGCATTACCGATCTGCCTGCGCTTATCGCCCAAACAGAAGCGCTGCCGGCCTGCCGTTTCCTGATTAACCCGAATGACGATCGCTTTATCAATCCTGACGATATGCGCGCTGAAATCCAGGCCGCCTGTCGCGAGACCGACCAGCCCGTTCCCGTCAGCGATGCCGAACTGGCGCGCTGCATTTTCGACAGTCTGGCGCTGTTGTATGCCGACATTCTGCACGAACTGGCAAATCTGCGCGGCGAAAAATTTACCCAACTGCATATTGTCGGCGGCGGATGCCAAAACGCGCTACTCAACCAGTTGTGCGCCGATGCATGTGGTATTCGCGTGATGGCCGGGCCGGTTGAAGCCTCCACCCTTGGCAATATTGGTATTCAGCTTATGACCCTCGACGAATTAAACAACGTCGATGACTTCCGTCAGGTCGTCAGCGCTAACTACGACCTGACAACCTATATCCCTAATCCTGATAGTGAAATTGCCCGCCACGTTGCGCAGTTTCAACCCAAACGACAGACAAAGGAGCTTTGCGCATGACCACTCAACTGGAACAAGCCTGGGAACTGGCAAAACAACGTTTCGCCGCAGTAGGTATTGATGTCGAGGAGGCGCTGCGCCAGCTCGATCGCCTGCCGGTTTCCATGCACTGCTGGCAGGGCGACGATGTTGCCGGATTCGAGAACCCGGAAGGTTCGTTGACGGGCGGAATTCAGTCGACCGGCAACTATCCTGGCAAAGCGCGTAACGCCACCGAACTGCGCGCCGATCTGGAACAGGCGCTGCGTCTGATCCCAGGACCAAAACGGCTGAACCTGCACGCCATTTATCTTGAGTCGGATACGCCGGTTGCTCGCGACCAGATCAAACCGGAGCATTTTAAAAACTGGGTGGAGTGGGCGAAAGCGAACCGGCTGGGGCTGGATTTCAACCCCACCTGTTTTTCTCATCCACTGAGCGCTGACGGTTTTACCCTCTCTCATCCAGACGCGAAAATTCGCCAGTTCTGGATCGATCACTGCAAAGCCAGCCGCCGCGTCTCGGCATACTTTGGTGAGCAGCTCGGTACGCCGTCGGTGATGAACATCTGGATTCCGGACGGCATGAAAGACATTACCGTCGACCGTTTGGCCCCGCGTCAGCGCCTGCTGGAAGCGCTGGATGAGGTCATTAGCGAGAAATTCGACCCGGCGCACCACATCGACGCCGTCGAAAGCAAACTGTTTGGCATCGGCGCGGAAAGCTACACCGTCGGCTCCAATGAGTTCTACATGGGCTACGCCACCAGCCGTCAGACCGCGCTGTGTCTGGATGCGGGCCACTTCCATCCCACTGAAGTGATTTCCGACAAAATTTCCGCCGCCATGCTCTACGTGCCACGGCTGCTGCTGCACGTCAGCCGCCCGGTACGCTGGGATAGCGACCACGTGGTGCTCCTGGACGATGAAACCCAGGCAATTGCCAGCGAGATCGTCCGTCATAACTTGTTCGACCGTGTGCATATCGGTCTGGATTTCTTCGATGCCTCTATCAACCGTGTCGCCGCGTGGGTTATCGGTACCCGCAACATGAAAAAAGCGCTGCTGCGCGCTCTGCTGGAACCCACAGATCAACTGCGTCAGCTTGAGGCCAGCGGCGATTACACCGCGCGTCTGGCGCTGCTGGAAGAGCAGAAATCTCTGCCGTGGCAGGCCGTCTGGGAAATGTATTGCCAGCGTCACGACACGCCGGCTGGCAGCCAGTGGCTGGACAGCGTTCGCGCCTACGAAAAAGAGATCCTGAGCAAACGTAGCTGACAGCGACACCTGATCTGTAGGCCGGATAAGACGCCCGCGTCACCATCCGGCAATAAATGAAACACGATTGCCGGATGGCGCTGCGCTTATCCGGCCTACGTAAGACCCGAATAACCTTCGGGCAATAAATGGGAACACGAACATGCAAAATATTACCGATTCCTGGTTCGTCCAGGGCATGATTAAAGCCACGTCTGATGCGTGGCTGAAAGGGTGGGACGAACGTAATGGCGGTAACCTGACGCTGCGTCTGGATGAAGCCGATATCGCGCCTTTTGCGGCTAATTTCCACGAAAAACCACGCTATATCGCGCTAAGTCAACCCATGCCGCTGCTGGCGAATACGCCGTTTATCGTTACCGGTTCCGGCAAATTCTTCCGCAACGTGCAGCTCGATCCGGCAGCCAATTTAGGCGTGGTCAAAATCGACAGCGACGGCGCAGGCTACCACATTCTGTGGGGCTTAACCCACGACGCGGTACCCACCTCTGAACTCCCGGCGCATTTCCTTTCCCACTGCGAACGCATCAAAGCCACCCACGGCAAAGACCGCGTCATTATGCATTGCCATGCGACTAACCTGATCGCCCTCACCTACGTACTGGAAAACAACACTGCGCTGATCACCCGCAAACTGTGGGAAGGCAGCACCGAATGTCTGGTGGTATTCCCGGACGGTGTCGGCATTCTGCCGTGGATGGTGCCAGGCACCGATGAAATCGGCCAGGCCACCGCGCAAGAAATGCAGAAACATTCGCTGGTGCTGTGGCCGTTCCACGGCGTGTTCGGAAGCGGACCTACGCTGGATGAAACCTTCGGTTTGATAGATACCGCAGAGAAATCCGCTGAGGTATTAGTCAAAATCTATTCGATGGGCGGTATGAAGCAGACCATCACGCGCGAAGAACTGGTCGCACTCGGCAAACGTTTTGGCGTGACACCGCTGGCCAGCGCCGTAGCGCTGTACTGATACCTCCCAACTCAACGCCGGATGCGGCTTTGCCTTATCCGGCCTACAGGACGGTGCGCATTTTACCGTAGGCCCGATAAGCGTAGCGCCATCGGGCAACAGGGAATTTTTTTAAGGAGAATAGTGATGAGCTTTATGTTGGCACTGCCAAAAATTAGCCTGCATGGCGCTGGAGCGATTGCCGATATGGTGAACCTCGTGGCGAATAAGCAATGGGGCAAAGCGCTGATCGTTACCGATGGTCAACTGGTAAAGCTGGGCCTGCTGGATAGCCTGTTTAGCGCACTGGATGAACATCAAATGTCTTACCACCTGTTTGATGAGGTGTTCCCAAATCCGACAGAAGAGCTGGTGCAGAAAGGTTTTGCGGCGTATCAGACCGCAGAATGTGACTACATTATCGCCTTCGGCGGCGGCAGCCCGATCGATACCGCAAAAGCGGTGAAAATCCTCACCGCCAACCCAGGTCCATCTACCGCCTACTCCGGCGTCGGCAAAGTGAAAAACGCCGGCGTACCGCTGGTAGCGATTAACACTACGGCAGGTACCGCGGCAGAGATGACCAGCAACGCGGTGATTATCGACTCTGTCCGTAAGGTCAAAGAGGTGATCATCGACCCGAATATCATCCCGGATATTGCCGTGGATGACGCCAGCGTCATGCTGGAAATCCCGGCGTCTGTGACCGCCGCAACCGGCATGGATGCCCTGACCCATGCGGTGGAAGCCTATGTCTCCGTTGGCGCGCATCCGCTCACCGACGCTAACGCGCTGGAAGCGATTCGCTTAATCAATGTGTGGCTACCGAAAGCGGTTGACGATGGCCATAACCTCGAAGCCCGTGAGCAAATGGCATTCGGCCAGTACCTGGCGGGTATGGCGTTCAACAGCGCTGGTTTGGGGCTGGTTCACGCGCTGGCGCACCAGCCGGGCGCAACTCACAACCTGCCGCACGGCGTCTGCAACGCTATCCTGCTGCCAATTGTCGAGAACTTTAACCGTCCGAACGCCGTCGCGCGTTTTGCCCGCATCGCACAGGCGATGGGCGTGGAGACGCGCGGTATGTCTGACGAAGCCGCAAGTCAGGAAGCGATTAACGCTATCCGTACGCTGAGCAAACGCGTCGGCATTCCAGAAGGTTTCAGCACGTTGGGCGTCACAAAAGAAGATATCGAAGGCTGGCTGGATAAAGCCCTCGCCGACCCGTGCGCACCGTGTAACCCGCGCACCGCCAGCCGCGATGAAGTTCGCGAGCTGTACCTGGAGGCGTTATGATCCGCAAAGCCTTTGTGATGCAGGTAAATGCCGACGCGCACGAGGAGTATCAGCGTCGTCATAACCCAATCTGGCCGGAGCTGGAAGCCGTATTAAAATCTCACGGCGCGCATCACTACGCGATTTATCTCGATCAGGAGCGCAATCTGCTGTTCGCCACCGTTGAGATTGAATCCGAGGAGCGCTGGAACGCCGTTGCCAGCACCGACGTTTGCCAGCGTTGGTGGAAACATATGCGTGACGTTATGCCCGCGAATCCGGATAACAGCCCGGTCAGCGCAGAGCTAAAAGAGGTGTTCTATCTGCAGTAAGTCGTGTGCCCGGTGGCGCAAGCTTACCGGGCCTACGGTTTTATTTTTTGTCGGCCGGATAAGGCGGTTACGCCGCCATCCGGCAATTTCAATTCTGCTCCGCTACCAGGATAGCCTGAGTATCCGGTTCCAGCGCTTTAAAGATATGCGCCTGGTCGCCGGGATAACAAATGTAATCGCCCTCCGCCAGCTCTTCCGGCGCCTCGGTTAAGCCGACAAGGGCTTTTCCCTGCGTCACAATAATATGTTCCACCGACCCCGGCGGATGCGGGTGAGAGATCCGGTCGGCCCCCGGCTGCGTCAACAGCAAATAGATATCACGCCGCGCGCCGGGCGGACACGCCGCCAGTAATATCGCCTGATAATGCGCCTGCTCCGCCACGACTTTGGTGCCCTCTCCGCGGCGAATCACCTGCGTTTTTTGTACCTGCGGCTCCAGCAGCCTGGCAAAGGGAATGTCGAGCGCGACGCATAGCGACCATAACGTCTCCAGGCTGGGGTTGCCGTTCCCTGCTTCCAGTTGTGAAAGCGTAGATTTAGCGATGCCTGCGCGCCGCGCAATCTCCGCCAGCGACAGTCCGGTTCGCTGGCGTTCGCGTACCAGGCTTCTGGCAATGACGCTAATAGGTTGTGTCATAAAGCATCCAACGTTCACTATAACGAACGAAATGTTCGTCTTGTAAAGCAAATCTGTTCCGTTCATTATAATGAAAATTCGTTCGATATGACTAAAGAAGATGAAACACTATTTTTCCTGTCTCAAGGGAGACACGATAAAAGCGATATTTTTAGTGTGCCTGGCCGTGGGCGTCGTCGGCATGTCCTATGGCTCACTGGCGATGGCCTACGGTTTCCCTCTGTGGGTGCCGTTTGTCCTCTCTATTTTTGTGCTGGCGGGCGCGTCCGAATTTATGTTTATCGGCATTGTTGCCAGCGGCGGCAATCCGTTAGCGGCGGCGGCGGCAGGACTACTGGTGAATGCGCGCCACGTGCCGTTTGGCGTAACGGTGCGTGATTTGGTTGGCACCCGCGCCGCCAGCTTTTTCGGCTGCCATATCATGAATGATGAGAGCGTGGTGTTCGGCCTGTCGCAAAAAACACCCGAACAACGTAAAGCCGCCTACTGGCTATGCGGTCTGGGCGTCGCCCTATTCTGGCCGATTGGCACACTGATTGGCGCAGGTGTCGGCAAACTGCTCCCTGCCCCAGAAACCATCGGTCTGGATGCCGTATTCCCGGCAATCTTACTGGCGCTGGTGATCCCGGCGTTTAAAAACCGCACCACATTGATTCGTGGTTGCAGCGGCGCCGCGCTGTCGCTTGCCGCCGTTCCCTTTGTGGCTGCCGGATTGCCGGTGTTGCTTTCGCTGCTTGGCCTACTGGCGAGGAAAAAATAATGGGCAATATGACGCTATTTATTATCGGTATTGCTCTTTTGTCTGCGGGAACCTATTTGATGCGCCTCGGCGGCGCGAAACTTGGCAGCCGTCTGGCGCTGTCTGAGCGTTCACAGGCGCTGCTCTCGGATGCGGCAACGGTGCTGCTATTCTCCGTCGCGCTGGCGACCACCTTTTACGAAGGCGAACATTTTGCTGGAATGGCGCGCGTTCTTGGGGTTGGCTTCGCCGTATTTTTAGCCTGGCGTAAAATGCCGCTTATTGTGGTGATTATCGCCGCCGCAGTGGTGACCGCGTTATTACGAATGGCGGGTATTAATTAACGTCTTACAGAACAGTTGGACGTGACACCCTATAAGTGATGAAGGCTGGGCCGCCCTATACTGAAGTGGCTCAGAATTTTCGCATCAGGCGGGATAAATGCTTTCCATATAAATGCCGATCCTCAATGACACTACCAGTACCTTCCAGCGTGACGTCAACATCTTGTGATAGCTTCAGATTACTGGTTTTTCTAATAGCTCTCTTTAGTTAATGTTTACGTCAGCTATTTTTACGGATATTGCCTGATGAAGAATACATAAACGAAAAAAGCGCCTGATCGGCGCTTTTTATTGGCGTTATAGCGTAATTTTATAGGCACTTGCGCCAGCCTGCGCTCAGTTAATGTGCCGTCACTCAACGCAGGCGGTTATAATCATCCACCATCTCGTTATAACTTCTCAACGACGCCGGATAAGAATCCGCAACCATCCATCCTGTTGCAGGGTCCTGCACCCGTTTCTTTTCAAAATCAGAATACTCAACATTGTCTCTGATGCGACGAATATATTTTTTAGCTTGTAGCTGATAATCAGCCGCAGAGCTGATGAAAGAAGAATTACGGCCATCAGTATTCACTTCTTTCAATTGCGCAATCATTGTTTCCAGTTCCGCGACTTTTTTCATCATCGCTTCGGCATCAAAGGTATCGGCAGAAATAACCTTGTTGATCTGCTTTGCCGAAATCATGACAGCCAGAGAATAATAGTTAAATGTTTTACCTTCCGCTTCTTCTATTCTCTTCAACTGTGTCAATTGCCGCCTGTCATTTATTTCCTGAATAGCCTCATGATATTTTTCCGAGACGGGTTTAAAATCCTCGATATTCTTCAGTAATGTCTGATGCAGCGCCTTACCTTTAGCAAAGGCATCATCTTTATAGTTTTCCTGGGTATAATATTTTTCCATTTCGTTAATGGTATTACCCAGCGCGGCGGCGCTATCAATATAGCTAACGGCAACACCATCAATAGGCTCAAGTAATGGCGTTAAGGCGGCCACCTGTTTCATCTCTTTCTGGCAATTCGTTATGTAAGACTCCGTAATACCATAAATGCCATAAACCAGGCTCTCTTTCCCTGTCGGACCTTTTTTAAAGTCTTTCACCCAATCCGCGTAACGCGCCAGACTGCGCTGAACGGGCAATTGAAGTTTATTAAAACAATCGATATAGACATCCATTTTTTCACTATAAACTTCTTCAGCGTCAACCTCCGGCTGAGCTGGCGTTTCTGGCTTCGCCGCCGGGGGCTGAGTTGCCGTTTCTGGCTTCGCTGCTGAGGGCTGCGCTGGACTTTCGTCAGATTGCGTTTCCGGCGTCTGAGAAGGCGCTGGCGTCGCAGGCTGGCTGCTGGCGGCCGGCGTCGCCTCGGTTTTAACATTATTGTCATCACATCCTGTTGCGCCCAGGGTCATTAGCGCAATGATTATCGCTGAGGATAATAAATTCCTTTTCATTTAATTGCCTTCTGTATATTTACGTTGGGGTTCTCTTATTTTAACGAACACATTGATATTGATAATGTTAATTATAATGAAATATGGATTAAGTATTTTTCGTGTTGAATAAATCACATACCTATTTTCTTCATTAAAATGAATCTGTAAATTTCAATAATGTTATTTATAGGTTACTCTAATGAAAGAGAATTTGTTATCACTAATCTGGCCGGATCTCAAAAAATGCATAGAACTAAAACGGGTCTATTTACAGTAAGACTTGCCGAGACCCAACTCTCGCCCAGCGCCTACGGTGGCGGATGTTGAATGTTGGGTTTCGCTTCGCGCCACCCTGTCTACAAAGTCCGCAATATCAACATGTTGTAAAACGATCTCGCAAACCTTAAAGCTGCGCTCCATCAGGTACTGAGTTTGTCATCACAACAGACAGCGGGAGCATTTCCCGCTGTCTCAGATGATTGACAAGCCTTGCCTGAGTTTTGCCGGATGGCGGCGCTTGCGCCTTATCCGGCCTACAAACAACGCTAATTTCAACAAATTCCACTATTTCTGACAGTATTCGGGGAATATAGCCCCGCAGGTTACATCCCGTACCGTTCAGCAATGGCGCGGTGTTTCTCTTCATTTACGCCTGCGGCCTGCGCCAGCCGCCACCAGCATAGCGGATGCTCCCAGTCGGCGGTCAAACGCGTCAGCGTTTTATCGATATCCGCCTTCGTTACCGACTGCGGCGCGCTGATAACAAAGTAAAATCCAGGGAGAGGAGTCGCATCGTCGCCCTGATGGCTATCGGTTAAGGTGTAATCATCCGGGCTACTGCTCCAGTAATACCACCCCAGCTCCCTGATAGCCTCGCGGAAAGCGTCGTACTGCGCTTCTTCCGGCATAACGCCGTCGCAAAACCAGGATTCGCCGTACTCCGTTGGGATCACCGTTTTCAGGCTGGCATATAAAGGCGTGAAGTTCTTCCGCTCTTCTTCGTCTTCCGGCGGCGTATTCAGCCGCTCGGCGTCAAAGACTACGATTTCACCGACATGCTGCGGGTAATCAGTACGATAAGTGGGTTCGACCACTCTTGCCGTCACCGGCCCAATGCGCTGGGCGAAATAGTATCGGTATTCGTAATCTTCGCGGAAACGCAGGTTTATTAGCCCCCAGTTTTCATCGATAAAACCTTCGCCTTCGGTGAGTTCAATCTCCAGCTCCGCCGCAAGCCTGCGCACGATATCCCATTTCTGCAAAATGCTGGCCGCCGCCATCATATCCCACTGGGTGTTGCGGGGATCTTCTTCGCGCCGTGTGAGCAGTGCCAGTAGCTGCTGTAAATATTCCAGTTGCCTGTCGTAGGCTTCCTGTTTTTGCGCCGCCCACGCGCACATCCGGTAAGCGCCAATCCACTCGCCGCCAATTTTAGTTTGCAGCAGTTTTTGCCCTGTCGCTTCCAGCTGCGCCCAGTCTTCCTGCGAGCCGAGAACCCGCGCACGGAACCACAGCGCCATATGCTCCTGCCCGGATGCGTCATACTGCCGGGCCAGTTGTTCAATCTCCTCCAGCTCGCCTTTCGCCAACAGCAGGTCCAGCAGATCAAAAGGAAGGCCGTTGTCCTCTTGCAGATGGTTTTCAACATAATGGCGCAAAAGCGCGATCGACTCGTCCCGCGCGTAACAGGCGTTCAGCGCATTGACCAGTCGGCCAAGTAACTCCGCATCCTCAGGTGACTGCATAAAGGCGCGGCGGAACTCTTCAACATCTTTTTCGGGATCGGCCTCTGCGTCTTCCGCCGTACTTTCAGTTTGTGGCATAGCGGGGCGCGCCGACAGTTCTGCTTCTTTGGCGGCAATTTTCTCGCTGAGTTCCAGATACTCCCGGTCAACGCCCAACAGGGCGCGCAGTTTTGGCATATGCCGCTGGGCAAGTTTAAACGCCTGCTTCGCGACCCAGACGGATTCACGATCCAGCGCCAGGTTAATCTGCATTTTCGCCAAATCCACCAATTTACGGTGCGCCCCCACCTTAGAATAGTGTTCCAGCATGTGCTGGAAAATTCTCGCCAGCCGCCAGTGGTTACGTTCCGGATAACGGGGAAGCAACACAATCAAAATATCCAGCCACAGATTCCAGGAGTAAGGCGTAAGGTCCGACCAGGCGGGTAACGCTTCCCAGACCTCCTCGTCCTGCCCGCCGCTCAGCGCCATGATGTACAGCTTTTTCAGCGGATAACCAATGCGATCGCGCCCCCAGTAGTCATTTTCGTCGATCAAATGTTCAACCAGCTCACGCGCCTCTTCATAGCGCTGCAGCGCGATCAGGATATCGACTCGCGTCGAGAGCAATGCCTCAACGTATTCCTCTCCCGAATCCTTCACTGCCGCAATCTGTTTATCCACATACGCTAACGCTTCTTCGTGCCGATGGGTGTCCATCAGGGCGCTGGCATATTCCGTGGACAAACACTGAAAACAGTTCCAGGTGGGGTCGATGCGCGCAATCGTCTCTTCGCAGACCGCCATTCGCTCTGCCGCCCAGCCAGGGCCATCTATGTTTTCATAGCAGGCGGATAAATCCTGGGTGACGCAGATGGATTGCGGACAATCTTTCGCTTCTTCCCGGTGCGCTTTTTCAAACAGGGCGACAACGTCAGGCAAGACTTTTTCGCCTTCGCTATAATTCGTCAGGCGGTGACGCATCTCCCAGTGCCCGATAAATATCTCCAGCCACGGATTTTTGGCGACCTGATTCAGGGCTTTCATTTCTGGCAACAGCGCATCACACTTTTCCAGTTGTAAATTTAGCGCGCCTTCAGAAAAGTCATCAATTATCTGGGGAATATATCCCTGCCCGGCATCCCGCAACTCTTTACTGTAGTTGTTGTACCACTCCCATGTATCCATTCTTACATTCCTTGCTTAATTAATGAGGGGATAATCTGCGTGAAATCTTCCAGTGCCTGATGCAAATCCCATTGCTGTTCTTTATTCCCATTACTACATAAAATAACTTTCAGGGATTTTAATAACCGCAGCGCCGCCACCGGTTGCTGATGATTTTGCAATGCCGTAACTAATTGTTTGACGCAGGCGTTATTTAAATTAAGATATAAGCTGGAGGTTTTGGTTTGTTTAATCTGCGAAGTAAACTGGCGCGCCAGCATTAATGCGGCGGTACTCATTCGCTTGTCCGCATCGTCCTGTTCAAGGATTTGTTTTAATTCGGCTTCACGATCGAGGGTCACCACCAGCGGCAAAACATCCGGGTCAAAGCGGGAGATAATTAATTGCTCGCCGTCGCATAAATGCGCTTCCAGATAATCGACCTGTTCCGCCGGTAAATCGGCGAGCGTAAAGAGTTGCTCGTTGCCGCTTTGCGTGCCGACTTCAATAATCCGACAATGGTATAACAGCGCCCAGCGTCGTAAAAACGGGACCACAGCATAGCGATCGCCTCTGGCGACGGGCCGTTGCAGAATATGGAATAGCATCTCTTCAAAGCCGCCATCAGCGCCCAACAAAATATGGATGCTGTTATTAATGCGGAGTTCCTTCGCCAGCACCGCGCCTTTCGACGTGGGCACCTGCAACCGATCCTTCAGCAGATCAAAAAGACGATCGTCACACAGCGCCGCGCCCAGCAGCGCTTCGTTATGACGCATTAAAACGCGTCGCCATATCTCCGGCTGGTTTTGCGCGAGATCCGACAAACCGGTAATCAGCGCTTCTTTCAATGCCTCCTGTACCGCAACCCAGGTTTCGTCCCGCTGCAAATCTTCCCGGCTTGCCGTCGGCGTGAGTTTCGACGATTCAATCACGCCGCCAATAAACCCCGCCCACGGCGGCAGGAGTTCACGCGCTTCGTCATCAAGCAGCATTCCGCGTAAAAAGAGGGACAGATTACGGTTGTCGCTGGTGCCGTAAGTCGCGCCGTCCTGAATCCACAGAATGCCCACGGCATCGCTGCCCCCCTGCGGAACCACCGGCAGGGTGCAGATAGGTTCGAAGGACGATTCAAACTGCGCCGCGAACGCGAGGTTTTTACGCTGGACCAACGCACGGTGCATCGTCACGCCTTCCGGCGTCGATTCGCGCCAGGGCGGCTGGAGTTTATTTACCGGTTCGGTCGCATCGCCGACAAAAACTGGCTCATGCAACAAAATGCAGTACCTTGAGAGTACGCGATTAAGCAGATTATTACTGGCAAGATGGCTGTATTCTTCTTTCAGCGTCAGGATCACCTGGGTTCCCGGCGCGACGGCGTCAGAAGGCGTAACGGTATAGCGCTGCCCATCAACAGAGTGATATTTCCAGCCCTGGTCCGGCGTTTGCCAGGACGTGGTCAGCACGGTGACATCTTTCGCCAGCACAAACGCCGACAAAAAGCCCAGCCCGAACATGCCGATTAACCCTGTGTCATCATCCTGCTGGCGCAGCATCCGGGTATAGCCCACCCCGACGGTCGCCAGAAAGCCATGAATTTCGCTTTCCGTCAGGCCCGCGCCGGTGTCAGATATCGTTATAGTCGATTTTGCCACATCCGCCACAACGCGGATGTGGTTATCCTGCGGGGCATCGGGCTGTTCGATTCGTCTGCGGACAATCGCATCGTGCCCGTTCTGCACCAGCTCCCTTATCGCAACAACGGGCGTTGAATAAAGATGCTTACTGAGAACTTCTATTAATCCATTTAAATTGACTTCAGTAGAAAAAGAACTGTCGGATAGCTGCAATGCACTCATTTTTCAACACTCATAATCCATCACCTGCTGTTGAAAAGTTTTATTTTTACAGTCGGTGCGTAGTTTTCGGTTTAACACGCAATCATCGCATCCAGCTCATATTCATTATTGATACGATGATTGTTTCTTGGCTATACATTTCATCCTTCAAGCTGCCTCTGCGTTGGCTGCGCTCATTCACCCCAGTCACGTACTTATGTACGCTCCAGGGGATTCATTCCCTTGCTGCCTTGATGCAACTTGAATGATTTCGTGTATATGTAAAAATCGGACAAATAATTAATGTTACCGTCATGATGCTAAAGCATCATGACGAGGCGCAATGAGTATATACATAATCGAGAATAGTTACGATATTAACGATTGTATTAATAATGTAAAAATTATTGTAACTTATTCAACATAATTATATTTTCAAAAAAAATAAACAATATAAATCACATGAATATCATTAACAAATTTCAATAAAAAATAAAATCGTACATTAACCAAGCCGTGCGGAAATGCTGACATTGCCAAAATAACCAAATAATATTTAATGTTTTTTAGTCGCTGGTACATTCCGTTCTATTTACGAGGTTAACGGACCATCAGACGTTTATCACGTTGCTTAAGTAATTCTACCCAATAAAAACACTTTACCTGAAAGTTTAATCATTCAGTTCATTAAATTAAACCTTGTCACTAAATCATTATAACCTCTGATTACCTTATCAAAAGAACCCTCAGCCCATGCCGGATTCTCTTTATCGCTGACGGTCAAAGGGATGTGATCTCGTTCACGACGAACTCGCGTTTTTACAGCCAGCACATATTTGTCTGCAGCCTCAAGAAATTGCTCGTGCTGAAAAGAACCACTTTTGGTGTCATTTTGTTTGGCTTTCAGTTGCGCAACATGCTCATTCAACGCCTGTACTTGCTTCATCGCGTCATCCACATTAAATCCGTCATTTTGCAAAAGCTGATTGGTTTTCTTATTTTAACGAACACATTGATATTGATAATGTTAATTATAATGAAATATGGATTAAGTATTTTTTGTGTTGAATAAATCACATACCTGTTTTTTTTCATTAAAATGAATCTGTAAATTTCAATGATATTATTTATAGGTTATTCTAATGAAAAAGGATTTGTTATCATCAATTATTATCGCTATGCTGATGACTGCCGGGCTAAGCGCTTGTGATGAAAAAAAAGCGGACGAACAACCTGTAGCTCAGAGTGCGGATTCATCAGCGAGCAATACACAATCCACATCAGCGGAAAGCGCAGATGCGAACGATGTTCTTAACCAAAAGCTGAATGTTTACATTGATTGTTATAATAATCTCCAGGCAGATATTTACCGTGCTGTAAATCGTTATGCTAACACATTCGACGATTTCCGTACCGGTCCTACCGGTAAGGAAGACGATCCCTCTCCGCTGGTTCCTGTGTATCCTGCATTTATCCAGGACTGCCGGAAAGACATCAAGGCGGCGGCTGAATTAAAGCCGGCGTTTGCCTCTCTGGATAGTGCTGCTCTGGCATTTATTAATGCGGCTGGGCCACTAGCTGAAACAATCAATAGTATGAATAAATACTATGATCAAGATAACTTCAAGGATGATGCCTTTGCTGGCGCTAAAGCGTTCCATAAAACGTTTATAAAACAGTTCGATGAGTTTGATCCCATTGCGAAGAAATATATCGCCGAGATTACCATTATGAGTGGGCAGCATGCGGCTAATGAAATTAAGGCGACCGAGAAGAAAGAAGGTAAATCCATTAAGTACTATACGCTTTTGACGATGCAGGAAGCCGAGACGCTTAATGACGCTGTAGCTGATGATTCTTTTGATGTGGCGGCAGTAAGCAAACAGCTCGCTGATTTTGAAGAGCATACTCAGAAGCTAAACGAGAAGATCAACGTTGATATAGATAAACATCGTAGCTTCCCTGGCTTTATTTCTGAGCTGGAAAAATTCCAGGGCAAGGTGAAAAAACGCATTCGGCGTGTGCGCGATAACGTGGCGTATACCTCGCATGAGCAGGACTACCTCAATAGCGGCAGCGGCGATATGGTAGATGGTTCTTATGAGGCTGTGGTTAAAGCTTATAACGAACTCATCGATACCTATAATGGCTATCATCTTGAGCGTGAGTTCTAAGCTTTTCACGCTGCAAATCGCGTGCATATGACCGCTGAACTGAGCAAATAAGTCGTTAGCGACTGTCGAAAGAGCGCCCCAAGGGCGCTTTTTTCGTTCGAAGTATTACCGGGTAGCAAGCGCCTCGTGAATGGCTGGAATAAGCTGCGGCCCAGCATAAAAACGATTAAAACCTGTATGGCCTCGCCACTATACGTGATTCCGTTATCAAGAGAGGCTGTAAAATTGAGAAAATATATATTTTACGCAAATGTAGAGGGTACTATTTTAGTCTGCGATTAACCGCTGCGGATGGGTATAAATCGTCGCCCGACCCGGCTTACAGAACCCCACCAGCGTAAGATTACACCGTTCAGCGACGTCAACCGCGAGCGTGGTGGCAGCAGAAACCGCAAACAAAATTTCCACACCGCACATCGCCGACTTCTGCACCATTTCGTAACTCGCACGACTGGAAACCAGCGCCGCGCCTTGCCGCCATTCCTCACCTTCCGTAGCGCGGCGGCCGAGCAGTTTATCCAGCGCAACGTGGCGTCCGACATCTTCATGGCCCCCCGCCAGTTCACCCGACGGCATGACCCACGCCGCAGCGTGCGTACAACCCGTCAGCTTACCCGTCGGTTGAAAATCATTCAGATGTTTTAACGCGCGATCAAGGTTACCGAGATTAAACGTTTGGCTAAACGGCAGCGGTTGCACCGGCTTACCGATGTCATTGAGCTGTTCCACGCCACATACGCCGCAACCGGTACGTCCGGCCAGCGCGCGACGACGCGCTTTCAGCCCCATAAATCGACGGCTGGAAAGATCAATCTGCACTTCAAGTCCGTTACAGGACGGCACAACGTCCATGCCATAGATTTCACGCGGGCTGTCAATGATCCCTTCCGACAGAGAAAACCCTATTGCGAAATGCGTCAGATCTTTCGGAGAGGCCATCATAACGACATGCGAAATGCCGTTATACACCAGTGCCACTGGCACTTCCTCGGCAACATCATCAAGTTGGGGGGACTGCAAATCCTCGCGTTTCCAGAGAGTCAACTGGCGTGAGGTTGTGAAATCAGTCACATTTAGGACTTCTTCAGACAGTATATTGTTCACTTTCTTTTAACCATATAAGAACACACACACCAACATTATGGTATTCTGTTACAACTCCTCCCGGATGGAGGAAAATTTATCCAATTCTGAACCTTTGCGGGCCCGTCCGCAAAGAAAAATAACAACCACTCCCTGAGCGTTTCGGATAGAGAAATGTGAAAGAGAAGTGACAATGTCGAAACAAGGAGCAAACCATGCAGGTCAGCAGAAGGCAGTTCTTTAAGATCTGCGCTGGCGGTATGGCAGGCACCACGGCGGCGGCACTGGGCTTCGCGCCCGGCGTAGCGCTAGCGGAAACACGGCAATATAAACTGCTGCGCACCCGCGAAACCCGTAACACCTGCACCTACTGTTCCGTTGGCTGCGGGCTGTTGATGTACAGCCTCGGCGACGGTGCGAAAAACGCCAAAGCATCTATTTTCCATATCGAAGGGGACCCGGATCATCCGGTAAGCCGTGGCGCGCTGTGCCCGAAAGGGGCCGGTCTGGTGGACTTTATCCACTCTGAAAGCCGCCTGAAATTCCCGCAATACCGCGCACCGGGTTCAGATAAGTGGCAACAGATCAGTTGGGAAGAAGCGTTTGACCGCATCGCTAAACTGATGAAGGAAGATCGCGACGCCAACTATCAGGCGCAGAACGCCGAAGGCGTTACCGTTAACCGCTGGCTCACCACCGGGATGCTGTGCGCTTCCGCATCCAGTAACGAGACGGGTTATTTAACGCAAAAATTCTCCCGCGCGCTGGGTATGCTCGCGGTCGACAACCAGGCGCGTGTCTGACACGGACCAACGGTAGCAAGTCTTGCTCCAACATTTGGTCGCGGTGCGATGACCAACCACTGGGTCGACATCAAGAACGCCAACCTCGTCGTGGTGATGGGCGGTAACGCCGCAGAAGCTCACCCGGTCGGGTTCCGCTGGGCGATGGAAGCCAAAATTCACAACGGCGCGAAGCTGATTGTGATCGATCCGCGCTTTACGCGTACCGCGTCGGTGGCCGATTTCTATGCGCCAATACGCTCTGGTACTGACATTGCCTTCTTGTCAGGCGTGATGCTGTATCTGCTGACCAACGAAAAATACAACCGTGAATACACCGAGGCCTATACCAATGCCAGCCTGATCGTGCGTGAAGATTTTGGCTTCGATGATGGTCTGTTCACCGGCTATGACGCCGACAAGCGGCAGTACGATAAAACCAGTTGGCACTATGAGCTGGACGAAAACGGTTTTGCCAAACGCGATACGACACTGCAACACCCGCGCTGTGTCTGGAATCTGTTGAAACAGCATGTCTCACGCTATACGCCGGACGTGGTAGAAAATATCTGCGGTACGCCGAAAGCGGACTTCCTGAAAGTGTGCGAGTACATTGCAGAAACCAGCGCAAAAGATAAAACCGCGTCGTTCCTGTACGCGCTGGGCTGGACGCAGCATTCCATCGGCGCGCAGAACATCCGTACTATGGCAATGATCCAGCTTCTGCTCGGTAACATGGGGATGGCGGGCGGCGGCGTTAACGCCCTGCGCGGTCACTCCAACATTCAGGGACTGACCGACTTAGGACTGCTGTCGCAAAGTCTGCCGGGCTACCTGACGCTGCCGAGCGAAAAACAGACCGACCTGCAAACCTATCTGGCTGCCAATACGCCGAAGCCATTGTTGAAGGATCAGGTCAACTACTGGGGCAACTATCCGAAATTCTTCGTCTCAATGATGAAGGCCTTCTTTGGTGATAAAGCGACAGCGGAAAATAGCTGGGGCTTCGACTGGCTACCGAAGTGGGACAAAGGCTACGACGTGTTGCAGTACTTCGAGATGATGAAACAGGGCAAGGTCAACGGCTATATCTGCCAGGGCTTTAACCCGGTGGCCTCATTCCCGAACAAAAACAAAGTGGTCGCGTCGCTTTCCAAACTGAAGTACCTGGTGACTATCGATCCGCTCAACACCGAAACGTCCACCTTCTGGCAAAACCACGGTGAGTCGAACGACGTTGATCCCGCGAAAATCCAGACCGAAGTGTTCCGTCTGCCTTCCACCTGTTTTGCCGAGGAAAATGGTTCCATCGTTAACTCCGGTCGCTGGCTGCAGTGGCACTGGAAAGGCGCGGACGCCCCGGGAATTGCCATGACCGACGGCGAAATCCTCGCCGGTATCTTCTTACGCCTGCGTAAGATGTACTCTGAACAGGGCGGCGCCAACCCGGAACAGGTGCTGAATATGACCTGGAACTACACCAAACCATACGAACCCGCCTCTGAAGAAGTGGCGATGGAAAGTAACGGTAAAGCGCTGGCCGATCTTATCGATCCGGCAACCGGCGCGGTGGTGGTGAAGAAAGGCCAACAACTCAGTTCGTTCGCGCAACTGCGCGATGACGGTACGACGTCCAGCGGCTGCTGGATTTTCGCCGGTAGCTGGACGCCGGAAGGCAACATGATGGCGCGTCGTGATAACGCCGACCCGTCTGGTCTCGGCAACACGCTGGGCTGGGCATGGGCATGGCCGCTTAACCGCCGCATCCTCTATAACCGCGCCTCCGCCGATCCGCAGGGTAATCCCTGGGACCCGAAACGTCAGCTACTGAAATGGGAAGGCGGAAAATGGGCCGGATGGGATATTCCGGACTACAGCGCCGCCGCGCCCGGCAGCGACGTCGGACCGTTTATCATGCAGCCGGAAGGGATGGGTCGCCTGTTTGCCATCGATAAGATGGCGGAAGGGCCGTTCCCGGAACACTACGAACCGTTTGAAACGCCGCTGGGCACTAACCCGCTGCACCCGAACGTTATCTCTAACCCTGCCGCCCGTATCTTTAAAGACGATGCCGACGCGCTGGGTAAAGCGGATAAGTTCCCGTATGTCGGAACTACTTACCGTCTGACCGAGCACTTCCACTACTGGACCAAGCACGCGTTGCTTAACGCTATCGCCCAGCCGGAACAGTTTGTGGAAATTGGCGAGAAGCTGGCGAATAAGCTCGGTATCGCGCATGGCGATACCGTGAAGGTCTCCTCGAACCGCGGCTATATCAAAGCCAAAGCAGTGGTGACCAAGCGTATTCGCACGCTGAAAGCGGACGGCAAGGATATCGATACCATCGGTATTCCTATTCACTGGGGCTACGAAGGCGTGGCGAAAAAAGGCTTTATCGCCAATACGTTAACGCCTTTCGTCGGTGATGCGAACACGCAAACGCCGGAGTTTAAATCCTTCCTTGTGAACGTGGAAAAGGTGTAACGGAGACGACCTATGGCTTATCAATCGCAAGACATCATTCGTCGTTCCGCCACTAACGGTTTCACCCCCGCGCCCCAGGCGCGGGACCACCAGGAAGAGGTGGCGAAACTCATCGACGTCACCACCTGTATCGGCTGTAAAGCGTGTCAGGTGGCGTGCTCCGAGTGGAACGACATCCGTGATGAAGTGGGCAATAACGTCGGGGTGTATGACAACCCGGCGGACTTAACCGCGAAATCCTGGACGGTGATGCGCTTCTCGGAAGTGGAACAGAACGACAAACTGGAGTGGCTGATCCGTAAGGATGGCTGTATGCACTGCGCCGATCCCGGCTGCCTGAAGGCCTGTCCGGCGGAAGGGGCGATCATTCAGTACGCTAACGGTATTGTCGACTTCCAGTCCGAGCAGTGTATCGGCTGCGGCTACTGTATCGCTGGCTGCCCGTTCAACGTCCCGCGCCTCAACCCGGAAGACAACCGCGTCTATAAATGTACGCTGTGCGTTGACCGTGTGGTGGTCGGCCAGGAACCGGCCTGCGTGAAGACCTGTCCAACCGGCGCCATTCATTTTGGCTCGAAAGAGGATATGAAAACGCTGGCGGGCGAGCGGGTGGCGGAACTCAAAACCCGTGGTTATGACAACGCGGGTCTGTACGATCCGGCGGGCGTAGGCGGTACGCATGTCATGTACGTGCTGCATCATGCCGACAAGCCGAATCTGTATCACGGTCTGCCGGAAAACCCGGAAATCAGCGAAACCGTTAAGTTCTGGAAAGGCGTCTGGAAACCGCTCGCCGCGTTCGGTTTTGCCGCGACCTTTGCCGCCAGCGTCTTCCACTATGTCGGCGTCGGCCCGAACCGCGCGGAAGAGGAAGATGACAACCTGCATGAAGAGAAAGACGAGGTGCGCAAATGAAACGACGTGACACCATCGTGCGCTATACGGCGCCGGAACGCATCAACCACTGGATCGTCGCCTTCTGCTTCGTGCTGGCGGCGGTGAGCGGGCTGGGCTTTTTATTCCCATCCTTCAACTGGTTGATGCATATCCTGGGCACCCCACAACTGGCGCGAATTCTGCACCCGTTTGTGGGCGTGGTTATGTTTGCCTCGTTTATCATCATGTTTTTCCGTTATTGGCACCACAATCTAATCAATCGGGATGATATCTTTTGGGCGAAGAATATTCGTAAGATCGTCGTCAACGAGGAAGTGGGTGACACCGGGCGTTATAACTTCGGTCAGAAATGCGTATTCTGGGCGGCGATTATCTTCCTGGTGCTGCTGCTGGTGAGCGGGGTAATTATCTGGCGTCCGTACTTTGCGCCTGCTTTCTCAATCCCGGTGATCCGATTCGCGTTAATGCTGCATTCTTTTGCCGCAGTAGCGTTAATTGTGGTTATCATGGTGCATATCTACGCCGCCCTTTGGGTGAAAGGCACCATTACCGCGATGGTGGAAGGCTGGGTAACCCGGTCGTGGGCGAAGAAACATCACCCACGCTGGTACCGAGAAGTCCGCAAGACAACGGAAAAAGAAACTGAATGAGTATTCGCATAATCCCGCAAGATGAGCTGGGGTCGAGCGAGAAACGTACGGCGGATATGATTCCGCCGTTATTGTTCCCCCGACTCAAAAACGTCTACAACCGCCGCGCCGAACGTCTGCGCGAGCTGGCTGAAAATAACCCGCTGGGCGATTACCTGCGCTTTGCCGCGCTTATCGCGCACGCGCAGGAAGTGGTGCTGTACGACCATCCGCTGGAGATGGATCTGACCGCACGCATTAAAGAAGCGAACGACCAGGGCAAGCCGCCGCTGGATATCCACGTGCTGCCGCGTGATAAGCACTGGCAAAAACTGCTGCATTCGTTAATTGCCGAGCTAAAACCCGAGATGAGCGGCCCCGCGCTGGCGGTGATTGAGAACCTGGAGAAAGCCTCAGAGCAGGAACTGGAGCAGATGGCCAGCGCGCTGTTTGCCTCGGATTTTGCCTCCGTCAGCAGCGATAAAGCCCCGTTTATCTGGGCCGCGCTCTCCCTTTACTGGGCGCAAATGGCCAGCTTGATTCCAGGCAAAGCCCGCGCGGAATACGGTGAAGCGCGCCAGTATTGCCCGGTGTGCGGTTCGATGCCGGTCTCCAGCATGGTGCAGATCGGCACCACGCAGGGGCTGCGTTATCTGCACTGTAACCTGTGCGAAACCGAATGGCATGTCGTGCGCGTAAAATGCAGTAACTGCGAACAGAGCCGCGACTTACACTACTGGTCGCTGGAAAATGAGCAGGCTGCGGTGAAAGCCGAAAGCTGCGGCGATTGCGGGACTTACCTGAAGATTCTCTATCAGGAAAAAGACCCGAAAGTGGAAGCCGTGGCCGACGACCTCGCCTCGCTGGTGCTGGACGCGCGCATGGAACAGGAGGGCTTCGCCCGCAGTTCCATCAACCCGTTCCTGTTCCCGGGAGAAGGGGAATAAGTTCTCTGGTATACCGGCTAGCAATCTACGTTAGCCGGATCATTGCTCAATAACGCAATGCTTGTATAACGTTTCTCGGGTCGTTGGCAATGGCGCGAAGTAACGCTTTGGCTGGCCCTGTCGGTGAACGTCTTCCTTGCTCCCAGTTGCGCAGCGTATCCACGTTGACCGAAATCAGTTCTGCAAACTTAGATTGCGACAACCCAGATGCCTGCCGTATTTCTTTAATCTTCATTGCATCAATATGAAAGGTACGAGAAGGCTCACGGGTCCCTTCAATGATTTCATTCATTTGAGACATACTTTGAGTTAATCGCTCAAATAACACTTTATCCATCTACCACCTCTCATTCAGCATACGAAGCACCGCTTTTTCCTGCGGCGTGAGATCATCTTTAATGCCTTTTTGATAAATCAGAAGCAGGCGAATCTCATACCGTTGACTACGGTGAAAATAGATAATTCGCACGCCACTACGCTTTCCTTTGCCTCGCGATCCCCAGCGCATTTTTCTCAGGCCGCCCGTTTCCTGAATGACATCACCACAATCTGGATGCTGAGCCATAAAAACCTGAAACTTATGGTATTCATCATCATCGAGCAGTTTTTTAACATCTTCAGTAAAGAGTTCCGTTTCTATAAATTGCATATTCCATACGCCATTGGCTTATAGTAGTGAAAATAATCTATACGTCAATGGCGTATAGCATCATCGTTTCACAGTACAAAAATTAAAAACCCAGCGCCAACCGCATTCCATTTTTTGCGAACCTCTATCCAGAATCATCATCCCCTCGTTTCACCACTTTCCATCCCCAACGAACCAGGTTACAAACTGTACATACATACAGTCAAAGGAGCGTTATATGCCACTGGAAAAAGGAATTGCCGAACTGGTCGCTGGGTTTATCGCCGCGGGCCGTCCCTCTTCACGAGAGCAGAATATTGATGACCGGAGAGCGGGCTATATTGCCAGCACAACGCTGGCGGGTGAGAAAGAAATTCGGGTGAGTTCGGAAGATATCGTGCTGGAAGGGATGACATTTCGCGTCGTTTCGCCGCCAAACGCATCCGGTTCTCTACCCTGTATCCTCTACTATCACGGCGGCTGTTTTGTTAGCGGCGGCTTTCTGACTCATGACCCCCAGCTACGGCAACTGGCCTGGAAAAGCGGCTGTAAGGTGATTGCCATTCAGTATCGCCTTGCGCCAGAGCACACCTTCCCTGCGGCTCATGACGACGCTGAACGCGGGGCCAATATCGTCCATCAATACGCGGAGCAGTTAGGCATCGATCGTGAACGTATCACGTTTGCTGGCGATAGCGCAGGCGGGCACCTGGCATTGGTCAGCGCGCTACGCCTGAAATCCACCGCCCACTGGTCTCCGGCGAAGCTGCTGTTGATCTACCCGATGCTTGACGCTACCGCCAGTTTCCCCAGCTATGCCAGCAACGGGCAAGACTACATCATCACCCGCGACACACTACTATCAGGCTTCGAAATGTATCTCCAGGGTACCGACCTCCGCCACCCGGAAGCCAGTCCGATATGGCGTGAAGATTTTGCCGGTTTACCGCCGGTGCATATCCTCACCGCAGAGTTCGACCCACTGCGTGATGAAGGCGAAGCGCTATATCACCGTCTGAACGACCAGGGCGTGGCGTGTACTTGCCTGCGCTATCTCGGCGTTATCCACGGTTTTTTCCAGCTCGGAGGCGTGAGCCAGGCAGCACGAAGCGCCATGCGAGATGTGGCCTGGCGTGTTGTAAGTCCATCAACAAGCAAAATGACCTAAAATTCAATTTTGTTTTCAACTTGAAAACTGGATAACGTTGCACTAAATTGTTTTCAGGTTGAAAACTTTGTAATGGAACTACATTGTGCATGTTATCAGCCGAAAACCGTTCAATGAAGCGATGCTCATGTATCCAAACCATGAGCTTGCTCTCACTGAGTTGCTGAATGTTCTGGAGAAAAAAACATTCACTCAGCCTGAAGAGATGAAGCGGTATATTCCTTCACTGGATAATTTTAAGTACAGAGATAAATGGTGGGTGATTGATGTTTCTGGTAACAGCCTGAGACTCATTTCCTACATAGATTTCAGGTTACATAAGATATTTGTGAAACATATCGTTTCCCATGCCGAATATGACAAACTGACCGCATATTATCGGGGTAATAAAGAATGAGAACTCATCGTCAGATGGATGCAACCAGCGCAAAAAAGATCGTTGATACCTTCAGCGATGCGGTAAAAACCGTCCCACTGATGGGGGAAGACCGAAATGACAATGAGTATCGCAGGGCACTAGCGCTAGTGGAGTTTCTGGTCGACCACGACGATCTTGAAAACCCACTATTTGAATTGCTCTGTGCCCGAATCAGTGAATACGAAAAACATGCGCCGGAATTCAAAGCACTCAACCAACACCTGGAGAAAACGCCCCCTGGCGTTTCAGTATTGCGAACGCTCATGGATCAATACGGTCTCAAAGCAGCAGATCTTGCCAACGAACTTGGTTCTAAATCGAACGTCAGCAACATCTTAAATGGCCGCAGAGCACTAACGGTTAATCATATTAAAGCGCTTACACAACGCTTTAAACTACCAGCAGATGCCTTCATCGAGTAGTTGGATATGTCCAGCTACTCCTCCTCATTCCCGCCCTCTTCATACGGGCCGAACGGTTTCGCAGGTAGTACGATATAAATGCCTTCGAAAATTGCCCCTGCGGTCTCACCGCCCAACAGTTCAACCTGCAACTGGACACGCGCTTTTTTACCCCGCGCCAGCCTGTCCAAATCACCGCTTAGCGACCCCAAATCAGCCACGGCGTTTGGCTTTCCGCTAATGGGTTTACTGTAGCGAATATGGGCGTCAGCAAGAATAATCGTCCCGCCAAGATGGCGTTCACGGAGCATCAGCCAGATAAGTCCCCATCCGGTCAGCGTCGCCAGGGAGAACAGGCTGCCGGCAAACACCGTGTGATGCGGATTTTGATTACCGGTTTCCGGCATCGTGGTGATAAATTTTTGCCCGGTGTACTGCTGAATGCGCACCCCCATCTTTTCACTCAATGGAATGTGCTCATACCAGGCCTGCTGAAGCTGCCCGCACCAGTCGCCGCGATGCAGGATATCATCCAGCGATGCTACCGGTTTAATCATCAGAAAATGGCGGATTGGCGTGGTTGTGGGCGTAGTAATCTCCCCCTGATTGACAAACCCGAGTTTGGCAAAGAACTCAACCGCATCTTCGCGCGCGCTGCAGGTGACGCGCTTAACGCCTTCCTGGCGGGCGACAGACTCCAGGGTCATCGCCATTAATGTCCCCAGCCCTTTATCCTGTACCGAGGGATGTACAGCCATAAAACGGATAGACGCCTCGTTATCTGCATTGATATACAGGCGGCCCACTGCTACTAAATTTCCTTCTTCGTCCACCACCATTTGATGGTGCGCCAACGCATCCCAGCCATCCCGTTCCGACCCTTTCGGCTGGTGCAGCGGTTTACGCAGCATCTCCCAGCGAAACTGGTAGTAACGTTCTAATTCTTCTTCTGTTTGCGGAACTCGAAGGTGATACATAGCCGTACTCTCTCTTGTTATCCGCGGCCACGCCGGAAGCTGACTCATACCTGGAGCCAGAATGTCACGGGGCCGTCATTAACCAGCTCAACCTGCATATCGGCAGCGAAGCGTCCGGTTTGCGTGTTTATCGCCTGCTGGCGGCAGCGTTCGACAAAATATTCATAAAGCGCCTGCGCGCGATCCGGCGCAGCCCCGCCGGAAAAGCTTGGTCGCATACCACGCTCGGTATCTGCCGCCAGCGTAAACTGCGACACCACCAGCACGCTGCCGCCAGCCTGTTGTACATTCAGATTCATCTTGCCGTCAGCATCGCTGAAGATACGGTATCCCAGCACGCGCTCGCACAGACGATTCGCTTTTTGTTCGTCATCTTCTTTTTCGACACCCAATAACACCAAAAGTCCTGGGCCGATTTCACCCGTCACCTCGTCCTCCACGGTGACGCTGGCACGGGTTACGCGTTGAATTAATGCAATCATGGTTGGTCAGCTTCTTCTTGTTCTGCGGCTTGTTTGAGTTTTCGGTATTCCCCGAGAGTGACAGTTATTTCTGCGCCAAGCAAGACTATACACCAGGTCCAGTATACCCAGACAAACAGGATAGGGATCACTGCCAGTACGCCATAAATGAGCTGATATGACGGGAACATGGTGATATAAAGCGCGAAACCTTTCTTTCCGGCCTCGAACAGCAACGCTGCGACAAACGCGCCGACAAGGGCGTCACGGTTCGGTACGCGAGTTGTTGGGACAATACTGTAAAGTAACCAGAATGAGATCCACGAGAGCAGCAGCGGAAGGATACGCAATACATTGTCGATGACCGTATTCAGATCGCTGGCCCAGCGTAAAGAAAGCAGGTAGGAGCTGATTGCCAGGCTGGCGCCGGCGAGAAGCGGGCCGAGCGTGAGGATCATCCAGTACACCGCAAAAGAGTACACTTTTGGCCGTGTGCGTTTGCTGCGCCAGATAGTGTTTAAGGCGCTATCAATGGCGTACATCAACAGCAATGCCGTCACAATCAGTCCACAGGCGCCCACCGCCGTCATTTTGTTGGAGTTAGCGACAAACTGCTCAATATAGCGCTGAATCACGTCTCCGGTGGCTGGCATAAAGTTAGCAAAAATAAAATGGCGTAACTGAATGCTGACATCAGAAAACATCGGAAAAGCAGCGAAAAGGGCAAAAACGACGGCAATAAGCGGTACTAAGGAGAGTAATGAGACATAGGCGAGATTTCCCGCCAGAGTCGTCATATTATCCTCATCGATACGCTGCCATAATAGCTTGAGCCAGGCCCGAACAGGGCGCGTATGGCGTCCAGCTTTTTGGTGAACGGTTTTTAGCATAACAGCTTCGCGAAATAGTCAGGGATGGTGGCTTTATCCTTCACCAGAATGCTGGTGATCCCCAACTGGTTGGCCCCTTCTATATTATCGGCATTGTCGTCGAAAAAGACCGCATCGGCAGCGGAAAAACCTTCTTTCTGCAGGACGTGCTGATAAATACGCGCTTCCGGCTTACGCATTCCCAAATCCTGCGATAAATAGATATGGTCGGCGGCAGCGCGCACCTCCGGGTATTCCTCCGGCCAGAAGTGGGTATGCAGTCGGTTAGTATTGGATAGCACCACCACGCGATGCCCCTGCTCGCGCAGTTTATGCATGATAGCAATCACTTCGGGCCGTAATCCGACAAATACCGCCTGCCAGCCGTGCGCAAATTGTTCATAACTGAGCGATAACGCCATTTCATGACAGAAAGCTTCAGCAAACGCTTCGTCCGTTATCTCACCGCGTTCATGTTGGTGAAAAGTCTCGCCCATCGTAAATTTTTGCTTCAGCGTAGCCAGCGGTACTCGACTCAGATCGCTCCACACACCTAATACGCGGTTAAAGTCGATGTCGACAATCACATTACCTAAATCAAAGATGTAGAGCATGTCATTCTCCTTGCTAACCGGGGATGAATAACTGTAGCGGGAAAGGAGAAGTTTGACTATGTATCCCTTTATAAATCAATTAACAAAAAGACAATAGAAACGTAGACGATGTTCAATATCGCCTGCATCACAGCGCCGTTTTATTGGCCGGATAAAGCGCTGACGCGACCCTCCGGCGCAAGGGTGCTTGTCACGCTGAAACGGCGTCGTCCAGCGAAGGACTCACCTGAACCACTTCGATTTGCTGGGATTGAAGTAAATTCTGTAATGCCGGACCGGGATACTCGTCCGTAAACAGAGCGGTAATCTGTGACACATTGCCGATCTCAACCGCCGCAGAAGCATGGTATTTCGTATGATCGGCGGCCAGCAAAATATGTCGCGAGTGGGCCATCATGGTTTTCACTACGCTGGCTTCGTTGACATCAAACTCCAGTAACGCGCCATCGCTCTCTATCGCGCCTACGCTGGTGACGAGATAGTCAGCCCGGAACCCCGCCACAAACGCCGCCGCGGATGGCCCGATAATGCCGCTATTATGCGGGCGCAGCGTGCCGCCAGGCACCATCACTTCAAAACGAGGGTTATTATAAAGAATGTGCGCAACGCGCAGGCTATTGGTGATAATGCGCAGATGATTATGGTTGAGCAGCGCGCGCGCCACCTGCTCAACCGTCGTTCCAATCGTGATAAATATCGTGGAGCCATCCGGAATATAGTCAGCCACGGCTTCCGCAATGGCTTTTTTCTCTTGCGTCCAGGAGACCTCTCGCTGCTCAAAGGCGGTATTGACCACACTGGACGCTCTGCCAGCGCCGCCGTGATGACGCGTAATCAGCCCCTGCTCGCTTAATTTACGAATATCGCGGCGAACCGTCTGGGTAGAGACCTCCAACAAACTGGCTAACTCATCGATATTCATATAGCCGCGCTCATCAATTAGCATTAACAGCCGATCGTGTCGCGGATTACCGGTCAGTTCGGTAAGACTCATGAGCATTCCTCTAAAAGCTTCCTACTGCTCATATTATACAAAAAGTGACAAGAAAGATCGGGTTTGCTCACAATCAGGTATACCCGCCCGGCCACCCGGGCGCGTACACTTCAGCGCGGCAACGCCGCTGGCGAATCTGACAGCCTCTTCGATGGCGTATCCGCTTGCCAGGCCAAATGCCAGTGCGCCATGAAAAACATCGCCCGCGCCGGTAGTATCCACCACCTCCACGGTAAAACCCGGTTGGTGGCGTACCGCCGCTTTTTCCAACCAGTTGCAGCCTTCACTGCCTCGCGTGACATAGACATGTCCATTTGTGAGCATTTGTGCTTTTTTTAGCGCATCAATGGCTTCGCTCATCCCCGTCAGGCGTGCCAGCCCTGGCTCGGAGAAGGCGGCGTGGTCGCTTAACGCCACCAGCTCGCTAATATCCTGCGGCGTAATATCGCCATCAAGAACAGTCATGACGCCAGCCTGACGCGCCAGCGTAAACGCCTGTTTTGCGCCGTCATGCCAGCGCACATCCGCCAACACCACATCCCACTGCGAAAAATCGATGTCGTTAAGCCAGTCGGCGTCAGGTAATAAATCCGGGCTGGGATAATTAACGATAATCCGCTCTCCTTTGGCATCCACCATAATCGCTGACTGCGACGACATGGCCTGCGTGTAGCGGCGGGTATAACGGGTATTTACCCCCAGGGATTCCAGTTCCGCCAGCAGGCTGTTTCCGGTGTCGTCATCGCCCACACGGCCAATAAAGTCCACCTGCGAGCCCAATTTCGCCGCAGCCACGGCAGCGGTCGCCGCAGGCCCGCCGCCCACTTCCGTATAGCGCTTCGCCACATATTTACCCCCTTCTGTCGGTAATCCTTCCACGTAATAGATGCGATCCATCACGGTAATACCTACACAAGCAATACGAACCATGGTCATTCCTCAAGCATTTCCGATGTGCTCATTTTAATTTCACGAAATGTTTAAAAAGTGACGGCTGTCAATTTTTTGACTATAAATTACAAATACGATCACAAACAGACAGAAAAAGGCTCATTAATGACAAAAAATGACACCACCGTGTTCAGGAGAACGATATGGCAGTTATAGCATTTATCGGGTTGGGACAGATGGGCTCCCCTATGGCGAGCAATCTGCTAAAGCAGGGCCATCAACTCAGCGTCTTCGATGTTAATCCCGACGCCGTACAGCGTCTGGTAGACAAAGGCGCGCAACCTGCAAGCAGCCCGGCTCAGGCAACCATCGGCGCTGAATTTGTTATCACCATGCTCCCGAACGGCGATCTGGTTCGTTCCGTTTTGTTTGGCGGGCAAGGCGTTTGTGAAACCCTTTCCCGTGAAGCGCTGGTCATTGATATGTCCACTATTCATCCGTTGCAAACCGATAAGCTGATTGCCGACATGCAGAGCAAAGGGTTCAGCATGATGGATGTGCCGGTAGGCCGGACATCCGACAACGCGATTACCGGCACATTGTTGCTGCTGGCAGGCGGTACGGCGGAGCAAGTAGAGCGCGCTACCCCTGTTCTGATGGCGATGGGTAATGAGCTGGTCAACACCGGCGGCCCGGGAATGGGTATTCGCGTAAAACTGATCAACAACTACATGAGTATTGCGCTAAATGCGCTCTCCGCCGAAGCCGCCGTGCTGTGTGAAGCGCTGGGGCTTTCCTTCGACGTGGCTTTAAAAGTGATGAGCGGCACTGCCGCAGGCAAAGGGCATTTCACCACCACCTGGCCGAATAAAGTGATGAAAGGAGATCTGTCTCCCGCCTTCATGATCGATCTGGCGCACAAAGATCTTGGCATCGCGTTGGATGTCGCCAATCAACTGCACGTACCGATGCCGCTCGGCGCCGCCTCCCGTGAAGTTTATAACCAAGCCCGGGCCGCAGGCCGCGGTCGGGAAGACTGGAGCGCCATCCTGGAACAGGTGCGCATCAGCGCCGGGCTGACCGCCAACGTAAAAAAGTAACGACTGTATAAAGGAAAATTGAATGAACAACTACACCATCAAAGACATTACGCGAGCGTCCGGCGGGTTTGCCATGCTGGCTGTCGATCAGCGCGAGGCGATGCGTTTAATGTTTGCTGCTGCTGGTGCGAAAACACCCGTTGCCGATAGCGTGCTGACGGATTTCAAAGTGAATGCGGCGAAAATTCTTTCCCCGTATGCCTCTGCCGTTCTGCTGGATCAGCAGTTCTGTTATCGCCAGGCCGTAGAACAAAACGCGGTCGCTAAAAGCTGCGCCATGATCGTCGCGGCGGATGATTTCATCCCGGGCAACGGTATTCCCGTTGATAACGTGGTCATTGATAAAAAAATTAATGCGCAGGCGGTAAAACGGGATGGCGCGAAAGCCTTAAAACTGTTGGTGCTGTGGCGCAGCGACGAAGACGCGCAGCAGCGTCTGGATATGGTCAAAGAATTCAATGAATTATGCCACTCCAATGGTTTGCTGAGCATTATCGAACCGGTTGTACGTCCGCCGCGCTGCGGCGACAAGTTCGATCGCGAGCAGGCGATTATCGATGCGGCCAAAGAGCTGGGCGACAGCGGCGCCGATCTTTACAAAGTTGAAATGCCGCTCTACGGCAAAGGCGCGCGTTCCGATCTTCTTACCGCCTCACAACGCCTGAATGGGCATATCAATATGCCGTGGGTCATCCTCTCTTCCGGTGTGGACGAAAAACTGTTCCCTCGCGCGGTCAGGGTCGCCATGGAAGCTGGCGCATCCGGGTTCCTGGCGGGACGCGCGGTCTGGTCATCAGTGATTGGTCTACCGGATACCGAGCTGATGCTACGTGATGTTTCCGCGCCTAAATTGCAACGTCTGGGCGAGATCGTCGATGAAATGATGGCAAAACGTCGTTAATACGAGGATGAAAGAATGAAATGGTTTAACACGTTGAGCCACAACCGCTGGCTGGAGCAGGAAACCGACCGCATCTTTAATTTCGGTAAAAACGCCGCGGTGCCGACAGGCTTCGGCTGGCTGGGAAATAAAGGGCAAATCAAAGAAGAGATGGGTACCCATCTTTGGATCACGGCGCGTATGCTGCACGTTTATTCCGTGGCGGCGTCGATGGGCCGACCGGGCGCTTATGATCTGGTCGATCACGGCATCAAAGCCCTGAACGGCGCGCTGCGCGATAAAAAATACGGCGGCTGGTATGCCTGCGTTAACGATCAGGGCGTGGTGGATGCCTCTAAACAGGGTTATCAACACTTCTTCGCCCTGCTGGGCGCGGCCAGCGCCGTCACGACCGGGCATCCTGAAGCCAGGAAATTGCTGGATTACACCATAGAAGTGATTGAGAAATACTTCTGGAGTGAAGAAGAGCAGATGTGCCTGGAGTCCTGGGATGAAGCCTTCAGCAAAACCGAAGACTACCGTGGCGGCAACGCCAATATGCACGCCGTCGAAGCGTTCCTGATTGTTTATGACGTTACCCATGACAAAAAATGGCTGGATCGCGCGCTGCGTATCGCGTCGGTAATTATTCATGATGTGGCGCGCAACGGTGATTACCGCGTCAATGAACACTTCGATTCACAGTGGAACCCTATCCGCGACTACAACAAAGATAATCCTGCCCACCGTTTTCGCGCCTACGGCGGTACGCCAGGTCACTGGATTGAGTGGGGCCGTCTGATGCTCCATCTCCATGCTGCGCTGGAGGCCCGCTTCGAAACGCCGCCCGCCTGGCTGCTGGAAGACGCGAAAGGTCTGTTCCATGCCACTATCCGCGACGCCTGGGCGCCAGATGGCGCAGACGGCTTTGTCTACTCAGTCGACTGGGACGGTAAACCTATCGTACGTGAACGCGTGCGCTGGCCGATTGTGGAAGCGATGGGTACGGCCTACGCCCTCTACACCCTGACGGGCGATAGCCAGTATGAAGAGTGGTATCAGAAATGGTGGGACTACTGCATTAAGTATCTGATGGACTATGAAAATGGTTCCTGGTGGCAAGAGCTGGACGCCGATAACAAAGTGACCACCAAAGTGTGGGACGGCAAGCAAGATATTTACCATCTGCTGCACTGCCTGGTCATTCCTCGTCTGCCACTGGCGCCGGGCCTGGCTCCAGCGGTCGCGGCGGGTCTCCTGGATATCAACGCGAAATAGGTCATGAGGATGGCAGCCATGCACAGCGGTGGAAAAACTATTCAGCTTAATGCGGGCCATTACCAGGCGAAAATCGTCACGGTTGGCGCAGGTCTGGCGGAACTGACCCATCATGGACGCCATGTGGTCATCCCGCATAAACCGGAAGAAATACCCATGGCGCATCTGGGGAAAGTATTGATTCCCTGGCCCAATCGCGTGACAAATGGCTGCTACTCCTATAACGGCAAGGTTTTCCAGCTTGCCGTTAACGACCCGGTTTCGCAGACCGCCATTCACGGTCTGTTAGCCTGGCGAGACTGGCAGATTAATTATCAGTCGGCGACGGAAGCGTCGCTAACGATTTTTCTGCCGCCCTCTTACGGCTATCCCTTTGCGTTGATATCGGAAGTGATTTATCGGTTAGATGCCGCCAGTGGGCTGCACGTATTGATTCGTACGCAAAACATTGGCGATAAATCAGCCCCTTATGGCGCGGGCGCACATCCTTATTTGACTTGTAATCTGCAAAGCATCGATAGCTGTGTATTAACACTGCCTGCAAGCGAGGAATTGCCCGCAGGCAGGGATTTTTCCGCATCATGCCTGCTCGGCGAAACGCGCCTTGATCATGCGGTTAAGACCGCGACTACCCCGGCTGAGTGGGAGGTCAGACTTACCAGCCCAACGCAGAACATGTCTACATTTTTACGCAGCAATCAACCCTGGCTACAGATCTATACCGGCGAAAAACTCAGCCGAAAAGGTCTCGCGGTAGAGCCTATGAGCTGCCCACCCGATGCATTTAATTCCGGGATCGCACTGATTCATCTTGCCCCAAAAGCGATCCATCAACTGCATTTTTCCATCGGCTGCGACTAGCCCAAATGGATTACCGAATTACCCTACATTCACGGAGATTACAATGAATTCTCTACCACAACGGTCAACCGATTTTGAACTGACAACATCACAGGATGGTTTTGCGCTTAGCTGGCAACAGCGCCTGATTTTACGCCACAGCGCCGAAAACCCCTGTCTGTGGATTGGCGCGGGCGTTGCCGACATTGATATGTTCCGCGGCAACTTCAGCATCAAAGACAAACTTAACGAGAAGATTGCATTAACAGAGGCCACGGTCAGCGAGCTACCCGACGGCTGGCTGGTACAATTCAGCCGTGGCGCAACAATTAGCGCCACCCTTCGCATCTCCGCCGATGAGGCGGGACGCCTGAAGCTGGATCTGCAAAACGACGACCTGCACCATAACCGTATCTGGTTACGCCTCGCGGCTAATCCAGACGACCATATCTACGGCTGCGGCGAACAGTTCTCTTATTTCGATTTGCGCGGCAAGCCGTTCCCGCTGTGGACCAGCGAACAGGGCGTTGGCCGTAATAAAACCAGCTATGTCACCTGGCAGGCAGACTGTAAAGAGAACGCCGGCGGCGACTATTACTGGACCTTCTTCCCGCAACCGACCTTTGTCAGCACGCAGAAGTATTACTGCCACGTCGATAATAGCTGCTATATGAATTTCGACTTCAGCGCGCCGGAGTATCACGAACTGGCGCTGTGGGAAGATAAAACTACGCTGCGTTTTGAGTGTGCCGACACCTACATCGCCCTGCTGGAAAAACTGACTGCGCTGTTAGGCCGCCAGCCGGAGCTGCCGGACTGGGTTTACAACGGCGTCACGCTAGGTATTCAGGGCGGTACGGAAGTTTGCCAGCAAAAACTGGATACCATGCGCAACGCAGGCGTAAAAGTGAACGGTATTTGGGCGCAGGACTGGTCCGGTATCCGCATGACCTCTTTCGGCAAGCGCGTGATGTGGAACTGGAAGTGGAATAGCGACAACTATCCGCAACTGGATAGCCGTATCAAACAGTGGAAAGAAGAAGGCGTACAGTTCCTCTCTTATATCAACCCATACGTCGCCAGTGATAAAGACCTCTGCGCTGAGGCGGCGAAACACGGCTATCTGGCAAAAGACGCCACGGGCGGCGACTATCTGGTCGAGTTTGGCGAATTCTATGGCGGCGTGGTCGATCTGACCAATCCTGAAGCTTACGACTGGTTCAAAGACGTCATCAAAAAGAACATGATCGCGCTCGGCTGCAGCGGCTGGATGGCGGATTTCGGCGAATATCTGCCGACCGACACGTATCTGCACAACGGCGTCAGCGCCGAGATCATGCATAACGCCTGGCCTGCGCTGTGGGCGAAGTGTAACTACGAAGCGCTACAGGAGACCGGCAAGCTCGGCGAGATCCTGTTCTTTATGCGTGCGGGTTACACCGGCAGTCAGAAATATTCCACCATGATGTGGGCAGGCGACCAGAACGTTGACTGGAGCCTTGATGATGGTCTGGCCTCTGTAGTGCCTGCGGCATTGTCGCTGGCGATGACCAGCCATGGTCTGCATCACAGCGATATCGGCGGCTACACCACCCTGTTTGACATGAAACGCAGCAAAGAGTTGCTGCTGCGCTGGTGCGATTTCAGCGCCTTTACGCCGATGATGCGCACCCATGAAGGCAACCGCCCCGGCGATAACTGGCAGTTCGACGGCGACGCGGAAACTATTGCCCACTTTGCCCGCATGACCACCGTCTTTACCACGCTGAAACCGTATCTCAAGCAGGCGGTGGCGCAAAACGCGGCTACCGGTCTGCCGGTCATGCGTCCGCTATTCCTGCATTACGAGAACGATGCCGCAACCTACACCCTGAAATATCAATATCTGCTCGGTCAGGATCTGCTGGTCGCGCCGGTTCACGAGCAGGGGCGTTGCGACTGGACGCTGTACCTGCCGGAAGATCACTGGGTGAATATCTGGACCGGCGAAGTTCACCACGGCGGTGAAATTACCGTGGATGCGCCCATTGGCAAACCGCCGGTCTTCTATCGCGCGAAGAGCGAGTGGGCTTCACTTTTTGCTTCTTTACGGAATATCTAATACGGCTCGCCCGCAGGGAAACCTGCGGGCAGATGGAGAAGAATAATGAGTCAAACATCATCGAATCCGGCAACCCTACGCTTGCCGTTTAAAGAAAAACTTGCCTATGGACTGGGGGATTTAGGTTCCAATATCCTGTTAGATATCGGGACCCTCTATTTACTCAAATTTTATACCGATGTGCTGGGTTTACCAGGGACTTACGGCGGGATCATTTTCCTGATCGCCAAATTTTTTACCGCATTTACCGATATGGGTACCGGCATTATGCTCGACTCGCGGCGTAAAATTGGTCCGAAGGGCAAATTCCGCCCGTTCGTGCTTTACGCGGCATTTCCGGTAACGCTACTGGCGATTGCTAACTTTGTCGGCACACCGTTTGAGGTGACGGGAAAAACCGTCGTCGCAACGATGCTGTTTATGCTGTACGGGCTGGTTTTCAGCATGATGAACTGCTCGTATGGCGCGATGGTGCCCGCGATTACCAAGAACCCGGATGAACGCGCCTCGCTTGCCGCCTGGCGTCAGGGCGGCGCCACTCTCGGCCTGCTGCTGTGTACCGTTGGCTTTGTGCCGGTCATGAACCTGATCGAAGGCAATGCCCAACTCAGCTATATTTTCGCCGCCACGCTATTTTCATTGTTTGGCCTGCTATTTATGTGGCTGTGCTACGCCGGCGTTAAAGAGCGCTACGTTGAAGTGAAACCTGTCGATAGCGCGCAAAAGCCTGGATTATTGCAGTCGTTCCGCGCCATCGCCGGTAACCGTCCGCTGTTTATTCTGTGTATCGCCAACCTTTGTACTCTCGGCGCCTTCAACGTCAAACTGGCGATTCAGGTTTATTACACCCAGTACGTTCTTAACGACCCGATCCTCCTCTCCTGGATGGGCTTCTTTAGCATGGGCTGTATTTTTATCGGCGTCTTTTTGATGCCCGGCGCAGTCAGGCGTTTTGGCAAGAAGAAAGTCTATATCGGCGGGCTGTTAATATGGGTGGCAGGCGATCTGCTCAACTACTTCTTTGGCGGCGGCTCGGTCAGTTTTGTCGCCTTCTCCTGCCTGGCGTTCTTCGGTTCCGCCTTCGTCAACAGCCTGAACTGGGCGCTGGTTTCCGACACGGTGGAGTACGGTGAATGGCGCACCGGCGTCCGCTCGGAAGGGACGGTTTACACCGGCTTCACGTTCTTCCGTAAGGTCTCCCAGGCGCTGGCAGGGTTCTTCCCCGGCTGGATGCTGACACAAATCGGTTATATCCCGAATGTGGTGCAATCGGCAGGCACCGTCGAAGGCCTACGCCAGTTGATCTTTATTTATCCTTGCGTGCTGGCGGTCATCACCATTATTGCGATGGGCTGTTTCTACAACCTCAACGAGAAGATGTACGTGCGAATTGTGGAAGAGATTGAGGCCCGGAAACATACGGTTTAACAACAATAAAATATAACGCCCTGCGGGGCGTTTTGAGAGGCGATTATGTCTAATCATGATCCGCTAACGCTAAAGTTGAGCCTGCGGGAAAAATGCGCCTATGGCGTGGGCGATTTCGGCTCAAATCTGATGCTGTGTATCGGTACGCTGTATCTACTGAAGTTTTATACCGATGAACTCGGGATGCCTGCATATTACGGTGGAATTATCTTTCTGGTGGCGAAATTCTTCACCGCTTTTACCGATATGCTCACCGGCGTATTGCTGGATTCACGCCGTAATATTGGCGCAAAAGGAAAGTTTCGGCCTTTTATTCTGTATGCGTCATTTCCAGTCGCTCTGGTTGCTACTGCGCAATTCTTTGCCACTCACTTTACTTTACCCGTTAAAACAGCCTTCGCGACGGTGCTGTTTATGTTGTTCGGTCTGTTCTACAGCCTGATGAACTGCTCATACGGCGCGATGGTACCCGCTATTACCAAAAATCCGCATGAGCGGGCCCAGCTCGCCGCATGGCGACAAGGCGGCGCTACCATTGGCCTTCTTCTTTGTACCGTAGGTTTTATGCCCATTCAGGCGCTGTTTACCCGTTCCCCTTCGCTGGGTTATCTGATTGCAGCAGTCATTTTTTCGGTCTGCGGGCTGTTCAGCATGTGGTGGTGCTTTAGCGGGGTGAAAGAACGGTATATCGAAACCGTACCTGACACGCATAAACCCAGCATATTGAAGTCCTTCTGCGCGATTTTTCGTAATCCGCCGCTGCTGGTGCTCTGCGTTGCCAATTTGTGCACGCTGGCCGCCTTTAATATCAAGCTGGCCATTCAGGTTTATTACACTCAGTACGTGCTGAACGATATTCATTTGTTGTCATGGATGGGTTTTTTCAGCATGGGCTGTATCCTGATTGGCGTCTTATTAGTACCTGCTGCGGTAAAACGCTTCGGGAAAAAACAGGTTTATCTTGGTGGTCTGATATTGTGGGCCGTTGGCGATATCCTGAATTTTATCTGGGGTGGAACGTCATTCCTGTTTGTTATTTTCTCTTGTATCGCCTTCTTCGGTACCGCTTTCGTCAACAGCCTGAACTGGGCACTGGTTCCGGATACGGTTGACTACGGTGAATGGAAAACGGGTATTCGCGCTGAAGGCTCGGTGTATACGGGTTATACCTTTTCCCGCAAAATTTCCGCTGCGCTTGCTGGCTTTTTGCCAGGTATTATGCTGACGCAAATCGGTTATATCCCCAACATAGCTCAAAGTGACACCACGTTGCTTGGTTTGCGTCAGCTCATTTTTTTATGGCCTTGCGGTCTTGCCATTATCGCAGCACTAACGATGGGCTTTTTTTATAAGCTCAATGAACAACGTTTCGCTTTTATTATCGAGGAAATTGCCCAACGAAAGAAAACAGGTAATCAAATTGTCGCGACTAATAATAAACAAAGTATTTCTACTGTAAATAATTAAACGACGCTTGCCGCTTTATCCATCCCTATGGATGGCGGCTTCCCTATATTTGAAAAATGGATTTATTATGAAATCTCTGAATACTCTAGTGATATTAACTTCAGTAATATCCACCTCTGTTTTTGCTGGCGCTTATGTAGAAAACCGTGAGGCCTATAACCTGGCGTCTGACCAAATGGAGTTTATGCTGCGCGTCGGCTATAACTCCGATATGGGGGCCGGAATTATGTTGACCAATACCTATACGCTACAGCGTGATGATGAATTAAAGCACGGTTATAATGAGATTGAGGGCTGGTATCCATTATTTAAACCTACAGATAAATTAACCATCCAGCCTGGGGGGTTAATAAACGACAAAAGCATTGGTTCCGGCGGCGCCGTCTATCTGGATGTTAACTATAAATTTACCCCGTGGTTTAATCTTACGGTACGTAACCGATATAATCACAATAATTATAGTTCAACCGATTTGAATGGCGAACTGGATAATAATGACAGCTATGAAATCGGTAACTATTGGAATTTTACCATTACCGATAAATTTTCTTATACCTTTGAACCACACTATTTTTATAACGTTAATGATTTTAATAGTAGTAATGGTACGAAGCATCATTGGGAAATCACTAATACCTTCCGGTATCGTATCAATGAACACTGGTTGCCCTATTTTGAATTACGCTGGTTAGATCGTAACGTGGGCCCCTACCATAGAGAGCAAAACCAGATTCGTATCGGGGCGAAGTATTTCTTCTGATATTATTGCCTCCATTTTCCGAATCTGCATCACAGCGGGTAGTTGTTCTGCCCGCTCATTCATCCTGAATCAGACTCCCGATATCCCGCCTCTAAGCGCCATGATAATATTCGCAAAGCGTTTTACCATATTCATGCTTATAGAGAAGGGAAACAAATGAATAAGCGATTTAATATTGATTGGGACAATGAATTAACCCAGGAACAGCTCATTAATTTGATTTTAACCGATGAAGATCTGCCAAAGCTTCGCTCACTGACCATTGGTAACTGGGGTGATTGTTGGGAAGACGAAACCTGCCAGCCTATTATTGATATGATTGTGGAGAACGCCCCCCGCTTTTCTCACCTGGAATCACTGTTTATCGGTGATATGGAGAGCGAAGACTGCGAGATCTCCTGGATTAAACAAGGTGACTATTCCAGGCTCTATGCGGCGTTACCCAATCTGAAAGAACTGATTATTAAAGGCGCGTCGGATCTGCGACTGGGCGCTATACATCATGAGAAACTGGAGCACCTGGAAATCATTTCCGGCGGCATCCCTTCTAATGTGCTTGCCGAACTACAAAATGCGCAGCTCCCTGCATTAAAAACGCTGAAGCTCTTCCTGGGCGTAGAGGAATACGGTTTTGACGGTTCGCTGGATGACGTGATGACGCTGGCATCGAAAGATCTTTTCCCTCAGCTCACCCATCTGGGGTTGATGAACAGCGAAGAGCAGGATGATATCGCCCGCCGGGTGCTGGAAAGTAATATCCTGCCGCAGCTTAACGTGCTGGAACTCTCATGCGGTACCTTAACGGACAACGGCGCAGAGGCGCTGCTGGAGCATAAAGACCGAATTGCGCATCTGGAAACACTCGATCTCCACCACCACTATTTGACGCCGGAGATGCAGGAAAAGCTAAAAGCCACACTGCCGATAAACCTGAATCTTTCAGAAGCTCTGGAGCCTGATGATTACGATGGCGATATTTATATGAATGCGATGTACACCGAGTGATTGTGTTGGGGAATGTGCACATTCCCCTACACAACGATAAAGGGATTTATTGTGATTACGCTCATTGGCCCCCGTCAGAGCAAGCGCACGCATTATTTTATGCAGGCTGCCGCCGTACTTGGGGAACCCGTCACGGCGCTGACTCATCCGCAAGCGCTGGACGCTTCGCTGACCTCTGGCATCGTTAAAATCGACCCGCCAGTACACAGTGAAACAGACATCCGCAAAATAAACGCGATCGGTCTGGACTATATCCATTTTTTGCAGAACATGGCGGCGCGTCCTGGCGTCACCTGGCTTAACCATCCGGCGGGCCTCATTCACCTGTTGGATAAAAAACGCTGCAAGCGGCGCTTACTGGAACACGGCATCCCCACGCCGCCGTTGGTAGCGGAAGACGTAAAAAGCTTTGCACAGCTCACCGCCATCATGGAGGAAAAAAGGGTCGCCAGCGTGTTCATTAAGCCCTCGCTGGGTTCTGGCGCGGCGGGCGTTATCGCTTTGCGCCGCCACCCTGATGGCATAAAGCAGGTGCTTTACAGCGCGATTGCCATATCAGGACAACAGCTATTTAACAGCAAAAAAATCCAACAGTATCGTCAGAAAGAAGATATCCAGCTCATTATTGATGGCGTTCTTCAGCAGGAAAACCTCGTCGAACAGTGGCTGCCCAAAGCCAGCGTGAAGCATAAAACCTATGATTTACGTATCGTCTGTCTGGATGGCGAAATTATCTGGCGAGTGGTCAGAACCTCCTCGCAGCCCATTACTAACTTACATCTGCAAAACCAGGCTTACTGCTTCGAAAGTCTGGAGTTATCTGCCGCAAAAGTGACTGAGATCGATACGCTCTGTCAAAATGCCATGCGACTTTTTCCTGGCATTCGCTTAGCGGGTATTGATGTTTTACTTACTACCAGCCTGACGCCTTATATTATTGAAATTAATGGCCAGGGTGATTTGATTTATCAGGATGCGCAGCAGAATAATCTAATTTATCAGGCGCAAATCCGGGCCATGAGGAAGCAAAATGTATAATTCAATGGATGAAGTCCCCGTCTCGCTACACGCGTCGATTGACACAGGCGATGGCGAATTCGATATGAATACGCTAATTAGTAATAACGCTCATATTCTTTTTATTGTGCTGGACTCGTTACGCTACGATATTGCGCTTCAGGAACAAACCGCCGGAAATACGCCAAACCTTAATCATTATGGACAATGGACGAAATGCGAGGCGGCCGGTAATTTCACCTGGCCTTCGCATCACGCCATGTTTTCAGGTTTTATGCCAAAACCTATTGATGATACCGTTAATCAGACCATGCTGTTTTTCCCAAAAGATATCGGACTTGGTCGTAAAGGGCCGAAAAATGCATTTGCCTTTGATGACGCAACATGGATAAAAAGTCTGGAAAATAAAGGCTACCAGACCATCTGTATTGGCGGCGTCTCTTTCTTTAATAACCGCTCCGGCATGGGAAAAGTGTTCCCATCGATGTTTAAAGAGAGTTACTGGCATCCACGATTTGCCTGTACGGTTAAAGAAAGTATGGATAACCAGATCCATTATATCCAGAAAATCATGGCCGAACGTGCTGGCAGCCAACCCGTCATGATGTATATCAATATCGACACGATTCATTACCCTAACCATTTTTACGTGGAGGGCGCGGCCCCTGGCGATACCGTTGAGACCCATGCCGCCGCGCTACGCTATATCGACGCCCGCATCGACGGATTACTAAACATTTTCCGCCAAACCGGCGGCGAAACGTTCGTTATTATCTGTTCCGATCACGGTACCTGCTATGGCGAAGACGGGAAATATTTCCATAGTTTTAATCATCCGATCGTTAATACCGTTCCCTATATGCATTTCTTGCTGAGCTGTAATCATTAATATGAATAACAATGATATTTATCGTCAGTATATGTACAGTTATCCGCATAAGACGGCTTATCGGGAGCTGGAGAACGTCAGCTTTAGCGAAGTAAAACCGCGGATTTACGAGCACGACACACATCTGTATGTTCATATGCCGTTTTGTCAAAGTCGCTGCGGGTTCTGTAATTTATTTACCTGCACTGGCGCAGAGAATACGTTCATTGATAGCTATATCGACGCGATTATTACCCAGGGCCAACAAATGGCGCTGGCGCCCGTCCACTGGGCAAGCTTTACCGTAGGCGGCGGCACACCTCTGCTATTAAACATTGCGCAATTAGAGAGGTTATTTTTTTCCGTCTTTGATGTGCTCAATGTTGACTGGAATATTTATAAAACAATTGAAACTTCCCCTACGGATACCACGGCAGAAAAAGTAGCGCTATTAAACGCCTTTTCCGTTAATCGCGTCAGTATTGGCGTACAAAGTTTTCATGATAGCGAGTTACATACGCTGCACCGCCGCCATAATGCCGCCAGCGCGCACCAGGCGCTGGAATGGCTAAAGGCGGGTCATTTTCCATCACTCAATATTGATATTATTTACGGTATTCCCGGACAGACTCACGCAAGCCTGACGGAATCGTTACATCAGGCGCTCGTTTATCAACCGGAAGAGCTGTTTCTTTATCCGCTTTATAATATGCCTCGCCAGGAAAATATGCATGGCTACTACGTTTTAGCCCGCGATCTTTTACGCAACGCGGGCTACACCCAAACGTCCATGCGCCGTTTCGTCCTTAATCCAGCGCCATCCGCCGCGGCGGAAAGCTGCGGATTTGAAAACTCACTGGCGCTCGGCGCGGGCGGCAGAAGTTATCTTGGCAATCTGCATTACTGTTCGCCGTGGTCGTCGAACCTGCAGACATCACGAAAAATCATTCAGGCGTTTATCGACAGCCCGGATAAAACCGTCATTCATCACGGTTATCTGCTCCCCCCTGATGAAATGAAACGCCGCTTTATCATTAAAAATCTATTTTTCTGGCAGGGACTTTCTCTTAGCGATTATCAGCAATATTTTGCCAGCGATGCGCTAAGGGATTTCCCCGACCTGGAACGCTTTATACGGCAGGGCTACTGTTATCAGAATGGCAATCGCCTCCGGCTAACGGAGACCGGTATGGCATTATCCGATTGCCTTGCACCTGTGTTCGTTTCGCCTGAGGTGATGCTACGGGAGAATCGGCAGAGATGAGCGCCCCCGCCCTGCGCGATATTCACACGCTGTTTTATCGCGGCTATCTTAAATCGTGTAATTATCATTGCGGCTATTGCCCGTTCCATAAACACGCCCGTAACGATAAAAAACGCGACGAAGCCGCGCTATGGCGCATGGTTGACCATTTGCCTCTTTTAGGTACGCCGTTGAATGTGATGATTACGCCTTATGGCGAGGCGCTACGCTTGCGTTATTACATGGCGGCGTTGGCAGAAATTAGCCGCTATCCTCATGTTCAGGCGGTCGGCATACAAACTAACGCCTCTTTTTCGTTAATGTCATTGCTGGAATCATTTCGTGCCGGCGGCGGAGATATCTCAAAGCTTCGGTTATGGTGTTCTTTTCATCCCTCACAAATTACCGCTGAGCGCTTTCTCCAGCAGTGTTTAGCGCTCTCTGCCGCCGGAATAACCTGGTGCGCGGGGGCTGTCGCCAGTATGAAAGATATCGACCAGTTTCGTTGGCTACGCCAGCGGTTGCCTGACCAGAATTATTTTTGGTTTAACGCCAACGAGTGTGCCAATACCCGGCATACCGTGGAGGAAACCATCGCCTTCGGCGAACTCGATCCGCTGTATGTGATTGAAACACAGCAGTGGCCAGCGCAGCTGGATATCTGTACCGCAGGAAGAAAAAGTATTTTTATGAATGCAGAAGGCGATCTTTTTGCTTGTCATATCAGCAAAATTAAAATGGGTAATTTATATCAGCAACGGCTTAATTCTCCCGCCTGCCAGGCAAAACAATGCCACTGTTTTCTCGCTTATCAGCACCGTCTCGATATTCCATTGCTGAATCACCTGGATACCTCACGCTGTTTTAGGATCGGGCGCTCATGCGATATCGTTTAATCGCTTTTGATCTTGATGGAACGCTGCTAAACCGTAATAAACAAATTCTGCCAGAGTCGCTAACCGCTATCCGTCAGATGCAGGACATGGGCTGCCGAATAATGCTTGTCACCGGTCGCTCTCATCGTGAAGCCTATGCGTATTATCAAACGCTGGCGCTCACCGAACCGATGATCTGTTGTAACGGAAGTTATATTTATCAACCGGCTCAACAGCAGGTCCTTCACCCGCTGCCGCTGACGCACTTACAAACGGAAAAAATACTGGCGCGGGTATATCCGCTTAAACCGACAATTCGTGCTGATGATAAAATAATCTTTCAGGCTGATGAGCTAAGCAGTAGGGAGAATATTTGGCAAATCAGCGTCGTTCATCGGCACATAAAACAACTACAAAATATTGCTGAGTTTATACAGCATGAATTACAGCTAAGCTGTACCTGGTCCTGGCATCATCAACTGGATATTCTCCAGAAGGGGTGTAGCAAAGGACAAAGCCTCGCCAGATATGCACAGCAACAGCATATCGCAATGCGCGAAGTGATGGCGTTTGGCGATAATGATAACGATGCGGAAATGCTACGTTTAGCCGGATTGGGCGTCGCGATGGGGAATGCCAGCGCTCGGGCAAAGATGTATGCGGATAGCGTCATTGGTCGGCATAATACGCCAGCGATTGCTGATTTTTTGGCAACCTTATCCCTTTATCAATGTGAATAAAAAAACCCCGCCGAGTTTTCATTTCGACAGGGTTTTTATCCGTAAGAACGTTAATTACTCTTCTTTCTGACCACGGTTCGCACGGCGGCGATCGTTTTCCGTCAGGTGACGTTTACGGATACGGATAGAGGTTGGGGTGACTTCTACCAGTTCGTCGTCATCAATGAACTCCAGCGCTTGCTCAAGGCTCATTTTAATTGGCGGAACCAGAATCACCGCTTCATCCGTACCAGACGCACGCATGTTGGTCAGTTTCTTACCGGTCAGGCAGTTTACCGTCAGGTCGTTGGAGCGACTGTGAATACCAATAATCTGGCCTTCATAAACTTCCGCGCCGTGACCCAGGAACAGCTTACCGCGATCCTGCAAACCGAACAGCGCAAACGCCACCGCTTTACCCTGACCGTTGGAGATCAGTACGCCGTTCTGACGCTGGCCCACTTCACCCGGACGAATATCGTCGTAGTGGCTGAAGGTGGAGTACAGCAGACCCGTACCGGAAGTCATGGTCATGAATTCTGAACGGAAACCAATCAGCCCGCGGCTTGGGATCACGTAGTCGAGACGTACGCGGCCTTTACCGTCCGGATTCATGTTTTTCAGGTCGCCTTTACGCTCGCCCAGCGCCTGCATGACAGACCCCTGGTGCTGCTCTTCGACGTCCAGCGTCACGTTTTCGTACGGCTCTTGTTTACGACCGTCGATTTCACGGAAGATAACTTTCGGACGGGAAACCGCCAGTTCGAAACCTTCACGACGCATATTTTCAATCAGCACGGACAGGTGCAGTTCGCCACGACCGGATACACGGAACGCATCCGCATCTTCGGTTTCTTCAACGCGCAGCGCCACGTTATGCACCAGCTCTTTGTTCAGACGGTCAAGAATCTGACGAGAAGTCACAAACTTACCTTCTTTACCGCAGAACGGCGAGGTGTTAACGCAGAAGAACATAGACACGGTCGGCTCATCAACGGACAGCGCCGGCAGCGCTTCAACGTTCTGCGGGTCGCAGATGGTGTCGGAGATGTTCAGCTCGCCCAGACCGGTGATCGCAATGATATCGCCCGCTTCGGCGATATCGCTGTCGATACGCTCCAGACCCAGATGCGTCAGCACTTTACCTACTTTCGCGTTACGGGTTTTCCCTTCACTATCGATGATAGTGACCTGCTGGTTCGGCTTCACTTTGCCGCGTTTGATACGGCCAATGCCGATAACGCCAACGTAGTTGTTGTAGTCCAGCTGGGAAATCTGCATCTGCAACGGACCATCGAGGTCAACGTCCGGCGCCGGAACATGATCAACGATCGCCTGATACAGCGGGGTCATGTCTTCCGCCATATCTTCGTGGTCCAGACCCGCGATACCATTCAGCGCCGAAGCGTAGATGATCGGGAAGTCCAGCTGTTCGTCGGTCGCGTCGAGGTTAACAAACAGGTCGAATACCTGGTCAACAACCCAGTCAGGGCGCGCGCCAGGACGGTCAACCTTGTTGATAACCACAATAGGTTTCAGGCCATGAGCAAAGGCTTTTTTGGTCACGAAGCGCGTTTGCGGCATCGGGCCGTCAAATGCGTCAACCACCAGCAGCACAGAGTCAACCATGGACATGACGCGCTCTACTTCACCACCGAAGTCAGCGTGCCCGGGAGTATCAACGATGTTGATACGGTAATCATTCCATTTAATAGCGGTGTTTTTAGCGAGGATAGTAATACCACGCTCTTTCTCCAAATCGTTGGAGTCCATCACTCGCTCTTGAGTTTCGGCACGCGCGTCGAACGTACCGGATTGCTGGAGCAGCTTATCAACCAGGGTAGTTTTACCATGGTCAACGTGCGCGATGATGGCGATGTTACGCAAATTTTCGATCACAACTTTGCCTCAGGCATTAGAAATAGCGCGTTATTGTACACGGATTAATCGCACTACAAAACAGGATCACAAACATCCTCCGCAAACAAGTATTGCAGAGTCTCTTTGTGATCGCTTTCACGGAGCGTTAAAAGGGTGGCTTGCGTTCTATTGCACCAATGTGGTGCTTAATGTTCACATTAAAGCACTATTTTGGTGCAACATAATCACCGCGGTGCAGCCCTTTTGCACGATGGTCCGCATGATAACGCCTTTTGGGGGCAATGTGAAAGTTGGCACAGATTTCGCTTTATATTTTTACGGCGACACGGCCAGCAGAATTGAAGATCTCGTTACCACGACGACCGACCATGACCAATCCGGGAGAGTACAAGTATGTCCGCTGAACACGTTTTGACGATGCTGAACGAGCACGAAGTGAAGTTTGTCGATCTGCGCTTCACCGATACCAAAGGCAAAGAACAGCACGTCACGATTCCTGCTCATCAGGTAAATGCCGAATTCTTTGAAGAAGGCAAAATGTTTGACGGCTCCTCTATCGGCGGCTGGAAAGGCATTAACGAATCCGACATGGTGCTGATGCCCGATGCGTCCACTGCAGTTATCGACCCGTTCTTCGCGGACTCTACCCTGATTATCCGTTGCGACATCCTGGAGCCTGGCACTCTGCAAGGTTATGACCGTGACCCACGTTCCATCGCAAAACGTGCGGAAGACTACCTGCGCGCGACCGGTATCGCCGATACCGTCCTGTTTGGGCCGGAACCTGAATTCTTCCTGTTCGACGACATCCGCTTCGGCGCATCTATCTCCGGCTCACATGTGGCGATTGACGATATTGAAGGCGCCTGGAACTCCTCTACCAAGTACGAAGGCGGCAACAAAGGCCATCGTCCGGGCGTGAAAGGCGGTTATTTCCCGGTTCCGCCAGTTGACTCCGCGCAGGATATCCGTTCTGAAATGTGTCTGGTCATGGAGCAAATGGGCCTGGTCGTTGAAGCGCACCATCACGAAGTAGCGACCGCAGGTCAGAACGAAGTGGCGACCCGCTTTAACACCATGACCAAAAAAGCCGACGAAATTCAGATTTACAAATATGTCGTGCATAACGTGGCTCACCGCTTCGGTAAGACCGCGACCTTTATGCCAAAACCAATGTTCGGCGATAACGGTTCCGGTATGCACTGCCACATGTCGCTGGCGAAGAACGGCACCAACCTGTTCTCTGGCGACAAATATGCCGGCCTGTCTGAACAAGCGCTGTACTACATCGGCGGCGTCATCAAACACGCCAAAGCCATCAACGCCCTGGCGAACCCGACCACCAACTCCTACAAGCGTCTGGTCCCGGGTTACGAAGCGCCGGTGATGCTGGCCTACTCCGCCCGTAACCGTTCCGCCTCCATCCGTATTCCAGTGGTGGCGTCTCCGAAAGCGCGCCGCATCGAAGTTCGCTTCCCGGACCCGGCGGCTAACCCGTATCTGTGCTTTGCCGCCCTGCTGATGGCCGGTCTGGACGGGATTAAGAATAAGATTCACCCGGGCGAAGCCATGGACAAAAACCTGTATGACCTGCCGCCGGAAGAAGCGAAAGAGATCCCACAGGTAGCGGGTTCTCTGGAAGAAGCGCTGAACGCGCTGGATCTGGACCGCGAGTTCCTGAAAGCAGGCGGCGTGTTCACGGATGAAGCGATCGATGCGTATATTGCGCTGCGTCGCGAAGAAGATGACCGCGTGCGTATGACCCCGCACCCGGTAGAGTTTGAGCTGTACTACAGCGTTTAATCGTATATTAAAAATCCGACGAATTTCGCGTTGCTGCAAGGCGGCAACTGAGCACATCCCCAGGAGCATAGATAGCGATGAGACTGGGGTAAGCGAAGGCAGCCAACGCAGCAGCAGCGTGAAAGGCGTCAGGAGTTTTTGAGTTGCCGTGGAAACTTTCAGCCCATCCCAGGATGGGCTTTTTTCTCCACCAACAATCTGATCTCACGCGCTTTTTAGTGGTAAAAAGCTATAATGCACTAAAATGGTGCAACCTTTTCCAGGAGACTGCTGAATGGCAAGCGGCATACAGCCCGATGCTGGGCAGATCCTCAATTCGTTAATCAACAGCGTGCTGGTGGTCGACGACGCGCTGGCAATCCATTACGCCAACCCTGCCGCGCAGCAGTTGCTCGCGCAAAGCTCACGCAAACTGTTCGGGACGCCGTTACCTGAACTGTTGAGCTATTTTTCGTTAAACATTGACCTGATGCGCGAAAGTTTAGCGGCAGGGCAAGGCTTTACCGATAACGAAGTGACGCTGGTGATTGATAGTCGCTCGCATATTCTCTCTTTGACCGCCCAACGTCTGCCCGACGATTTTATACTGCTCGAAATGGCGCCGATGGATAACCAGCGTCGTCTGAGTCAGGAGCAGTTGCAGCACGCGCAGCAAATCGCCGCCCGCGATCTGGTGCGCGGTCTGGCGCACGAAATCAAAAATCCGCTCGGCGGCCTGCGCGGCGCGGCGCAGCTACTCAGCAAGGCGCTGCCCGACCCGGCGCTAACGGAATATACCAAAGTCATCATTGAACAGGCCGACAGGCTACGCAACCTTGTCGATCGTTTGCTGGGGCCGCAGCACCCGGGAATGCACATTACCGAGAGCATACATAAAGTCGCGGAGCGCGTGGTGGCGCTGGTGTCGATGGAACTGCCGGATAATGTCCGGCTTATCCGCGATTACGACCCCAGTCTGCCAGAACTGCCGCATGACCCGGAACAAATTGAGCAAGTACTGCTGAATATTGTCCGCAATGCCTTGCAGGCGCTGGGGCCGGATGGCGGCGAAATTACGCTGCGTACCCGTACCGCCTTCCAGTTAACGCTGCATGGCGAACGCTATCGCCTGGCGGCGCGTATAGACGTTGAAGACAATGGGCCGGGCATTCCTCCCCATTTACAGGATACGCTGTTCTACCCGATGGTCAGCGGTCGCGAAGGCGGCACCGGGCTTGGGTTATCTATCGCCCGCAATCTTATCGATCAACACGCCGGCAAAATTGAATTTACCAGTTGGCCGGGGCATACCGAGTTTTCGGTTTACCTGCCGATTCGGAAATAGAGGTGTTTATGCAACGAGGAATAGTCTGGGTCGTCGATGATGATAGTTCCATCCGTTGGGTGCTTGAACGTGCTCTCGCCGGGGCAGGGTTGACCTGTACCACTTTTGAGAATGGTAATGAAGTACTGGCTGCGCTGGCCAGTAAAACGCCGGACGTCTTGCTGTCGGATATCCGAATGCCAGGAATGGACGGGCTGGCGCTATTAAAGCAGATTAAACAACGTCATCCGATGCTTCCGGTCATCATTATGACCGCGCATTCCGATTTAGATGCCGCCGTGAGCGCTTATCAGCAGGGGGCGTTTGATTATCTGCCTAAACCGTTTGATATTGATGAAGCCGTCGCTCTGGTCGAGCGCGCGATTAGCCACTATCAGGAGCAGCAGCAGCCGCGTAATATCGAGGTTAACGGCCCGACAACAGACATGATAGGCGAAGCGCCCGCCATGCAGGATGTGTTTCGCATTATTGGTCGGCTGTCGCGTTCTTCGATTAGCGTGCTGATTAACGGCGAATCAGGAACCGGTAAAGAACTGGTCGCCCATGCGCTACATCGCCATAGCCCACGCGCCAAAGCGCCGTTTATCGCGCTCAATATGGCGGCCATCCCGAAAGATTTGATTGAATCCGAACTGTTTGGCCATGAGAAAGGCGCTTTTACCGGGGCGAATACCATCCGGCAGGGCCGTTTCGAGCAGGCTGACGGCGGCACGCTGTTTCTGGACGAAATTGGCGATATGCCGCTGGATGTCCAGACTCGTCTGTTACGCGTGCTGGCTGACGGACAGTTCTACCGTGTGGGCGGGTACGCGCCGGTAAAAGTGGATGTGCGCATTATCGCCGCCACCCACCAGAACCTCGAACGACGCGTTCAGGAAGGGAAATTCCGCGAAGACCTGTTCCACCGCCTGAACGTGATTCGTATCCATCTTCCGCCGTTGCGTGAACGCCGTGAGGATATTCCGCGCCTGGCGCGCCATTTTTTGCAGGTCGCCGCCCGTGAATTAGGCGTGGAAGCCAAATTATTACATCCAGAAACCGAAACGGCGTTAACGCGCCTGGCATGGCCTGGTAACGTGCGTCAGTTAGAAAATACCTGCCGCTGGCTCACCGTCATGGCCGCCGGACAGGAGGTATTGATCCAGGATTTACCGGGCGAACTGTTTGAAGCCTCGGCGCCGGATAGCCCGTCCCACCTGCCGCCGGATAGCTGGGCTACATTACTGGCGCAATGGGCGGACCGCGCCTTGCGATCCGGTCATCAAAACCTGCTTTCTGAAGCGCAGCCAGAACTGGAGAGAACGCTACTGACCACGGCGTTACGCCATACGCAGGGTCATAAACAGGAAGCCGCCAGGCTGCTCGGTTGGGGGCGAAACACCCTAACGCGGAAGTTGAAAGAGCTGGGAATGGAGTAAACATTACCCGCGAGTGTAAAGATTAATAATTGAGCGCAAAACGCTGCTATTTTGCGCTTTACTGTTCCGATGAGTTCAGTATGATCATGCCCGGCAAACGGGGGGATTCATTATGTTAGAATCTATTATTAATCTGGTATCGAGTGGAGCGGTCGACAGCCACACGCCACAAACTGCGCTAGCCGCCGTGTTGTGTGCCGCGCTGGTGGGACTGTTCAGCTGACAATGTGCCGGATGGCGCTAATGCTTATCCGGCCTACAGGTTGTCGCAACGTGTAGGCCCGGTAAGCGCAGCGCCACCGGGCAACCCGGCTAAATGACGCGCGAGAACTGCTGCATCCGCGCTTTCTGGCGCAGATACGCGTCAAAGCACATGCAGATATTGCGAATCAGCAAACGACCTTTCGCCGTCACCTGAATTCCCTTCTCGCTAATATCCACCAGCCCATCTTTCGCCAGCGGCGACAGTAACTGCAAATCTTCGGCAAAATACTCAGCGAAATGCAAACCCCACTGCTGTTCGACAGCGTTAAAATCCAGGCGGAAGTTACAAATCAGCGCCTTGATAACATCGCGACGAATGCAATCATCACGGGTCAGCGTAATACCACGCCATAGCGCATTGCCCCGCTCATCCACTTGCTGGTAATAACGCTTCAGCTCTTTCTGGTTCTGCATGTAGCCATCGCCAATCATGCTGATAGCAGAAACCCCCATCCCCAGCAGATCGGTATCGCCCTGGGTCGTATAGCCCTGAAAATTACGGTGCAGCACGCCTTCGCGCTGCGCGACGGCCAGTTCGTCGTCCGGACGGGCAAAATGGTCCATCCCGATAAACTGATAACCGGCCTGAGTAAGCGATACGATGGTCTCCTGCAAAATATCCAGTTTCTGCTGCGCGCTGGGTAAATCGGCATCTTTAATTTTACGCTGGGCGGCAAAAAGCGTTGGCAGATGCGCATAGTTAAAGACGCTCAAACGATCGGGGTTCAGTTCCGTCACACGCTTCAGCGTGAAAGCGAAGCTTTCCGGCGTCTGTTTCGGTAGACCGTAGATCAAATCGATATTGGTCGAGGTAAAGCCGATATCGCGGGCGTGATTAAGCAACGCAAAGATGAATTCTTCATCCTGCTCGCGGTTAACCAGGCGCTGCACCTCTTTATTAAAGTCCTGCACGCCCATACTCAGGCGGTTAAAACCTTCCGCACGTAAATGATCGAGCACATCCAGCTCAATTTCACGGGGATCGACTTCGATCGAGATTTCCGCGTCGGTATTAAAGTGGAAATTTTCACGCAACAGCGTCATTAAGCGGCTGATTTGCGCTTTATTCAGGTAAGTAGGCGTACCGCCGCCCCAGTGAAGCTGGCTGACATGACGGTCTGCAAACAGCGGCGCGCGATGGCGAATTTCCTGCTCAAGCGCGTCAAGATACTGGTCAGCTTTATGCTGTTGGCGGGTGACAATCTTGTTGCAGCCGCAGAAATAACACAACTTGTGACAAAACGGGATATGCACATACAGCGAGAGCGGACGTTCAGGATAACGCGCCACAGCCTGCAAGAATGCGGCGTCCTCGAAGTCTTCAGAAAACTCCTGCGCGGTTGGGTACGAGGTATATCGTGGCCCGGAATAGTTATATTTCTGGATCAGGGCCAGATCCCAGTCTATTTGCTGTTCAGACATGCTCACTCCTTCCGATGGCGTCTCTGGCGGGTACGGCGTACCGGCTTCACGCCATGACGGGCGGCAAGCCGGCTGCGCAGCCATTTCTGTCGCCGCGACAATCGCTGTAGTTTAACGAATAACCACACCAGATAACATATAACCGGAAGGGTTATAAGCAGGACGGGCAAGCCCACGGTGTAAACCCGTTAGTTGCCGCCTCTTAGCAGGCGCATCATATCTTCCTGCTTCTCGTCCTCTTCGTCGTCTTCGTCGTCGTCATCGTAAGACAGACCAAGCTTCTGCATCAGTTCATCAATACGATCCAGTTTGGCATCTACCCAGGCTTGATCTTCCGCACTCAGGGTTTCGCCCGCTTCCAGACGTTCTAACAGCGCATCCAGGCGCTCATCCGTTTCCAGTAAATCCAACTCCGCCTGCGGTGAAAGCATAGGTTTCTCACTTTTCGGTTTATGCTGTTGGGTCACTTTTTCAGTCACGCCCAATGGAACAGGTGTTTTACTGCCAATACGTGGATCTTTTTGTTGATTCTGATTGCCGCCGCCCGAAACGGAATTGCCGCCCGCCGCGCGACTTCCCGGCGCATGACCGCGATGTTTTTTCAGGCGTTTACGGTCGCGCGCCTCCTGGTTTAACTCTTCACGCGTTTTACGACGCTGTTTGCCAAAGGCTTTACTGCGCGGTGCAGAGGTTGGTTTTTTCATGATGTCAGATCTTTAAGCCGTTTTATTCAGTATAGAATTGAGGCGGAATCTAGCAGAAAGCAAGCAAAGAAAAAAGGCGACAGAGTAATCTGCCGCCTTTTTTCTTGACTCACGACCCTTAACGGGTTCCACCATCCCTGTTGGCTATCAACACGCCCTGTTTTTCCCTTAGCCTGGAACATTCCATGTTGTTTCCATTTCCTTTTACTAACGTCTCCGGACGTTTGTCTTCCTGACAATCCTGTGTCTTCGCCTCCTGGCGCTCCTGACCCTCATCCTGAGTCGTTGATCCTGTTAGCGTCCTCGCTATGTGCATTACTTTACTCTTTTGGGGTAAACTCACAAGATACCGACACGGCAAATCCCTTTTTTTCAGACAATTACCTTTCTATAAATTCATGATTTAACTATATTAACTGGCTTTGAGCCTGACAACGACTCTGTCATGTCGCATAAGTGCAATGGACAATGTCTCACAAAGCGTATGGCTTTTGCTTACAGCACCGCCGCGCCGAAAAATCCGTCTTTTGCTGGCGTTCAGGTATAATCGCCACAATGCTTTGACTGACGGAGACGACCGCTTTGACTAACCTGAATTATCAACAGACGCATTTTGTGATGAGTGCGCCTGATATTCGCCATTTACCTTCCGATTGCGGAATTGAAGTGGCTTTTGCTGGCCGTTCCAATGCAGGCAAATCCAGCGCCCTGAACACGTTGACCAACCAAAAAAGCCTGGCGCGCACCTCTAAAACGCCGGGCCGTACCCAATTGATTAACCTGTTTGAAGTCGTAGATGGCAAACGGTTGGTCGACCTGCCGGGCTATGGCTACGCGGAAGTCCCGGAAGAGATGAAACGCAAATGGCAACGCGCGCTGGGGGAATATCTGGAGAAACGTCAAAGCCTACAGGGCTTAGTCGTTTTAATGGATATCCGCCATCCGTTGAAAGACCTCGACCAACAGATGATCCAGTGGGCTGTAGAGAGCAATATCCAGGTTCTGGTTCTGCTGACCAAAGCGGACAAACTGGCCAGTGGCGCGCGCAAGGCGCAGTTGAATATGGTACGTGAAGCCGTGCTGGCTTTTAATGGCGATGTGCAGGTAGAAGCGTTTTCCTCGCTGAAAAAGCAGGGCGTGGATAAGTTACGTCAGAAGCTGGATAGCTGGTTTAGTGAACTGGCACCGGTCGAAGAGATTCAGGACGGGGAATAATCACCCGCTATGCCGGATGGCGCCGCTGCGCGTCTTATCCGGCCTACGGTGTGAGCGAAACTTTTCTTGCGCACAATAAAAAACGCCCCAGTCATAAACTGACTGGGGCGGCTAAAATATTCAGCCAAATCCGATTACGTGAAGTAAAAGGTCTGAAAGATAGAACATCTTACCTCTGTACCCTACGTGAATAACTTTACTCTTTTTTGAGCAACACAGAAAGACCTTTTCGTAATTTTTTTTCATTCTTTACATAGGGAATTCTAATACCCATCACAAAACCCCCGTGCTTATGTTGCTTAATTACGAAAAAAGCGCGTTATTCCTTAAATGCTTAGTGCGCTTGATCCCAATTTTCTCCGCTACCGACTTCCACCAGCAACGGCACATCAATACGCGTGCAGTTTTCCATCAACTGATGGATACGTTTTGCTACCGCATCTAAGTCGTCTTTATGCACCTCGAACACTAATTCATCGTGTACCTGCATAATCATCCGCACGCGTGGCTGCTCGGCCTGTAGCCAGGCATCGACGGCAATCATGGCGCGCTTGATGATATCGGCAGCCGTTCCTTGCATGGGAGCATTGATCGCCGCGCGTTCCGCCCCCGCGCGCCGCGCCGCGTTGCTGGATTTAATATCCGGCAGGTAAAGGCGGCGTCCCTCCAGCGTTTCCACATAGCCTTGTTCTTTTGCCTGAGCGCGGGTGCGCTCCATATATTCCAGCACGCCAGGGTAGCGTTCGAAGTAGAGATCCATATACTTCTGCGCCTCTTTACGCGGAATATTAAGCTGGCGAGAAAGACCGAAGGCGCTCATCCCGTAAATCAGGCCAAAGTTAATGGCTTTCGCACTTCGGCGCTGTTCCCCGGTCACGCTATCCAGCGGCAAGCCAAAGACTTCCGCCGCCGTTGCGCGGTGAATATCCTTCCCTTCGGCGAACGCCGTGAGCAGTCCTTTATCACGGGAAAGATGCGCCATAATACGCAGCTCAATCTGTGAATAGTCCGCAGACACGATGAGATAATCCTCAGGCGCAATAAATGCCTGACGAATGCGGCGGCCTTCTTCATTGCGCACCGGAATATTTTGCAGGTTCGGATCGGTGGACGATAAACGTCCCGTCGCCGTTACCGCCTGATGATAGGACGTATGGACGCGCCCGGTTTTCGGGTTAATCATCAGCGGCAGCTTATCGGTATAGGTGGATTTTAGCTTCGCCAGACCACGATACTCCAGAATCACTTTCGGCAGCGGATAGTCCAGCGCCAGCTCTTCCAGCACCTCTTCCGACGTTGACGGCGCGCCGCCAGGCGTTTTCTTCAACGGCTTAATACCCTGCTTTTCAAACAGGATAGTCTGCAACTGCTTCGTCGAGGACAGGTTGAACGCCTCGCCCGCAATGTCATGCGCTTTCTTTTCCAGTTCCGCCAGACGTAGTGTGATTTCTTCCGAATGTTTGTGCAGGACGGCAGGATCGATTTTTACGCCATTGCGCTCAACGCGTGACAGTACCGGCACCAACGGCATTTCGATGTTTTCGAAAACATTCAGCGGGCCTTTGTGCTGCTGGAGCTCAGGCCACATTTTGAGATGCAACTGTAACGTGACATCCGCATCTTCTGCCGCATAGCGCCCCGCTTCCTCCAGTGCGATCTGGTTAAAGGTGAGCTGGTTTTTACCTTTACCGGCAATGTCTTCAAAGGTGATAGTTTTGTGCTTCAGCCAACGATCGGACAAACTGTCCATATCATGGCGTCCGGCGACGCTGTTCAGAATGTAAGACTCAAGCATGGTATCGAAGGCGATACCGCGCAGCTCAATACCGTAATTTTGCAAGACGCCGCGATCGTACTTGAGGTTTTGCCCCACTTTGCGCACTTTTTCATCTTCCAGCAGCGGCTTCAGCAGTTCCAGAGCACGCTGGCGGGAGATTTGATCCGGAGCGTCCAGATAATCATGCGCGACAGGTACATACGCGGCAACGCCAGGTTCGATGGCAAACGAGAGGCCCACCAGGTTGGCGGCGATATTATCCAGGCTGTCGGTCTCCGTGTCGAAAGCAAAAACTGGCGCTTTTTTCAGCTTTTCAATCCAGCTTTCCAGCGTAACGTCGTCCAGAATCGTGACATAATTTTCATAAGAGAGCGCCGCTGCCGGTTCGCTGGGCGATTCATCAATAACGACCGTTTCCTGCGGTTTGGCCGCCGGTTTCGCGCCCTTTGCCTGTAGCCACTTGCCTGACTCAACGTCCGCCGTCCAGCGCTTAAACTCATATTTTTTAAACAGGCCCAGCAGTTCATCCGCAATCGGCTGCTGCACTTCAAGCTGTTCGCAGGTCAGCTCCAGCTCAACATCCGTTTTAATGGTGGCGAGTTTATAAGACAGGTACGCTACGTCTTTATTCTGCGCTAATTTACCGGCCATCGTTTTGGCGCCGCGGAAAGTGAGACCGGCAATTTTTTCCGGCTCGGCGTACAGCGTATCCAGGCCGCCCAATCCCTGAAGCAAGGCTTGCGCCGTCTTCTCACCCACGCCTGGTACGCCTGGAATATTATCCGAGGAGTCCCCCATCAGCGCCAGAAAGTCGATAATCAGCTCAGGCGGCACACCGTACTTATTAACGACTTCATCCGGGCCGAGGATGGTGTTAGTCATGGTGTTGATCAGCGTAATATTCGGCGTCACCAACTGTGCCATATCTTTATCGCCGGTGCTGATTAATACCGGACGCCCCACCTTCTCCGCTTCTCGCGCCAGTGTACCGATAACGTCATCCGCTTCTACGCCAGAGACTGCCAGCAGAGGTAACCCCATGGCTTTAACCATGGCATGTAACGGCTCTATTTGCGCTCGCAGATCATCCGGCATCGGAGGACGATGCGATTTGTAGTGTTCAAAGAGCTCATCACGGAAGGTTTTTCCTTTGGCGTCAAACACCACCGCAGCATGCGTCGGCTGATACTGCATGATCAGGCTGCGCAACATGTTGAGGACACCATACATTGCGCCCGTAGGTTCTCCCGCGCTGTTGGTTAACGGCGGAAACGCATGATAGGCGCGATAGAGATAGGATGAGCCATCTACGAGAATAAGTGGGTTTTCTGGGATCTGAACCATAATGTCCGTGCCTGTTTAACAGTTTATGGTTAAAGGATGCCACATACAGGAGGAAAACTTGAGTTTTTCGCCGCATTTGCGGAAAAGTTTTGTCGATCTTCAGGATCGCTCGCAAAACAACCTGTGGATAACTTTGTGTGTAAATTCTTACCATTACTTTAAAATCAGCGCGATAGCCTTCTCGTCTTAATAATTACCCATTATTTTCAATGAGTTGTTAACATCACGTTTTTCTGATTATCTGATTCATGCCGTTATCATAATGTGGATAGTTGTTACGAGTGTTTCTATTTCACTCAGCGCCATCATTAGCATCGTTTTCTGATAGAATCAGCCCCTTGCGCCCTTTTCGCGCACCGTTTATGGCTAACTTTTGAATAATTTATTATGACGAGAATACTCGCGGCTATCACGCTCCCATTGAGTATCGTATTGACCATCCTGGTCACTATTGTTTGCTCAGTACCGATCATCATTGCCGGTATGGTAAAGCTCCTTTTGCCTGTTCCCGGTATCTGGCGCAAGGTCTCCATTTTCTGCAATTTCATGATGTATTGCTGGTGTGCTGGTCTTGCAGCGCTGTTACGCCTTAATCCGCACTTGATATGGGATGTAGAAGGGTTAGAAGGACTGAGCAAGAAAAATTGGTATTTACTGATTTGTAATCATCGCAGCTGGGCCGATATCGTTGTGCTTTGCGTTCTGTTCCGCAAGCATATCCCAATGAATAAGTACTTTCTTAAACAGCAATTGGCCTGGGTGCCGTTCATCGGCCTGGCGTGCTGGGCATTAGATATGCCGTTTATGAAGCGCTACTCCCGTAGCTACCTGCTCCGCCACCCCGATCGACGCGGCAAAGATGTTGAAACAACTCGTCGCTCTTGCGAAAAGTTTCGTCGGTATCCCACCACTATCGTTAACTTTGTTGAAGGCTCGCGATTTACGCATGAGAAACGTCAGCAAACGCATTCACCTTATCAACATCTGTTGCCGCCAAAAGCAGCCGGTATTGCAATGGCGATTAATGTTTTAGGCTCACAGTTCGATAAGCTGCTTAATATTACGTTGTGTTACCCAAACAACGATCGTCACCCCTTCTACGATATGCTAAGCGGTAGGCTGACGCGTATTGTTGTTCGGGTGCAACTGGAACCCATAAATGAAGAACTGCACGGCGATTACGTGAACGACAAAACATTCAAACGCCGTTTTCAACGTTGGCTTAATACGCTGTGGGATAAGAAAGATATACAGATAGAAGAGATTAAAACATCTTATAAAAACGCCGGTCAGTGACCGGCGTTCTTTTTATTTTTTATCAACCAAATATTTCACGGTATCAGCATACTGCTGAACAAAAACATCCATGCTGCTGGTATCCATGCCTTGTGGGTTAATCTGGTATTTGCCATTGACGAACATCGCCGGAACGCCCTGCAGTTGCAGGTCAGCCGCGGCTTTCTCCTGTTGCGCAACCAGTGATTTCACCACGAAGCTGTTCCATGCCGCATCGTAATCTTCGCCTTTGACGCCCGCATCAACGAACACTTTACGGATATCCGCGGCAGATTGTACTGTCTGGGTTTTCTGTACGGCTTCAAACAGCGGGACCGTGACTTTATCTTCTACACCCAACGCCATCGCCACCGCCCATGCCTGGGTGAGCTCCTTGCCCAACGGCCCCAGGAACTCAACGTGGTACTTGGTCATTTTGGTGCCTTCCGGCAGCTTTTTCTTCACATTGTCAGACACATGAAGCACTTCTTCAAACTGATAACAATGTGGGCAGTAGAAGGAGAAAAACTCCAGTACCTGGGGTTCGCCAGCGACCGGTTTATCCAGCGTGATATACTGTTTACCGTCGCTGATCTGTGCTGCCGAGGCGCTAAAAGCTAAAACCATACCAGCCAGCGCCAGCCAAATCTTTTTCATGATCAACTCTCTCCGATTAATACATTGGCGTTAATTGTAAAGGGGGTTCGTGCAAAATTTTAGTCTGCTCAATAAAAGTCGTTGTCTGTCGCTGCCAGTAATCTTCCCCTGTTAACCAGGGAAAGTTTTTTGGAAACGCAGGATCGCCCCAACGACGAATCAACCAGGCAAGATAATAAACTAAACGCATGGCGCGTAAAGGTTCAATGAGACCAATTTCAGCCGTATCGAACTCACTAACTTCTTCATAAGCTTCAATAATGGTTTCAAGCTGCATTCGCTGTTCGGCTTTGTCGCCGTTCAGCAGCATCCATAAATCCTGTATCGCCGGGCCGTTACGGGCATCATCTAAATCGACAAACAGCGGTCCATCACGCCATAGAATGTTGCCGGCATGACAATCGCCGTGCAATCGCAGCGTGGCGAAATCGGTGCGCCAGCATTCGGTAACTGCAGACAGTAGAGTATCAGTGGCTTTCAGGAAAGCCGCTTTTTGCCCGGAGGGAATCAGTGCGGCATCTTCGAATACCTGGCGAGGTTCAAAAAGATACTCAGCAAGCCCAATGTCAGGCCGGAAAGTGAAAGGACGTTTTCGCCCCGTCTGATGCAATCGACCAAGATAACGCCCTACCGCCTCCATCTGATCGATATTGTCTGCTTCAAACTGACGACCGCCTACGCTGGGGAAAATGGCATAATGATAGCCCTGATGCGCTAGCAGCGTCTGGCCATTAAACGCGAGCGGAGCGGCAACCGGAACCTCATCCTTCACCAGTTCAAGCGCGAATTGGTGTTCTTCCCGAATTTGATCAACAGACCAGCGTTCAGGACGATAAAACTTAACAACAAAACGTCGACGGTCTTCATCCTGAAACTGATAGACGCGGTTTTCATAACTGTTTAGTGGAGTCAGCCCGGAATCCACCCTGATCCCCTGTTCAAACAGCGCATCCATGATGGTTTCCGGGTGTAGCGTCTGGAAAGTAAAAGCGTTGTCGTTCATCCCATCATCCGGAAAATACTACGAATGATTCAGGATATCATTTCGTGGCGATTTCGGTGGCGCCGCTTACAAGGTTTTACTCTTTAATAACGCCGCGGGCGCGTAAAAGCGCCGTTTTAAAGTCCTCTTCATAGTCTTTTTGAATCCCTGGAATGGCGGCGTCTTTGGCGGAATCGCGCATTTTCAGATGGTAGATCAGGATATCATCAGTTAAATCTTCCAGTTTGCCGTCAAAACCTGACTCTTTCGCCAGTTTCTGCAAAAATTGCGTCAGATTAAGATCAGGCTCTTTCTGCCAGGCTGGCTGGAGGAGTTCAATGACTTCATTCAGGCGTTTACATTTCATAGCTGTGCTCCTTATTCTTGATACAGACACGGTAGCAGGGTCAATCCCACAATAAAAGAGGCGATATCGGTGAATCTGGATGAAGTAATAACCGGCGTGGTGCTGGCAGGCGGTAAAGCCCGGCGGATGGGAGGTGCGGATAAAGGTCTGCTTGAACTGGACGGGAAACCGCTCTGGCGACACGTTGCCGATGCGCTCGCGCCACAACTTGCAACGGTCGTCATTAGTGCTAATCGCCATCTGGATATCTACCAGGCCAGCGGCCTGAAAGTCATTCCGGATTCAATCGCTGACTTTCCCGGTCCGCTGGCGGGTATGCTTTCCGTTTTTCAGCAGGTAGCAGGCGACTGGTTTCTGTTTTGCCCCTGTGACAATCCCTGTATCCCCCACACCCTGGTCGATCGTTTAGCAACGCAGCATCATGGCGCACCCGTGGTTTGGGTTCATGATGGAGAGCGCGATCATCCAACGATCGCGTTGATTAATCGTGCCGTTGAGCCCCAGTTGACAGCTTATTTGCAAGCAGGCGAGCGGCGGGTAATGATTTTTATGCGCCAGGTAGGCGGACACGCCGTTGATTTCAGCGATTGTAAGGAGGCATTTGTGAACGTCAACACGCCGGAGGAACTCGCGCAATGGCAAAAGAGACCATGATACCGCTACTCGCCATTGCCGCGTGGAGCGGCACGGGAAAAACAACACTGCTGAAAAAACTGATCCCAGCACTTTGTGCGCACGGTATTCGGCCAGGGCTGATTAAGCATACCCATCATGATATGGATGTTGATAAACCGGGTAAAGATAGCTACGAATTACGTAAGGCCGGGGCAGCACAAACGCTGGTTGCCAGTCAGCAGCGCTGGGCGTTAATGACTGAAACGCCGGGGCAAGAAGAGTTGGATCTGGCATGGCTGGTGAGCCGGATGGATGCATCAAAGCTGGATATGGTGCTGGTAGAAGGGTTTAAACACGAGGCAGTTGCGAAGATCTTACTTTTTCGTCAGGGATGTGGGCACAGCGAGGAAGAATTAATTCTTGATGAGCATGTTATTGCGGTTGCCAGTGATATTCCACTTGCCGTAGCGGTACCCGTTTTGGATCTTAATGATGTATCGCAGATTTCTGCCTTCATTTTGCGGTGGTTAGAGAAAGCACGTTCCTTGTAGGCCGGATAAGGCGGAGCCGCCATCCGGCGGTGCAGGTTGCCTGATGGCGCTGCGCTTATCAGGCCTACATTTTTACAGTTACCACACACGCAAAGAAGCCCGTCCAGACGGACGGGCTTCTTCACTTGTCTGATGCCTGGCAGTTTATGGCGGGCGTCCTGCCCGCCACCCTACGGGCCGTTGCTGCGCAACGAGTGCTCACCGACAGACTACAGATAAAACAAAAGGCCCTGTCTTCCGACAGGGCCCTTCGTTTTATTTGATGCCTGGCAGTTCCCTACTCTCGCATGGGGAGACCCCACACTACCATCGGCGCTACGGCGTTTCACTTCTG
>NZ_JBGDXT010000015.1:0-112596 GCF_046550615.1 Salmonella sp. SAL04214
CGATCTCCTTCGTTGGCAGATTGATTATGCCGGATGATCTCTAAATGTGAATGGCACGATTATGCGGGATACTTACACAATGACTGAGATCTAAGTTCGCTGACAGGTTTAAAATTATTCGTATACGACAATGTTATTGTTTTACTCATATAAACTCCTTTTCATATGTGTATTTTCTTTAAAGTGAGCAATTCCTTTGCAACACATTATATATTTATAGTGGAAATACAATTCATGTCAATGAATTAGGAACGACTTTGACTTTCTTTTTCAACCGAAGGGCGAAAAACAAGGGAACTCAAAGAAGCGGAGCTTCGATGAGTTAGCCCTTGCTTAATTGTATTATACCATTGACTAGTTGAGCACAACCTGATAAATAGTGAATGATATATATATGGGAGGTTATTATGGAAAATATTAAAAGTTGGATTGTTCTTTTTTTAATTTTTGTATTATTAAACGTAGGTCTTTCACTTTGGTGGGACAGCCAAAATAAATTTTTAGCATTATATAATGTCACTGTAATGACGTTAGATATAATGCTAACGCCATTGGCTGTAGTTTTAGCTTTTTGTCTATTTTTTGGCAGTGGATTTCTTAAAGAGTGATTTTATTCTGACCTAAGCATTGATGCCGTTGAAATCTTTCTCCTCTTGTATCCATGCGCGAATGAATTCAATTAAAGTTATAACGATTTTTGATATTAAACTACTACAAACTAAAATAAATTTAAATGCTATTGCATAGAATAAAAAAGGGTTATCCTTTAATAAATCCAAAGATGGTAGTTCATCAAATGTTTTTTGGCCTGTTGTTAAATAACTTGTTCCTATCCAACCGGCAGAAATCGCTAGAATTAAATCATTAGCATATTTATAAGAGCCTCTCAATATAAACAAACGAATCAGACAAAAAGAAGAAAATAAAATGTATCCTAAAAGGTAAGATTTTGGATTGTTGGTCATCCATTCAGAGTTGAATGAAATGTACACAAGCATAGACAATAAAGGAAGTAATATCACAGCAAGTAAGAAATAACCCATGTATCTAAATTCAATTAAGTTATCAGTGCTATTCTTTTTCATAAGGCCTCATATAAAATCATGTGTTTCTTGCTCACATTTCACACTTTAACTTAAAGTTAAAGCTTCAATTATTTATTTAAAACCGAAATGTTGACAGAATGCGTGATAACATTTTTTAAGTTCCTCTGTTTTGTTTGGATTTGCTATTGATGAATAAAATATCTCAAAATATGGTGAGAACATTTTCTTGTCTTTCCTTAAGTCACCTGTCCAATCATATTGTTCGGCAATACCATCCAAAAGTAAATTAAATAGCTCATCGTTTAACTCCTTAACAACGTTATCACAAACAGATGCAATAGACTGTATAGCCTCATAGCCTATGATTATTGGTTTTTCAAGAAATAAATGATGTTTTTCCAAGCCCAACTTAATAGCATTTTTAGTGCCAAATAATCCCGATCTATGGACAATACAATGTCTCAGTTGGCAAATTTGATCATATTTTTGTAAGGCTGAGATAACTGAGGCAGCTTTCTGGCGATCAATTTTTAAACCAGTAAAAGTTTTTATAGTTTCTAGAATGTTTGCTTCTGAAATAAAAGAAGCATCTTCGAGCAATGCCTCCGGTAATATATCTTTGCTATGATAAACAGCAGCAGCATAGCTAACATTATTTTTATAGCTACAGGATCTTGCTTGCTTATCTGTAATTAGTATCCTACGAATAATGCAACGACAATAGCTTTCAACAAGGGAGACAAATCCAAGCATTACTAAATTAACCAGCAATTTCCATTCTGAAGATTCACTGGGCTCACCTAATAATTTTATATGTATGTCTTTCTTTTTATTGTAAATGTCAATAGGGGCGATATCAGGTTCTTGATATTCTTTGTCAAAGAAATCAATAGTATTAATATTTGGTGTTACCTTTGTTCCTGATATACTGTATGTGAATTTTTTGTTAGCCATGTGAAAGCCTTTTATGCTAAAAATTCGTTAACCCAAGTTCTTACTTTAAATTCCAGAGTTGCCGCTCTTTTTTGAGCAACTTGTTTAACTTTCATAAACTCAGTTGCAGTGTTTTTGGAAGATATAACATCTTCAACAGTTTTGAAATTTGTTTGCTTTATGACTGATTTCTGGAAATCCGTCAAAGGAAGTTCTACTAAGTTCTTTTTCATGCACAAGCGAAATGCAGATTCATCCACAAGTTGCTTACCACATTGATGACAAAATTTTTGATTGTCTGCTAATCTTTTTGCACCGCAATTAGAACAGTTAGGAAGTGTTAGTGAAATTGCTTCATAGTTTTGTTTTGTAATTAAAGAATACATTGATCTTCTCAAAGGATGCTTTTCTGAGGGAGCATCTAAAATAGTAACTAAATTCGTAGCGTTAAAACCTCTGCTTACTGAGAAGATTTTTTCTTTAATTAAAAAAGCATAATGAGGTGTGAATCTTCGTAAGGTTCTACCTACTCCGTGTGATGTACTGGATAAATCGTACAAAAGTCCAGCTTCTATGAGAAAACTAATAACTCTTTCAATTTTATCAGTATTAAGATCTTCAATACCAATAGAGACAATTTTTTTATAATTAACACCATCTTTTCGGATGTTAATGTGATTGATTTCCTTTAAATCTGAAACTATTTTATAAAAGAAATCCCAACCGGATTTTACATAAACACCATATTGGGGAAGTTTGTCTATTATGGATATATACTCATCATATAAATATTTGCATCTCTCTTCAATAACCATATTAAATTTCGATTGCTTTGTTTTTGCATTCGACTCACTATAAGCTCTAACTAAGTTTATATAAGCCCTCGGTATACCGAAAGAAGCATAAATAAGTAGTTGGTTTATTTCAGTATCAATTTGAGGGATGTTGTTAAACCTCTCTTTGACAAGTTCCAGCATGAAATTGATATAATCGCTTTGATCTACCTCTTGCCAAATCATAACTGGTTCAGCATCCTGACCAACATGAAATCTTGGGCCATATTGTGTTGTCCCTGGATAAACAGATGCTTTTGGAGATATTCTGGATGTCTTTATGCTTCGAAATATATCGAAAAATTCAACCATATATTCTTTTGTAAGTGTTAAGGCTGCATCGTCAAAAAAAAGGACGGTTCTTTTACGACCTTGTTTATTAGCACAGGTATCAATAATATCTTGTGTCGATTCAATACTAAGCGATGTTATAACTTTATTATGCTCGGTTTTATAATTTTGTTTTTCAATGTCCAAAATAAAGTTTTTGATATCATCAATAGTGATTTCCTCAAAAGGAAAAATGTTATAATCATCATAACAAGCTAATACTATCTTTGCGAGAACCCATGCATGAAATATTTCAATTGCATTTGATGTTTCGTGAATATAAGTTTCAAGTCGGAGATAATGATTGAAGGAAACATAGAGAGGGAGTGGAAGATTTTTGTTTTCTTTGCAATCAAGATAAGCGTGTCTCATGTAGTGAGTTTTGCCTGCACCACGAGGACCTACTAAGAGTTTTGCTCCAACTTGTGTTAGTTTTTTTTGTATTGCTCTAAAATGTTTATTGTTAGGTGACCATTTAGCAAGTATAGACGGTGGAAGGTAATCAGCACGTTCTTCAAACTCAAACCCGTCAAGCCCTTCCAAAAGGTCTGTAGAAATTTGTTTGTTCATCCTTTAATCTCTTTGATTTTAAAAGGTATTTAAAGTAATATAGCATAAGAGTTTCTCAAACGATAGATTGAAAATAAGTGGTTGAATTTAAACAGTTTTATACCGAGCGAGAAGTGAGTGATAAACTTGCTGCGTTAATCCAGATAGCTCGACCTTCAAATTGTTTGGAATTGAGTGCCGGAGAGGGCGCTTTAATTGATGCTGTGCTCAAAAAATACCCAAAAGTGCATGTTACTGCAGTGGATATAGATTATAAAAATGCTTCCTATCTTAGGGGTAAATATCCAGATGTTAATGTTTTATGCGGTGATTCTACATTGCCAGAACTGTGTGATTTAATCAACGATTCATCTTTTGATATCGCTTTATGTAACCCACCATTCAAAAGTATAGTTATCAACTCTTATATATCTTCACTGGTTTTTGATATGACTGGTAAGAAATTCAAAGGTGATAAAGTAAGAGCTGAGATAGTTTTTTTGCTTTTAAATCTTAAAAAACTTAAATCTTCCGGTGAGCTTGCAATTATACTACCCGATATATTTTTTTCTTCATTAAGTTATTCATGGTTGCGTGAGTATTTGATTAACAACTTTTCTGTAAGTAAAATTATAGAATGCGAGCATAAAGCATTTAAGAAAACAGAGGCTAAAACCCATATCTATCATATTAGGAATGTTTTTTCCAGAAAACAATCTCAAATTGCATTTGAAAAGAATGGTTGCGAGATATATTTATCTAATATGGATTTTATTTTTAAAAACCAATTTCCTGATGCTTCCGAAGAGTTTGATGATAAGTTTCTTTTATTTCGAGGAAAAAAATCAGGAAAGGAATGCCGAAATTCAGGATTACCTTATTTCCACACTACATCATTTGATAGCATTCTAACAGAAAAAGAAACAAATTTTAATTCTTATGATGGCATTGCATTAAAAAATGACATTTTAGTTGCGCGGGTCGGGACACGGGTGTTAGGAAAAACCGTTGTGTTTAAAGGGACATCAGCATTAGTTAGCGATTGTATTTTTTGCTTAAGAATAAGTGATGAAAATCTAAGAGATTATTTTGTTGATAGATGGTTAGATGATAAAGAAAAATGGATATCAGAAAATGCAAAAGGCACTTGTGCTAGACATTTTAGTTTGATTTCCTTTAGAAACTATGTGAGAAATTGTATTTCTAGTTATTATAAGTAAATTATCAGTATTAGCTTCAATGGTTTAATGGTTTTTATTCTAAATTTTAATAATTAATCTTAAAGGAACTTCAAATGGAAATTGACCATATTAAAATTTTATCAAAATCTGCATTGGTTATATTGACTGAGTATATTGATCTAATTAGTAGTGATTTATATCATCTAATCGATTATACTTATACGGATAAATACAAAACATACTGCGATTTATCACAAGTAATTTCAGATTTCACTAAAAATAACATTGATAAAATAAAGGAAATAAGCCTCCCAATAAATAATGATTTTTCTGTGCATTATTATGATCTTTGTATGATTAGTAGTAAGCTAAGTGATTTCAAAATGAATTGCGAAACTCTTATAAAGGATAATGACATTTTTTATAGCGAAATTTTACGCATTTTTGGTTTTAATAGTAATGTCCCTATGGAGATTGTTATTTGTAGTTTATATAAGAACTATAGTTTCATGCATTTTGTTTTAAAAGATGATGATATGAGGAATGAACTAACAAAGTTTTACTCTTCCATTGATGCTAATTATAATGCTTTTATGGTGGAGTATTTTTCTTATAAAAAAATTCAATCATGTGATGACATATCAAATTACGCTTCATTAGCTGTTGATCAGCTAATAGAGTATGAGCAAGTTGATGCAGAGAATTTACTTCACAATAAAAAAGTTGTATATATAGATCAAAATATTATTAGTGCATATTGTTCTGAGAAAAATAAAAAACTCCGGTCGCTTTTGAATTCTTTAAAAGAAAGTGGTGAGTATGTGTTTGTGTTTAGTCCTTATTTGGTTGAAGATGGGATTAAAATGGATTATGTATATTTTAATTTATACTTGGCACAAGTATTAAAACTTACAAATGGTGTTTTTATTTCCAAGGTTAATAATGAAATACGCTATGTGAAAGAAGAGTTTTATACTTTGGTTAATAGAGTTATTGAATGGTTACCTGCGACTTCGGTTGCTGAAAATATAAAGTATTATAAAGCTAAATTAAACTATTTCGCATATCCATTTGTACGAAAAGATAGCAGAATAGTTTCAAAAATCAATGATGATATATCTGATTTTTTCATGGCTATTGATTCTACAAAAAATATCATGATAAATGATATCAATGCCAGTTTTTTCGATTTTTTACAAAGTGTTTTGTTGAATATAACAAACCAATTCGATCTAGAGGACATGAAAGCAGGGAGAATTAGTGTTGATAAAGACTTCGATTATGTTGAAATTATAGAGAGAGTTAGCGAATTTTTAGATATTATTAATTATAAAACTGAAAGGGTTCGTGATAAGAAAAAAATACTATCGAGCTACCAGGATGTTCAGCATTTAGCACATGCTTGGAAAGCTGATTACTTCCTAACAAACGATGATAGGTTAATTGAACGTGGTGGTTATATATATAGTTTGTTGGGGGTGAAAACAAAATTTATAAAAGAAAAAGAACTGGCTGATTTGAAGTAGAAGGTTTCATGGTTAATTTTCAGGGGGGGAATTGTTCCTTCAATGAAGTTTTGTATAAGATTAGTGTTTTATCTAAACTGAAATTTGACAAAATCAAGGTTTGATCGGATTGCTAAAAAATGAATGGCAGTGAATTCATTGTGTAAAGATGCTTACTAAGCATAGGCATCATCTTTACATGTTGTGTATATTGGTTTCATATATTGGATCTTTAGTTGAAACATTTATTAAGGGTGCATCTCTGCATATACATTGATATCCTTTGATTTTTAAAGAAGTATAATAGGTACAATATACAGAGAGTTTATTTTTGAGTATTCTATTGTTTTCTTTAAAAATTTTTTTATTCAGGCCGCAATACTTTTGTGTCTTTGAGACCGCAAATAATCACTCCACCACTGCATGAGACCAACTCGTTCAGCGAGATACTCAGCACGATTGTAAGCTGCAATTATTTCATCTTTCTTCGAGTGGGCAAGGGCCGCTTCTAAGACATCTGTTCTGAATTTACCAGACTCCTCTGCGGCCGTACGTGCTATTGATCTCATTCCATGGGCTACAAGCTCTCCCCCAAAGCCCATACGGATTATGGCCGCATTAGCTGTTTGTTCATGCATATGGTTAAGAGGAGCCTTTATGCTTGGAAACACCCATTCACGATGCCCACTTATCGCTTTCATTGACTCCAGGACTCTCAAAGCTTCTTTGCTTAGTGGAACTTTGTGAGGCTTCTTCATTTTCATAAACTCAGCTGGGATGTTCCACACTGAATTATCGATATCTATATCAGCCCATCTTGTGCGTACAGCTTCACCAGGACGAACCCAGGTCAGTAACTGCCATTCAATCAGCAATCGAGTCTCCAAACGGACAGAGGCATTGTTTAACACCAATAGAAAGCGGGGTAATTCGGAAGGGGGTAATGCTGGCATATTCTGTTTTTTAGGCTTACTGAACCGTTGCCCCAGGTTGTCAGCCGGATTGAACTCTATGAGTTCTTCTGTTGCTGCATAGCGGAAAATTTCATTCAGGCGGGAAATGATTCGCCGTAAAGTTTCGAGGACTCCTCGTTGCTCAATAGGGTCAAGATGTTGCTTTAAGAGTTTGGGTCGAATCTCATTGACAGGAACATTACCCAAGCCGGGAAAGATATTTCTCTCCAGGCTTCGCCAGATGTCTTCTGCATGGTCTTGTGAGATACCTGAGGTCTTTACCTTCTCCTCCAACCATTTCCTTGCCACGGCTTGGAGAGTATGTTCAGTGGCGTTCTTTAAGGCATTAGCTTTATCGTTGTTATGGACTTGAGGATCAATGCCATTGGCAAGCAAGGAAAGGTATTCTTCACGTAAAGCTCGTGCCTTGGCAAGTGTAAGATGAGGATAGGTTCCTAAGCTTACTTTAGTTCGCTTTTTGGTCACTGGCACTGCATACCTGAAATACCAATTCTTCTTCCCTCCTTTCGAGAGGGGAGCGATTCGTAGTATCAAACCATCTCCGTCAAACAAGTTGATTTCTTTGTCGGCTGGCTTGGTGCTTTTGATTTCAGTGTCAGTGAGCTTCTTAGCGATTTTTGCCATTTTGGGACCCTCGATTTTAGGACCCTTCGTTGTGGGTCCCATTCAGGGTGCCATAAGTGATAGTTCTCAGCAATTCTCACTAGACTACTATAGACGTAAAAAAGCCCGCAAGGCTGGTTCCATGCGGGCTTAGTAGACTTCATTGTACTTCAAACAACTAAAAAGTGGTGGAGCTGGCGGGAGTTGAACCCGCGTCCGAAATTCCTACATACCATTTTTAGTATAGTAAAAACAGTGTATTGCGTTTAAAAACAGCGGGTTAATATTATTCAGTGTTCGTCCGTTTTACGCGTTTTTAATGCCCTGCCGCCAAAATGCCGCCATAAATTAGCGTTTCCAATTGAGGTTGTGAAGCGGATTTTTCGTCACTGCGTCTTCGAGGTGGTCAGGGGCAAAGTGAGCGTAAACCATCGTCATTTTTATATCTGCGTGGCCCAGAATATCGCGCAGTACCAGTATGTTTCCGCCGTTCATCATAAAGTGGCTGGCGAAGGTATGGCGCAGCACGTGGGTGCATTGGCCTTCTGGTAGCTCAATACCAACTCTTTTTACTGCACGCTCAAAAGCTTTTCTGCATGGCGTGAATAGCTTCCCTCTGTTTTTGGGGAGTTCGTCATACAGATCCTGAGATATTGGCACGGTACGGTTTTTCTTGCCCTTCGTCTTGGTATAAGTGATGCGGTATTTTGATAGCTGATGGCCCTGCAGGTTTTCAGCTTCACTCCATCGGGCGCCAGTTGCCAGGCATACTTTTGCAATCATCAGCAAACTGGGACTCTGAGAATCAGCACAGGCATCCAGTAGACGTTTAATTTCTTCCGGTGCCAGGAACGCCAGTTCGCCCTCTGCGATTTTGAATGTTGGCAGCCCAGCGAGCGGGTTGGGTGCTGACCAGTGGCCCAGCTTTTTCAGTGTGCCAAAAACAGATGATAGGTTACGTTGTTCAAGGTTTACCGTACGGGGCTTAACTGGCGACATAAGCACGCCATCTTCATTTTTTACTTCACCTTTTAACCGTGCTTCCCTGTATTTCGTAAAATCGCCTGCGGTTAACTCTGAGGCAATGGGATCGCCCAAGCCATTACAAATAATGCTGAGTTTTGCCATCAGGCGTTTGGGGTCTGCCAGCGTCTGCCCATAAAGTGAATGCCACTGATCAATCACTTCTGACAAATGCCGCCGATCTTCCTTCTCCCCCAGCCACGGTTTTTTGTTCACCTCATCCATGGTGTGGTTTTCGAATGCTATGGCCTCGCCTTTAGTCGCAAATTGCTTGCGTACACGCTTGCCATCCCGTCCGTTCGGGTAGCATTCACACAACCATTTTCCGTTAGGCTGTTTTCTGATGCTCATAAGTTAGAGGCTCTTGATTATTTTTAAAGCGCGGCCCACTACCTCAATGTCGTCTAGGCTGCACTCAAAGGATGATTCGTCTTGATGCACCACCAATCTGTTTCCTGGTAGACGTGTTAACTTAACGATACTTTTTATTCCGTCGATATCTACCAACCATATGCCATTAACTGGTGGAGTCTGGCTGCGGTCTACTAAATAAGAATCTCCAGCAGTATTAACTAACAATAGGTCGCCTGAGTCTGAGGGAAGCAGGCTGGTATCAATGATTGCTTTTCCTGCCTCAACCAATAAACCACCGTTGAGAGTTGCCTTGTCAATTTCAGGGGAAACAAGTTCCGAAAGAGGTTTAACTTTGGCGGAGTTCACGAAATTGATATCTTTTTTATGGTCAATATTTGAACCTGGCTCTCCCTGTCCGGTAGTGAGCCACAGTAACGAAACTCCCGTTTCTAAAGCACACTGAATCACCCATTCCGCCGGAAAACTATCTCTTAAGTATCTGTTTGCCATGGTACTTTTGGATGCACCTAGGTGATCACACAGTTGTTGTCTGGACTTAAAATCGTAGGCAGCCATTAACCTATGTATAGCCTCTCTTCCCCCGGTATTCTCGCCAGCTTTCACCTGTATCATTTTTCAATCCTATTGACGTATCAAAAATTGGATCGTAGTATCTCGGTGTATCAATTATTGAATCAAATAAAACAAGATAAAACGACGTAAACCAAACCTTAACCGAGAGATATTGCACTATGAGCACTGATATTTCAATTCGTGTACCAAAAGAGATGGCAACGCCTGCTGAGTTCGCGGAGTGGGAAGGTATCTCCCGTGGCTCCGTGTATCAAAAAATTCACCATGGTAAGCTTGCTAAGTACATGGTGAAGAAAGAAAAAAATAAAGGACGTGTAAGCCTGCGGTACCTGATGTACAAAACCGACCAGGTTCGTGAGTCTCTTGGTCATTCCAACTTCCGCGTCATTGTTGGTCAGTAAGTTCGATTATGAGAACTTTCTAAGGGGCTTACATGTTTGATTATAAGATTTCCAAACATCCACACTTTGACGAAGCCTGCCGGGCTTTCGCGCTGCGTCACAATATGTCGAAGCTGGCAGAACGCGCAGGAATGAATGTCCAGACGCTGCGCAATAAGCTGAACCCGGAGCAACCGCATCAACTTACGCCGCCGGAGATCTGGCTGCTGACTGATATCACAGAAGACTCAACGCTGGTTGATGGTTTTCTGGCTCAAATCCATTGCCTGCCGTGTGTGCCATTGAATGAAGTGGCAAAAGAGAACCTGCCGCATTACGTCATGAGTGCAACTGCGGAAATTGGGCGAGTAGCTGCAGGCGCAGTATCCGGTGATGTAAAAACCAGTGCGGGCCGCCGCGATGTTATCAACAGCATCAACTCTGTCACGCGCCTGATGGCACTCACCGCAGTTTCATTACATGCGCGTTTGCAGGCGAATCCGGCGATGGCAAGCGCAGTAGATACCGTGACGGGCCTCGGCGCTTCGTTCGGTCTGATCTGAGGTGGTTATGCTGACTAAAGAACCATCTTTTGCATCACTGCTTGTTAAGAAAAGTCCTGCAATGCACTGCGGTCATGGCTGGATTATGGGGAAGGATGGCAAGCGCTGGCATCCGTGCCGCTCTCAGGATGCGTTGCTGGCTGAGCTGTCCACTAAAAAGCAGGGGAAACCATGGCTATTGAAGGCGATGCTGCGACTGTTCCGCTAAGCGCTGGCCTCCGCCTTAATGGGTTAAACCACATCGCGGAATTAAGGGCGAAAGTGTTTGGCTTAAATATTGATTCAGAACTGGAGCGCTTTATTAGCGATATGCGGGACCAACGGGATATTAACCATGAGCAGAATAAACGCGCACTAGCCGCAATATTCTTTATGGCAAAGATTCCGGCGGAACGTCATAGCGTCAATGTTAGTGAGCTGACGACTGACGAAAAGCGGGAGCTGATTAAAGCAATGAACCATTTCCGTACAGTGGTGAGTTTATTTCCAAATCGGCTAGCCATGCCGAATTAACCCACAACCGAAATTAAAGGCGTAAATCCGCCGGGCTTCTTATTGTCCAAATTCAGGAGAAACAACAATGCGAAATATTGAAACCCGTATCACCAAAACAGGACCAGATGATGCTGGCCTTAACCAGATGCTGACTGATGCACGGATGGAAGAGCGCCGGGCACGTGCTGCGGCAATGGCAGCCCGTCTTGATAGCCTGGCCTGCCATATCACGTCACGCCAGCTTAACCACGTTGAAGCGGCGGAGCTGCTGCGTATTGCGGCTGAAAACATTCAGAACGAAGCGCAGGAGATCCACTGATGGCTGATTCAATGGACCTTGTACAGCAGCGCGTTGAAGAAGAACGCCAGCGCCATATCCACACCGCCCGCAACAGAACGCCGGGCGTTTCACGTGTTCTTTGCATTGATTGCGATGCACCGATCCCGCCAGCACGCCGCCGCGCCATTCCGGGTGTGCAGTGCTGCGTCACCTGTCAGGAAATCGCAGAGCTGAAAGGCAAACACTACAACGGAGGTGCTGTATGAATACCGATAAGATGACAATTAGCCAACGTGCAAATCAATGGCTTGATAATGACTACTTATTTATTGATACCGAAACGACCGGGTTGGGTGATGATGCGGAAATAGTTGAAATATGCATTATTGATAGTCATGGGTTTATTATGCTTAATACGCTTATTAAGCCAACTAAGCCTATCCCTGATGAAGCAATAGCCATTCATGGAATTACTAATGAAATGGTTGCTTTTGCCCCTGCCTGGACTGATATATGCGGGGCAGTGGAGGAAATATTTCGTCGCTTTGGGTTTGTTATCTATAACGCCGATTTTGATCTCCGGTTAATTCGTCAGACCTACGCATTGAATGAAAGACCTTCTGAAGGTGCGCCATGGATGCTTGCTGCTCATTCTGTTTGCGCGATGAAGCTTTATGCAGAGTATCGAGGCGAGCCGGGACGATTTAATGGCTATAAATGGCATAAGCTGGTTGATGCTGCTGCGCATGAAGGTGTTGTGGTTGAAGATAAGGCGCACCGTGCTTTAGCTGATTGCAAAATGACGTTAGGGCTTGTCCGTGCTCTGGCTAAAGGTGGTGCTAAATGAGCACCATCCTGAAATGGGCGGGAAATAAAACCGCCATCATGCCGGAACTGATTAAGCATCTGCCTGCAGGTCAGCGACTGGTGGAGCCGTTCGCCGGTTCCTGTGCTGTGATGATGACAACAGACTATCCTCATTATCTTGTCGCGGATATTAACCCCGACCTTATCAATCTCTATAAAAAAATCGCCCTTGATTGTGAAGCTTTCATATCACGAGCAAAAAATATTTTTGCGATTGCGAATAGAGAAGTTGCTTATTACAACATTAGACATGAATTTAATCATTCATCTGAAATAACTGATTTCATGAAAGCAGTATATTTCCTTTATCTCAATCGCCATGGTTATCGTGGGCTGTGCCGCTATAACCTGAGCGGTCATTTTAATGTCCCTTACGGTAATTATAAAAATCCGTACTTCCCTGAAAATGAAATACGTACTTTTGCAGAAAAGGCACAACGCGCAACGTTTATCTGCGCCAGTTATGATGAGACGCTGGCAATGCTGCGGGCGGGGGATGTGGTTTATTGTGATCCGCCATATGACGGCACATTTAGCGGTTATCACACTGCCGGTTTTACCGGGGACTATCAGTACCATCTGGCGTCTATTCTTGAACGCCGTTCATCAGAAGGTCATCCGGTTATTGTGTCCAACAGCGACACCTCTCTGACACGTTCCTTATATCGTAATTTCACCCTCCGCCGCATCACCGCAAAGCGCAGCATGGGTGTGGCTGCAGGTGATGGTAAATCTGCATCAGAAATCATCGCTACGAAATCAGTATGCTGGTTCGGTGTTGATTTGGCGTCTGGTCCTGATGTCTCGGTGGAAACTGAGGTGCGGGCGTGGCAGTGAGTAAAATCACATTACATTATGTACAAACCACCGGCGGCTCGAATGAGGCCGCCGCAGCCTTTCCATGGAATACCCCAAAAAAAGCGGTTAACCCGTATCTGGACCCGGCGGAAGTTGCGCCGGAGTCTGCGCTTTCAAACCTGATCGCTCTTTACGCTGCGGATAACGAGCAGGAGCAGTTGCGCCGTGAGACGCTGAGCGATGAGGTCTGGGAACGCTATTTCTTCAATGAATCCCGTGATCCTGTCCAGCGTGAAATGGAGCAGGAGCGGCTGATTAGCCATGCCAAAACGGCGCGTGAGCAGCAGCGTTTTAATCCCGATCTGGTCATTATTGCCGACGTGGGCGCCCAACCGGCGCATATCAGCAAGCCGCTACTTGAACGGATTAAATATTTCCATAGCCTGGGCAGAGCAAAAGCTTATTCCCGCTACCTGCGCGAAACAATCAGGCCGTGTCTTGAGCGGCTGGAGCGCGTGCGTGACAGCCAGGTGTCTGCGTCTTTCCGGTTCATGGCGAGCCACGACGGGCTGGAGGGGCTGCTGGTACTCCCTGAAATGAATCAGGAGCAGGTCAAACGCCTATCCACGCTGGTTGCGGCACATATGAGCATGTGTCTTGATGCAGCCTGCGGTGATCTGTTTGTCAGTGATGATGTTAAACCAGAAGAAATTCGTCAGGCATGGGAAAGGGTTGCTGCAGAGGCCATGCGCCTTGAGGTCATCCCGCCTGCGTTTGAGCAGTTACGCCGCAAAAAGCGCCGCCGCAAGCCGGTGCCTTATGAACTGATCCCACCGTCGCTGGCGCGTATGCTGTGTGCGGACTGGTGGTATCGCAAATTGTGGCAGATGCGCTGCGAGTGGCGGGAGGAACAGCTGCGCGCCGTCTGCCTGGTCAACAAGAAAGCGTCCCCGTATGTCAGCTATGAAGCCATGATCCACAAACGCGAGCAGCGCCGCAAATCGCTGGAGTTCTTCCGCTCGCATGAGCTGGTCAACGAAGATGGCGACACGCTGGACATGGAAGACGTGGTGAACGCCAGCAACAGTAACCCGGCACACCGCCGTAATGAAATGATGGCCTGTGTTAAGGGGCTGGAGCTGATAGCGGAAATGCGCGGAGACTGCGCGGTGTTTTATACCATCACCTGCCCGTCACGCTTCCATGCAACCCTCAACAACGGCAGACCTAATCCGAAGTGGACCAGTGCCACGGTCCGGCAGAGCAGTGACTATCTGGTTGATACGTTCGCTGCTTTTCGCAAGGCAATGCACAAGGCCGGGCTGCGCTGGTATGGCGTCCGCGTTGCAGAGCCGCACCATGACGGCACCGTACACTGGCATCTTCTGTGCTTCATGCGCAAAAAAGACCGCCGTTCCATCACCGCGCTGCTGCGTAAGTTTGCCATCCGTGCAGACCGCGAGGAGCTGGGCGCCAATACCGGGCCGCGCTTTAAGTCCGAGCTAATCAACCCGCGCAAGGGTACGCCGACAAGCTACATCGCCAAGTACATCAGCAAGAATATCGACGGGCGCGGGCTGGCTAAAGAAATCAGCAAAGAAACCGGCAGATCACTGCGTGACAGCGCCGAGCATGTCAGCGCCTGGGCGTCACTGCATCGTGTCCAGCAGTTCCGTTTCTTTGGTATTCCGGGGCGTCAGGCATACCGCGAACTGCGCCTGCTGGCTGGTCAGGCGGCGAGAGTGCAGGGTGAACGCAAAGCGGGCGCGCCGGTACTGGATAACCCGCGTCTGGATGCAGTACTGGCGGCGGCTGATGCGGGCTGCTTTGCCACCTACATCATAAAGCAGGGCGGTGTGCTGGTTCCCCGCAAACATCACCTTGTCCGCACGGCATATGAGCATAACGACGAGCCGAGCGCCTACGGCGATCACGGTATCCGTATCTATGGCATCTGGTCCCCGATTGCAGAGGGCAAGATTTGCACGCACGCGATGAAGTGGAAAAAGGTTCGTAAGGCCGTTGACGTTCAGGAGGCGGCAGCCGACCAGGGCGCTTGCGCCCCTTGGACTCGTGGCAATAACTGTCCCCTTGCTGAAAATTTGAACCAACAGGAGAAAGATAAATCAGCTGATGGGGGCACCAGAACGGACATTACCCGCATGGATGACAAGGAATTGCACGATTACCTGTACAGTATGAGCAAAAAAGATCGCCGGGAGCTGGCAGCAAGGTTGCGCCTGGTTAAACCGAAAAGGCGTAAAGACTACAAACAGCGAATTACAGATCATCAGCATCAGCAGCTCGTCTATGAACTGAAGTCCAGAGGATTTGATGGCAGCGAGAAAGAAGTCGATTTGCTCCTTCGCGGTGGCAGTATTCCATCAGGAGCAGGCCTGCGTATCTTCTATCGGAACCAGCGTCTGAAGGAAGATGATAAGTGGCGGAACCAGTATTAATTACGCGGGTTAACAATTCGTGCTCTTAATAATACCAGGCATATCAGGCTGATGAACGTAAAAAACGTTTTACATCAGTAAGATTATTATATACTGTAAATATAAACAGTGGTTATGTGTACAGTATTGCTTGTGGTGTCATAGGAGGAAAGATGCAGGACTATTTTTTGGAGTCTTTGAAGCTCCAGCGCATTGATTTTTTTCTTAAGCTTGTAGCGGCTAGTGAGTGTAGTGATGAAGAGAAGGGGCTGGCCCTGCAGTGGGTTTCTGAACTGACAGATGAACTCATGGCAAAAATCAGAACCCACGAATACAACCGCTCAATGGATGTCATCAATTGAGGTGACTTTTATGCGCATTGAAATAATGATCGATAAAGAGCAGAAGATTAGCCAGTCTACCCTGGACGCCCTTGAATCCGAGCTTTACCGCAATCTGCGCCCCCTGTATCCCAAAACGGTAATTCGTATCCGCAAAGGTAGCTCTAACGGTGTGGAACTGACCGGATTGCAACTGGATGAAGAAAGAAAACAAGTGATGAAAATTATGCAGAAGGTGTGGGAAGACGACAGCTGGCTACATTGATTTTGTCAATAGACGCTTGTTTTTACTAATCAAAAAGGGTTACATATGAGTGAGAGGCGATGTCAATCAGATATCGCCTTGTTTTTCGTCAAGAAAAGAATAATAGGCTAAAAATGAAAATTAATAATGTAGCGTTAACAATATCTCTTGCTGTAATCCTAACTGGTTGCGTGCCACATGCTTCTAACCGAAATATCACTGCTATTGAAGTGGTGAAGCCTGCTATTGGGCAAAGTGCTACCGCCTACATGGGCGATCCCATTATCACATCTGCTACTGGATTTAAAACGGACGTACTAGAACTTGGTGCGGCTAATGGTGCATTGTCTTCTATCGCTGCTGGTACATATTGCAGTGAGGGGAATGGAATTTACCGCAATTATCATAACCCTCAAGCTGTTGCGTTAAAAAATCTCTATGGGCAAATCGGTAACTATGTTGATTATGTTAGTTACGATGCTGCAAAAAATGAGATATCACCGCCAAATGGCACTTCTTATACTGCATCAGAAATTTCTATCAAACGTGTTCCTGATGGACTGTGTCGAGTGAGTAACTCATTGGTTAAGACTATCGAATACAATGGAAATGCAGGCGGTGTAATGAAGTTCACCTATCGTGAATTTGCAAACGATATGGCTCGTGCAGCATTTACAACAGATTTTTCTGTAGATTCTAAGGGAAGTGATGTTATCGCTTACAAAGGTGCCAAGTTCAAAGTGAACAAGGCTGATAACTCGTCTATTTCTTATACAATTATTTCTGGCTTTGACAAGGCTGTCACGTTCTAGGTTTCACGCTTACGGACTATGTTACGATTTTGCACATTCTGCATAAACGCGCATGTCTATGCTGCATGAGATCGCATGATCGTTTGAGGATCTTTTGTGTTAAGGCCCGCCAGTTCTGGCGGGCTTTTGCGTAGATCATGCAGGTGCATGAAAACCACTACATAAAGCGGGCAGGCGTGGCGGGGATACGAGCGCGCGCTGATATGAAAATCTGAACAAAATTTTACAAAAGTGGTATCTTTTTGTTGCTACCATCATTTTTGATGGTAACTTAAACTTTTTAAGTTTTTATATTATTAAATACTACCCAAAAAGAAGGATTTTGTTTCATGGCTGAACTATTACCACAAACAACTTCTATACAAACCATTTATTCATGGTTTACTGAAGGTAAGATATTTGTTAATAGACGTTATCAAAGAAAATTAGTTTGGACTGCAATAGAGAAACAAAAATTAATTGAGTCTATACAAAAAAAATATCCAATTCCTGCAGTTCTTCTTGCGGAAAGGGAAAATGATCCTGGTACATATGAAATAATAGATGGTCTGCAAAGATTACATGCAATAATGTCTTTCATCGAAACAGGATATGAATCACTTGATGGAAAGCGTTTTAATCTGGATGCTTTTCCAACCGCGAAAAATCGAGCAGATGAAGGTAAGTTTACTGCGGTCAAAGCTGATGATCTTTTAAGTCAGCGCGAGGTTACTCAGTTATTGGATTATTCTCTTGCCATGTCCATTATGCGTAATGCAACTGAGAACGAAATAAATGATGTTTTTGATAGAATTAATACATACGGACATAGACTTAGTGATCAAGAAAGGCGTCAGGCTGGTATACAAAATAAATTTTCAAATATGGTTAGAGATATTGCCTGTTCCATTAGGGGGGATGTATCTGACGACATATTGCTTTTAGAGCAAATGCCATCTATTAGTATTGATTTGCCGCTAACTAAACATGGGTATCAAATTCAATCGGAAGAAGTATTTTGGGTAAAACATGGGATTTTACGTTCAACAGATCTTCGTGACAGTATGGATGAGCAATGCATTGCAGATATAGCAGCTTGTATTGTTGGTGGTAAGTTAATAGATCGTTCCAAAGATGCGCTTGATCAGATTTATAATAATGAAGATGATGAGTATAGCCGTATTAGCTCTGCTATTAATGTTTATGGTGAAGGGAAATTTTCAGAAGAGTTTAAGTTCTGTATACAAGAGATAACAAAGGTATGTAATAGTGATGGAGATATTAAACTCAGGGATTTAATCTTTACTAAACGTACTACAAATGCATTTCCAGCGATATTTGCTGTGTTATTTATTGCATTTCACGAATTACTTATTAAAGAAAACAAGAAGATTAATAATTATAAAGGTATAAAAGATAATCTTAATAATATAGTTACTCGACTGGATACTAAAAGATCAGCTACAGGCGGGGAAGAAAGAAGAAAGAATATTAATTCTATCATTGGTTTGATTAAAGATAATTTTATTGATAGCGCAGATAGTAGTCATATATATAATTCTCACAATACGGTTGATATCGAGGATATTTTGCGAAGATCTGAAATAGAACTTGCAAACTATGAACTGAAACAGGGTTTGTTGATGTTGGGGGGGGAGCGAACTGTTGATAATGGCATTCATGAGAAAATATTCTCCACAATTTGCGCTATTGCTAACATCGGGAAAGGTAACAAAAACGGTGTGGTTGGTAAGTTATTGATTGGTGTAACAGATAAACCAAGTGATACAAGTAGAGTAAAAGAGCTTGATGATATAGATGCACATATTGTTGGTGAGAGAAGCGTGGTTGGCGTTAAAAGAGAGGCTGTTAAACTCGGTATATCAATGGAGGAGTATTATAGGCGCTTTTGTGATGAGTTAAAAAAATCTGATTTGAGCGAGCCTCTTAAATCACAAGTTGTAAGTTTGATTGACTATAACGACTTTTATGGTTATGGAGTTATAGTTATCACAATCCCACTTCTAGCATCTTATTCTAGTTATAATGGAGATATTTATTATCGTTCTGGCGATAATACAAAAAAAGCAACAGTCATCGAAGCAGCAGATATTGCAACGCGTTTTAAATAAAAAGGCGCCTGCCTAGGCAGGCGTTAGTTATAAACTGGAATCTATAAAATATAATTATCAAATGTGATTATGTTTTCTCCTATCCAACAATTAAACTCTTGCATCCTTTTTTGCAAAGGTAAAAGTTCATTCCGCACAAACACATTTGCCGCCTTCTCCACATCCCCAAACCCACCAACATTGCTAGGCATAATCCCCATCATCTGCGGCGGCACGCGATGCGCTGCCATCATGTCATCGCGGCTCACGTTCTTGATGTTCAGAAACTCATCCTTTGCCGCCACCTCTGACAGAGGGATTATCTGAATCCCGTCCTTTTTGCCGTTGGGCGAGTACATAAACAGGTTGCGGAAGTTGCCCGGTCCTTTGGCGCTTTTCATAGCCTGGCGGATGTTGTTCACGTCCTCCTGGTTCTGCGCTGCGTCGGTCATGTACATGATAAATCCCGCATGGCTGCCGTTGATGTAGTACTTCCGGCGGAACAGCGTGGCAGACTCGTTTAGCAGGGCTGATGGAATGGCAGAAAGGTAACCCGGTAGTCCATAGATCTCCTGGTTAATGTCCGGTTCCATCAGGTGAAAGATGCTGCCTTTGGTGAACTCGTAGGGCTGCGTGGTCATGCCATACTGCACAAACCAGTAGGTATCGAGATCCACGCCCCGGCGGGTGTATTTCGCCAGCGACGGCTCCAGAGACAGAATGCCGCCAAGGCGGTTGGTGCGCTTTTCCAGATAAGCATTGCCAAACACCAGATAATCCTGCACAAAGCGGCTGAAAGCCTGCTGGCTCAGGAGTGGATGCGGGATAAAGGTGCTGGTCAAAATATTGCGTTTAACGGCAATCGGTGAGCTGTGGTGCACGGCGGCACGGTAGGTGCGAGCCAGCCCGTCAAAGCTGACCGGCGGTTCATACCATCTGTCCATCTGCACACATTCCACATAGTCCAATAGTTCGCGGCGGTCCAGAACCGGGATCGGGTCGCCAAAGCTGAATGCTTCTGCAGAGGTGCCGCTGTTGTTCTTAACTGGAGTGCGGTTTTTCTTATTCTTACCCATCAAAAAATCTCCACAATATTGCTGGTATTGGCGGATTCGCCCTGCAGCGGTTCGTTAAACAGTGCGTGCATTGTTGCCCAGGCCAAATCTGCGTGGCTGGCTTCTTCGCTGCGGCTGGCTTCGTAGGTGGGGCGGTTGCCGCTGGCGGTGGTGGCGCGGCGGATTGCCATGAAAGACTGCGCAATGTCGGTGTGTCCGGCGTCAAACTCCAGACGGCGGTGGCTGATAATGTCGTAGGCCTTGAGCACCAGGGCGTTTTTGACGTTGGGGTTGTAGACAAACTCCCGGACCGCGGGAAAGAACGCTTTTACGTTCTCATAAACACCGTGCCCGACGCCGGTCGAGTCGATGCCGATATAGGTCACGTTGTACTGCTGCGTCAGCTTTTTGATCGCGTCCGCCTGGGCGCGGAAGTCCATCCCGCGCCACTGATGACGCTCCAGAATACGGAACTTCCCGCCCGGTACAGTGGGCGGTGCCATTACCACGCAGCCTGCGCTGTCACCGTTCTGCGTACCTTTCGCCGGGTCGTAACCGATCCAAACTTCCCGCCAGCCAAACGGGCGCAGCGCCAGCGCCTGAAAATCAGTCCAGACTTCCCAGCTGTCCACCATGCACGCCTGCAGCTCGCTGAGCGGGAATACTGACGCCAGATCGTCAATAAATTCGCACATCAGCAGGTTCTGGTATTCGTCCGGGCTGTACTCCATGCGCAGCTGGTCGAGGTCGAACAGGTTACAGCCGCCGCGCACCGCATCTTCCACGGTGACGATCTGGCGGTACTGTCCGTCAGGGCAGAGCAGGCCGCGCGCAAGGTTGCTGTGGGTCAGGTCAATATCCACCTTGTCCGCTTTGGCACGGCCCCGGTTAAACAGCGCGCCGGACCAGAACGGATACGCGCTGTGCGTCAGGCTGGACGGCGTGGAAAAGTAGGTTTGTCGCCATTTCTTGTGAATGGCCATCCCGGAGGCAACCTTGCGCAGCTCCTGGAATTTCGGTATCCAGAAATACTCATCAAGGTACAGGTTGCCGTGGTAACTCTGCGCCGTGCGGGCGTTGGTGCCGAGAAAGTACAAGGCTGCGCCATTGGGCAGCACCATCGGATCGCCTTTCAGCTCCACATCAACCTCTTTTGCAAAGTCGATGATGTACTGCTTAAAGACGTGTGCCTGGGCCTTACTGGCAGAAAGGAAAATCTGGTTGCGTCCGGTCAGCAGGGCGTCAATCAATGCTTCACGGGCAAAATAAAACGTGGCACCAATCTGGCGCGACTTGAGCAGATTGCGGATGCGGTTTGTTTTCCCGGCTTCAAACCAGTGGCGTTGATAGTCGAACATAGAGGCGTGGAAGACTTCTTCCAGCTTTTCGATCTGTTCGTCGGTGAAAACGTTCTTTTCCGGCTGCCTGCGCGGACCTTTGTTACGGTTGGCTACTTTCGGGTTTAAATCAGCTTCGTTCCCGCCGTCGTTAAATTTGCCGATCCGGGCGTGGCGCTCTGACTGGCGCGCCAGCAGGTCAATTTCCTTGAAGTCTTTCCCTTCTTTCTGCTCCTTCATGATGAGCTGGCAGTAACGTGCGGCGGTGGTGAGCTGCATCTGATCCAGCGGCCCATAGTCGCCCCACTTGTCGCGTTTTTTCCAGCTGTGAACGGTTGCAACTTTTTCGCCCAGCATTTCAGCAATGCGGGCTACGCGGTATCCCTGAAAGTACAGCAGCATGGCCTGCCGACGGGGATCGAGGTCTGCGGGGGTCAGTGTCGTGTTCATGGCCCAAACATACGGCCTTGTATGGCGGCTTTCCCCGGCTGCGTTTTGTGTGGTTTACCGTACAAATACAGCGCGTTGTCTCACTCCCCCCATCACCGCAAACATAAGGCTCCAGTAAGTTATTTCTAACGGAGCACGGCTCATGACAGTGAAAGCAAAGCGTTTCCGTATCGGGGTGGAAGGTGCCACCACTGACGGGCGCGAGATCCAGCGTGAATGGCTGGTACAGATGGCTGCCAGCTACAACCCGACGGTCTATACCGCGCTGATTAACCTTGAGCACATCAAGTCTTATCTGCCGGAGAGCACGTTTAACCGCTATGGCAGGGTGACGGGGCTGGTTGCAGAAGAAATCCAGGACGGCCCGCTGGCGGGCAAGATGGCACTTTATGCCGATATCGAACCCACTGACGCCCTGGTGGATCTGGTGAAAAAAGGCCAGAAGCTTTTCACCTCCATGGAGGTCAGCACTAAGTTTGCCGACACCGGCAAAGCCTACCTTGTGGGGCTGGGGGCGACAGACGATCCTGCGAGCCTTGGCACCGAAATGCTGGCTTTCAGCGCCAGCGCCGCACATAACCCGCTGGCAAACCGTAAGCAGAACCCTGAAAACCTGTTTTCGGAAGCGGTTGAAACGCTGATCGAACTTGAAGAAGCCCAGGACGAAAAGCCATCCCTCTTTGCCCGCGTCACCGCGCTGTTCACCAAAAAAGAGCAGACCGACGATGCGCGATTCTCTGATGTGCATAAAGCCGTGGAGCTGGTCGCTACTGAGCAGCAGATCCTGAGCGAGCGCACTGATAAATCCCTGTCCGATCAGGACCAGCGCCTTTCTGAGCTGGAGTCCTCCCTGCAGGAGCAGCAGACCGCCTTTGCCGAGTTACAGCAGCAGCTGAGCCGTGAAGACAGCCGCAAAGATTACCGCCAGCGCGCGCCGGGCGGTGACGCACCGGCAGGCACCCTGACCAATTGCTGATGGAGCATAAAACCCGATGAAAAAGAAAACCCGCTTTGCCTTTAACGCTTACCTGCAGCAACTGGCGCGCCTGAACGGTGTGGAAGTTGAAGAACTGTCCAGCAAGTTTACCGTGGAGCCGTCCGTGCAGCAGACGCTGGAAGACCAGATCCAGCAGTCCGCCGCTTTCCTGACGCTGATTAACATCACGCCGGTCACTGAGCAGTCAGGACAGTTGCTGGGGCTGGGCGTGGGCAGCACCATTGCCGGAACCACCGATACCACCACCAAAGAGCGTGAGCCTACCGATCCGACGCTGATGGAAGACGTGGAATACAAATGCGAGCAGACCAACTTTGATACGGTGCTGACCTACGCAAAACTGGACCTGTGGGCGAAATTCCAGGACTTCCAGGTGCGTATTCGCAACGCCATCGTCAAGCGTCAGGCGCTGGACCGCATCATGATCGGCTTTAACGGCGTGAAGCGCGCCAAAACCTCCAACCGTGCTGAAAACCCGCTGCTGCAGGACGTCAATAAAGGCTGGCTGCAGAAAATCCGCGAAGACGCGCCGGATCACGTCATGGGCAGCAAAACCGCAGAAGACGGCACCACTACTGCAGAACCGGTAAAAGTAGGTCCGGGTGGTAAGTATGTAAATCTTGACGCGGTGGTGATGGATACCGTCAACGAGCTGATCGATGTGGAGTATCAGGATGATGACGAACTGGTTGTTGTCTGCGGACGTGAACTGCTGTCTGACAAGTATTTCCCGCTGGTCAACAAAGAGCAGGACAACAGCGAGAAAATCGCCGCCGATCTGATCATCAGCCAGAAACGCATGGGCGGCCTGCAGGCTGTGCGCGCGCCTTTCTTCCCAGCAAATGCCCTGCTGATCACCCGTCTGGATAACCTGTCCATCTACTGGCAGGAAGACACCCGCCGCCGTTCAGTTATCGACAACCCGAAACGCGACCGGATTGAAAACTTTGAATCCGTCAACGAGGCGTATGTGGTCGAGGACTACCGCTGCGCGGCGCTGGTAGAAAACATCGAAATCGGTGATTTCAGCGCGCCTGCCGCACCGGAAGGTGGGGAGTAACGCATGAGCCTGAGTCCCGCACGGCAGCACCGCCTGCGCATTCAGGCCGAACAGGCCGCCCGTGAGGGCGGCAGTGTTCGCCATGCGTCGGGCTATGACCTGATGCTGCTGCAGCTGGCAGAAGACCGCCGCCGCCTCAAGGGCGTCCAGTCCACGGTGAAAAAGGCGGAAATCAAGGTGGAGCTGCTGCCGAAATATTCTGCCTGGGCAGAGGGCGTGCTGGCTGCCGAAGGCGCGCAGCAGGATGACGTGCTGATGTACGTGATGCTGTGGCGTATCGACGCCGGTGATTATGCCGGTGCGCTGGAAATCGGGCGTCATGCGCTGCGCCATGGCTGGGTTATGCCGCTGGGCAACCGTAACGTGCAGACCGTGCTGGCAGAAGAAATGGCAGACGCGGCGCAAAGCGCTCTGCTTGCTGCTGCCGGTTTTGATGCCGATCTGCTTCTGCAGACGCTGGACCTGACAACCGATCTGGATATGCCGGACCAGTCGCGGGCGCGACTGCATAAAGCCATCGGCGCTGTACTGAGCGAAAGCAACCCGGCGTCTGCCCTGAATCACCTTACCCATGCGCTGCAGCTTGATCCCCGCTGCGGTGTGAAAAAAGAAAAGCAGCAGCTGGAGCGCAGACTGCGCAATGACAGCCGCTAAAGAACGTGCCCCGCGCACGGGCGGCACGGGATGGCGAAAGGCACTGCCACATCAAAATTCCGTCCACCGCCCACTTATTCAGGAGAAAGCCGCATGAAGTTTGTTGCGCCCGAACAGGTGCCGGAACAGGCGGAGGTCATCAAAAATACGCCGTTCTGGCCTGATGTGGACCTGTCGGAATTTCGCAGTGTGATGCGAACTGACGGCACGGTGACGCAGCCGCGTTTAAAGCAGGTTGTGCTGACGGCTATTTCTGAGGTTAACGCTGAGCTGTACGACTTCCGCAACCGCCAGCAATTGCTGGGCTACCGGGCACTGGCTGAGGTTCCGGCGGATATGCTGGACGGCAAAAGCGAGCGTATCCGGCACTACCACAACGCCGTTTTTTGCTGGGCGCGTGCTGTGCTCAATGAGCGTTATCAGGACTATGACGCCACGGCGTCAGGCGTGAAGCGAGGGGAGGAGCTGGCGGAGGCCAGCGGCGATCTGTGGCGTGATGCCCGCTGGGCTATCAGCCGGGTGCAGGATGCGCCGCACTGTACGGTGGAGCTTATCTGATGAAAGTGCGTGCGCATCAGTATGACACGGTGGACGCGCTTTGCTGGCGTCATTACGGGCGCACGCAGGGTGTCACTGAGCAGGTTCTGCAGGCAAATCCGGGGCTGGCTGAGTACGGCCCATTTTTACCGCACGGGCTGCAGGTGGAGCTGCCGGACATTACGGCGTCAACCACGGCGCAGACCGTCCAGCTATGGGACTGAATTATGACGCTTGAACGAATCAGCGCCTTTATCACTTACTGCATCGCCGTGCTGCTGGCATGGCTGGGCGATCTGTCGCTCAAGGACGCGTCAACGGTTGGCGGCGTACTGATTGGTGTGCTGATGCTGGCTATCAACTGGTACTACAAACACCAGTCTTTCAAATTGTTACGTGGCGGCAAAATTTCGCGGGGGGAATATGAATCCTTCAATCGTTAAGCGCTGCATTGTTGGGGCGGTGCTGGCTATCGCCGCCACGCTGCCCGGTTTCCAGTCGCTTCATACCTCCGTTGAGGGGCTGAAACTGATTGCCGATTACGAGGGATGCCGCCTGCAGCCTTATCAGTGCAGCGCAGGTGTCTGGACTGACGGGATCGGTAATACGTCCGGTGTGGTGCCGGGAAAAACCATAACGGAGCGGCAGGCGGCGCAGGGACTTATCACCAACGTGCTGCGCGTGGAGCGGGCGCTGGAAAAATGTGTGGTGCAGCCGGTGCCGCAAAAGGTCTATGACGCGGTGGTGTCGTTTGCTTTCAACGTGGGCACCGGCAACGCCTGTAGCTCCACGCTGGTTAAGTTGCTGAATCAGCGGCGCTGGGCGGATGCCTGCCATCAGCTGCCGCGCTGGGTATATGTCAAAGGTGTGTTTAATCAGGGGCTGGACAACCGCCGCGCGCGGGAAATGGCCTGGTGCTTAAAAGGAGTATAGCGAAATGAAATGGTTAAAAAGTTACTGGCTGCCGCTCTCGGTTCTGGCGCTCCTTGTGATGGTTGATGTGAATTTCCCGGCATCTCATGCGCTTTTCCCACTGGCGCTGGTTATGTGGTTTGAGTATGCCGCTTTTTCACTGGTTTGTTTTGCTGGTTTGTACTCCTGCACCCTGACGGGGAGTGATCGGCTACGCGTCCGTCAGTTGCTCAGCAGGGTGCTGGGGCTAATGGATAAAGTACCTCTCACCTGGTATCAGCGTCTCGCTCTTGCCTTTGTCATGTTGCTTGCCGGATGGAAGCTCACGGGGATGGTGTGTGTTTTTACAGTAGCCATGAGCTTAGCAATAAAAGATGAGCTAAAGGCACTGCGGGAATGAATCGTTTACTGGCAGTGGTTCTGGCGCTGGTACTTGCGGCGCTGGGCTGGCAGTCGTGGCGGCTTAACAATGCCAGCCACACCATCGAGACGCAGGGCGCGGTGCTGAAAAGCAAAACGCAGGAGCTGACGAAGAAAAACAGCCAGCTGATCGGCCTGTCCATTCTGACCGAAACCAACAGCCGGGAGCAGGCGCGGCTTTATGCGGCAGCGGAACAGACCACCGCACTTCTGCGCAGCCGCCAGCACCGGATCGAGGAACTGAAACGTGAAAATGAGGATTTGCGCCGCTGGGCTGATACTCCTTTGCCTGCTGACATTATCCGGCTGCGGGAGCGTCCGGCCCTCGCCGGAGGTGCAGCTTACCGTGAGTGGCTGTCCCAGAGTGACGCAGTGCCGTCTGGAAAGGTCAGCGCCGCGCAGTAACGGCGATCTGAACGCGGTGCTAGATGAAACCGAGGCCGCCTGGGCGGTCTGTGCTGACAAAGTGGACACGATTATTGCGTGTCAGGAGCGAGACAGTGAACAAACCGCAGTCCTTACGCAGCGCCCTGAATAAAGCGGTTGCTTATGTCCGCGACAACCCGGACAAGCTGCACCTTTTCGTTGATAACGGCTCAATGGTGGCAACCGGTGCCAGCTCCATGTCATGGGAATACCGCTACACCCTGAACGTGGTGATCGAGGATTTCAGCGGCGACCAGAATCTGCTGATGGCTCCTGTGCTGCTGTGGCTAAGTGACAACCAGCCGGATGCTATCAATAACCCGGAGCTGCGCGAAAAACTGTTCACCTTTGAAGTGGATATTCTGCGCAACGATGTGTGCGATATCAGCCTGAACCTGCAACTGACGGAGCGCGTGCTGGTCAGCACTAACGGCAGCGTGTCAAGCGTTGAAGCGGTGCCGGAGCCGGACGAACCCGAAGAAATGTGGACGGTGAAACGTGGATGAGCTGCAGAAGGTGGATGACTGGCTGACGGCGCTGCTGGCGAATCTGGAGCCTGCCGCACGCAACCGTATGTTGCGGCAACTGGCGCAACAGCTGCGCCGGACGCAGCAGCAGAACATCAGGCTGCAGCGTAATCCTGACGGCAGCGGCTATGAGCCGCGCAGGGTGACAGCCCGCAGCAAGAAGGGACGTATCAAACGCCAGATGTTTACAAAGCTTCGCACCACAAAATACCTGAAAACCGCCGCCAGTGCGGACTCCGCCAGCGTGCAGTTTGATGGCAAGGTGCAGCGCATTGCCCGTGTTCACCATTACGGCCTGCGTGATCGCGTCAGCCGAAAAGGCCCGGAGGTCCGCTACGCAGAGCGCCGCCTTTTGGGCGTGAATGATGAGGTGGAAACCATCACCCGTGACACTCTGCTGCGCTGGCTGGCGGGGTGATCTTTGTGCCACTGCTGGCACAAGCGCCCGCGCTGCCTCCCTTTTCCCTCTGATGGCAACCTTTCGTTATGAATGCACAACTGACCGAAATCATGCGCCTTATCACCAACCTGATCCGCACCGGCACCGTGACCGAAGTGGACCGGGAAAACTGGTTGTGCCGGGTGAAAGTGGGCTCGCTTGAAACTAACTGGATTAACTGGCTGACGTTGCGTGCCGGTGGTGCCCGTACATGGTGGTGCCCGTCGCCGGATGAGCAGGTGGTGGTGCTGAGCATGGGCGGCAATCTGGAAACCGCTTTTGTGCTGCCCGCCATCTACTCCAATCAGTTTGCGCCGCCGTCGGATTCTGTGGACGGCTGCGTGACGGAGTACCCGGACGGGGGCTGGTTTGAGTACGAACCCGCCACCGGGCGGTGGCATGTCCGGGGTATCAAATCCATGGTGATCGAGGCGGCGGACAATATCACCCTAAAAACCGGTGAGTTTGTGGTGGAGGCTGACACAACACGCATTAACAGCGAGGTGGTGATCAACGGCGGCGTCACCCAGGGCGGCGGCGCAATGAGTTCTAACGGGGTCGTGATGGATAAACACGGTCACACTGGCGTTAAGTCAGGCGGGGATACATCGGGAGGTCCGGTATGACGTTGTATATCGGTATGAGCAGGAATGACGGGCAGGTCATTGCAGATACCGACCATCTGCGCCAGTCGGTGCGGGATATTCTGCTGACGCCGCAGGGCAGTCGTCTTGCTCGCCGGGAATATGGCTCCCTACTGTCAGCCCTGATTGACCAGCCGCAGAACCCGGCACTGCGCCTGCAGATTATGTCTGCGGTCTATGTGGCGCTGAACCGCTGGGAGCCGCGCCTCACGCTGGACTCCATCATCATCAGCAGCAATTTTGATGGCTCCATGGTGGTTGAGCTTACCGGGCAGCGCAACAACGGCGCGCCGGTTTCCCTTTCCGTATCAACAGGAGCAGACAATGGCAGTGATTGACCTTTCCCAGTTGCCTGCGCCGCAGATAGTGGACGTGCCGGATTTTGAGACGCTGCTGGCTGAGCGCAAGGCCGCTTTTGTGCTCCTTTATCCGGCGGATGAACAGGACGCGGTGCGACGCACACTGGCGCTGGAATCTGAACCCGTCACCAAGCTGCTGCAGGAAAGCACATACCGCGAAATCCTGCTGCGCCAGCGTATTAACGAGGCTGCGCAGGCGGTCATGGTGGCCTATTCGATAGGAAATGATCTTGAGCAGCTGGCAGCCAACTGCAACGTGAAACGTCTGACGGTAGTGCCTGCTGATAATGATGCAGTACCGCCGGTCGCAGCAGTGATGGAAGATGATGAGGCGCTGCGCCAGCGCATCCCTGCAGCATTTGAGGGACTGTCCGTTGCTGGCCCGACGGGAGCCTATGAATTTCACGCCAGAAGTGCGGACGGACGTGTGGCAGATGCCAGCGCAACCAGTCCGGCCCCTGCTGAGGTGGTACTTACCGTACTGAGCCGGGAGGGTGACGGTACAGCAGTAAAAGACCTGCTGGATGTGGTTGAAAAAGCCCTGAACAGTGAGAGTGTACGCCCGGTGGCTGACCGTCTGACGGTTCGTAGTGCGGAGATCATACCGTACCGGGTGGAGGCTACCATTTTTCTTTATCCGGGGCCGGAAGCGGAGCCTGTTATGGCGGCGGCAAAAGCCAGCCTGCAGAAGTACATCGCCAGTCAGACGAGGCTGGGACGTGATATCCGCCGCAGCGCCATTTATGCCGCGTTGCACGTGGAGGGCGTCCAGCGTGTGGAGCTTACGTCCCCTCTGGAGGATGTGGTGCTGGATAAGACACAGGCGGCATTCTGTATCGAATGGCGCGTTACCAACGGGGGCACGGATGAATAGTCTGTTGCCGCCGGGTTCGTCGCCGCTTGAGCGCCGACTGGCGCAGACCTGCAGCGGGATTTCTGATCTGCAGGTATCGCTGCGTGATTTGTGGAACCCGGCAACCTGCCCGATCAGATTCCTTCCTTATCTGGCCTGGGCGTTTTCCGTTGACCGCTGGGATGAAAGCTGGACAGAAAACGTCAAACGCCGTGTGGTGCAGGATGCTTTCTATATCCATCAGCATAAAGGAACAATCAGCGCCGTGCGGCGTGTGGTTGAGCCGTTCGGCTTCCTGATCCGCATCATTGAGTGGTGGCAGACCGGCGAAACGCCGGGGACGTTCCGTCTGGATATTGGCGTACAGGATCATGGTATCACCGAAGACACCTATCTGGAGCTTGAGCGCCTGATAAGCGATGCCAAACCATGCAGCCGCCACATGACAGGTATGTCCATTAATATGCAGACCAGCGGCCCTTACTGGGTTGGCGCAGCCAGCTACCTTGGCGAAGAAATCACGGTATATCCGTATATCAATGAAACGATTGTTTCCGGCGGCACCGCACATGAAGGCGGGGCAGTCCATGTTATTGACACAATGAGAGTGAATCCATGAGCGCAAAATTTTATACCCTGCTGACGGAGATCGGCGCGGCGAAACTGGCAAGCGCCGCCGCGCTCGGTGTCCCGCTGAAAATTACCCATATGGCGGTGGGAGACGGTGGCGGTGTGCTGCCCACACCCAGCGCACAACAGACCGCGTTAGTTGCTGAGAGGCGCCGCGCAGCGCTGAATATGTTGTATATCGACCCGCAGAACAACAGCCAGATTATTGCTGAGCAGGTAATCCCAGAAACTGAGGGCGGGTGGTGGATTCGTGAAGTTGGCCTGTTTGATGAAACCGGTGCGCTGATCGCTGTGGGTAACTGCCCTGAGAGCTACAAGCCGCAGCTGACAGAAGGGAGCGGACGTACGCAGACCGTGCGCATGGTACTGATTACCAGCAGCACCGATAACATCACCCTGAAAATTGACCCTGCAGTAGTGCTGGCAACCCGTAAATATGTGGATGATAAGGCGCTGGAGCTGAAGGTATATGTAGACGACCTGATGGCAAAGCATCTTGCTGCGCCGGACCCGCATTCACAGTATGCGCAGAAGGACAGCCCGACACTCACAGGGATTCCAAAGGTACCGACGCCAGCGGCGGGTAACAGCACTAAACAGATTGCGAACACGGAATTTGTGGCATCGTCTATTGCGGCAATGGTGGATTCTGCGCCTGCAGCACTGGATACGCTGAACGAGCTGGCAGCGGCTCTGGGGAATGACCCGAACTTTGCCACGACGATGATAAACGCTCTGGCTGGAAAGCAACCGCTGGACAATACACTGACGAATTTAAGCGGAAAAGATATCGCCGGCCTTCTCACATACCTCGGTTTAGGCGAAACAGCAAAGCAAGCTGCGGGCGCAGTCCAGAAAACTGGCGATGAGATAAGCGGGAAGTTAACCCTGCCACAGACATCTTCCTTCGGCGTGAATACTAATAACACACTGGGCGGTAGTTCCATCGCTATTGGTGATAACGATACCGGCTTTAAACAGAATGGTGACGGGATACTGGATACGTTTGCGAATAGCCAGCACACCGTTCGTGTCGCTCCCGGTGAAATGATGGTTCTGGGAGCTATTCGCGCAGGCAAAGAAAAAAAACTGTCACTGACGAGTAATAATAATTCGACAATGACAGCCACGTTTAATTTATGGGGCGACGCAAACAGGCCTACAGTGATTGAACTGGACGACGACCAGGGATGGCATTTATACAGCCAGCGAAATCCTGATGGTTCGATTGTCTTTACGGTCAATGGCGATATCACCGCTAACACGCTTCGTGCAGGCGGGGCCATCTATCAGAATAACGGCGACATCTTTGGTTCTGTCTGGGGGAATAGCTGGCTGAGTCTGTGGATTAATAATAATTTCGTCGCAGATGTTCAGTTAGGGGCTGGCACATCAGTGACTACCTGGAACAATGCAGGTTCCTGGCCTAACACTCCCGGATATGTAGTTACCTCCGTCTGGAAAGATGCACAAGGCGAAAATATTGATGGTATTAATTATGCGCCTTTGCAAAAACGAGTCGGGAATCAGTGGTATACCGTACAAGGGGGAACGGCATAATGAAAAAATATCAGAATATCAAAAATTTCAGACTTATTGACGACCCCGTAAGCAGGGGTAAAACTCAGGCCGAAATAAATATAGGTGCATATTTCCTGGAATCGGAAGACGGGCAGGACTGGTATGAATGTCAGTCATTATTTTCTGATGATACTGCAAAAATTATGTACGATCCTGAAGGGGTTATCTGGGGTGTTGTTAATCAGCCAGTCCCGCAACGTGGAAACACATATGCTGTATCAATGTTGTGGCCGGTTAATATGTCTGTTGCGGAAATAGACGCTGCTGACTGTCCTGATGATTGTCGTGGTGATGGCTCATGGTTGTACAGAGATGGTAAGGTTTTACCCGTTCCGGTGGATTATCAGGCTAAGGCCGAAACCACCCGACAGAAATTACTTAACGATGCAGATAATGCCATTAAGGACTGGCGCACAGAATTAACGTTGGGAATTATCAGTGATGAAAATAAAGCGGCTTTGATTTTGTGGATGAACTATATCAATGTTCTTAAATCGCTTGACTTAACAGACGTTTCAGATGAGGCCACCTTCACCGCAATCAGGTGGCCTGCATTACCACAATAACGACTACTGGCTGACTGGCTTATCCGGCCAGTCAGGGTTTGAGGTATCCACCCGGTTTACCAGTACGCTGTAGAGTTCCCATGCCTCCAGCCGCTTGATTTCCTCATCTGTAGCCATTTTTAATTTTACCGCTCGCGCCAGTGGCGCAATGACTGACTCTGCCTCAGCAAGAAGTTCCGCTTTTCTGGATTCAGCCTGTGCAACCAGTTCTTCAGGCGTATATTCGCGATGCTCAACCAGTACCGGGCCTCCTTTCCTGTGCTCAATATATTTTCCGTCCACCTGACCCTGCATAAGTCCATGGTAATGTTCATCAGTCAGAGGAATTAGATCAGTCGGGAAATCGCCCGATTCGGTATCCGGCTTGTAGAAAAAACCTTTCTCTTTAAAGCTGTAATAATAATCGCTCATTGATAATTATCTCCCGATCGCAAACCAGGCTACAGGATAGCCATTTACGACATTTCCGTCTGTTGATGCTTTAGTTGCGGCAAAAAACTGGCTTTTACTCACCGGGTATCCAAACGCATTATCCACTGAACCTCCCTGCTGATTAGTGTTGGTGACAAATACAGCAAAACAGGATGTCGGAAACTCTCGCGGGAAATTGTAGGTTCCGTTTGAGCTACCAAGTGTCCCCCATTGCATTATAAACCCGGTGCTTTCGTCACGAACCCAGCCATAATCACCGAGGCTGGCAGTATTTTTACGGTTGTAATTATTAATAAGGAAGTCATTCAGCCAGCCACCCCACACATCACCATATAAATTACCATCAGGACCAACACGGCTTTTACCGCTCAATAAAATTTCTGTAGCAGTAATCCTGCCCGGTGCGCGAAATTCTCCGGTTGCAACATCAAATACCCATATTTTATCGTTAACATCAAAGTCTGTTTTTGCATGAATTGCAATTTGTGGGAAATTAGTATTCCCACTAGTTAATATTCCGAAAGAGGCGGCTACAGGATAGCCAGACTCCAGTGAGACCTTTCCTTTCAGGAGCGGGAAAAAATTATTATCATTATTCTGACGGTGAACCATTGGTACACTAAACGGTGCTTCACTGCTTAACTGACCAGAAAATCCCCCCGCCCCCTCCGGCCAGTTATTATCAACAAGAGCCTGAAAATTTTTAGTCAGCATCTTTTTACTGTGCTGCAATTCATTTTCATTAAAATATCCTGCCAGCACGTTGTTAGCCATAAATGCCAGATTACCGTCGCCGTTCCCTTTGAGCCCGGTATCGTTATCACCGATAGCGATGGAACTACCGCCCAGTGTGTTGTTAGTATTCACGCCGAAGGAAGATGTCTGTGGCAGGGTTAACTTCCCGCTCATCTCATCGCCAGTTTTCTGGACTGCGCCCGCAGCTTGCTTTGCTGTTTCGCCTAAACCGAGGTTTATGAAAATGCAGAAAACGGTCGTAAATGGCATGATCCCAGCCTTTTGCGAGGGGGCCTGTTGTGCAAATTGGCTATGTACGGGTGTCAACAAATGACCAGAACACTGATTTACAGCGAAACGCGCTGAATTGCGCAGGATGTGAACTGATTTTTGAAGACAAAATAAGCGGGACCAAAGCAGAAAGACCAGGGTTAAAAAAGTTACTCAGGACGTTATCAGAAGGGGACACGCTGGTTGTATGGAAGCTCGATCGTCTGGGGCGCAGTATGCGTCATCTGGTCGTTCTGGTAGAGGAGCTACGGGAGCGTGGCATTAATTTCCGCAGTCTTACGGATAGCATAGATACTTCCACACCAATGGGGCGTTTCTTTTTCCATATCATGGGCGCACTCGCTGAAATGGAGAGGGAATTAATTGTGGAAAGAACCCGCGCCGGACTTGCCGCTGCGAGGGCGCAAGGGCGAGTCGGTGGCAGGCGTCCAAAGCTCACTCCGGAGCAATGGGAGCAGGCCGGACGGTTGCTTGCCGCCGGTGAAACTCGTCATCGTGTTGGATTGCTTTTTGATGTTAGCATTTCCACTCTTTACAAGAAATTCCCTGTAAATCAGTCGCGTTGAAAGTGGCGATATTGTACCAGCACTGACACATCGTGAAATACGTGCGCCGCACGCCTGGCAACCAGAACATAAGGTATCCCTGTCAACCGGAGAGACTGCCTTATGGCTCAGGATTACCACCACGGGGTGCGCGTTGTTGAAATCAACGAGGGCACCCGACCTATTACCACGGTGAGCACTGCCATCGTGGGCATGGTCTGCACCGGCGATGATGCTGATGCGTCCGTGTTCCCCCTCAATAAGCCGGTCCTGCTGACTGATGTGCTTACCGCCAGCGGTAAAGCGGGGGAGTCCGGCACGCTGGCCCGCTCGCTGGACGCGATTGCAGATCAGGCAAAACCCGTGACTGTCGTTGTGCGTGTGGCGCAGGGCGAAACCGAAGCGGAAACCACCTCCAATATTATCGGCGGCGTAACTTCCGACGGTAAGAAAACGGGCATGAAAGCGCTACTGTCGGCGCAGTCGCAGCTCGGTATCAAGCCACGCATTCTTGGGGTGCCGGGACATGACACTCAGGCCGTTGCTACTGAACTGCTGGGCGTGGCGCAAAGCTTGCGCGGGTTTGCCTACCTTGCTGCTAATGGCTGCAAAACGGTGGAGGAAGCTATTGCCTATCGCGAGAATTTCAGTCAGCGCGAGGGAATGCTGATCTGGCCTGACTTCATCAACTTTGACACCGTGCTGAAAGCAGACGCGACGGCTTACGCCTCCGCCCGTGCGCTCGGCCTGCGTGCCAAAATCGACGAGCAGATCGGCTGGCATAAAACCCTGTCCAATGTGGGTGTGAACGGTGTCACCGGCATTTCCGCTGATGTGTTCTGGGATCTGCAGGACTCGGCAACCGATGCGGGACTGCTGAACAAAAATGACGTCACCACATTGATCCGCCAAGACGGCTTCCGCTTCTGGGGTTCCCGTTGTCTCAGTGACGATCCGCTGTTTGCCTTTGAGAACTACACCCGCACGGCGCAGGTGCTGGCTGACACTATGGCGGAGGCGCACATGTGGGCGGTAGATGGCGTGCTTAATCCGTCGCTGGCCCGCGACATTATTGAAGGACTACGCGCCAAGATGCGCAGTCTGGTCAACCAGGGATACCTGATTGGTGGTGACTGCTGGCTGGATGAGTCTGTTAACGATAAAGACACCCTTAAAGACGGGAAACTGACCATCGATTATGACTACACGCCGGTGCCTCCACTTGAAAACCTGATGCTGCGCCAGCGCATCACCGATCGTTACCTGGTCGATTTTGCCAGCCGTGTCGCTACATAAGGGGGAATCATGGCTTTACCACGCAAGTTAAAACACCTGAACCTGTTCAACGACGGGAACAACTGGCAGGGGATCGTTGAGTCTCTGACCCTGCCGAAATTTACCCGCAAGTTTGAGAAGTATCGCGGCGGCGGTATGCCGGGCGCAGTGGATGTGGACATGGGGCTGGATGACGGTGCACTGGACACGGAATTTTCAATCGGCGGTACCGAGCTGCTGTTATTCAAGCAGATGGGCAAGGCAACCGTTGACGGCATCCAGTTGCGTTTCACCGGTTCCATTCAGCGTGACGATACCGGCGAAGTGCAGACCGTTGAGCTGGTTGTGCGCGGGCGCCATAAAGAAGTGGATTCCGGCGAGTGGAAAACCGGCGAGAGCAGCAGCACCAAAGTCAGCAGTACCAACAGCTACGCGAAGCTGACCATTAATGGTGAGGTGCTCTATGAGGTCGATCTGGTCAACATGGTAGAAATCGTTGGCGGCGTGGACCTGATGGAAGAACACCGTAATGCCCTCGGCCTCTGATTAACCTTAACGGCGCGGGCAGCCGCGCCAGTATTTCATTAACAGGATACGAACATGAGCGACAAGCTGACTGAAAAGACCGTAAAACTGGATACTCCCATCATGCGCGGTAAAGCTGAAATTACCGAAATTGTGCTGCGCAAGCCTCAGTCCGGCGCACTGCGTGGCACCCGTCTGCAGGCCATTATGGATATGGACGTGGGCGCAATGATGACTGTGATCCCACGAATCTCCACCCCGACGCTGACCGCGCAGGAAATGGCAGAGCTGGACCCCGCAGATCTCACCGCGCTGTCGGTAGAGGTGGTGACTTTTTTGTTGAAGAAGTCGGTGCTTGCCGGTTTACCGACAGCCTGACGATTGATGATCTTGTGGCGGATATCGCCACCATCTTTCACTGGTCGCCATCCATCACTGACGTTATGCCGCTGACTGAGGTGCTGGCGTGGCGGTATAAGGCAATTCAGCGAAGCGGGGCCAGCGATGAGTGACAATAACCTGCGTCTGCAGGTGATTCTTAATGCGGTTGACAAGCTCACCCGCCCATTTCGATCCGCGCAGGCCAGCTCAAAAGAGCTGGCTGCAGCCATTCAGCAAAGCCGCGCCCGTTTAAAAGAATTAGATGCTCAGGCGGGCCGCATTGACGGTTTCCGCAAGGCCAGCGCGCAGCTGGCAGTCACAGGTAACAGCCTGAAAGCCGCACGCGAAGAAGCTGCGAAACTTGCCACGCAATTCTCTGCCACCAACCGCCCGACGGCGGCGCAGGCACGGCTGCTTGAGCAGGCAAAGAACCGCGTTACGGAGTTACAGAGCAAATATAACGGTCTACGTCAGTCAGTGCAGCGCCAGCGTCTTGCGCTCAATGAAGCCGGACTGGACACGAAAAAGCTCAGTAGTGCGCAGCGGGAACTGCGGCAGAATGCCGACGAAACCCGGCAGGCCCTGGACCGGCAGCAGAAATCCCTTAAACGTCTGGGCGAACAGCAGGCGCGAATGAACGCCGTCCGCGATCAGTATTCGCGCCGTCTTGAGGTGCGGGATCGCATCGCCGGGGCAGGGGCTACCACTACGGCTGCAGGGGTGGCAATGGGCGCACCTGTTGTGGCGGCAGTTAAGAGCTACGCTAGCATGGAAGATGCCATGAAAGGCGTGGCAAAGCAGGTAAACGGGCTGCGGGACGATAATGGCAACCGCACAAAACAGTTTTATGACATGCAGGATGCCATCAAGGCCGCCAGCGAACAGCTGCCGATGGAGAACGGCGCTATAGACTATGCCGCGCTGGTTGAAGGTGGTGCTCGCATGGGTGTGACCAATCAGGACGATCCTTACGAAGAGCAGAAACGTGACCTGCTGGCTTTTGCATCCACGGCGGCAAAAGCGGCAACGGCCTTTGAGCTGCCCGCAGATGAACTGGCAGAAGGGCTGGGGAAAATCGCGCAGCTCTATAAAGTTCCGACGCGCAATATTGAACAACTGGGCGATGCGCTGAACTACCTGGACGATAACGCCATGTCAAAGGGTGGGGACATTATCAACGTCCTGCAGCGTATGGGGGGCGTGGCTGACCGCCTTGACTTCCGAAAGGCCGCGGCGCTGGGTTCAACATTCCTTTCTCTTGGGGCTGCCCCGGAAATCGCCGCCAGCGCCTCTAATGCCATGGTGCGTGAACTGTCCATTGCCACCATGCAAAGTAAACGATTTTTTGAAGGCATGAATCTGTTGCAACTCAATCCGGCGGAGATTGAAAAGCAGATGACCACCGATGCCATGGGCACAATTCAGCGGGTTCTGGAGAAGGTCAACAATCTGCCGCAGGATAAACGCCTGTCAGCCATGACAATGATTTTTGGCAAAGAGTTTGGCGATGATGCGGCAAAGCTGGCTAACAACCTGCCGGAGCTGCAGCGCCAGCTGAAACTCACATCAGGTAGTGGTGCTAATGGCTCCATGCAGAAAGAATCCGACATTAACAAGGATTCATTGTCTGCACAGTGGTTGCTGGTTAAGACGGGCGCGCAGAACGCTTTCAGCAGCCTGGGGGAAACGCTGCGCCAGCCGCTGATGGATATTATGGGCATGGTTAAGCGCGTGACCGGGGCGTTGCGTCGCTGGGTTGAGCAGAATCCCGTGCTGGCTGGCACGCTGATGAAAGTGGCGGCAGCTACGGCAGCCATCACTGTTGGATTGGGGGCGCTGGCAGTGGCGGTGGCTGCTGTGCTGGGACCGCTGGCGGTTATCCGGTTTGGCCTGTCCATGCTGTCAGTTAAAGCGTTACCTTCTGCAGCCGCCGCTGCCACACGTACAGGTAGCGTGCTGCGTTTGTTGATCTCTGGTCCGCTGGCTTTGCTGCGCGTGGCATTATTTGCTGTTGGTAGCCTGCTGGGTGCGCTGCTCAGTCCTGTAGGGCTGGTTGTGGCTGCACTGGCAGGCGTGGCGCTGGTTATCTGGAAATACTGGCAGCCCATCAGTGCGTTTCTGGGGGGCGTGGTGGAAGGGTTCAAAGCCGCTGCTGCGCCCATCAGCGCTGCCTTTGAGCCGCTCAGACCCGTGTTTCAGTGGATTGGTGACAGGGTGCAGGCCTTGTGGGGCTGGTTCAATGATTTACTTACCCCGGTTAAATCCACTTCCGAAGAACTGAACAGCGCAGCTGCAATGGGGCGTCGGTTTGGTGAGGCACTGGCGGAAGGTCTGAATATGGTGATGCACCCACTTGAGTCACTTAAATCCGGTGTGTCATGGCTGCTGGAAAAGCTCGGTATTGTCAGTAAGGAGGCGGCAAAGGCGAAACTACCTGCGCAGGTTACGCAGCAGCAGTCCGCCACAGTGAACAGTGACGGCAAAGTGGTGCTGCCGCCAGGCGGGTTCCCGGCTTACGCGGGGATGTACGACACGGGCGGGATCATTCCACGCGGGCAGTTTGGCATTGTCGGAGAAAATGGCCCTGAAATTGTGAACGGACCGGCAAATGTTACCAGCAGGCGGCGTACTGCTGCGCTGGCCTCTGTCGTTGCTGGCGTGATGGGGGTAGCTGCGACACCTGCAGAAGTGGCTCCGCTTCATCCGTTCAGTCTGCCTGCGAGGACATACCAGACGCAGCCAGTTAAGGCTGACAGCCCGCCGTCAGTTATTCGTTATGAGATAAATGCGCCCATTCATATCGTCGCGCAGCCGGGACAGAGTGCGCAGGATATTGCCCGTGAAGTGGCACGCCAGCTTGACGAGCGGGAACGCAGGGCCAGGGCAAAAGCGCGCAGCAATTTCAGCGATCAGGGGGGGTATGAATCATGATGATGGTGCTGGGTTTATATGTATTTATGCTGCGCACTGTCCCTTATCAGGAACTGCAGTATCAGCGCAGCTGGCGACACACCGCCAACAGCCGGGTGAACCGCCGCCCGTCAACGCAGTTTCTTGGCCCGGATAATGATTCACTGACACTGTCCGGGGTTCTGCTGCCGGAAGTGACCGGAGGCAGGCTGTCATTACTGGCGCTTGAACAAATGGCTGAACTGGGCAAGGCATGGCCTTTGATTGAAGGCAGTGGAACCATTTACGGCATGTTTGTTATTGAGAGTCTGAGCCAGACAAAGACGGAGTTTTTTGCCAGCGGAATGCCCAGGCGCATTGAGTTTACGATCACCCTCAAACGGGTTGATGAGTCGCTCTCTGACATGTTCGGGAGCCTGAGTGACCAGCTCAGCAACCTGCAGGACTCTGCAGCATCTGCTATTGGGGGGATTAAAAACACGGTTGGAGGGTTGCTGCAGTGAACTTTAATTCTGATCTCCTGAATCTGAACAGCAAAAGCCCGGCTTTCAGTATCACCATCGAAGGCAAAGACGTGACGACGGTGATGGACGCGCGCCTGATGAGTCTGACACTGACGGATAACCGGGGCTTTGAAGCAGACCAGCTTGATCTGGAGCTGGACGACGCTGACGGGCAGATCGTTCTGCCGCGCCGTGGTGCTGTTATTCATCTGGCGCTGGGCTGGAAAGGCCAGCCGCTTTTCCCTAAAGGGGCTTTTACCGTAGATGAAATTGAACACAGCGGAGCCCCTGACCGGCTGACCATCAGGGCGCGTAGCGCAGATTTCCGTGAAACCCTCAATACACGGCGCGAAAAATCATGGCATCAGACAACGGTGGGGGAGGTGGTAAAGGAAATCGCCGCCCGGCATAACCTCAAAGTGGCGCTGGGTCAAGACCTGACGGATAAGGCGCTGGATCATATGGACCAGACCAATGAAAGCGATGCAAGTTTTCTGATGAAACTGGCGAGACAGTATGGGGCGATTGCTTCCGTTAAAGACGGGAACCTGCTGTTTATCCGGCAGGGACAGGGAAGAACGGCAAGCGGCAAGCCGCTGCCGGTTATCACCATCACGCGCAAAGCCGGTGACGGTCATCGGTTCACCCTTGCTGATCGTGGTGCCTATACCGGTGTTATTGCCAGCTGGTTGCATACGCGTGAACCCAGGAAAAAAGAGACAACCAGTGTTAAGCGTCGTCGAAAGAAAGCCACCACACCCAAAGAGCCGGAAGCAAAACAGGGTGATTATCTGGTGGGAACGGATGAAAACGTGTTGGTTCTTAATCGTACCTACGCCAACCGGAGCAATGCAGAGCGCGCAGCAAAAATGCAGTGGGAACGCCTGCAGCGCGGGGTTGCTTCATTTTCCCTACAGCTCGCTGAGGGGCGGGCTGATCTCTATACGGAAATGCCGGTGAAGGTGACGGGATTTAAGCAGCCGATTGATGATGCAGAATGGACCATTACCACCCTGACGCATTCTGTCAGCCCGGATAATGGATTTACGACCAGCATGGAGCTTGAAGTAAAGATTGATGGTCTTGAAATTGAATGATTGGTTCTCAATATTGAATAATGATGTATCATTATTGCGATTATGGCAAAAGTGGTGGGATAACAGCAATGATGAACTGTCCAGAGTGCGGTCATGCAGCACATACCAGAAGCAGCTTTCAGGTATCAGCTACGACAAAAGAACGTTACAACCAGTGCCAAAATATAAATTGTGGCTGTACGTTCGTTACTCATGAAACGTTTGTACGGCACATTATAAAACCGAATCTAATTTCTTCTGCGCCACCACATCCGGGAAAAAGTGGTCAAGGCCACATGAGTTTCTGAACAGAACCCGCTTTAATGGCGGGTTTTTTGTTGCCGCCAGTCCGACACGCTGTCGCCATTTTGCCGCCACTACCAAAGAAAAAGGGGCTACGTTTTCACGTAACCCCTTGTTTTATTTGGTGGAGCTGGCGGGAGTTGAACCCGCGTCCGAAATTCCTACATCCTCGGTACTACATGCTTAGTCAGTCTTTACATTCGCCTGGCACCTGCGGACGGACACGCCACTACCAGACTAGCCTGATTCGTTTTAACGCTTCAACCCCAGGCAGGGCATCCGCGCGATCTCTTTTGGGTTTGACCTCTCTTGATCCCCGTCCTAAGAGCGGAGGCTAGGGAGAGAGGGCTCTAAGCAGGTTATTAAGCTGCTAAAGCGTAGTTTTCGTCGTTTGCGACTATTTTTTTGCGGCTTTTTACGAGGCCAACCGCCCCTCGGCATGCACCTTGGGTTTCGCAAATCCCGTCGAATCCAGAATCAGCCCCAATGTGTAAGGTAAGTATAACAGACTTGTGACATGCGTGACCAGCCCCCGTATCTTCTTATCTTCAACGATTTACCGCTCGCGTAGCGCTTCTTTCGCGCGATTAAACGGTTTGATTAAATAGTCGACAATGGTTTTTTCACCGGTTTTGATATCCACCGTGGCGATCATGCCTGGAACAATCGAAAAACGGCGTCCTGATTTATTTTGTAGATAGTCCTGGTGGGTGCGGATAAACACGCGATAGTAGAAAATTTCCGGTTTCACTTTATCCTGAATGGTGTCCGGTGAAATGGTCTCCACCACGCCGTCAAGCCCGCCGTAAATGGCGTAATCGTAAGCAGTAATTTTAACCAATGCGCGTTGGCCGGGATGAATAAAGGCGATATCACGCGGCGAAAGGCGGGTTTCAATCAGCAGACGATCGTCTACCGGCACTATCTCCATCATCTCGCCGTTAGGCGGGATCACGCCGCCAATCGTCGTGACCTGGATATTTTTAACAATGCCGCGTACCGGCGAACGCACGGTAAGGCGGGTGACGGAATCCTCGCGTCCTTTTAAAATGGCGGAGAGCATATCGACCTCAGCGTTCGCTTTCGATAACGCTTCGCGTGCCTGCACATAATATTGTGAGCGCAGATCGGTAATTTTTAAGCCTAAATCGCTTTTTTGTCGTTGCAGGCGTAGCACTTCAACATGACTGGCCGCGCCGCTTTTCTCCAGCCGCTGGGTAATGGTCAGCTCTTTATTAACCGACGCCAGCGCATCCCGTAGCTCGGCTTCGGTATCGGCCAGCTGCGCGCGGCGGCTTTTATAGAGACGCGTCTCTGCGGCAATCAGATCCGGCCAGCCGTTCAGCTCAGCGGGGAAGGCGAGAGGTAAGTCGCTGACTTCCGCAGTTAACCGTGCGCTGGAGGCGAGTGAAGCGCGATATTTTGCCGCACTTTCACCCACATTGGACGCCAGACGCGTCGGATCAAGCCGGGCGACAATCTGGTTAGCCTGAACTCTGTCGCCTTCCCGCACCGTCAACTGCGCCAGAATGCCGCCATCCAGCGACTGCAGAACCTGTTCGCGTGAACTGGGGATCACTTTCCCGTTGCCGGTGGAAACCTCATCCAGTCGGCCAAACCACGCCCAGATGCCGAGAATGAGAAATAACAGTGAGCAGATCAGAACAATACGACCCGCGCCGGAAAACGCCCGTTCACGCTGAATATCGAAATCGTCCATCGCGGCATCATGCTGATTGATTTTCATTTTTCCACTCCCGACGGTGACTTTGCATCCGATCCGCGTTAAGCGCCTGCGCTTTTGGCGCATCCATCACCAGTTGTCCTTCTTTCAGGACAACGACACGCTCAACCAGCTCCAGTATTGGTACCCGGTGCGTCGCGACGACCAGGGTACGATTGCCAAGCCACTGATGTAACCGCTGAATAAACTCTCGCTCCGTGTGCTCGTCCAGCGAGGCGCTGGGTTCGTCAAGTAGCACAATATTGGGGGAGCGCAGCAGCATTCTCGCCAGCAACAGGGACTGGCGCTGCCCGCCGGACAGGCCGTTACCACCCTCCATAATGGGATGATCCAACCCTTTTGCCAGCCGCCTGACGAAGACGGCGCCGCCGCTGACTTCGAGCGCGTCAAAAATCTGTTCATCGTTGGCGTGCGGCGCGCCGAGCGTCAGGTTCTCTCGTAGGGTGCCGAAGAAAAGCCGCGCGTTCTGGCTAAGAAAGCCGATGTTGCGGCGTAAATCCGCCATATCGATGTGCGACAAGCTGAGATTATCAAGCCGGGCATCTCCCTGAATCATCTCCAGGCCGCCCGCCATCGCCTGTAAAAGTGTGGATTTACCCGCGCCGTTACGCCCCAGTATCGCAATCCGCTCGCCTGGCATGATCTCCAGACGCACGAGGCGCAGCGGTATGCGTTGATCGTCGTTATGGTAACGAAACTGAGCGTTTTCAAAGAGGTAATGCCCGTGGAGGATGTCGCGGTGTATCAGACTATCGTCATGCTGTGTCTCGGTGGGCAGTTGCATAATGTTGTCGAGACCCATCTTCGCCGCTTTCACCTGCTGCCAGCGCGCCAGCACGCCGCACAGGTTAGCCATTGGCGCGATCATCCGCGAGCCGAGCATCGACGCGGCGACCACGGCGCCGGTAGTCATACTGCCTTCAATGACCATCGGCGCGCCGAACATAATCACCGCGGCATACACCAGACTTTGTACCGACATCCCCCAACTGATAAGCCCTTGCGTGAGTTTGCGGGTGCGTAGACCCGACTCGCCGGTAATACGGATATAGCTATTCCACTGCTGAAGAAAGCGGTTCTCCGCCTGCATCAGTTTAATATCTTCCAGCCCCTGAACGCTTTCGACCAAGACTGCATTGCGTAGCGTCGCTTCGTGGGCGGCCTGGTTGGCGAGGACAGCCAGTTTTTTTTGCAGTGCGACGCCCGGCAGGATCATCAGCAGAGCCGCCACGGGCGCTATCCATGCCAGCGGTGGGGCAATAATCGCCAGGACTACCATAAACAGGAAAAAGAAAGGCAGATCGACAATGGTCGCCAGCGTTGAAGAGGTAATCATCTCGCGGATCTGCTCCAGTTCGCGTAACTGCGAGATAAAACTGCCGGTGGAACGGGGGATAGCGCTGTTGCGCAGCCTTAACGCATGACCGAATACCCGATCGGAAATGCGCATATCGGCGCGTTTACCGAGCACGTCCATAATGTGCGTACGCGCTTCACGCAGCAGAAAACCGAACAGCACCGCTACCAGCACGCCGAAGGAGAGCACGTACAGGGTAGGATATGACTGAGCGGGGATCACCCGATCGTAAACCTGCATAGAGAACACAATCCCGGCCAGCGACAGCACGTTAATCAGAAAGGCGGCGACCATTACCGGTAAATAAGGGCGAATATCCTGCAGAACCAGCTCGCGCATCCAGTCGGGTTTAAAGCGGGAGATATAGCGATCGACGCGGCTATCCTTGAGCGCCGATAGCGGGCGTAGCGCGGCAACATAGAGGATCTCCGGCAATAACTCGCTGAGCGTCAGGCGGTTACGCTGACTCTCTTCTTCAATCACAAAAACGTCTGCCGCATCTTCGCCATTAACATGTTCGATGACCAATAACTGCCCGTCCCGGAGCTCGACAACCAACGGCAATCGCCACTGACTAAATGCCGTTTTGTCTATGTCCGGCGCATGAAAGGATAAACCCGCCTGCCGCGCGAGCTGCGTTAAGGCGGTCGTTCTGCTTTTACCCCTAAACCACGGGGCGTTGGCCTGAATTGAACCGGGAGAACAGGCAACGCGATAATGACCGGCGACATGGCTGATGGCCTGCGCCCATTGGCTCAGCGCGCGCTCACTGAGTACCTCTTCTACATCGGGGGCGGCGCGGGTCATGGCTGGATCTCCACGGATTGAATGCTGCGATGATTTAACGCGAACGCCTGACGAAGCGCGCCGGTGTTATACAGACAGTTCAGTTGCAACTGATGCAACTGGCTTTCCGTTTGCAGTTCGGCAAAACGCGCCTGGTAAACTTCCTGCTCCGCATTAAGCACGTCGAGCAGCGGGCGGGAACCGAGGTCAAGGTATTGCTGCTGATACAGTTCGCGCGTGCGTTCGCTAAGCTGCTGTTGCCGACGAAGGATTTGTAACGCGCTGGCAAGACTCATTGCCTGGCTGCGCGCCTCCATCAGTTTCTGGCGGACATCAAGCCGGGTGCGCTGAATGGTCGACTGAGCCGCGTCTACCGCATGGCTGGCGGCGTTGCGTCGGGCAGTCAGCCCTCCGCCCTGATAAAGCGGCATCTCAACTTTTACCCAGGTGGAATACTGGGTTTTATCCAGCACTTCATGACTGGGATATTTATCATTAAGATAATGTTGTACAGAAGGTTCGAGCGAAATCGTCGGCGTCATTTGCGCGCTGGCATAGTCCAGATTCGCCCGCGCAACGTTGGCCTGCGCCCAGGCGGCCAGTACTGCGGGCACCAGTCGATCGTCGGGAGTCGCCGTCTCACAGCTGCGAGCAAGTTTCGCCGGGAAGTCATTATTGATGCCGTTAAGCGAATTCCAGCCCAGCCAGCTCATCAGTGAGGCTTTCGCACTGTCGAGATTGGCCTGATACTGCGCCAGTTGCGAGCGGGCGGATTCGATTCTGGCTTCGGTTTGCACCACGTCAGAGAGCGACGTAGCGCCTTCATCGCTGCGCTGCCGGATAAGTTTACCGATGCCGTCCAGCGCGACGAGCTGTTCTTCCGCCGCTTCTACCATTTGCTGCCAGCTCTGCGTTTGTACAATAGCGTTGGCGGTTTCGTGCGCGACGGTATCAATACTGAGCAACACATTGGCCTGTTGCTGCGCTGCGCCTGCGGTTTCGGCGCGAACCTGGCTTGCCACTTTGCCGAAGTCATAAAGCATTTGCGATACCGACAGCACCAGCGAGGGGCTATACCCGTGATCGGTGTAGGTATTGCTGTACCCATTGTTCACGCCAGCGCTGATTTGCGGATAATATTTCGATTTGGCGACCTCTATTTGTTCATTCTGTGCGAGCAGTTTGCCGACGGCTTCGCGAATAGAAGGATGCCAGCTAACGGCGCGATTGACCGCGTCATTGAGCGTCAGGTTGCCCGGCGCGGCGGCGCTGAGCGGCAACTCAGCGGCGGAGCCATCCAGCGAAGGAAGCATCTGGTCCGTTGCTAATCCTTCGGATGTAATCATTGGCGGCGCTTCTGCGCCCCGGGGCTGGTGATGAAACAAAGCAAATGCCAGTACGATGGCGACAGGCGCGACTCTTCCCATAGTTTATCCCTTTTAAATATCACCGCTTGTTGCCCCGAACGTCGTGGCGTTCGGGGCTTTTTTATCAACCACCGGTTATCAGGTGGTTGTTCTGCAACAGATCATTTAGCGTGAGCTGCACATTCTCCAGAGTGACAAGGTCGGTTGATTTAAACGCGCTGCCGGCGCCGTCGCGATCGACGGATATCACCGTATTGGCGCCGCTGGTATGAACCTGAACAAAGTTACCCAGCGTCGCCGCCTGGTGATCCCATCCCGTCAGCAGTTCGTGGATATCGATCTTGTCGCCCTGCGCGGTAGAGAAGTTTTGCCAGCGATCGGCGCCGTTGCCGCCGGTCGCGTCCGCGCCGTTTAACAGGTGGTAAATCAGCGTATCGCCATAGGCGGAGCCGATGAGAACATCGTTTTGGTTGGTACTGACGATTTGCGGCGCCATATCAATGGTCAATGTGGCGCTATCCGTATGACCCATCTTGTCATCCAGTTGATAGGTAAAGACCTCTTTACTGGTGATGGACGACATCGCGACGCCATTATTCAGGGTGTAGGTGTAAGCGCCATCGAGGTTAATTTGCAATGTGCCGTAATGTCCCTGAATCGTGGCGCTGGTGGTATTCGCCGCGGCGTCCAGCGTGGCGGCGCTGCCGTTATACCCGCTAATGCTCAGGCGGGTATTCACCGTATTAAGCTGATCCATCGCCCCCGCCGCGTCGCTGCCGTCAAAAATATTGCCGAGAACGGTATGCGTTCCGGACGTTTCAAAATTATCCAGATCGACAGTGGTGCCGATGACGCGTGGCGTGATCGTCGCCGCCCCGGCCAGGGTATTGGTGCCGGTAAAGTTAAGCGTGTACGTTCCGGCATCCAGCTCCAGGCCGCTCAGGTTGACGGTCACCGTCGCGCTGCCCAGCGTGATATTCGCCACCGGAACGGTTCCGTTGCGTATGACGGTCCCGTTCTCCTGAATGGCCCAGCTAATATTCAGATTGCCCAACGTAATGAGCGTGGAGACATCAAAGACCAGTGACGCGCCTTTAAGTACGGTGCCCGTTGCAACGTCAAAGGTGCCGCTCCCGCTGCCCGATTTGCCGAGTAGCCCCCAACTGGCGCTGCCGACGCTGGAGTCCAGCCAGGCAGCGGTATCCTGAAGCGTGGCGACGCTAAGGGTATCGCTGACATCATTAATCGCATCCAGCGCCCTGGCGGTTGGCGTGATATTGAGCGAGGCCGTATCGGTATCGCCGTTTGGCGCTTTGACCGTATAGATAAAGCTGTCCGGCGTTTTAATGCTGTCGGCGCCGACGCCGTTCTTCAGCGTGTAGGTATAGTTGCCTCTTGCGTCAATGATGAGCGAGCCATACAGCCCGTTTACCTCCGTCGTGCCGGTCGTCGCAATCGCCACGCCGTTTACTTCAGTGAGGAGGGCGTCCGTAGGGGCGACATCATTGGTCAGTACGTTGCCGGTGGTGTTGGCGGTGATACTGTCAACGGCATAGGTGTGGTCCTGGGAAATCGCCAGCGTATAGCCAGTGAGGACGCTAATGCCGCTGGCGGTATTCAGCACGAACAGGTATTCGCCGCCAGGCAACGTCAGGGTCAGCGGCTGAGACTGTCCGGCTAACAGCAGGGTGTTAATCCAGCCCTTTTGCACCCGGAACTGCTCATATTGCTGAATGGCATCGTTGAAGCGATAAACGTACAGATCGAACGTGGAAACCAGTGAGACGCCGCCGACGGTTCCCTGTAACGTCATGGTTCGCGTAGCGCCTTCTTCAACGTTAAAGATGATCGGATTAGTCATATCATCAAGCAGATTCGCGTTCAGTACATTACCAAGTCCGACGCTTAATACCGTGACGCCGCTTTGTGTCGAGGGACCGTTGTTGACGTAGCTAACGTGAGTATCAAAGACCAGCGAGGCGTTATTGTCTGTCGCTATCACGCTGCCCGGTACCGGCGCGGGACCCAAATTAATAACCAGTTGCGCGGCGCTGCTACTGACGCCATTCTGGGTGATGGTGTAGGTGAAGCTCTCTTTATGTCCGTATCCTGCCGTGGGCTTAGTCAGCGTGTAGGTGTAACTGCCATCCTGATTAATGTGCAGCGTGCCGTATTGTCCCTGGATATCCACGCCGCCCGCGCCGACCGGCGTACTGACGCCGTTGGCGTTGGTGATGGCGGTGACCGTGGTGCCCGTCGGCGCGGTATCATCAGCCATGACGTTGCCGGTACTGATGGTTGGCCCGCTAATAATACCTGCGCTGGTCTGGTGTACATCGACATCCAGGCTGGTATATGACCCGGTGGCGAGCAGACTGGTGTTATAAGTGAGTACCCGGTACTGGCCTTCGCCCAGGCCGCTCAGGTTCAGGGTAACGCCGCTCCCGGTCAGGGTAAGCAAATTCGCGAAGTCGCCAACGGCGGTGTTGACGATCGTCGTCCAGGCGCCGAGGCTGGTGTCATAACGCTGTACCACAATCTCCTGAGTACTGAGCAGCGAAAGCACGATTCCCGTTGCGGCGGCATCGATGGTGACGTCGCCCGTACCACCTTCAGCAATGGTGAACTCAACCTGAGCGGTATCGTTACCCAAAACCGAGGCGACATTGCCAAGCGCGCCAACCAGCAGCAGGCCGTAATCCGAATAGTTTTGCGTGCTGGTGACGGCGGTCGAGGTCAGATCAAGACTGGTGATGTTATCCCTTGCCGCCAGCGGCAGAACCGGCGCGGTAATGCCTAACGCGCCGGAGGCATTACCCGCAGCGTCAGTGGCCGTCACGTTAATGAGCTGACCTTCAATTTGTTTGGTCGGCAAGGTGAGAGACCATGCGCCGTTGCTGCCGGCGGTGGTGGTGAGCGTCACGCCGCCCGCCAGCGTGACGGTTACGGTGCTGTTTGCCTCTGCCTGTCCGGAAAGTGAACCGCCATCGGCGCTGAGCGTACCTGACGGCGTACCGGGCGCCAGCGTATCGACAATCACCGTCGCGGCGGTGGAGACGCTGCCTGTACCGTTGGCGTTAGTCGCGGTGGCGGTGAAGGCGTGGCTGCCTTCGGTCAAATTGCCTGTCGGGGTAAAGCTCCAGTTTCCGCTGGCGTTCGCCGTGGTGGTGCCGAGCAGCGCCCCGTTGTTATAAATGCTCACCGTGGCGCCCGCCTGAGCGGTACCATTCAATGTGGGTTGTGCGTCATTAGTGACCTGACCGTTGGCGATAGCGCCGGTATAAATACCCACATCATCCACTACGTTGGTGATGATCGGTGCTTCCGGCACACGCGTATCGGGCGCGGTAAATCCGGCGGCAATGCCTGTGTTGCCTGCTTTATCCTGGGCAAATGCCAGTAGCGGCTGACCATTGGTCTGCGCGGGCGTGAGTGTGGCGGTGAAGCTGCCTGTACCGTCGGCGGTGGCGGTTCCCAGTACCACACCAGTCTCAGAGGTAATCGTCACTGTACTGCCTGCTTCCGCGGTGCCCGTCACGCGATTACCGGTAGCATTGATGACCAGGTTGCCGGGCGCGCCGGGCGCAATGGTATCCACGATAATCGTTATCGATGGCGAAGCGGCGCTAACGTTGCCAGCCGCATCGGCGGCGCTAACGCTATAGGCGTGACTTCCCTGGCCGAGCGCGGCGGTTGGCGTCCAGCTCCAGTTGCCGCTGGTATTGGCGTTCACGGTCGCGACCAGCACGCCATTATCGAAGATGCTTACCGCGCTGTTGGCTTCCGCGGTACCGTTGAGCGTCGGCTGTGTGTCGTTGGTCGATTGTCCATTGCCAATGGCGCCGGTATTGTTCGGGACATCATCAACGATGCTGGTTATAAGCGGAACCGTTGGCGCAAGGGTATCGACCACGATAGTAAACCCGCTGGTGGCCGGGCTAACGTTGCCTGCCGGGTCGGTGGCGGTCACTGTTAATGTGCGCGTGCCGTCGTTTAACCCTGTCGTCGGCGTGAAGCTCCACGCGCCGCTCGCGTTAGCCGAGGTGACGCCAAGCAGAGTGTCGCCATCATAGATACTGACCACGCTGCCCGCTTCGGCAGTGCCGTTCAGCGTGGGGCGGTTATCATTGGTTATCTGACCATTAGCGAGATTTCCTGTGACCCCGCCCGCGACGTCATCCACCACGGACGTCAGGATTGGCGTTTGCGGCGCGGTGGTATCGACCGTCAGGGTGAAAGCCGTACTGTTCGGGCTGCTGTTTCCTGCGGCATCGGTGGCGACGGCGGTGATGACGTGCGTTCCGCTTGCCAGCGTTGAGGTGGAGACGCTCCACGCGCCGTCAGGCTGAGCCGTTGTCGTGCCAATGACCGTACCATTTTCATAGAGCGTGATCGTGGCGCCGGCTTCTGCGGTGCCGCTGAAGGTTGGCGTAGGATCGTTGGTATTTTGGCCGTTCGCAATCGTGCCGAGGCCTGGCGCCTGATCGTCACTGACTGATGTGATTACCGGCGTCAGCGGCGGCGTGGTATCGACGACGAAATTAACGCTGTCTGAAACGGGACTGGCGTTGCCTGCGGCATCAACGGCAATGACGGTAATTACATGGTTGCCCGTCGCCAGAGAGGCATCGGGCGTGTAGCGCCAGCTATTGCTATTGTCGGCGGGAATTTCAGCCAGCAGCGTGCCGTTATCGTAGAGACGAATAGCTGTGTTGGCTTCACGGGTGCCGCTAATGACAGGGCGCGCCTCGTCTGTGATCTGCCCTGAACTCAGATTGCCGGTAATGGGGCCCGTACCGTCGTAGACCGTATCAATAACAGGCGCGGCGGGAGCCGTGGTATCAATAGTAAACGAGCGTATTTCGGACGCGGCGCTGGTATTGCCTGCCGCATCGGTTGCTGTCGCCGTCAGGTTCCAGACGCCCGCGCCCAGCGAGGTAGACGGCGTAAAGCTCCAGCTACCGTTGGCCTGAACTTGCGCCGTGCCGACCAGCGCGCTGCCATTATAAATCGAGATAGTTGCACCCGCCTCACCGGTACCCGAAAGTGTTGGTTGGGTTTCGTTCGTCGAGCCGCCGTTGGGGACGATGCCCGTCACCGGCGCCGTATTGTCTGCCACGCTGGCGATAACCGGCGCGGCGGGCGGTGTGGCGTCAATCGTCAGCACAAATCCGCTGGACACCGCGCTGCTATTACCCGCCGGATCGGTGGCGCTAAGGGTGAACGTGTGGCTACCGTTTGCAAGCGGCGTCTGCGGCGTGAAACTCCACGTGCCGTCGCTATTCACCGTCGTGGTACCGATGGACGCGGGATTACCGTCAAGATAGACATTAATCGTCGCGCCTGCCTCTCCGCGCCCGTTCAGGGTGGGCGTCGCATCGTTCGTTAGCTGCCCGCTAACCAGGTTGCCGGTAATACCGGGCTGGTCATCCACAACGGAGGTGAGAACCGGGATCGCAGGAGGCGTAATATCGACCACGATCGTCCACGGCGCGGAGACCGCGCTGGTATTGCCCGCCGGATCGGTAGCGCTAACCGTCAGATTATGGCTTCCCTCTGACAAATTGCGGGGCACCGGGAAGGTCCAGCTACCGTTTTCGCCTACCTGAGCCGTGCCAAGCGGCGTACCGTTATCAAAAATGGTGATTGTCGCGCCAGGTTCGCCAGTTCCGTTCAGTATTGGCTGCCGATCGTCGGTGGATTGCCCCGGTAACACCGGAACGGTCGGTTGATTGTTATCGTCAATCACGGACGTGATAACCGGCACATCTGGCGCCTGCGCGTCAATGTTCAGCGTAAAGCCGTCCGAAGGCTGGCCGCTATTGCCGGCGGGATCGGTCGCCACGGCGGTAAAGATGTGTGCGATGCTCTCCAGCGGCGCGTTCGGGGTGAAGCGCCAGTTGCCGCTTTGATCTACCGTGGCGGAACCGATTTCTACGCCGTTATCCAGAATGCGGATGGTGGCGCCTGCTTCTCCCGTTCCGTTGAGCGTCGGGCGTGAATCATTGGTGAGCGCGCCGTTATCCAGCGTACCGGTCATGCCGGGGACATCATCCGTTGCGCTGGTAATAACCGGTTGCGCCGGCGCGCTAAGATCGACAGTGATCCCGACCGGTGCGGACAGGCCGCCCGGGCCATTCGCATTGGTTGCCTGGACGGTGAAGTAATGTGTGCTTTCGCTTAATGGCGTCGCGATCTCAAAGATCCAGTTCCCGCTGGCGTCAACGGTGGCAAAGCCTGCCGAATCGCCATCAATGAAAACTTCAACGGTAGAGCCGATATCCGTGGTGCCGCGCAGCGTCGGCGTGGTGTCGTCCGTGGCGCCGCCCGCCGCAATATTCCCCTGTACGCTCCCGACATCATCTTCAATCGCCGTGATGGCCGGGACGGCGGGCAGACCGCTGTCGGAAGCAGGAAAATTCGTAGCCGGGCCGTTATTCCCCGCGCGATCGATAGCAATTGCCGTCAGCGTACCGCCATCGGTTTGCGCCGGACTGAGCGTAACGACGAATTCACCGGTGCCATTAGCGACAGCGCTGCCGACCAGGGTGCCATCGGCATGATGAATTTCAACGGTAGCGTAAGGATCGGCAAGTCCGGCGACGCGCGTGCCATCGTCGTCCACCGTCTGGATCGTTGGCGCGGGCGGGGCGGTGATATCCACAGTAATGGTGATCGGTTGGGTTTGCGCCGTGGTATTTCCAGCATCGTCAGTCGCGCTGAAGGTTAGCGCATGGCTGGCTTCTGATAATTCGGGCGTATTGAATGTCCAGGTCCCGTCGGTGACGAGCGCCGTCCCGATTGCCACGCCATTGTCGTAAATCGTGACGGTGCTGCCGTTTTCGCCGCTGCCGTTAATAGTCAGCGTCCGATCGTTAGTAAAGGCGCCATCGGTTAATGGCCCGGTCACTGGCGCAATATCGTCAAGGATCTCATTGACGACGGGCGGTTGCAACGGAACGGTATCGACGGTGAAGGTAAAGCTGTTCGATACGCCGCTGCTGTTTCCGGCGGCATCGGCGGCAATGGCGGTCAGGGTGTAGACGCCATCCGGCAACGCGCTGGTCACCGCTAGCGTCCATGTGCCGGTCTCATCGACGGTGACTACGCCCACGATACTACTGCCGTTATAGAGCGTGATCACGCTACCGATGTCGCCAGTGCCGTGAATGACCGGCGTATTGTCGTCAGTGGTTGCGCCGCTGACAATAGTATCCTGGACTTCGCCGACGTTATCTTCGGCAAAAGTGATAACCGGATTGGCGGGCGCAGTGGTGTCTAGCGTAAAAGTGACTGAGGCGGAAGGTGGACTGATATTGCCCGCTATATCGGTTTCCGTGACGGTAATGGTATAGGTTTCTGGCGTCAGTGCCGCAGGCGTAAAGTTCCAGCTACCGTTATCGCCTACCGTTGTGCGACCAATTTCACTGCCATTATTGTAGAGAATAATCGTGCTGCCGATCTCTCCCGTGCCGCTGAAGGTCGGCGTGGTATCGTTCGTTGCGCCATTATTGCCGATGTTGCCGATAACCGGCGCGACGTTATCGCTGATTAGCGGCGCGTCAGGCTGCGCTGGAGGCTGGGTATCAAGGGTAACGGAGAAAACGCCGGAGGTGGGGCTACTATTGCCTGCGGCATCCGTGGCGGTGGCCGTCAGGATGTTTAACCCTTCGCTCAGATTACGGGTTAGCGGATAGGTCCAGCTACCCTGTGGATTGACCTGGACGGTAGTCAGTTCTACGCCGTTATTGTACAGGGTGATGATGGCGCCGGGTTCGCCGGTGCCGCTGAGGGTCGGCATACGCTGATTGGTAATACTGCCGTTTGCCAGTAGCACCTCGCCTTCTCCGCCTGTGATGGCGGCTGACACGATCTGCGGCGCATCCGGCGCCTGGGTATCGATGCGTAGGGTAAAGCTGATGGATTCGGGACTTTCGTTCCCCGCCGGATCGTTGGCGCGAGCGGTCAGAAGGTGGTCGCCGTCGCCCAGCGCGGCAGGCGGCGTAAACTGCCAGCGCCCGTCCGTGCCGACCAGCGCCTGACCTATGGCATTGCCATTATCGTAAAGGATGATTGTGTCGCCTGCGGTGCCGCTACCGCTCAACCGGGGCTGGGATTCCTGGGTAATCTGATTGGTATCAATCGTATTTCCGTCGCCGTCAGCTACGCCGATAACGCCGGGAGCGGCAGGGGCCTGGGTATCAATGGTAATCGTAAAATCGGTCGAAAAAGGCGTGGTGTTGCCGTTACTGTCGCTGGCCGTCACGGTAAAGGTGTAGGTATCGTCCGCCAGTGGCGAGGTCGTGGTGTAGGCGTAGCTCCAGACGCCGGAATTACCGACGATAATATCTGCTATCCGGGCGCCATTCTGATACAGGTGTACTGTGGAACCCGGTTCACCTGTACCATTAATCGTTGGCGTGCTGTCGTTAGTGAGCCCCAGATGCGCGACGCTACCGAGAATACCCGGCGCATCATCTGTAATGAAGGTGATTACCGGTTGCTGCGGCGATTGCGTATCGACCACCAGGTCGAATGACGCGGCCGGACTGGCATTGCCTTTAGCGTCGGTTGCGATTACGGTCAGTCGATGCGCGCCTTCACCTAAATTTTGCGACGGCGTAAACGTCCAGCCGCCGTTGGGCTGTAGCGTGGCGAGTCCCAGCGAAACGCCGTTATCAAAAATTTCGACACGCGCGCCAGCCTCCGCCGTACCGCTAAGGGTGGGGCGGTTGTCATTGGTGGTTTGTCCGTTAACCAGTGGCCCGGTGAAGCTTTCAACATCGTCCAGCACCTGAGTGATAATGGGCTTATCCGGGGCGGTGATATCGGGCGCTTGCGCTGTAGTTGGCGGGCTGACGTTGTTGGCGCTGTCGGTGGCGGTGACGGTAACCTGTTCGCCGTTGGTCTGTGCGGGGACGAGGGGAAGGGTAAAATGACCTTCGCCATCTGCTTTGCCGCTGCCAAGCGGCGTGCCGTCCGGCGTGGCGATCGTGATGGCGCTACCCGGTTCGGCGGTGCCGCTGATACTGGCGCCATCCTCACTAATTACCACGTTTTTCGGCATTTCCGGCGCAGTACTGTCCGGCGCGATAACCGTCGCGGCGGCGCTTTCGTTTTTCGCGACATCGGTGGCGGTAGCGATAAGCGCCTGGCCGTTAGTCTGCGCCGTATTCAGCGGAACGATAAATTGTCCGTTGCCGTTAGCGACGGCGCTGCCAAGTACGGTGTTGCTACTGTCGCGGAAAGTGACCGTTGCCCCGGCTTCCGCCTGACCGCTTACGGACAGACCGTCGGTCGCCACGATAAGGCCGTCCGGTGCCGCTGGCGCAGTTTTATCCGGCGCGTTCAGCGTTTCTACCGGACCGCTATTCGTGGCTTTATCGGTAACGCTAATGCTTAATGTTTCGCCGTTAATTTTCGCCGGGCTAATACCTATTGAGAAGGTACCGTCGTCGCCTGCCGTTCCACTACCAAGCGTATTTCCCTGGCTGTCTTTGATAACCACAGTACTGCCAGCTTCCGTAGTGCCGGTGAGTCTGTCGCCGACGTCGCTAACCGCCAGGCCTTCCAGCACCGGCGGCTGCGTGTCGATATCAATGGTAAAGGAGACGGACTGCCCGCTGGTGCCGCGATCGTTGGTCGCGGTAGCGGTAAAAACATGGTCGCCATCGGCAAGTGCCAGCGAGGGGGTAAAGCTCCATTTGCCGTCAGCGTCAGCGACAATGGGCGGAAAGGTCGGTACAGGAAAGCCATTATCGTTAATCGATATCGTACTGCCTGGTTCAGCAATACCGCTGAGGGTTGGGCGGTTATCATCTGTGGCATCGCCATTTTTCAGTAGCCCGGTAACGGCGCCAGCGTCATCCGTCACGGTAAGGATAGTCGGCTGGGCAGGATACTGTGAGTCAGAAGCGGTAAACTCCGTGGCGGGGCCGATGTTACCGACGGCGTCCTGAATACGCGCTTCCAGACGCTCGCCGTGGGTCTGGGCCGGATTCAGCGTGATGCTGAAGTGGTTATTTTCTCCGGTAATCGTGGAGCCCAGGTAATTTCCCGCCGGGTCATAGATCGACACGGTACTACCAGTTTCAGCGGTGCCGCTAACGGTTGTGCCGTCTTTCGCAACATTATCAATGATAGCGGCGTCCGGTGGCGTGGTGTCCACAATGATAGTAGGCGTTGTCGTCACGCGGCTCGTGTTTCCGGCTTTGTCGCTTTGTTCGACGGTAAAGGTATGTTCGCCATCGCTTAACGGCGTAGTTGGCGTAAAGGTCCAGCGTCCATTTTCGTCTACGGTAGCGCTGCCGATAACGGTTGATCCCTCTTTAATCGTGATGGTATTGCCTGCCTCTCCCTGCCCGGAAAAGAGCGGTTTTGCCTCGTCAGTCCGGTCATTATTCTGTAGCGGCCCGGTGAGCAAACCGGTGTTATCGGCAATCAGTTCAACGCGTGGGGCATCGGGGCTGAGTGTGTCGATAGTCAGCGTAAAGCGGGCTGATTCGCTACTTTCGCCTTTAACGTTAGTCGCAATGGCGGTGAAATGATTTTCCCCATCCGCTAGCGCGCTGGTAATGGCAAAACGCCAGCTTCCGCTGCTATCAACCGTTGTGGAGCCTATTTCCTGACCATTGGCGTAAATATGGATGACTGTGCCTGCGCTGCCGGTTCCCTCCAGCGTGGGGGTATTGTCGTTCGTAAACTGATTATTGCTCAGCGTGCCGGTGAGGGGAGCGGCATCATCGATAGCGGCGGTGATAGCTGGTGTATCGGGGAGAGGAATGTTGGGCGCATCAATGGTTGCGGATGGGCCGGTATTGCCGGCATCGTCAGTCGCGGTCACGGTAAGTTGTTCGCCACTAAGCTGTGGCGCTGTCAAATCAATACTAAATTTACCGTCGCTATCCGCTTTGCCTTCGCCAACGACGTTACCTGAAGGATCTTTGATGGTAATGGTACTGCCCGCTTCGGCCTCGCCGCTCACCGTTTTTCCGTCCGCTGAAATCAACAAGTTGCCGGGAGCGAGAGGTGGGGTGGTATCTACAGGATTACTGCTACCTGGAGTATTGCCGTTAGGGTTACTGCCGCCGGGATTGCTGTTATCAGGGGGATTACCGTCAGGATTGGTGTTATCGGGGGGCGGATTATCGCCATCCGAATGATGGTGGGAATCGCCGCCGCCGGAAGACGCGATAGCGGCAATGCCGCCAGCCGCCACCGCACCAGCCAGTACCCACGGCCAAACGGCGCCGCCTGCTTCATGGGAAGCGCCAGAAGTGACCAGCAGCTCATTAATATCAGCGATTTGTTCAAAATGTAGCCCGGCTTGCGGATTTTCTACCCACCATAACGTGCCATCGTTTTCCGCCAGTACCAGCTGGCTTGCGCCCAGATCGTTGGTAACGTAAAAGTTTTTAATTGTGATCGTTTCGCCGGAATGGAGCGTCACCACCAGATCCTGATTAATGCGCGTAAGTTGACTAATTTCCTCCCGGGCCACTGATAATTTAACAATTGACGGGGCGTTAAGAGTGACCGCTGAGGATTCCACAGTGGTGGAGACGCCAGTCAATTTCGAAACCACGGCGAGTAGACGCATAAATTAGCTCCTGATGGATTTGCTCTGTGTATTAATTAACGGGCACGACGTTCAGGGCAAAATGCGTAGACGAGCCTTCCCGTTCATCATGAGAGATGAATTTCCGTAGCCATATTCTTTTTTATGAGCGTAGGTGAAGGTCTGGTTTTCTCGCCGAATAACCCTTTATTTTTTGTGCCTGACTAGTGCTTTCGTATTAGATGATATAGTCAGAAAAAAATCTTTCTGCAAATTAAGATCTATTGATAAAGGTGTTAGTGCGTCTGAAATATAACGGAGTTTGTGTTAAGGAGAGGTGGGGCAGGCTAACAATGTATGATGATTTTTTATTTATCTTTATGTTTTATAATGAATTTTAATTTCTTCTTCTTTTTCTTTTTTAACATAAAAACAATACCTTTTGTGAAGGTATTCAGTAATATTAAATTTTATAAAAATCATTTGAAGTATTGTGTTATTAGGCTATAAAATTTTTTTAAACAAAGAATATATTCTTGTTGTGGTGTGGTATTTATTGCTACTGATAAGCGTCAGACGCAAAGAATATATTTTCGAGGCATGAATGAGATATGAATATTGACCAGCTTCATACTGAGAAGCTGGTCACAAAAAATGTCTATTATCGGCCTGCATTTTTCATAATGCGTGCTTTATCCAGTTGCCACTCACGTTCTTTAAGATCGGAACGTTTATCATGTTGTTTTTTACCTTTCGCCACGCCGATCTTCACTTTGCACCAGGCATTTTTCCAGTACAGAGAAAGCGCGACGACAGTATAACCTTCACGATTAATACGGCCATACAGCGAATCAAGCTCACGCTGATTTAACAACAGTTTGCGGGTTCGGGTTGGGTCGCATACGACATGTGTCGAGGCGACCGCCATCGGCGTAAAGTTTGCGCCAAACAGCCAGGCCTCGCCATCTTTGAGGATAACGTAACTGTCGCCGATATTGGCTTTTCCTGCGCGCAGAGATTTTACTTCCCAGCCTTGCAGGGCGAGACCAGCCTCGAACTCTTCTTCGATAAAGTATTCGTGCCGGGCGCGCTTATTCAGCGCGATGGTGGCTGAGCCCGGTTTATGTGCTTTTTTCTTCGTCATAAGTGTCGTGAATTCATAGGTAATCTGATATCGAAAACACCCCATTACGTCCTGATGAGGTGCAAAAATCTATCTTAGCATGAGTTGGGCTATGCACGCACAATTAAGGCATGACGGTTGGGGACAGCATTTTTTTTACTCGCTGATAAGTGGTATTATTTACACGATTTATGTTGATGGGAATTGCTATGCCTCAGATTAGTCGGACTGCTTTAGTCCCCTACAGTGCGGAACAGATGTATCAGTTAGTGAATGACGTGCAATCGTATCCCCAGTTTTTGCCTGGGTGTGTTGGTAGTCGCGTCCTGGAGTCATCGCCAGCACAGATGACGGCGGCTGTTGACGTGTCGAAGGCGGGTATCAGCAAGACGTTTACGACGCGTAATCAGCTAACGCGTAACCAGAGCATTCTGATGCATCTGGTGGATGGCCCCTTTAAAAAGCTGATCGGCGGCTGGAAATTTACCCCGCTCAGCCCCGAGGCGTGCCGCATTGAGTTTCAGCTTGATTTTGAGTTTACCAATAAACTCATTGAGCTGGCGTTTGGTCGTATATTCAAAGAGTTAGCGTCCAACATGGTGCAGGCGTTTACGGTTCGCGCCAAAGAGGTTTACCGTGCCGGATAAACTTGTGGTTGAAGTGGCTTATGCGCTGCCGGAAAAGCAGTATTTGCAGCGCGTAACGCTGGAGGAGGACGCGACGGTCGAAGAGGCGATTCGCGCTTCCGGCTTGCTGGAATTGCGCACGGATATCGATCTGGCGAAAAATAAAGTAGGTATCTACAGTCGTCCGGTAAAACTCACCGATACGGTGCAGGATGGCGATCGGGTTGAAATTTACCGTCCCTTAATCGCCGATCCAAAAGCATTACGCCGCCAGCGCGCCGAAAAATCGGCTGGCAGATAATTAGCCTCTTTTGCCGGATAACGGTGTGGAAGCCGTACCACACCTGAAGCACAGGTGTGCCTGTAAGCCAGATAAACGTAGCGCCATCAGGCAAATTCGTACCAAATGGCGGGGGTGAGGTTTGCAGGCCTGATGAACGTAACCTCATCAGGCGGTATCACAAAATTACTTCGTCAACGCCGGTTTGTTATCAATATTGGTTAACACGCCGCTGCTGTTAAAGGTGAGCGTCAGAGTCTGCTGCGTCACGTTCTCGTGTCCTGGCTGCTGGCGGAAGACATAAAACCAGGTATTCGTACCAAAAGGATCGGTCATCATCGGCGTGCCTAAAGCATACGCAACCTGTTGTTGCGTCATACCAACACGCACTTTGGCGACATCCGTAGGTGTAAGATAGTTCCCCTGATTGATGTCAGGTCGGTAAACCACTCGCTCCAGAGTGGAACAGCCTGCGGTCAACATCAGGAGTACTGCTGCGGCAGCAGTCAGCGTTTTACAGCGCATAGTGATTGGGTTCCTTTTCGGGCCTGAGCAGTACGTGGCTCATATTAATATGCCGATGATAATAGACCTTTCATCACTTTAAAACCTTTTGCTGTCGGGTCTTACGGCGTTTTTGTTGTGAACTCAGACCTTCGGGAGATAAAAAAGTTTACGCCGCCAGCAGTTCTTTTGCGTTTGCCAGCGTATTACGCGTAACTTCACTTCCTCCCAACAGGCGGGCCAGTTCCTGTAAACGCGCACGTTTATCCAAAGGTTGCATATGTGTTTCGGTCATTGCCCCGTCTGTTTCTTTACTGACAAAGAAGTGCTGGTGACCGCACCCGGCTACCTGTGGCAGGTGAGTGACGCACATCACCTGAGTGGATTCGCCAAGCTGGCGCAGGAGTTTACCGACCACGGCGGCGGTTGGGCCGCTGATGCCAACATCAACCTCGTCAAAAATTAGCGCCGGCGTTTCCATTTTGCGCGCGGTAATCACCTGAATAGCCAGCGCAATGCGCGACAGTTCACCGCCAGACGCGACTTTAGCGATAGGCTGCAGCGGCTGACCTGGGTTTGTCGTCACTTTAAACTCCACGCGATCGGCGCCGTCGTTGCTCAGATGATGCTCATCAAATTTCACGTCGATAGTAAACAGACCGTGCGGCATCGAAAGTAAATGCATACTTTCAGTGATCAACTGCCCCAGCTCCTGGGCGTAAAACTGACGCTGTTGATGCAGTGCTTGCGCCGTTTCCAGCGCTTGTTGGTGATGCTTATTAACCGCCAGCGTTAGCGTTTCCAGCGAATCGGCCTGATCGTCGAGCTGCTGCTGTTCTTCGAGCAGTGACTGATAAAGCTGCGGCAGCGCTTCTGGGCTGACATGATGTTTTCGCGCCAGCGAAATTTGTTTAGCGATGCGCTGTTCAAGTTCAAACAGGCGATTGGGGTCTAAATCCAGACGCTCGCAATAGTGGCGTAATTCATCGCTGGCTTCGGTGAGTTGGATAGTGGCTTCTTCCAGCATATCCAGGATGCCGGAAAGCTTGCTGTCCATACCTACCAGCTCGCTAACCAGTTGTTTTGCGCTATATAACTGGCTTTGCAGGTTAACGTCTTCGCCGTCCGCGAGTAGCGCCAGAGCGTTCTGGCTGGTCGTAAGCAACTGCCCACTGTTGGCCAGCCGTTTGTACTCTTCGTCAATTTGCTCGAATTCGCCGGCCTGCGGATTAAAGTCGTTCAACTCTTTTAACTGATATTGCAGCAGTTCCGCGCGCGCGGCGCGTTCCTGGCTTTGTTGCTGGTGATGGGCGAGATCGCGGCAGCTTTGATGCCATAATTGGTAGCGAGCAGCCATCTGCTGCGCTAAAGCGGCTTCGTTGGCATAGCTATCCAGCAGCGATTTTTGCTGTTCGGGTTTGGTAAGCTGCTGGTGCGCATGTTGACCGTGAATTTGAATCAGCAACTGACCGAGCTCGCGCAATTGAGACAGGGGCACAGCGGTGCCGTTAATAAAGCCCCGTGAGCGACCATCGCTGCTGATAACGCGGCGAAGTAAGCATTCGCGCCCTTCTTCAAGCTGGTTTTCTTCCAGCCAGCGCAATGCCGCAGGCGTGTCTTTCAGCGCAAAGCGGGCACACAAATCGGCACGGGTCGCTCCGCTACGGACCATATCGGCCTCAGCGCGACCGCCCAGACACAGACCCAGAGCATCAATCGCAATAGATTTACCCGCGCCGGTTTCACCAGTAATGACGGTCATTCCGCTCTGAAAATCGATCTCAAGCTCACGAACGATAGCAAAATTGCTGATGGTCAGTTGCGCCAACATAGCTGTTTTCCTGTATGAAAAACCATGACTGTAATTAAATACAGTATAAACTGGTTTTTTATACAGTAAAGAGGCTAACGTAAAATTAGAATAATTTTTTTGACCAACCGAGTTTTGTGCTTAATGTATTGAAATAGCTATAGTCTTTGGGATGTATGAGGTTGAGATGGTAATCGCAGCGGCGAATCAGCACATCTTCTCCTTCCTGAATAGGCAGCGCTATCTGGCTGTCGCAGCTAATTTCCAGATCGCTACGGCGATGCGAAAAACGCAGACGAATCGTGCTACTGCTGTTAATGACTAACGGGCGCGCCGACAAGGTATGCGGGAACATCGGCACCAGGGTGATTGCATCCAGTGAAGGGGTCAGAATAGGGCCGCCTGCGGAGAGCGAATAGGCGGTGGAGCCGGTCGGCGTAGAAATGATCAAACCATCAGACCGCTGTGAAAAAGCGAAGGTTTCATCAATATAAACCTCGAATTCGATCATATGCGCCACTTTTCCCGGATGCAGCACCACTTCATTAATGGCTGTGCTGATACGCTTCTGGCGGTCCTGTTGGCAGACCTGCGCTTCCAGCAGAAAACGTTTTTCGGAGATATAGCGCCCTTCCAGCACATCAGATAATTGTTGCAGGGCGTTGTCCGGATCGAGATCGGTCAGGAAGCCAAGATTACCGCGGTTAATGCCAATCACATTGATGTCATAACGCGCCAGCGTACGCGCTGCGCCAAGCATATTGCCGTCGCCGCCCACGACTACCGCCAGATCCGCCTGTTGACCAATTTCCGCCAGCGTGCCGGTTGGCACATTTTTTAGCTGTAATTCGTGGGCGATTTGTTGCTCCACAATGACCTCATAACCCTGATCGCATAGCCAACGGTAGAGCATTTCATGTGTCGTGAGTGCGGTGGGATGACGCGGATGCCCCACAATGCCGATACACTTGAAATGATTATTCATTTTTCTGAGGTCCTTGTAGCGAAGATTGATGACAATGTGAGTACTTCCCTTGAAACCCTGAATCTGATCCCCATAATAAGCGAAGTTAGCGAGATGAATGCGAAAAAAAACGCGGAGAAATTCATGAGTAGTAAAGAACAGAAAACGCCTGAGGGGCAAGCCCCGGAAGAAATTATCATGGATCAGCACGAAGAGGTTGAGGCAGTTGAACCAAACGATTCTGCTGAGCAGGTGGATCCGCGCGATGAAAAAATTGCGAATCTGGAAGTTCAGCTTGCAGAAGCCCAGACTCGCGAACGCGACACCGTGTTGCGTATCAAAGCGGAAATGGAAAACCTGCGCCGTCGTACTGAACAGGATATCGAAAAAGCGCATAAATTCGCTCTCGAGAAGTTCGTCAACGAATTGCTGCCGGTAATTGATAGCCTGGATCGCGCGCTGGAAGTCGCAGACAAAGCCAATCCGGATATGGCGGCAATGGTCGAAGGGATTGAGCTGACGCTGAAGTCTATGCTGGATGTGGTGCGTAAGTTCGGCGTGGAAGTGATTGCTGAGACCAACGTGCCGCTGGACCCGAACGTGCATCAGGCGATTGCGATGGTGGAGTCGGAAGAGGTTCCGGCAGGCAATGTGCTGGGTATTATGCAGAAAGGCTATACGCTGAACGGTCGTACCATTCGCGCGGCGATGGTGACTGTAGCGAAGGCGAAGTAAAAGTTTGATGGCCGATGTAAAGTCGGCCATTTTTTTAGCTTAAAAAATCCTGCACTTCCAGCCACGGCGTGTTGAAGTCCTCTATTTTTTTATATTCGCTCATTGGCAGAACGACCACATTATAGGTGTCAGATCCTTCATTCAGATCAAAAATCTGGAAGCCCCTCTTATTGAGTTCGGTCTGGATGCGTTCAAAGATCTCGTCAAGGTAACGGTCCCCGGCTTCACAGACATCGGAGATTTCATCCTCTTGGGTTATTTCGACAAGAAGATTTCTTAATTCCTCAGAATCCGTCAGGTTTTTTGTGAGTTCATAAAAGCGATCTGCGGCAAAATTAGCCAGTTCGCCTTCTTCATCTTCACCTTTCCAGTCAACGAGGTGAATAAATCCTTCGCCGCGTAGAACTTGTAAAAATGCCTGTGCCAGCTCGTTATTTCCGAGATCGCCACCGCTACAATCCAGGACGTCCTGCAACCCATATTCGTCTTCATCTTCGTCTTCAAAGATTTCAGGTTGCGTCGAAAGTTGAGAGAAAATAGTGGGCCATAAGGTTGGGTTGTGCGATAAAAAAACGTTAGCGACGACGTTGAGGTCGTCTGCAAAATTCTTATCCCATTCAATTACATAATCTTCTGACATAACATCAATATCCTTTCTGAATGCCTGAAAAGACATTATTGCATTGTTAAGTAAATGGCAGGAATTGATGGAATCTTAAAAGACGGCGATAAAAAGGCGAACCGGAGTTCGCCATTGTGTTACTCCGCCACACTCTCGCGCAGCGGCTTTACCGGTACAACCTTTACCTGCTTAATCATATTTTCCTGTACATCGAGAATATCGATATCGTACTGCTCAATGCGCACGCGCGTGCCAGCAACCGGAATTTCCTCCAGCGCCTCCAGAATCACCCCGTTGACGGTGCGCGCGTCATCTTCCGGCAGGTGCCAGTTAAACGCTTTATTGATTTCCCGGACGTTGGCGGTACCGTCAATAATGACCGAACCGTCGTTTTGCGGCGTGACCTCTTCCGCCAGTGTCGGCGACATCGATGTGGTGAAGTCGCCAACGATCTCCTCGAGAATATCTTCCACGGTGACCAGCCCCTGGATATCGCCATATTCGTTGACGACCAGTCCGACTTTCTTTTTATTGCGCTGAAATTTAATCAGTTGCGTACTGAGCGGCGTACCTTCCGGGACGTAATAGATTTCATCGGCGGCGCGCAGCATCATCTCTTTGGTGAACTCTTTTTTCTCGGCCATTAACCGCCAGGCTTCACGCACGCGCAGCATACTGATGGCGTCATCCAGCGAATCGCGATAGAGCACAATGCGTCCGTGCGGCGAGTGGGTGAGCTGCCGCTCGATAGACTTCCAGTCGTCATTGATATCGATCCCGATAATTTCATTACGCGGCACCATGATGTCATCCACGCTGACCTTTTCCAGGTCGAGAACCGACAGCAGCATATCCTGATTGCGGCGAGAGATTTGCGAACGGGATTCATGCACGATAGTGCGTAATTCCTCTTTGCTTAACGACCCGCTGACCACGATGTCCGTTTTAATTCCCATCAGACGCATCAGTAGGCGGGTGATGGTGTTAAGTAACCACACCAGCGGCATCATCAGTATCTGTAACGGCGCCAGCAGGAAGCTGCTGGGATAGGCCACTTTTTCCGGATAGAGCGCGGCGATAGTCTTGGGCAGGACTTCGGCAAAAACTAGCACGACAAACGTCAGTACCCCGGTGGCGATAGCCACGCCGGCGTCGCCGTAAAGCCGCATACCCACAATCGTGCCGAGCGCCGAGGCAAGAATGTTGACCAGGTTATTGCCGATCAGCACCAGGCTTATCAGTCGGTCGGGTTTACGCAATAATTTTTCTACCCGTTTTGCCGAGCGATTACCTTGCTTCGCCATATGGCGTAAACGGTAACGGTTTAGCGTCATCATTCCAGTTTCGGAACCGGAAAAATAGGCCGAGATGACCACCATGATGATTAATATGATAATCAGCGTGGTGGTGGAGATGTGTTCCAGGGGAAACTCCTTTAAAAGCTTAGCTTACAAATTGCTGTAATATGCGGCTACCAAAATAGGCCAGCGTCAGAATACCCGCGCCTGCGACGTTAAACCACACGACCCGCCGACCCCGCCAGCCTTCATGGTAATGCCCCCACAGCAGAACGATATAGACAAACCATGCCACGATAGAGAGCACGGCTTTATCAATATTTTCAGTACTGAACAGGTTATGCATGTAAAACAGGCCGGTACACAGAGTAAGGGTCAGCAGTACGACGCCAATCTGCGTGATATGAAACATTTTGCGCTCAATGCTCATCAATGGCGGCATTTCATTACTAAACGCCAGCTTTTTGTTCTTCAACTGATAGTCGATCCACGCCAGTTGTAGCGCATACAGCGCGGCGATTATCAGCGTCGCGTAAGAGAAAAGCGACAGACCGATGTGCACCATCATGCCTGGGGTCGCTTCCAGATGCGTAATATATTCATTAGGCATGAACGTGGCGAAGGCCAGGTTAATCAGCGCAAAAGCATAGACAATGGGCAGAAGTAACCAGCCGCGATTACGCGACGCGACAATGGTCATCACCGTGCAGATCATCAGGCTGACCAGCGAACCGACATTCAGCAGGCTCAGGTTTTGTCCACTGTCGCCGCCGGGCAGAATACGCGATTCCAGCGCGACAGCATGGCACACCAGCGCGATGACCGCAGAAAGAATAGCCATACGCCGCCAGCCGCTGTTTTTTTGCAACAGTCCGGGAACGATCAGCGCGAGGCTGAAGGAGTAGGCGACAAGGGCAAGTAAAGCAAAAACGGGCATAGTTGTGTCGACAGTTGACCAGTGAGAAAGAGAAGCAGTATAGCGTTACGTGACCGCAGCTCCAACCGTTGCATAACAACAAAGACGGCTTCATGGTATACTGTGGCGAAATTCTGTAACTGTGTCGCTGCGGCGACCAACCGTTTCCACCCCAGGCGAGAGACAATGTTTGATAATTTAACCGATCGTTTGTCGCGCACGCTGCGCAACATCAGTGGCCGTGGGCGCCTTACTGAAGACAACGTTAAAGAGACGCTGCGCGAAGTGCGCATGGCGCTGCTGGAGGCTGACGTTGCGCTGCCGGTAGTGCGTGAGTTCATCAATCGCGTAAAAGAGAAAGCGGTTGGTCATGAAGTTAACAAGAGCCTGACCCCAGGGCAGGAGTTCGTCAAGATTGTCCGTAGCGAACTGGTTGCGGCAATGGGCGAAGAAAACCAGACCCTGAATCTGGCTGCGCAGCCGCCAGCCGTAGTATTGATGGCGGGTCTGCAGGGGGCGGGTAAAACCACCAGCGTCGGTAAGTTGGGTAAATTCTTGCGCGAGAAGCACAAGAAGAAAGTGCTGGTCGTCTCTGCCGACGTCTATCGCCCGGCGGCGATCAAACAGCTCGAAACGCTGGCTGAGCAGGTTGGCGTAGATTTCTTCCCGTCTGATGTCGGCCAGAAACCGGTTGATATCGTCAACGCCGCGCTGAAAGAAGCGAAGCTCAAATTCTACGACGTGCTGCTGGTGGATACCGCCGGTCGTCTGCACGTTGACGAAGCGATGATGGACGAAATCAAACAGGTCCACGCTTCTATCAAGCCAGTAGAAACGCTGTTTGTCGTCGATGCGATGACCGGTCAGGATGCGGCGAATACCGCAAAAGCCTTTAACGAAGCGCTGCCGTTAACCGGCGTGGTGCTGACCAAAGTTGATGGTGATGCGCGTGGCGGTGCGGCGCTCTCTATTCGTCATATCACCGGTAAGCCGATTAAATTCCTCGGTGTCGGCGAGAAAACCGACGCGCTGGAGCCGTTCCACCCGGATCGTATCGCCTCGCGTATTCTCGGCATGGGCGACGTACTGTCTCTTATCGAAGATATCGAAAGCAAAGTTGACCGCGCACAGGCTGAAAAGCTGGCGACCAAACTGAAGAAAGGCGACGGTTTCGACCTGAACGACTTCCTGGAACAGCTCAAACAGATGAAAAACATGGGCGGTATGGCCAGTCTGATGGGCAAATTACCGGGTATGGGGCAGATTCCGGACAACGTTAAATCACAGATGGATGACAAGGTGCTGGTGCGTATGGAAGCGATCATCAATTCGATGACGCTGAAAGAGCGCGCGAAGCCGGAAATCATCAAAGGTTCCCGCAAGCGTCGTATCGCGCAGGGCTGTGGGATGCAGGTGCAGGACGTTAACCGCCTTCTGAAACAGTTCGACGACATGCAGCGCATGATGAAGAAGATGAAGAAGGGCGGGATGGCGAAGATGATGCGGAGTATGAAGGGGATGATGCCGCCAGGCTTCCCGGGTAGATAAATATATCGGGCTACCTTATTTGCCATTTTGACGCCGGAGTGTGCTCGACAAAACACGATAGTGTTTTGAACGCCCTTTAGGGCGGCCCGAAGGGCGAGCGGAGCGAGTAAATGCTCACGTACTGCGTGTACGCTCCGCTTTCTGCGCGCACGCCGACGCCAAACTGGCTGCAACGGTCACGCCCTGGAATCAAGCTTCATCACATGTTGATTGCTTTTTTCCCAGAAATCAGTAAAATTTTCGGGCTTTTAATATGACGCCGGGCTCCGTTCCTCGATGGGGCCCGGTTGTTTTATTCACACAAGAGGATGTTATGGTAACTATTCGTTTAGCTCGTCACGGCGCTAAAAAGCGTCCGTTCTACCAGGTTGTTGTCACCGACAGCCGTAATGCACGCAACGGTCGCTTCATTGAGCGCGTTGGTTTCTTCAACCCAATCGCTAGCGAAAAAGAAGAAGGCACCCGCCTGGATCTGGATCGCATCGCTCACTGGGTTGGCCAGGGCGCAACCATTTCCGATCGCGTTGCGGCGCTGATCAAAGAAGTAAAAAAAGCAGCTTAATCTGTCACGGTGGTCATGATGAGCAAGCAACTCGCCGCACAAGTACCCGCTGAACCGGTTGTACTGGGGAAAATGGGTTCTTCATACGGTATCCGTGGTTGGCTCAGAGTGTTTTCCTCCACTGAAGACGCCGAAAGCATTTTTGACTATCAGCCCTGGTTTATCCAGAAGGCGGGTCAGTGGCAGCAGGTACAGCTGGAAAGCTGGAAGCACCACAATCAGGATCTGATCATCAAGCTGAAAGGCGTTGACGATCGAGATGCCGCGAATCTTCTGACCAATTGCGAAATTGTCGTGGATTCCTCGCAACTTCCTGCGCTTGAGGAGGGAGACTACTACTGGAAAGACCTGATGGGCTGCCAGGTAGTCACCGCTGAAGGCTACGATCTCGGTAAAGTTATCGACATGATGGAAACCGGGTCGAATGACGTTCTCGTCATTAAGGCGAACCTGAAAGATGCATTTGGTATCAAGGAACGACTAGTACCGTTCCTCGATGGGCAGGTTATCAAGAAAGTCGATCTCGCTACTCGTACTATCGAAGTAGACTGGGATCCTGGTTTTTAAACCACCGGATAAACGGTAATAAATGGCGTTATGGGGATTGGCTTGTGTTTATTGGCATAGTTAGCCTGTTTCCTGAAATGTTCCGCGCAATTACCGATTACGGGGTAACTGGCCGGGCAGTAAAAAAAGGCCTGCTGAACATCCAAAGCTGGAGTCCTCGCGACTTCACGCATGACCGGCACCGTACCGTGGACGATCGTCCTTACGGCGGCGGACCGGGGATGTTAATGATGGTGCAACCCTTGCGGGACGCCATTCACGCAGCAAAAGCCGCGGCAGGTGAAGGCGCTAAAGTGATTTATCTGTCGCCTCAGGGACGCAAGCTTGATCAAGCGGGCGTTAGCGAGCTGGCCACGAATCAGAAACTTATTCTGGTGTGTGGTCGCTACGAAGGCGTAGATGAGCGCGTAATTCAGACCGAAATTGACGAAGAATGGTCAATTGGCGATTACGTTCTCAGCGGTGGCGAACTACCGGCAATGACGCTGATTGACTCCGTCGCCCGGTTTATACCGGGAGTTCTGGGGCATGAAGCATCAGCAATCGAAGATTCGTTTGCTGATGGGTTGCTGGATTGTCCGCACTATACGCGCCCTGAAGTGTTAGAGGGGATGGAAGTACCGCCAGTATTGCTGTCGGGAAACCATGCCGAGATACGTCGCTGGCGTTTGAAACAGTCGCTGGGCCGAACCTGGCTTAGAAGACCTGAACTTCTGGAAAACCTGGCTCTGACTGAAGAGCAAGCAAGGTTGCTGGCGGAGTTCAAAACAGAACACGCACAACAGCAGCATAAACATGATGGGATGGCATAGGCCCCCAAATATCAGTTTACCCAGGATAAGAGATTAAATTATGAGCAACATTATTAAGCAACTTGAACAAGAGCAGATGAAGCAGAACGTACCTTCCTTCCGTCCGGGCGATACCGTGGAAGTGAAAGTATGGGTTGTTGAAGGTACCAAGAAACGTCTGCAGGCATTCGAGGGCGTGGTTATCGCTATTCGTAACCGCGGTCTGCACTCTGCATTCACTGTTCGTAAAATTTCCAACGGCGAAGGCGTTGAGCGTGTCTTCCAGACTCACTCTCCGGTAGTTGACAGCATTGCTGTTAAACGTCGTGGTGCTGTTCGTAAAGCTAAACTGTACTACCTGCGTGAGCGTACTGGTAAAGCGGCTCGTATCAAAGAGCGTCTTAACTAAGAACGCGCTTTCGCAACATCCGAAAGCTTGTAGAAAAGAAGGGGCTGGCATTACGCTGGCCCCTTTTTTATGGGTTTGCTCCACGCCATAGACGGTTGCATGATTAGGCTGGGTCTGTGGTCTCAACGCTGAGTCAGAAACGGCCAGGCCCGTTCCTTAGTTTAGCGAGCGTTCCGCACGCCGGTGTTTAGCCTGATACATATTTCGATCGGCCAGTTCTTGTAGTTTTTCGGCAGTGGCATGTTCCCATGTCAGCGCAAAGCCAATACTCAGGGTCATCGTTATCCTCTGGCCGTTATGCAGTTCAAAAGGTCGATTAAACGCCTGGGATAGCGCTGCGCAAATACGTTGTACTTCATATTCCGAATGTACATCGTAAAGCACCATCGCAAATTCATCGCCGCCGAGTCGGTAAGTCTGATAACGGCTACCACCGAATTCCGCTAATCTTTTGGCAACCTCTATAAGTACGCGGTCGCCTGCCGCATGTCCCCAGGTATCATTAATATATTTAAAGTTATCGCCATCCAGAAATAACAATGCCGAACTGCTACGAGCGGAATTGCCCTTCATCAGCGCGTTAATACAGCTGCGAAATGCCGCGCGATTGGCAAGCCCCGTCAGCGGATCGTGCAGCGCGGTACGTAGTAACTGGGCATTTTTAGCCTGAAGCCGTAGCTGCCATTCTTCCATCTCATCCAGAAGGCTATTGAAATCCTGCGCAAACAGGTGAAATTCCGCAATACGCTCATCAGGTACCCGGCGTGAAAAATTTCGGTTAGTGCGAACGTCGTGTACAACTTCAGTAATATTTTGCAGCGCATCCACAACGCCATTGTGTAAATAACGCGTGAGCAGCAGGGCAATGCCGGATGCCAGCAGAATACATCCTGTCAGCACTGCCAGCGATAGCCAGATAAAATGACCAATAAGGCTGTCGCGGGCGACAAGCCGTACTTCGCCGATGGCCCTGCCGTTGTGCCAGACGGGTTGCGATACCGGCAATGGAAAAAGCCAGTGGCTAATTAAGCCGATGAGCTTATCGTCTGCGGCTCGCGCATCATAGCGCCATGAGGCGATAGTACGGCCATTTTTATCGCGGACCTCCGCCGCTGAAAATTGTCCCTGGCGTCCCAGTGTGGCGAGCGTTTCCGCTGCGGCCGCGTTATCGGAAAATACCAGTGCCGCTTCAAGGCTGTGGGCCATTGTGGCGGCGGTCAAATCGAGATTTTTTTGCGCATACTGTTTGAGCGTAAGGACAGACGCAACGCAAATTAATAGCCAGATCAATGTCATCGTAAGCAGCACGCTGATTATACTAATCCGCCGTAGTGTGCGTTTAAATGTTGGTCTGGACAGAGGAAATTCCTTATTCATGCTTTTGATTCCGTGCAAGCATTAATACTTCTGGATTCACTCTCACGCCGCTATGCGAGAGGGAGTCCAGGTTGACGGAAAATTTGACTTCATCATTGTTAATGATCAGACAAAATGCGCTGCCAATAATACATTCGGTATTTTGCTCGGCAATTAATAACAAGGCATTAACTGGATAATGACGCGTTAACTCCACCTGATAAGCTGGCGATTCATTGCCAAAGTAAAAACCATCACAGCGGGCGCTCAGGGCTTCTTGTGTGGTACGGATGACAAGCGGTTGATAAGGGAAAGCCCAGTCAGCCTCTTCGCTAAGTACCCTGACAAAACGCGTAGATGAAAATATGCATAGCCTTGGCGGCCCGGATAACGCCGGCCAGTGTGTATAACTGACGATACCGGAGACGATGGCGCGTACGGATTTCTCTTCTTCCGTGACGCGTTGAGCATACAGAGGCAAGCTTGCTAATAATAGCGATAACAGAAGGATAAATCGGTGAGAAAAACGCATTAACAAGTCCCCACCATCTTCAGTCGTAAAGCATTAAAATACATCCGTGATTGTTTGTAGCAAAATAACATTATTTTGCCATATCGTCATTATGTCTTATTGATAATATGAATAATTTAAGTGGCATCCCTGATATTAAATTCTTGTGATAATGGTATTAATCACCCTGTATCAGAAAGTAAAAATATGTGTGCGGAGAAAAAATAATCAAAAAATAGCGAGCATCGCTCATTTTACCGCTTTTCTGAGGCTGGGAATAAAATAATTCACTTGTTGTGTAAAGTTTTTGATACGAAATGAAGGGATTTAATCGATGATTTCGCATGGTGTAAAGTTTATTTTACGCAATATGGATTGAAATCTTTACTTTTTGTGGTATGGTTTAAACATCCTCGTGGAGGATCAACTATCGCAAACAAGAAAAGACAGGATCGCCATCATGCAAAAAGACGCGCTGAATAACGTACGTATCACCGATGAACAGGTATTAATGACGCCGGAGCAGCTTAAAGCGGCCTTTCCGTTGAGCCTGGCGCAGGAAGCGCAGATAGCGCAGTCCCGGGGAATCATTTCTGACATTATTGCCGGGCGCGATCCGCGTCTGTTGGTGGTATGCGGTCCTTGTTCTATTCACGATCCTGAAACCGCTCTGGAATATGCCCGTCGATTTAAAGCCCTTGCCGCAGAGGTCAGCGATAGCCTCTATCTGGTAATGCGCGTCTATTTTGAAAAGCCGCGAACTACCGTCGGCTGGAAAGGGCTGATTAACGATCCTCACATGGATGGCTCATTTGATGTGGAAGCCGGGTTGAAAATAGCGCGTCAGCTACTGGTGGAACTGGTGAATATGGGGTTGCCATTGGCGACCGAAGCGTTGGATCCGAACAGCCCGCAATACTTGGGCGATCTGTTTAGCTGGTCGGCGATAGGCGCGCGCACAACCGAATCGCAAACCCACCGCGAAATGGCGTCTGGTCTTTCTATGCCGGTCGGCTTTAAAAACGGCACGGATGGCAGCCTGGCGACAGCGATTAACGCCATGCGCGCCGCTGCGCAACCTCATCGTTTTGTTGGCATTAACCAGGCCGGTCAGGTTGCGTTATTGCAAACCCAGGGAAATCCGCATGGCCATGTAATTCTGCGTGGCGGCAAAGCGCCAAACTATAGCCCGGCAGATGTCGCTCAGTGTGAAAAAGAGATGGAACAGGCGGGACTACGTCCTTCGCTGATGGTAGATTGCAGTCATGGTAACTCCAATAAAGATTATCGCCGCCAGCCAGCCGTTGCCGAATCTGTGGTTGCGCAGATTAAAGATGGCAATCGTTCAATCATTGGCTTAATGATTGAAAGTAATATTCATGAGGGTAATCAGTCTTCCGAGCAGCCGCGCAGCGAAATGAAGTATGGCGTTTCCGTCACCGATGCTTGTATTAGCTGGGAGATGACCGATGCCCTGTTACGTGAAATTCATAAAGATTTGAGCGGCCAGCTGGCGGCGCGCGTCGCATAAGAGGTTGTTATGGTTGCTGAATTGACCGCGTTACGCGATCAAATAGATGATGTCGATAAAGCGTTGTTGAATTTACTGGCTAAGCGCCTGGAACTGGTTGCCAAAGTCGGCGAGGTGAAAAGCCGTTTTGGCCTGCCTATTTACGTGCCGGAGCGTGAGGCCTCTATGCTGGCTTCACGACGGGCGGAAGCAGAAGCGATCGGTGTCCCGCCCGATCTCATTGAAGATGTCCTGCGCCGGGTAATGCGTGAATCTTACTCCAGCGAAAATGATAAGGGGTTCAAAACGCTTTGTCCTTCTCTGCGTCCGGTCGTCATTGTGGGCGGCGGCGGACAGATGGGGCGTCTGTTTGAAAAAATGCTCACGCTGTCGGGCTATCAGGTCCGTATTCTGGAACAACAGGACTGGCCGCGCGCCAGGGACATTGTCGCCGATGCCGGAATGGTGATCGTCAGCGTGCCGATTCATGTTACTGAACAGGTCATAGCGCAACTGCCGCCCCTGCCGTCCGACTGTATTCTGGTCGATCTGGCATCGGTGAAAAGCGGTCCGTTGCAGGCAATGTTGGCGGCCCATGATGGCCCCGTGTTGGGCTTGCATCCGATGTTTGGTCCGGACAGCGGGAGCCTGGCGAAGCAGGTGGTGGTCTGGTGTGACGGGCGTCAACCGGAAGCGTATCAGTGGTTCCTTGAGCAAATCCAGGTGTGGGGCGCGCGGTTGCATCGAATTAGCGCTGTCGAGCACGATCAGAACATGGCTTTTATCCAGGCGTTGCGCCATTTTGCTACCTTCGCTTATGGGCTGCATCTGGCGGAAGAGAACGTCCAGCTTGAGCAGCTTCTGGCGCTATCATCGCCGATTTATCGACTGGAGCTGGCGATGGTCGGGCGTCTGTTCGCCCAGGACCCGCAACTGTATGCGGACATTATTATGTCGTCGGAGCGCAATCTGGCGCTTATCAAGCGTTACTATAAACGTTTTGGCGATGCTATCGGGTTACTGGAACAGGGTGATAAGCAGGCTTTTATCGACAGTTTTCGCAAAGTTGAACACTGGTTTGGCGATTATGCCAGACGCTTCCAGAATGAAAGCCGTGTGTTATTGCGTCAGGCGAATGACAGCCGACCATAATGATGACATCTATACTAAAAGCCAGCTTTGCTGGCTTTTTTCGTTTAAGGAACCGTTATGACTACGCCGCACGTTTTATTTGATTATGTCGGACATCTACCAGAATGCCCCACATGGAGCGAGGATGAAAGCGCGCTGTATTGGACCGATATCCTGGAACAGGAGATCCATCGTTACCATCCGGCGAGCGGGACGCATAGCGTGCTGGCGTTTCCGGAAGAGGTGGGCTGTTTTGCCTTGCGTGAGCAGGGCGGATTTATTGTGGCCATGCGTCATGCTATCTGGCTGGCCGATAAAAATGGATTATTGCAGCGTAAGATTTGCGACAATCCCTCTAATACGAAACTGGCGCGTTTCAACGATGGCGGCACTGATGGCGATGGACGTTTTTATGCTGGAACGTTCTGGGCGCCAGGTGACTATAATGGCGCGTTGCTGATGCGGATCGATCATGACCTGACGGCAAAAGTGATCCAGTGCGATATCCAGGGACACAACGGCCTGGCGTTCAGCCCGAATAACCAGTGGATGTATACCTCCGATACGCCGAATGGTGTGATATACCGCACGTTACTTGATAAGCATGGCGAACCGGGCAAGCGTGAACTTTTTCGCCATTTTGGCGAAGGAGAAGGACTTCCCGACGGCGCGGCGATGGATAGTGAAGGGTGCTACTGGAGCGCGATGTTTGACGGCTGGCGCGTGGCGCGTTTCTCACCGCAAGGAGAGCAGCTGGAAGAGTACCGGTTGCCGGTACGTTGTCCGACGATGGTTTGCTTTGGCGGCGCAGATATGAAAACGCTGTTTATTACAACTACCAGAGAAAATATGTCTGCTCAGGAAGTGGCGGATTATCCGCTCTCCGGCGCCATCTTCACCCTGCAGGTAGCCGTCGCAGGGATGAAGAAAAGCCGTTTTATTGAACGTCAGGCAGGTTCTACCGGCACGACGTTTTCGCTGGGATAGCAGCCAAGCACTTTCATTGAGCGCGTGATCTCGCCCAGCTCTTTTAGCGCGCTTTGCATTACCTGCGACTCCAGGTTCGCCTGAATATCGAGATAAAACATCTCTTCCCACGGATTGCCGTGAATGGGACGCGACTCCAGTTTCGTCATGATGAGATTGTGGTTACGCAGCACCAGCAGCGCTTCGACCAGCGCGCCAGCCTGCTGCCCGGTGGCGATTAACAGAGTGGTTTTTGCCGGAACCTGATCGGAAACGTTGATAGCTTTGCGCGCCAGTACCAGAAAGCGGGTGATATTCTGCGTCTGGTTTGCGGCGATGCGTTCCAGCACCTGTAAACCGTGCAACATGCCGCCTGCCTCGCTGCCGAGCGCCGCGACGCGCGGAGAGTTCGCCTGCGCGACTTTTTCCATCGCTGCCGACGTACTCTCGGTATAGTCGATTTTCCAGTGCGGATAGCGGCTCAAAAATTTACTGCACTGCTGAAACGGCTGCGGATGGCTGTACACCGTTTCGATGGTATTCAGATCCGTAGCGCCGGAAACCAGTACGCAGTGATCGATAGTGACGGTCATCTCACCGACAATCGACAGACTGGTGTGTTGCAATAAGTCGTACACATCGTTGATAGCGCCGGAGCTGGTGTTCTCTATCGGAACCACGGCGTAATCGGCCTGGCCGGTTTCGACCTGATGAAAAATATCGGTGAATTTTGCGCAACCGCTCTCAATAAATTGCTCAAAATGGCGTGCAGCATACTGGCGCGCCGCGAGATGAGAATAGGAGCCTTTCGGCCCAAGAAACGCAATACGTGCCGAATGAGGGTGAGTATTATTCAGATGTTGTTGCAGCAGCGCCTGCTGAGTAAGCACGGAGTCTTCAATGATAAGCTGGAACAGACGGGTAATGTAGTGTGCGTCGAGATGGTGGGCTTTACCGAGATGGATGAGCCTGTCCAGCAGCGCGCGTTCACGATCGATATCCCGAACCGGACGATGCGACAGTAGTTTTGCTTGTCCCACTTCAATCGCCAGCGCGCGTCGTTTTGCCAGTAAGGCCAGTAACTCTTCGTCTAAAGCGCTGATTTTATCTCGCAGCGCCAGTAATGGGTTTTCCGATGTCATAGTGTTGCCTTTTTTGTTATCAATAAAAAAGGCCTCCCGGTGGGGGAGGCCTTCTTGTTCGTCTTCGCATTCTTTATCACATGACGAAACGCCTCCCGGTCAGGGGAAGATAAAAAAGAATGCGAAGAAAAACCGGGTTAGCTTCATAACTGTTTCCTTTGTGTACGTAAGTACAGTACCCGTACTGTTTTAATCCTGTCAACAAAAAACGCGCCCGAAGGTGCGATTGAAATGCTTGTTAAATAAGGCGCTCTTATTTAAATCAATCAGTTATGAGCGCCTTATCAGCCCTAATTACCCCTAAAGTGCCTTAGTTGGTGGACATTATCTGGACACTCCCGCGCATAGGGTTAAACCGTATAGCATCGGATAAATAGTCCGGGGCGAAGTGAGCATACGTCATTGTTTGCTCAATAGTTGTATGCCCCAGGATTCGCTGTAGCGTGATAATGTTTCCACCGTTAATCATGAAATGAGTAGCAAAAGTATGTCGTAACACATGAAGCGCTTGTCCTCTTGGCAGGTCGGGTTTTACCTTACGGAGTACATCGCGAACTCGTTCATAGTTAGTGTCAAATAACTTTCCTGATTTGCGCGTAAGGATGTAGTCAGCTATCTCTTGTGAAATTGGAACTGTCCGGGCGGGGCCAGTTTTAGTCTTGACGAAAGTTACACGATTACTGATAACGTGTTCTGCTTTCAGATTACTGGCTTCGCCCCATCGCGCCCCTGTATTTAGGCATAACACGACAACCCTACGATCATCACCAGTGAGTGCCATTAATAAGTCCCGGATCTCCTCTTCTGACAGGAAGGACATTTCTGTGTTTTCCAGGCGTAGTTTACGCACCTTGTGAAATGGGTTTTCATGATGAAACTCCTCCATATCAATCAGCAGCCTAAACATGCTGGACATAGTACAAAAGTCCCTGTTTACCGTTCCGGCAGACACACCATCATGTAGCCTGCTTGCGCGATACTTCATTAAAAAATTACGGGTCAGTTCGTAAACTCTGGGTTCGCCCATTTCACGGTTAATCTTTTCTAGCCGTTTTTTGTATGAGTCACCGTAATTATGGTTTTTACCGTGGTAACTCCACCATAGCGCGATCAAATCAGACAAAAGTCTTCTGTCTGCTGGTTTATCCTGCCACTCTTTATCGTGGAAGTTTGTCAAAACATATTTTTCATATGCCTGAGCTTCTGACTTCCTGTTGAATTTTCGGCGAATCCTCTTTCCTGAAGTTCCGCGCGGTCTTACGTCCACTTCATAACGACCATCATCGAGCTTCTTAATCGACATAGCGAAGCCCTCCGACATTCGAATCATTATGTAAATTATGTGCTAATGCGTATAGAAAACAGACAATTAACCAGCCTTCTGGGCGGAGTGGGATGATTTTTTGTCGTCTTGCCCATCAGGGGAGAGAGACGGCGCGATCTGTCCCGCTGCCGGTGCTGTTTTGCCTGTCATCAGCCAAAGTGTATATTTTTCAAACCGCTGTACTCCAACAGCACGTTCAACAATTTCAGCTCTGGCCGATTGATGTCCAGATTCATATTTTTTTACTGTCCCAATAGCGACTCCGGTAAGTTCCGCAAAACTTTTCTGGGTTAAACCTTCGGCCTTACGTATCTGGCGGAGTTTCTCCGCATAATCTCTTGACATGGTTCTTAAATTGCAACTATCATCGGTTCTCGTATAAGAACCTTATTTAACAAACCCTAGAACGCCCTAAGATGCTCTAGGAACCCAAACTGACGGAGGATAACACAGATGAAAGAGCTATCCGAAAACGAGATTTCATTACTGGTGACACCAGAACTTTTTGCTACCTACATAGGTAAAACACCGTCTGCGATCCGAAAAATGGCTTCTGCTAATAAGTTGCCAGTTGTACGCATGAAAGATCCTGATAATCCCTCGAAAAAAGGGGGAGAAATTTATATTCATCGTGGCGAATGGGATGATTACGCAGCTTACCTTGCACAGGCTGCACCGCCTGAGTGGCATAACTGGAAAAACCGCTTATTTACATCTGAACCAGGAATCTTTAAGGAGTGGGCTAAGCGAGTTTTTACGACGAGTAAAACAACAAGCCATAATAAAAAATAATTTTTTAATTTATTCGGGATTCACTATGAAAGCGAAATACGCCACGCTTATTCGTAGCCTGTTACGTACCTATCGCGAACAGGCAAGTGCTATTGAGAAGGAGTCATTCTCTGTTCATAGCGATGGTATCCAGTTAATGGAGCTAAATTTAAAACTGGCGAAGTGTCTCGAAGGTATGTCTTTAATGGCCAGGTTTAATAATGAATTTGAGGATTATTGTGAACTTCACGAAATTACTATGATGGCTTTTAACGGGAGTATTCCGGTTGATGATAATATTCCAGGCCTTATTTCACTCGCTTCATGCACTGTAAAAAATAATAAATCTGCTGTACAACTTACCGCCGTTCAACGTTAAGGAAATACCATGAAACATTTAATGATTGACCTTGAGACAATGGATAATAAACCAACCGCTGCAATTACTGCTATCGGTGCTGTTCTGTTTAATCCGGAAACGGGTGAAATGGGGGAAACATTCTATCGTCGTATCAGTCTTACAAGTAGCGTTGATTACGACTGCACGATGGGCGCAGATACAGTGTTGTGGTGGCTGCGTCAGTCCATCGAAGCAAAGAGCGAGATTATTAATGATGCGAATTGTCCGCTGGATACCGCCATATCTGACCTTTTCCATTTTATCTGTGAACTCACTGATGCACATCATTTACAGGTCTGGGGTAATGGAGCGTCATTCGACAACGTTATTCTTCGTCATGCTGCAAATAAGGTCGGCTTGTTAAGCCCGATGTGGAATTACTGGAATGATCGTGATGTAAGAACAGTAAGTGCACTGGCTAAAGCTTTGGGACTGAATATTAATAATATTATTAAGTTTGAAGGCGTCAAACATCACGCTTTATATGATGCTATCCATCAGGCAAAAATTGTTTCTTATGTCTGGACGTACCTCATGAAAATAGCCAGTGTGAAATAATTATGCTGATAGTGACCTCTCATGCGAGTGAAAGTGTCATTAACAAGGCATTTTCAGTACTGACAGAATATTACAACGGCAAAAAGGTTTATCAGGTTATTAAGCCGAATCATTATTTTTCTGTTCATGTATCCTATCGCTGGCGTCTGCTTAGTAAGAATAAGGGCAGGAGCTGGGAATTAATGACGCATGAGCGATATAATAAACAGTATAAAATATAATTTTTGCCTTTCTTCCACTATTCATATCTGGATTATATATGAACGCTACGATACAACGTGACGTTGTGCGCCGCCTTGTCCGTGACTTTGAATTTAAAGAAAAAGATAAATATTTGCAGCAGGGCATATGCCCTGCCTGTCATAAACGTGAGTTATTTACCAGTATTGAGAAACCCTGGATTCTGAAATGTGGCCGCGAAAATAACTGCGGTCATCAGGTCGTTGTTAAAGAGCTGTATTCAGATATTTTTGAAGACTGGTCTAAGCGTTATCAGGACACGCCCGAAACCCCACATGCGGCGGCAGAAGCCTATCTGCGTGAGGCCAGAGGGCTGAATACGGAACCACTGAAAGGCAGTTTTACCCAGGGCGCATTTGTGAAGGATGGTATGGGGTCTGCCACTGTCCGGTTTAAGTTGTCATGTGGTGCCATGTGGGAGCGTATCATTGACCAGCCGCAGCGCTTCGGAAAACAAAAAGCGAATATCAAAGGAAGCTATGTTGGTCACTGGTGGGTACCGCCTTTTATTAACCTGCTGGAAGTGAACGAAATCTGGATCACCGAGGGCATTTTCAATGCACTGAGTCTTTGTCAGGCTGGCTTACCTGCGGTGGCAACACTGAGCAGCAATAATTATCCGCTGGCCGCGCTGGATACACTGGCCAAAGAATTGGGTGAAAAACCACGCCCGCGCCTTGTATGGGCGTTTGATGGTGATAAGGCCGGTACAAAACACACACTGGCTTTTGCTGCGCGCAGTGATGCCGCCGGCTGGAAAACGCGCGCCGCGCAGCCGGTGAAATCATCGTCTTGCCTGGACTGGAATGATTTGCTGCTACGTGACCGTTTCAGTAAATCAGACATAAAAAATTACCGCTATTATGGCGATCTCCTGCTGGCGAAAAGCCCGACTGAAAAAGCCCTTCTTATGCATCAACATAATGAATGGCATTCGTTTTATTTTGAGTATGGCTCACGTATGTACTGGTTTGAGCTGGATCTTGACCGGTACACACGCGCACTGGATCGTATTACCAATACCGGAACCGAAGTCATACAGGAATGGGAGGCCAGAGAAAAAGCTGTTAAAGAGTCCGGATGTGTCACGGAAATTGCCAACTGCTGGCTGACTCCCCTGTATTTCCAGCGTTCTGAACCCACGGACGAGTCCTGGTATTATGTGAAGGTGAATATGCCAGACAGACCGGCTGTGAAAGACACCTTCACAGCAAATCAGCTTACCAGCTCCGCCGAGTTTAAAAAGCGGTTGTTGCATATTGCCAAAGGGGCTGTGTATACCGGGAGTACCAAACAGCTGGATAAGTTTATTCAGATGCGTCTTCCCGAAATCAAAGAGGTTAAAACGCAGAATTTTATTGGTTACAACAAGGATTATTCAGCGTGGTTGTTTAATCGTGTGGCCGTTTGCGATGGCCGGCTGTATGAAATGAATGACGAGGATTATTTCGAAATTAACCATGCAAGCGTAAAAAGCCTGAGTCTTACGCCTGTACTGGATCTGAATCCAAAGCTGAATGAATTTACCACAGGCTGGATTGACGATATCTGGACGGCGTTCGGTGAAAAAGGATATGTGGCGCTGGCGTTCTGGCTGGGGTCACTCTTTGCTGAACAAATCCGCGAACGTGACAAGTCATTTCCGTTTCTGGAGATTGTCGGCGAACCCGGAACGGGTAAATCAACGCTTATTGAGTTCCTTTGGAAACTCGCTGGCCGTGAAGAATATGAAGGTTTTGATCCATCTAAATCGACGGCCGCAGCGCGCGGGCGTAACTTTGCTCAGGTAAGTAACCTGCCGGTGGTGCTAATTGAAGGTGATCGCACCACGGACAACGCGAAACAGCGTGCTTTTGACTGGGATGAACTGAAATCACTGTATAATGGTCGGGCATCCCGCGCAGTAGGCATCAAATCCAACAATAACGAGACATATGAACCGCCATTCAGGGGAAGTATCGTTATCGCACAGAACGCAGATACAGACGGCAGTAAGGCGTTTCTGGAGCGTATTATCCATATCTACACTGACAAACGTGGCCAGTCCATTCAGACGCGACATGCCGCAGAGCGGCTTGAACAAATCCCTGTCAGTCGGGTGTCCGGATTCACGTTACTGGCGGCCATGCGTGAAAAAGAAATTATGGATACGTTCAGCAGGAGTTACGAACGCGCCCGTAATGAACTGGAGTCTGATGCGGATATTCGCCATATTCGTATTGCAAAAAATCACGCGCAGCTGGCTGGTCTGCTGGATGCGCTCGCGATTGTTGTAACGTTGCCGGTTGAGCGCATAGAAAAAACCCGTGCGGCTATCACTGCACTGGCCGTGGAACGCTGCCAGGCACTTAAAAAGGATCATCCTATGGTTCAGGAGTTCTGGGAGTTGTTTGATTACCTGGATGAACTGGCACCTTATGGCATCAATCATTCGTCTGATGAGAATGAAATAGCGGTTAATTTTAACCACATGGAGGAAGTCGCCGCTGCACACCGGCAGCGCATACCTTTTACCTTAACGGAAATCAAAAAGCTGCTTAAAAACGGTAATGAACGCCGTTTCATCAGGCAGGGAACCACACGCAGCGCAGTAAGTGAGCGTCATAATCGCGGTAAAGGGGATATGTCCAGAATGCCTGAGACCTTCCGGTGCTGGATATTTGGTCGAGAGAAATAAAAAAGGCACCGTGTGCGGTGCCATGTGTTATGCGGCCAGACTGGCTTTTAATAAATCCAGCGTCATTTGCTTCTGTTCTGGTGAGAATGAATTAATGATGGTCTGTAACATCATATCGCCTGTCTTCGCACTGGGGCTGAGTGTGTGGGAGAATGTCAGATTCAGTACAAATGTATGTCCGCACTCCACATCCGTACAGGCGCAATAAATATCTGAAATATGGGGGTGTTTGGGATTGGTTTTTCTGATAACCGCTTTTGCCCCGCACTCCGGACATTTTACTTTCAGTACCCGCATATCCCTCGCTCCGTTAATCTGAAAACGCTGATATTTTAGCCTTTTTCTGGACATTAATCACCTTCCAGCTCACTGTCTTTCAGGAAATTAAGGTACAGGTGGGGCGGTACATCACTTTCCTGCGCCACTGCGGCGCTGAACATACGCTGAATGGGTAAAATCTCCGCTTTACGGTATGTTTTAGCCGCTTTTTCAATATCGCCCATTATAGCTCCGTTGGTGGGGATAATCCCTGCCAGACCTGCCGGAAAACGATGCGCGGTCAGCACGTCCTGGGCGCTGATGCTTTTGATGTTCTGAAACTCATCTTTGGCGCTGATATCGCCAATCGGGATAAATTTGATGCCATCCGGATCGCCTTTGGGGATGTTCACAAACATGGTGCTGAAGTTCCCGATCCCCTTCGACTGCTCCAGCTTCTGAATGATTTCTTCTTCCACTTCGTCGGTCATATTCGGGTCGTTGCAATAAATCATGCCGCCCGTGTGACCACCGTTGTGGTAGTAACGCCGACGAAAAATCGTGGCTTCACCGTTGAGCATGGCGGAGTGGATGCCGCTGATGTAATCCGGAAGACCATAAATGGCCTGTTGCGGGTCGTACTGCCTGAGAAAAATAATATCTTCAGGCGGATAAATTACCGGTTCACCCTGCTGAAGTACAACAAATTCCCCGGTCTTACGCTGGCGGGTATAGAGTGCCGGCAGCGGGTAAAGTGCGATTACATCCCCCCAGCCGTTACGTACCTTGAGAATGGCCACATCACCGAACGTCAGCCAGTCAAACACGGCCGCGCCCAGTTGCTCATGCGTCAGGCCGCCGCCATCATAATTTGCTGTCACCATATTGCGGCGGGCATACAGCACGCCACCGTGCTGCGCGTTCAGGTTTACCAGTTGCGCCAGCGCCAGCCGGTCAATCGGGAGCGTCCAGTGTTCCGCTTCATTGTCATACCAGACGTCTGTATAGTTCGTGCCGGTCGTCAGAATGGGTTCTGGCTTACCCAGCGTGATAAGGCTCATATGGCGCGGTCTGGTAACGGTGCGGCGTTCCCTGTATTTCCGTTTTTTCATGCTGCTTTCCCTAAGTTGCCCCAGCGTGATTTTCGCTGGTTTTCAAAGTTTAATGGTTCGTTGTCAATGGCATGGGCGATAGCCCAGAAGCTGTCAGCGTGGCCGGTTTCAGCTGTGCGGTCGGCGACAAATGTCATGGCGTTACCGCTGGCCGTGGACGTTCTGCGGATGGTCATAAAGCTGGCAGCGATTTCCGTCTTCTCCTTATCCCATTCCACGCGGTTGTCTTCGATAACGTCGATCATCTTCATCACCAGGCGGTTTTTCGTTTCCACGCCGTAGCGGATAGCCACCGCCTGACGCATGGCAAAATGCTGCACATCCTCAAAGACACCACTCCCCAGCCCGGTGATATCAATGCCGATGTAGGTCATGTTGTACTGGCCAAACAGCTTCTTAATTTGTGCCGCCTGCCATTTCCAGTTCATTCCCTGCCAGTGGAATACGCGCAGCACGCGAAATTTTTCGCCCGCCACGATCGGCGGCGCGATAATCACGAAGGTGGATGTGTCCCCGCTGCGTGCAGGGTCATAGCCTGCCCACACTTCACGATTGCCGAATGGCCGTGGCAGGTTTTCGTCATGATCCTCCCAGATATCCGGATCAACACAGCAACGTTCGACGTGGGAGAACGAAAATACGCTGTCCTTGCTGTCCACGAACACGCACATGTACAGCATGTTGAAGGTGTCGCGGTTGTAGCGGTTGCGCAGCTTATCGATGCTGGCCAGGTTAAACCCGCCTGCGATCGCGTCTTCCAGCGTGATGATGTAGCGCCACTGGCCATCAGGACATAACCGTCCGCCGTCACGCAGCTCCTTCTCTGTTGGGAACGCCACGCGTGCGCGTTTTTTGTCGCCGCGCTTCCACTCTTCGCCTGTCCAGAACGGGTATGCCTGGTGTGTTTTGCTGCTGGGTGTGGAAAAGTAAGTGGTGCGCCATTTGTCGTGTGTGGCCATTGCGCTGGCCACTTCGTTTAACTTTGCAAAGTTGGGTACCCAGAAATATTCATCACAGTACAGATGGCCACTGTATGACTGGGCGGTGTTCTTGTTGGTTGACAGGAAGCGCAGCTCCGCGCCGTTGGACAAACGGATGGGGTTGCCGGTCAGCTCCACGCCGAAATACTGCTCCGCAATGTTGACGATATAGCTGCGGAATACTTCAGCCTGGGCTTTTGAGGCGGACAGGAAGATTTGTGGATCACCTGTCATAACCGCATTCTCAAACGCTTCTATTGAGAAATACCAGGTTGCGCCAATCTGGCGGCTTTTCAGGATGTTCCTGATTTGCTGATGAAGATTGTCGCGAAGGTGTTTCTGGTAGCCGAAAAGGTGCTCCAGCGCGAAACGGTCAAAATCCTCCTGGGTTAAGTGGCTGATATCGTTCTTTTTGTATTTGCCGCGTTTTCGGTGCTTTTCGTCGCCACAGGACTGGCGGGACGCCGGCGCATCACTTTCACTGTGTTTAATTTCTGCCAGCTTTTCCTGATGCTTATTATGCTGTGCACGGAGTTTCACCAGGTGAGAAACGAGGCTGTCCAGCTCCCGCAGCTCCAGTTCCGATTTCCCTTCACGTAATGTCAGTGACTGAATACGGCGGTTTAATGCGTCTTCTGTTGATTCATGACTGAGTAATTCCGCCCAGCAATATTTCTCCGCCCAGTAATAGACGATACGTCTGTTAGGCAGATTAAGTTCATCGGCAATTTCCTGCGGAGTATATCGTTTTAAATAGAGTGCCCGTGCAACGCCTTTTAATTCTTCACTGTATTTCGCCATTGGCTTCCTTGCCTTTATGTCAGTACTGTCTTTTCGGTTAAATCCGGAAGCAGTGGTATGTATGAATTATTCAGCAATTTGGTTTTCTTTTTTGAAAATAATTTCGTGGATATACGGATAAGCGACATAACCGAATTATTCCGGAATGAAGTGAATGCGGAAGCTAATTTTATTGGCGATACTGAAAACCGCAGCAGGAAGGGAGGCAATATGTCAGCTTCACAACTGGCAACAAACTGGATTTGTATCGCTACTGCGGGTGAAACGGTTGATAAGCGGGCTATTGAAGAGCAATGGCTACTGGATGCCGCTGAGTTATACGACCCCTCTTTGTATACGGCGCTGTTATGGCCGGAGCATTCCCGTAATTTCGGGAATATGGGGGAGGTGCTGGAATTAAAAGCTGAACGTGATGATGAAGGTATTTTGCGTTTATATGCTCGTTTATGTCCTGGTATTTCGTTACTTCAGGCGAACGCCAACGGGCAACTTTTATTTTTGTCGCCGGAATTCACACCGGACGGTAATTTCCGGAACACCGGTAAAACCTATCTGGAAGGGCTGGCAGTCACTGACAGCCCGGCAGGAGTGAGCACCACACGGCTACGTTTCAGCCGCACCAAAGGAAAACGCATCGGCCCGTATAAGCCGCTGGCGTTTGATGAAGTCAGGGAATTTAAAAAGGAAAAGGGAATGTCAAAGACCGCGAAAAAGGGCTGGCGCCATTTTTTCAGTATTGAAGAACCAGAAGCGACCGCGGAGCAGGAAACATCACAGCCTGATGCTTTACAGGCGCTCGCTGAAGCGCTGGATGCGATTGATAAGCGTGTATCTGCCATTGAAACCCGTTTGGGTGAGGCGGAAGAAGCGGTATCTGATGTCCAGGAAGATGTGGACACCGTTAAGGAAGTGGTGGATACCGAAGATTTTGCGCGCCTGGTGGGCAATCTGCCGGAGCTGGTGAAAAACTTCAGCAAACTGAACAGCAAAGTTACCCAGTTGCCGGATAAAAAATTCAGCAAGGGCAAAAAAGGCTTCAATTTCCTGTAAGGGATAACACAACTTTTCTTTAAGGAAAAAGAATATGCAATTAAATGCGAAAGCCCGTGAGTTTCTGCGCCAGTACCACAATGGTCTGCGTGAATCCTACGGTGCGACCGATGGCGACCGCTGGTTTGCGCTGTCAGATCCGAAAGAAACCCAGATGCGTAATGCGCTGCTGGAGGAGTCATCTTTCCTGAATCTGTTGACGGTTGCTGATGTGGATCAGTTACAGGGGCAGGTGGTTCCGGTTGGCAGTTCTGGCCTGTATACCGGGCGTGTGCTGGATGGCCGTTTCCGTAAAAAAGTGGGCGTCAGCGGGAATGATTACAGGCTGGTCGAAACAGATTCGTGTGCCGCACTGACCTGGCAGTTGCTTTCTGTCTGGGCGAATGCCGGCGATGAAAACGAGTTTTTCCAGCGCGTCCAGGAGTTCACCAATCAGGCGTTTGCGCTGGATATGCTGCGTATCGGGTTTAATGGTACCAAAGTGGCAGAAACCACAAATGCGGAAACCAACCCGAACGGCGAGGATGTGAACAAGGGCTGGCATCAAATCGTTAAAGAGTGGAAGGACGGCCAGCAGATCATCACTGATAAGGTTGTGCTGGACGGTGACGGTAAAGGTGATTACGTGTCGCTGGATGCGATGGCATCCGATCTTATCAATGCCAAAATTCCGGCACAGTACCGTAATGATCCGCGTCTGGTGGTTCTGGTAGGTGCTGACCTGGTGGCGGCGGAGTCGTTCCGTCTGTATCAGAAAGCTGATAAACCCACTGAAAAGATTGCGGCACAGCTGCTGTCTGACAGTATCGCCGGCCGTACGGCTTATGTTCCGCCGTTTATGCCAGGCAAGCGCATGATTGTTACCACACTGCCTAACCTGCATATCTACACCCAGCGCGGTACGCGTCAGCGTAAAGCGGAGTTTGTGGAAGATCGCAAGCAGTATGAAAACAAATACCTGCGTAATGAAGGCTATGCCGTGGAATATCCGGAACTGTATGCCGCATTTGACGAAAGCGCGGTAACGATTGGGGCAACGGCTGCACCGTCAGCAGGCGCATAACGGGGGAAATGATGCAGTTGTCACCGGCACAGCGACACAGCGCGCGTATTGCAGCAGAACGGCTGCTGCGTCAGCAACAATCTCTCGACAGTGAAACCAGTCTGCACGTCCAGATTGCGGCACTGGAAAAGGATGTGGCAGCGGCCGCAGCGATTAGCAACCGTGCGGAGCGCATGGAGTTCAAGCGTGATGTGCTGTTGCCCCGCTGGATGCCGACCGCACAAACCTGGCTGGAAAGTGACAGCATGCATCAGAATCCCGTTTTTGCCTGGTGTGTCATCTGGCTGTTTGATACTGGCCAGTTCGATCAGGCGCTGGACTGGGCGGATGTGGCCATCGAACGGGGGCAGGAAACCCCGGCCGCGTTCGGCAGTGCGTTCCCGGTGTTTGTGGCCGATACGGTACTGGCCTGGGCGGAGACGGAAGCCGCACAGGGGCAGGATGTGGAGCCGTATTTCAGCCGCACGCTGGGAAACGTTATGCAGCACTGGAATGTGTATGAGTTCATCAAGGCCAAATATGTGAAATTTGCCGGTCTGCACCTGCTACGCGATGAGAACGGAGAGCCACGCGCAGCGGCAACGGAAGACAGGGATGTATTGCTCCGGGCGAAGGATTTGCTGGAGCAGGCGAAGGGATTCGACCCTAAATGTGGCGTTGGCACGATGTTGCAGCGTATTGCTGCCCGTCTGCGGGCGCTTGAAAAATAGTCATCGGAGAGTTCAAAAATGGGGTTTAAACATTCGCTTGGGCAAGCAGTGAAGATTTCTGTCAGCGGTGAGAAAGGGCATGTGAAAGCCCGTGCAGAATACACCCACTGCTGCAATCAGTATCTGATCCACTATCAGGCTGCTGATGGCCGTGCGGTTGATTCGTGGTTTGAAGAAGGCGAGATTCAGGCCGCAGTAAGCGGCGAATAAGACTACCGACCCGAAAGCGGGCGCGGTGGAGGGGATCGCATTAGCGTATCGCCCGTGGAAACCGGCCAGCCCGCTTTTTTCCGGAGGAACAGGATGTTCAGCGGAACTGCAATTGATTTTGATGATGCCATTCTGACGAATGATGGCTTCTGGCCAGACCTGAGCGTGAAGGATTTTCAGTCCCAGCGTGCTATTCCTGCCGATATCGACGCAGCCACCATCCGTCAGGCGCTGCTGACCGCAGCCGGTGAAATCAATGATGATCTGGTCAGGGTAGTGGCAGATTGTCGCCTCAGTGGCCATGCAAGCGCGGCGGACGTTCCGGGCGTTGAGATTGACGGTGAAAATCTGTTGTGCGCCCGTTACCGCAAGGCTGTTTTTGCCCGCGCCAAAGCTGACCTGATGGGCGAATTTGCGTCTGTTGGTCGCCGTGAAAGCCATCCGGGGCAGGAAAGCGATGAAACCCGCTCCAGTCTGATAGCGGAATCCACGCTGGCGGTACGGCGTATCAAAGGGCTGAAACGCATCACGGTGGCCATGATATGAGCCAGCTTACCGAATTAACGGATTTTCTCATTGCGAACATGCCCAGACGGGCAATGCAGGGATTTGACAGCCAGATGGATGAAATCGCATTCATCCCGGCACAGCGTGACACCGGGCTGGGGCAGTATCGCATTGCCATCATTCGTTATAACGCCGTGCTGACGTGGGAGCGTTATCCCTACCGTGAGTACGATCCCAAAATTCTGATGGCGTTATTTATGTCGTGGCTTTGTCAGGATGAGCGGGCGCTCTTTGAGGAAACCGGCATTGATGCCGAACTACCGGAATTTGATATCGAAACCATCGACCAGGAAACCGCCATTATGGTGGTGACGTTGCCAATGGTGGAGGAACTGAATCTGATCCCCGATCCCAAAGGTCAGATCCCGTTTGATGGCCAGCGCTGGAAGCTGGCAAACCCCGAAGTCTGGACGGCGGATGAGGTGACGGTGATCCCCGTCAATGAGGGGGAGGAATGATAAATGGCGAACTGAACCAGGAACAGTTCCGCCAGCTACAGGAGGCGCTGAAAAAACTGGATTTGCCTCCTGCCAAACGTCGCCGGCTGTTGTGGCGCATGGCGAAATACGGCGTGGAAACCGCAGCAAAGCGCAATGTGCGCAACCAGCAGTCACCGGAGGGGGATAAGTGGCAGGGGAGACAGACCCGGCGTAAAGGCAAAATGTTGCGCAATATGCCGAAACTTATCCGCATCCGTGAAATGCCGGAAACGGATTCCGTCAGGTTGTATCTGGCCGGTGGCCATTACCGGAATGCGAAGGGAAATCTGCCTGCCGGCGTGGTGGGTTATGTCCAGCAGAATGGCATGAGCGTAACCGTCAACCGCAGGCAGGTGGAAGGCCGTGAGCAGGGGGATAAACCTGCATCACTGCGACAGGCGAAACGTCTGCGTAAGGCCGGGTATAAAGTCAGGCGCGGCAAGCGCTGGCGTAAGCCCGGTTATAAGGAAATACAGGAAAAAATGACCGCCAGACAGGCAGGTTTGCTTATCCGGATACTGGAGGACAAACCGGTCAAAACATCCTGGCAGATTGATTTATCTGCCAGGGCGTTTCTGGGGATAGGTCAGGATGATTTTAACAGAGCGCTGGCACGACAGCTTCAGGCTATCGGGTTCGGCTGGGATGTTAACGCGCAGGATATCAGGGGGAGAGCATGACCTGGCCAATCGTAACCGTTAACCAGGTAAACCAGTTACTGGGTGAAACCAAAGAGGTGGAACGCACGTTGCTGTTTATCGGTACGGGTACCAAAAATGTGGGAAAAACTCTGGTTGTTAATGCACAGAGTGACTTTAACGCGCTACTGGGTGAGGGAAACAGTCCGTTAAAAAGTGATGTACTGGCTGCACTGGCGAACGCCGGGCAGAACTGGTGGGGGTTCATCCATGTGCTGGCCGCTGACAGTGAGTCAGGGGCGTGGGTTGATGCCGTCAAAGCTGCACAGGTTTCCTGCTCGGTGGAAGGCGTGGTGCTGTCGGATGATGTGGCTGCAAAAGAGCAGATTAACCAGGCGGCAACGTTGCGATCCGAACTGATTGCAAAATACGGTCGCTGGGTGTGGTTCATTCTGGCCGTACAGGGTATGCAGGAGGATGAATCACAGGCGGATTATCTGAAACGTCTGTCCACTCTTCAGCAGGGTATTGCTGAAAAAGCGGTGCAGCTGGTTCCGCGTCTCTGGGGGAATGAACCGGGTGTTCTGGCCGGTCGCCTCTGTAATCGCGCTGTTACCATCGCTGACAGTCCGGCGCGGGTAAAAACCGGGCCGTTACTGAATCTGGGCAGCGATGAACTGCCGGAAGATGGCACCGGGAAAACACTGGAGCTGGCCACCCTTAAAGCGCTGGAAGCGCAGCGCTACAGCGTGCCGATGTGGTATCCGGATTATGACGGCTTTTACTGGGCTGACGGTCGCACGCTGGATGTGGAAGGAGGTGATTATCAGTCCATTGAGACGCTGCGTATTGTGGACAAGGCCGCCCGTCGTGTCCGTCTGCTGGCTATCGGTAAGATTGCCGATCGCTCCCTGAACAGTACACCGGGAAGCATTGCCGCACACCAGACGCTGTTTGCCCGTCCGCTGCGTGAAATGTCCACGGCGGCCAGCATTAACGGTGTGTCATTTCCGGGCGAAGTGAAGCCACCGCAGGACGGTGACGTGACCATTGTCTGGAAGAACAAAAAGGCGGTGGATATCTACATTGTGGTGCGTACGTATGAAGTACCACTGCAAATCACCATCAGTCTGTTACTGGATGCGAGTCTGGAGGCCAGCGCATGACCAAACGTATTTCAGGGATGTCCTTTGACGTCTACGTGGACGGCGACCTGATCCATATTGAAAAGATTTCGCTGGATATCACCGACAACAGCGCCGCAGCTCAGACACGCGGTGTACCTGACGGCTATGTCGACGGCGATGTGGCCGCAGAGGGTGAAATTGAAGTCAGTTCAAAAGTGCTTCAGGTACTGACGGCCAAAGCCCGTTCAGCCGGTTCATGGCGGGGCATTCCCCCTGTGGACTTCCTTTTTTACGCCAAAGCCGGCAGCGAAGAAATGAAGGTGGAAACCTTCGGTAATAAGCTCCAGCTCAATAGTGTACTGGATGTTGATCCGAAGGGCAGCAGCGTGTCCACGCATAAAATTAAATACTTCGTGACCAGTCCGAAGTTCGTCAACATCAACGGCGTTCCGTATCTGGAAGCGGAGGCCACGGAAAACCTGATTGGATAAGGGGCAGCAGGGATGCAGGACTATGAAAAGGGATTTATTGCCCTTGTGGTTATGGGGGGGCTGATTGCACTGGGGAAACTACTTAACAGTGACGAGCCGATTACCCTTCGTCTGGTGGCCGGCCGTGTCATTGTCGGGGCCGGGTTATCTGTTATTGCCGGCGTTGCTCTTTACTTTGTACCAAATATTCATCCGCTGGCATTGCTGGGATTTGGTTCTGGTCTGGGGATTCTGGGACAAAACGTGGTGGAAGCATGGTTACGTAAACGTGGATTTGCCGGAATTTTGGGCAAGGGGGTGACAAAGTGACACTGAGCGAAAAACAACAGTTGTTTACCATTATGGTGGCAAATCTGATCCACTGGGCAGAAGAACACGGCTACCGGCTGACGTTCGGGGAGGCTTACCGCACGCCGGAACAGGCGGCGCTGAACGCTAAAAAGGGTAGCGGTATTACCAACAGTCTGCATACCCGGCGTCTGGCGGTGGATTTTAACCTGTTTGTTAACGGCCAGTACCAGACCCGCACAGAGGATTACCTGCCGCTGGGCGAATACTGGGAGTCACTGGGCGGCAGCTGGGGCGGGCGCTTCAAATCCAGGCCGGACGGCAATCATTTCAGTCTGGAACATGATGGGGTTCGCTGATGGATCGTGTGGTGGCGGGCTGGCTTGTGACGGTTGTTCTGGCCTTCTGGGCAGGCTGGAAGGCGGCTAACTGGCAGCGTGACAGTATCGATCTGGCCATCAGCCGGTCAGCCAGCGCTACCGGGGAAACGCTGGCGAGCGTGGCCAGTGAATCCGGGCGAAAACTGGAAGAACAACTGGAGGCTTTGAAAAATGCGCCGCCGCGTGAAATTCGTACGGAGGTGGTTAAACCGGTGTTTACTAACGTGTGCCTGTCTGATGACTTTGTCCGCATGTACAACGACGCCGTCACCAGTACCGAACTTACGTTATCAGGAAAACCTGAAAACTAAATGTGCCACGCAGCTGCCGCGCCTGAATGGCACGCAGGGAAAAGATGCGGCGGAATTACTGACACTTTATCTGGAGTTATACGGGCAGTGTGCTGCACGTCATAACACGCTGGTTGATGAAATTAATTTAAGAGAGAATATTATTTATGGAAAAAATTAATCTGATTGTATGTAAGAAAGAAATTACGTTTGAACCAAATCAGACGGCTTATAATAAATTCATCAATGAAATGGCAATGGATAATAAAGTGGCTCCAGCCCATAGTTATCTTATGCGTATTGTTGTACCAGAGTGTAAAGAAGCGCTGGAAGATATTCTGAAGCGTCCGGGGGCAGCGCTTCAACTTGCAGGTAAAATCAATGAGCTTTATGCGCCAGAGCTGGAAATTGAAGTAAAAAACTGACAAAGCGAGTCCGGTCAATCGAACAGAACGGACTCGAACAATATCTGATTTTACGGCGTCATTATTTACCGCACGGTCAGGATTCCGTGGATGATATTTCCGCCGCTATCTGGCTGGATAATCGCCACTGGGAAAATACGCGCATAGCGGTTGCTAACGGAATAAGCACCGCATTTAAAGGTTCAGGATGAAACAGTTAGATTTTACATTAAGCCTGATTGATAAACTGACGCGCCCGTTAAAGCAGGTGCAGAGCAGTGTCACAGGCTTTGCGGAAAAATCGAAAGCGGCCTTTACGCAGATTGGGGGCGGTGCGCTGGCTTTAGCCGGCACAGGGATGGCCATCAAAGGGGCGTTATCGCCGGCTATTGAGATGTATGACGCACTGAATGACGCTGCGGCAAAAGGGATTGATGATCAGGCTTTAAAGGCTGTCCAGCGTGATGCGCTGCGGTTCAGTATGACCTACGGTGCCAGCGCGGTGGAGTTTGTTAAGTCCACAGAAAATATTAATGCCTCCATTGCCGGCCTCGCCGGTAATGAGCTGCCGAAAGTGACAAAAGTTGCTAATACCCTGGCATTTGCCCTGAGATCCACATCTGCCGAAACGGCGGAATTTATGGGGCAGATGTTCGGTAACTTTTCCGCTGATGCGGAGCGTCTGGGCAAGGTTCAGTTCGCTGAGCAGTTGGCCGGAAAAATGGTGTATATGCGCAAGGTCTTCGGTACCGAAATGGGCACTATCAAAGACCTGATGGAAGGGGCGCGGGGCGTTGGTACCAACTACGGCGTCGGACTGGATGAACAGCTGGCCGTACTGGGGCAGCTTAACCGCACGCTGGGAACGGAAGCCAGCAGCGCTTACGAAGGCTTCATGACCGGAGCCATTGAGGGCGGTAAAAAGCTGGGGCTGTCCTTTACGGATGCCACCGGCAAAATGCTGTCCATGCCTGAAATGCTGATCAAGTTACAGGGCAAGTATGGCAAAAGCCTGGAAGGGAACCTGAAAGCACAGGCGGAGCTGGATGCGGCATTTGGTGACAGTTCGGCGGTGGTGAAACACCTGTACGGCAATGTGGCCTTACTGCAACGTAACATCACTGAGCTGGGCGGTTCTGACGGGCTGAAGCGTACACAGGAGATGGCCGGCAAACTGGTGAAACCGTGGGATCGCTTTGTACAGATCCTTAAGTCTGTTCAGACCGTCATTGGACTGACGTTGATCCCCGTCCTGTATCCGGTGCTGAACCGCCTGGCTGATATGGGACAGACCTTTGCCCGCTGGATGCAGCTATTTCCCAACATTGCGCGTGTTATCGGTTATGCGGCTATGGCGTTGTTGGGGTTTGCTGCCGCCGGCGCAATAGCTAACATCGTTCTGGGCGTCTCAAAACTTATCAAGCTGGGCGCGATTGCTCTCTGGAAGACACTGACTTCAGTCACGAAGATATACACCGCCACCGTCTGGATTGCCTCAAAAGCTGTAGCGGCATGGAATCTGACGCTTAAATTTCTGCGTGGTACGCTTCTTGCGGTTCGTATGGCGGCAATTATGGCCGGAATTGGCATAAATCTGATGAGCTGGCCGGTTCTGCTGGTTATTGGTGCGATTGGCCTGCTGGCAGCAGGGTGTTATCTGCTGATTAAACACTGGGACGATGTACAGGCGGCGGTGATGAATACGGCAGCGTTTACCGCTGTGGCTGGCGTTGTCGAATGGCTTGCCGGTGTGTTCTCGACGGCATGGCAATGGATTAAGGACGGCTGGAACGGCTTTATTAATCTGCTGACGGGATTTTCACCTTCACAGGCATTAAGCGGGATGGCCGGTGGTATTGTATCCATGTTTGATAATATCTGGCAGTCCGTTAAAGGTAGCTTCCTGAAATCATGGAACTGGATTGTAGAAAAGTTGAATAAAATACCCGGTGTCAATATTTCGCTGGCTAACGAGTCACCTCCGGCACTGACAACAAATACGCTTTCTACTGGTGGAGAATTAAAAGGAATTGATAAAGGTGGTATCAGTAAATCTGTCAGTAATAACTCAAGGGCTGTGACGGATAACAGCCGGAAAATTAATACTGTCAATATCTATCCAAAAGAAATGATAACGCCGGGGCAGTTAATGGAGTTTCAGGAGCTGGGCGTATGAATGAAATCCTGTATGTTGATTTATTAATTCAGGGAAATGACTTTGTCCTGAATACCGGTAATGAACCTGAATTATGTAATAACCGTAAAAGTATCGGGCAGGACATTATTCATTCCATTATTGAAAGCGGTCTGGCGACGGAATTAATTGCCGAGAGAAGCCCGACCATGCGGGCAGATATTTTTACCCGCATGGAATTACTGATTGAAGATGATGAGCGCATCGTTCCGGGGACGGTGGAAATCGGTGAAGAAAGCCGGACACGGTTGTGGATCACGGCCAGTACTTATGACTTTGGCGGAATATCGGTACAGGTGGATTTATGACGGAAAAGCCACAGGTTGACTTTGAAGAGGTGGTGAAAGCCAGCGGTATGCCGGTGACGGAAGAAGAGATTCGCGATCGCTTTAATGCCATTGCGACGGAGGAGGGAATTATCACGAATACCTCCCGTATGTCTCCGTTCTGGCGACTGGTCACGGCCATTGTAACCGCGCCGGTGATGTGGCTGAAGGAGGTTCTGATCTCCACCGTACTGGCAAATATGTTTGTGGCCACGGCCAGTGGAAGCATGTTACGGCTGCTGGCATGGGCGGTGAATATCACGCCGAAGCCCGCCAGCGCTGCACAGGGCGTTATCCGTTTTTACAAGGAAGACGCCAGCGCCGTGGTGACGGTGAAGGCCGGAACGGTGATACAGACAGAACGTATTAACGGCAGGGTGTATGAACTGGCCATCACGGAAGATGTGGTGATCGCCTCCGGTACCGCCAGCGCACTGCTGCCGGTAAAGGCAACGGGAACGGGCGGCGCATATAACCTTGCGCCGGGATATTACCGCATTCTGCCGGTGGCCGTGGACGGCATCAGCCATGTGGCCAGTGAAGAGAACTGGCTGACCGTACCGGGCGCGGATGAGGAAAGCGATGATGAGCTGCGTGAGCGTTGCCGTAACCAGTTTAACCTGGTGGGCAACTACCACACGGACGCGGTGTACCGGTCGATGATAGCCGGTGTTGCCGGACTGAGCATTGACCGGATTTTCTTTGAGCACGAAGCACCGAGGGGGCCGGGGACAGCCAACGCCTATTTATTGCTGGACAGCGGCGTGGCTTCTGCGCCGTTTGTGGATGCCGTGAATGACTATATCAACACGCAGGGGCATCACGGCCACGGGGACGATATGCAGTGTTATGCCATGCCGGAAACCCTGCACGATCTGGCGGTCACTGTCTGGGTCAGGAACCTGAACAACATCAGTGATGATGAACAGAAGCGCCTGAAGGACGGTATTGAAAACCTGATCCGGTGCGCCTTCCGGGAAAATACGGACTATGACGTCAGAAGGACGTGGCCGTATTCACGGTTCTCCTTCTCGCAGCTGGGGCGCGAAATCCATAAAAACTTTCCGGTAACGGAATCGCTGAATTTTTCGCTGGATGACATTGCCAGTGAGCTGAATGTGCCGCGCCTGAAATCGCTTGTGGTGAGTATTGAGAATGAATGAGTTCATGAAAAAACTGGCCGGAATGGTACTTCCCTCCTGGATGGACAGGGGCGAGCCGCGAAAACTGCTGCAAACGGCGCGGCGATTCTGGGCGGAGGTGTACGGCTGGGTGACGTGGCCACTGAACCAGTTTGATCCGCTGACCTGTACACCGGCATTACTTAACCTGCTGGCGTATGACCGGGACATTTCCCGCTTTGACGGGGAGCCGCTGGAACTGTTCCGCAGGCGTGTGGCGTATGCCTTCGTGAATGCGCGTGACGCCGGTTCTGTTGAGGGATTTATCAGTATCTTTGAGCGGCTGGGGATCGGGTACGTTGAACTGATGGAGCGCCAGCCGGGCATTGACTGGGATGTGATTCAGGTTCGCGTCACGGACAGCCAGATTGCGACTAACACGCAGTTGATGATCCAGATTATCCGGCAGTACGGGCGGACATGCCGCCGTTACCAGTTTGAAGTGATCACGTCCGAACGGCTGACTATCCGGGCGGGATGGGATCAGGGGGAATATGTGGTTTATCCGGCAGCACTGAGCGGTACGGAAACCAGCAACGCGACGTACAGCGCAGGGTTATAAGGGGATTATATGTCACAGACAACAATTACACTGGCATTTGAACAGTGGAAAGCGCAACAGGGTGCCACGGGGGAGCCTGTCCTGCTGGATGAATTTGTGTTCGCTAACGTACCGGGACTTGATCCGGATCAGCCGGTTGACCGCAATGAAACCCTGCCACCGGCTGAACAGATTGTTCACCGGCAGGCCGTCAGCCGTAAGGGTGTGGTGAATGACAACGCCGTGGTGCATTCCGTCGTACTGGGGGCGGACGTGGGGGATTTTTCCTTTAACTGGATTGGATTGCTGAATAAGGCCAGCGGTACGCTGGCAATGATTGTTCATGCGCCATTACAGCAAAAACTTAAAACAGCTGAAGGGCAACAGGGGAACGTGCTTACGCGCTCGTTTCTGATGGAATATAACGGCGCACAGGCTGAAACCGGAATTAATACGCCTGCTGAGACCTGGCAGATTGACTTTACCGCGCGTATGGCCGGAATGGACGAGCGCCAGCGCCTGGAAAATATCGACATCTTCGGGGCGGCGGCGTTTTTTGGTGACGGCTATCTGGTCGGGAAAAGCGGGAATCAGTTTTATGTGACCAAAGGTACCGGCTATGTGGCAGGGCTGCGCACAACGCTTGCAGAAAACTTGAATATTACCGTGACAACCAGGCCGGTCAAAGTCTGGCTGGATGTATGCTGGACAGGAACGCTTACCAGCGTGTGGGGTGTGCAGTCCCGTATTACGGTTGCTGACAACCTGGCGGATTATGTGCAGAACGACATACAGCATTATGTGTTTGCGGTGGCGGGTATTGATGAAAACGGCAATATTACGGATTTACGCCCGAAAGGGACGCTGAATGAGCAGCAGGCCAGCGATGCGCTGAGAAAACATGAACAATCCCGTAATCATCCGGACGCCACAACCCGCGAAAAAGGGTTTGTGCAGTTAAGCAGTGAAACAAACAGCGATTCGGAGATGCTGGCCGCAACGCCGAAAGCGGTTAAAGCGGCTATGGATAATGCGAACGGACGACTGGAGAAAAACAGTAATGGCGGCGATATTCCGGACAAAAAACAATTTGCGAGAACTATCGGCGCGGTAACGTCGACCACCATTACACTTGGCGAATCAGGCTGGTTCAAAATCGCCACGGTTGTAATGCCGCAGTCCACATCAACAGCGGTAATTAAGCTTTATGGAGGTTCGGGGTATAACGTTGGATCATGTGAGCAAGCGGCAATCAGTGAACTGGTACTGCGTGCCGGTAATGGTTCACCTGTTGGAATAACCGCCACATTATGGAGGCGTTCACCTTCTGCTGCTAACGAGGTCGCATGGGTTAATACATCAGGCGACACCTACGATATTTATATTAATATCGGCCAGTATGCGTACTGGTTAATTGCGCAATATGATTACACCGGTAATGCAAATGTCACGCTACACAGTACGCCTGAATATTCATCAGTACAGCCGGGAAACTCAACCAGCGGTCAGACATATACGCTGTATAACAGCCTGATGAAACCTACTCCCGAAGATGTCGGAGCGCTGTCAGTTAATGGAGGGAGGCTAAACGGTCCGTTAGGCATTGGTACTGATAATGCGCTGGGCGGTAATTCGATTGTATTCGGCGATAACGATACAGGGTTTAAGTGGCACAGTGACGGCGTTCTGGGGATTTATGCCAATAATGCTCTGGTTGGTTATATCGACAATTCCGGGCTGCACATGTCAGTAGATGTTCTCACTAATGGTGCCGTACGCGCAGGCAACGCAAAAAAACTGTCACTGACGAGCAATAATAATTCGACAATGACAGCCACGTTTAATTTATGGGGCGACGCAAACAGGCCAACAGTTATTGAACTGGACGACGATCAGGGGTGGCATCTGTACAGCCAGCGAAATCCTGATGGTTCGATTGTCTTTACGGTCAATGGAGATATCACCGCTAACACACTTCGTGCAGGCGGGGCCATCTACGCCAATAACGGAGACGTATCAGGCACCGTGTGGGGGGGAGGTAATGCCGCCTGGTTGAGCGGCTACCTCTACTCGAATATGGTCAAAGCGGTCAGGCTCGGCCCTGTGGCGCTTTCTGGCGGTCTGTGGCGTGATTTTCAGCTTGGCGGCGGACAGGTGGTGACGGGATTCCATACTGACGGTAGCTGGGAAATGGAAGGTGGTGATGACAAGGTTTATTACCGTCCCATTCAGTATCTGGTTGGTGATACGTGGGTGACAGCCCCAAGTGTATAAGAAGGAATAATTATGACAGCGGCAAAAAATAAAAAGAACAAGCAGTTTTTAAATATTAAAAATTTCATTCCGTATACACCGGAACCAGACGACACATTATTCGCCGGTGCGGCGCATCTACAATCAGAGGATGGTCAGGACTGGTATGCATGCCAGCAATTATTTTCAGCAGACACGTTGAAAATTACCTACGACGATAACGATGTTATTACGTGTATCACGCGCGATATTTCCGGTTTATGGCCTGCAGGCCAGAGCGTGGCGGAGCTACCTGATACGGATGAAAACCGTCGCGCTGATATTTCAGGCGGCTGGCAGTTTAAAGACGGTAAAGTCGTTCAACGGGTTTATTCGCCGGAAGAGCTGCGTAAAAAGGCGGAAGCTGAAAAAGTTCGCCGCCTTGCTGAGGCTGAATCAGCCATTGCACCACTGGCGCGGGCAGTAAAACTAAAAATTGCCACAGATGAAGAGATTAAACGGCTTGAAGCATGGGAACTCTACAGCGTAATGGTTAACCGTGTGGATACAGCTTCCCCTGACTGGCCGGAGGTACCGGATGTGGCGTGAAGCGCGTCTGGCTTTTACGGATTCTCTGGCTGCGCTGGATTGTTCTGTCGTTCCGGCGCATCCGTGGATTCACGGTCTGGGGCAGCAGACAGATAACGGGGCATACCTGAGTCCGGTCAATGCAATCCATTATCTGGCGGAAAGGCTGGCCGGAACGGGAGGCAATACCGATGTGGTGATCATGATGGTAACGGGACAGACCCATGAAAACTTCATGAAGGGGCTTAACAGCCTGGTGGATGTTTTCCCCGCGCCCGCATTCACCCAGGTTAGACGTCTGGCTGAGTCTGCGGCGACACTGGCTACTGAGAAAATGCAGATCCCCGCGAAAGCCGGGGCAGGACTGCCGGTTGCCATTCCGCTGTCCGTTCCGACCAGCAGGGCAGCGTTATCCGCTGCCGCTATCAGTGAGGCGCAGAAAGCGGCTGGCGCCGGATTCAGCCTGGACGGGCTGAAACAACAGCTGGGGGAATTTACGCAACTGCGTGACAGCCTGATTAACGATGTGGCCAGCGGCCTTGCTGATTTGCAGGGGAAAAGCGCCAGGGCATGGGTATTTACGGCCAGTGGCGACACCGCCGCCACCCTTCTGGCGCTGGTAAAGGACATTCCGCAGCCTTCAGCCGTTTATACTGCGGCAATCATGCTGGCCGGAAAAAATCTTGATGGAATAAGGGGCATGATTCATGACGTCGATCCCGACACTGGCGCTTAATGGTGAGGCCATACTGCTGAAAAACATGCGCGTGACCGTTTCCCAGCAGTTTCAGGATAAAGACCAGTCCGGTCAGACCAGCGCGACCACCAAATCAGAGCAGGGGGCAAAGGGCAAAGAGCTGCGTATCAGCGGCGAAATACCCTTTAAAAACCCGGAGATCCTGAAGCGTATTTTTGAACTGGCCAGCGCCACCGATGCAGACGGGAAACGCATGAAATACCGCGTTGCGCATGAGGTGGCCAGAGCGGTGAATTTTCGTGAGGCCACATTCAGCGGAATGCTGGATGCACCGCAGCAGGACGGGAAAATGGCCTGGCTGGTCACGTTCACCCTGGCGGAACATGTCAGCGTACAGGAGAAGCGGGAAGCCAGGGCAACCGGTAAAACAACGGCAAAAAAACAGACGGCCAGCAGTACGGGACAATCCGGTGGCCAGAGTGCCGGAGAGGATGAAGAAAAACTGACGTGGTTTGAACGCAGGGTGCTGAAGCCCGTCAATGACGCTTTGGGTTAATGATGAAACCAGTAAAACGCCTTTACCTTTCAACGGATGAAATACACCTGGCTGACGCCAGTCTGGTGCTGGAGCTGAACAACTGCGGACGTGGTTTTATTACGGCACAGACGACCACAGACTACACCGGCAAACTGGTGCGGCTGGATGTGGGGTATTCCGGTTTACTTCTGCGCTGGTTTACCGGCTATGTGGAGCGCTCACAGCCTGCCGAAAACGGTTATCAGCGTCTGTTCGTCCGCGAGCTGGCTGGCGTATTTGAACGGATGTGGCCATGCTCATTCCAGCATCCCACACTGCGCGATGTGGCCGGATGGCTGGAGGAAAACAGCGGGATCAGCATTGCGGTACCGGATGTGCCGTACAGTGATAAACCGATCCCCCATTTCACCCATAACGGGACGGGATACCAGCTGCTGAATAATCTGGGCAGGGCATTCAGTATCACGGATTACATCTGGTATCCATTGCCGGATGGTTCGCTGTATGTCGGCGGCGCAGAAAAGGCGCTGTTTGCCGGACGTCCGGTAGAAATCCCGGCAGAGTTCAGCCAGGGAACGGCGGGCGGTAATTCCATGACATTGCCGGTGATCCAGAGTCTTCGTCCGGGCGTGGACGTGAACGGGGAACGCGTGACCAAAGTTCATCTGACGAATGACACAATGACCATCACGTGGACACCACGGAACCGCGCCACAGGTCAGCCATTACAGAAAACACCGGCGCAGCGTCAGATAGAAAGCCATTACCCGGAACTGGCTTCAGGTCTTCACCTGCCCAAACTGGCCAGGGTAGTGGCACCAAGCGAGGCCGTAAAAAGCGGTAATTTTGCCGACCCGTTCCGGCCACGGTACGCTGTTGACGTGCAGCTGCTTGACGCGGACGGCAACCCGGACAACCAGACGCCGGTATATTCCGCCGTACCGCTGCCGGTGCCAATGGCCGGTAACGATTCGGGAATGTTCCAGTTTCCACCGGAAGGAACGCTGGTAGAGGTGGCGTTTACGGGCGGCAGGCCGGATAAGCCCTTTATCAGGCAGACGCTGCCGGATGGCACCAGTCTGCCGGACATTAAGCCCGGCGAACAGCTGCAACAGCAGCGGGCGGAAGTCTCGCAACGCGTGACACAGGCAGGAGACTGGGTACGCCAGACGGATCAGACCATCAGTGAAACATCGATGGCGCGGACGGTGAAAGCCGATACGGAACGGCGCGAACTGGTCAGCCGTGAAACCACGGTGAAAGCTACGGATAAAATCACAGTACTGGGTACCGCCACGCTGATGGCCGGAGCCATACAGCAGGTCAGTGCTGGCGACTTCAGCCAGGCGGTAAAAGGAAACCGGCTGGCCAGTATTACAGGAAATGAAGAAACCGAAATCGCCGGGCAGCAGTCCACGAAAGTGGCCGGTGCCATGAATGTTGATGTGGGGGGAACCCTGACAGAAAAGATTGCCGCATTGCGTAAATCGGTGGCATCGGGCGGTCAGCAAATTATGGGGCCAACCGTCCATATTGGCAGTGAGAGCGTCAACACACTGACCATGATGCTGGACACCATTGATTTACTGGCAGAGCTGGCGCAGCAGTGCGCGAGCCATTCACACCCCAGTGTTGGTACGCCGACCAATGCCGGAGCATTCAACCAGACAGCAGTAAAGGCCGGGCAGACCCGGAGCAAGTACCAGAACATCATCGCCTGATTCTCTCTTTTCAGCCCGCATAATGCGGGCTTTTTTATCCCCACTTTCAGACCGCGTCAGACGCATTTTCAGAGTCGTTAATATCTGCCCCCGTTCATCCATTACCTCATTTGTTTCAGTGGCACAGCAAGCCGCTGCGGCTGTCTGTTGGCGACGAAATAACGGAGGAAGTGACGAAAACGGCGCTACACCGCACCCGCCTGCGGTTTTCGTGTTGAGAATGATTTCAGTTTTTCCGGTCGTACAAAACACATCGCCAGACCGCGCCAGCGCTGGGGCTTTGGCAGTGGTTCGCCAACTGAAATGTGTGAAACAGATTTCAAGGATTTCAGTTTTTGTGCGATTGCCGGCTATGGGGGAGAAATATCGGAGCCTGATTACATGCGGGATTAACAGCGATTACGTGACTTTTTACGTAACGACCGCAGCGGGATCACGTAAGAGCGTGTAAGTGTCCAGGCCTTAACTGGCGTACTCTGGCGCGGAATGGCAGTGGAATGCGGAACTGAAATACTTTGCACAGCCTGAACCATTGCCATACCTGCACTAACGTAGACGCTCCAGTGCTCAAGTCACTAACAGTTAGATATACAAAACTACCAACAAATCAGGGTAATTTCTGACCAATTCTGATTTTTTCAAAAATTGAGGGGGACTATCGGAAAACCGTCACAAACGTCACAAGATTTAAAAATAGTATCTATCTATATGATATTGAATAATAAATAGGCATTACTAAAACCATCACAAAAACATCACAACAGCATCACAGTGTGACGGTCTTAGATCATCACAAATCTGTTTTATAACTCACTGAATTTATTGGGTGTGACGGTTTGCGTTACGTTTTGTGATGGTTTTACCGTCACAACATTTATTTATAATAATCATGTGGTTAATGTGTGATTTCAGGATGCGTGATGGTTGTGACGGTTTTCCGATGGCCGTCTTAAATATGAGAGGTGGGGGAGCGCAAATTCTTTAATATTTTGCAGATACAAAAAAGCCCCAGAGAATGGGGCTATTGCTGCGTTTACTGGTCGTCTTGTTTGGGCTTCACAACCACTGATGCCAGCTTATCGATCAGACGTTCGCAAGCCTCAACATCTTTCAGGCTACGCAATTTTACCTTTGCTGTTTTCGGTTCATCACCGCGAGTGCAAAGATTCAACTCGATTTCAACATCGTTCCTGTTCAGTAATCCCATAATAACCCCTGCTAACTTCCTTGCCTGAGTGGCCACTTCAAAGATGAGATTAAGTCTATCCGGTGCATTGTTGGAAAAGCAAACAGAGTTACTAACGTCAAATCCGTTACTTTTGAAGTAATCTTTTATTGAAGCTGAAAGTTCAGGAGGACAGGCAAGCCTGACGCCGGCCAGTTTTGACTGATGTAGTGGTGCTCCTTCTAACTCTTGCATTTAAGACTCCATATGAAAAAACCCCAGATTCGGGGTTTTTTGTTGTCGATGTGGTCGATATGTGGACGCTGGTTGAAATAAATCCTTTTATTTCAGTGTGCTACAGTGAAATAAAACGCGCCCGAAGGCGCGTTGGCGATACACTCAATGTAAGGGACTACTCTTCTTCTGCTTCGACGAAGCTGGCATCTTTCACCGATGCGGTGGCACGACGGGCTTCGCCTTTGTGCTGCACTTTATTGAGCTGCCGTTCCAGCTTGTTGATCAATTCATTAATAGCGGTGTACATATCTTCGTGTTTTGCGCTGGCGACCAGATGTCCGTTCGGTGTATTAATGGTGGCGTCAGCAATAAAGCCCTGTGGCTCTTTAGACAGAATGATATGAGGATTAATCAGGTGAGTTTGCCATTTTTCCAGTTTGGCGAGACGGTCTGCGACATGTTGGCGAATTGCCGGAGTAATTTCCATTTGTTTACTGGTAATGTTCATTGTCATAAATTTTACCTCTTGTCTTTCCCGTCTTGGTGATTCCAGCATACCGTTCTTAATGTCAAAATGTGTGATGTAAATCACATTATTTTGTCACTTTTTGTCAAGGCGAACTTTTTGTGAGGCATCGCAGGAAGAAGCGATCTTTTACTTGAGGAATGGCTGAAAGCAGGCCATATTTGACTGGATGCGTTGCAGTGAAATCATTTCTGTTGCATCAGATATCGAATAAAAAAACGGCAGCCGGAAGGCTGCCGTTTTGCTTGTTGGTATTGCTTCAGGTGTTTTTGCTGTTAGCGGCAATAATTTTCGCGACTTTGTCAGCCTGCGCATTCAGCTGCATCTGACGATAGGCGTTTTCCATCAGCGGCAACGCATCGCGCGTGGCCTGCGTATCAGGATAATTGCGTAGCATACCTTCTACCCGGTTTACGACCGCAACCCATGCGCCGCGCGCGGTATAGTACTCTGCGACGGAATATTCATATTTCGCCAGACGGTCTTTCAGGAATACCAGACGCTTAGTGGCGTCGGTGGTGTACTGGCTATTAGGATAGCTGCGTACCAGTTTCGAAAAGTCATTGAACGCCGCCCGCGCATGTTGTGGATCGCGATCGCTGCGATCGACGCCAAAGAAACCTTGCAGCGCGCTATCATCCAGCGCCATGTTCGTCAGGCCGCGCATGTACATGACATAGTCAATATTAGGGTGCGTTGGATTAAGACGCATAAAACGATCGATGGCGGCCTGCGCTAGCGGCAAATCGGCGTTTTTGTAATAGGCGTAGATAAGATCCAACTGCACCTGCTGAGAATACGGTCCGAATGGATAACGATTATCTAACGCTTCCAATTGCGTTATTGCCTGTTTCCAGTTACCGTCCTGCAGCTTTTGCTGAGCAGTCGCGTAGATTTCATTCGGCGGATTATCGGGCACCTCTTCCTTTGAACCCGAGCAACCCGCCAGAAACAGGCTCAACGTGGCTGCTGCCACCAGATATTTCATGCGCGTCATGACGTTTTGACTTTCCTCAAAATGTTTTACGGGAGATTCTCTGTTCCTGCTCCCGGTTAAGACCAGCTACAATAGCACACTATATTAAACGGCAAAGCCGTAAAACCCAACGTTAAACGAAGAAGCTGTATATGGCACAACGAGTACAACTCACAGCAACGGTCTCCGAAAACCAACTCGGTCAACGCTTAGATCAGGCTTTGGCCGAAATGTTCCCGGATTATTCACGTTCGCGTATAAAAGAATGGATTTTGAATCAGCGCGTGTTGGTCAATGGTCAACTTTGCGATAAGCCAAAAGAAAAAGTGTTAGGCGGCGAGCGGGTGGCTATTGATGCGGAGATCGACGAAGAGATTCGTTTTGAAGCGCAGGATATCCCGTTAGATATTGTTTATGAAGATGACGATATTCTGGTTATCAACAAACCACGCGATCTGGTGGTACATCCTGGCGCGGGTAACCCGGACGGTACGGTACTGAACGCGTTGCTACATTATTATCCGCCGATTGCGGATGTTCCGCGCGCGGGCATTGTGCATCGTCTGGATAAGGACACGACGGGGCTGATGGTGGTGGCCAAAACCGTTCCGGCGCAAACGCGCCTGGTGGAGTCTTTGCAGCTGCGCGAGATCACCCGCGAATATGAAGCGGTCGCGATCGGACATATGACGGCGGGAGGAACGGTGAATGAACCCATCAGTCGTCACCCGACCAAACGTACCCATATGTCGGTGCATCCCATGGGCAAACCGGCGGTGACCCACTACCGCATTATGGAACATTTCCGTGTGCACACGCGTCTTAGGTTGCGTCTGGAGACCGGGCGTACGCACCAGATCCGCGTGCATATGGCGCATATTACGCACCCGTTAGTGGGCGATCAGGTCTACGGTGGTCGTCCACGTCCACCGAAAGGCGCATCGGAAGAGTTTATTTCCACTCTGCGTAAGTTTGACCGCCAGGCGCTTCATGCAACGATGCTGCGTCTCTACCATCCTGTATCGGGTATCGAAATGGAGTGGCACGCGCCGATTCCACAGGATATGGTGGACCTTATCGATGCGATGCGCGCCGATTTCGAAGATCATAAAGATGATGTGGACTGGTTATGAATGCACTGATTGTCCCGCAGTGGCCGCTGCCGAAAGGCGTCGCAGCCTGTAGTTCTACCCGTATTGGCGGGGTGAGTTTACCGCCTTACGACTCGCTGAATCTGGGCGCGCATTGCGGCGATAACCCGGAGCATGTTGAAGAGAACCGCAAGCGTCTGTTTGCGGCGGGCAATCTGCCTTCGAAACCTGTCTGGCTTGAACAGGTTCACGGTAAAAATGTGTTGAGGCTTACCGGAGAACCTTATGCCTCCAAACGTGCGGATGCGTCTTACAGCAATACGCCAGGAACCGTCTGCGCGGTAATGACGGCAGACTGCCTGCCTGTGCTATTCTGTAACCGTGAGGGAACAGAAGTGGCGGCGGCTCATGCGGGCTGGCGCGGATTATGTGAAGGCGTACTGGAGGAAACTGTCATCTGCTTTGCTGACAAACCAGAAAATATCATCGCCTGGTTAGGTCCGGCGATCGGCCCGACCGCGTTTGAAGTGGGGCCGGAAGTGCGTGACGCATTTTTAGCAAAAGATGCGCAAGCCGATAGCGCATTTTTGCCGCACGGGGAAAAATTTCTGGCGGATATTTATCAGCTTGCACGCCAACGTCTGGCGAATACCGGCGTTGAACATGTCTATGGCGGGGATCGCTGCACCTTTAGCGAAAGTGAGACTTTCTTCTCTTATCGTCGCGACAAGACGACAGGTCGTATGGCAAGTTTTATTTGGCTGATATAACCTAAAGAATCAAGACGATCCGGTACGGGTAACTTTCTTTTCACATAATTCAGGTCATTCACCTTGAATAATTGAGGGATGACCTCATTTAATCTCCAGTAGCAATTTTGACCTGTTATGGGAGGAGTTATGCGTCTGGATCGTCTTACTAACAAATTCCAGCTTGCTCTTGCCGATGCCCAGTCGCTCGCGCTGGGGCACGACAACCAATTCATCGAACCTCTTCATTTAATGAGCGCCTTGCTGAACCAGGAAGGGGGATCGATACGTCCTTTATTAACCTCCGCCGGCATTAATGCTGGCCAGTTGCGCACCGCTATCGATCAGGCGCTGAGCCGTTTACCGCAGGTGGAAGGCACCGGCGGCGACGTACAGCCTTCTTCGGAACTGGTACGCGTACTGAACCTTTGCGACAAGCTGGCGCAAAAACGGGGGGACAATTTTATTTCGTCAGAGCTGTTTGTTCTGGCGGCGCTTGAGTCTCGCGGCACGTTAACCGATCTGCTGAAATCAGCCGGTGCGACCACGGCCAATATCACTCAGGCAATTGAACAGATGCGCGGAGGTGAAAGCGTGAACGATCAAGGGGCTGAAGACCAACGTCAGGCCTTGAAAAAATATACCGTCGATCTGACCGAGCGGGCTGAACAAGGCAAGCTTGACCCGGTAATTGGTCGTGATGAAGAAATTCGCCGTACCATTCAGGTACTGCAACGTCGTACCAAAAACAACCCCGTCTTGATCGGTGAGCCGGGCGTAGGTAAAACGGCAATTGTTGAAGGGCTGGCGCAGCGCATTATTAACGGTGAAGTCCCTGAAGGCTTAAAAGGTCGTCGCGTGCTGGCGCTGGATATGGGCGCGCTGGTGGCGGGGGCGAAATATCGCGGCGAATTTGAAGAGCGTCTGAAAGGCGTGCTGAACGATCTGGCGAAACAGGAAGGCAACGTCATTCTGTTTATTGACGAGCTGCACACCATGGTTGGCGCAGGTAAGGCCGATGGCGCCATGGACGCCGGGAATATGCTGAAACCGGCGCTGGCGCGTGGTGAACTGCACTGTGTGGGCGCCACCACGCTGGATGAATACCGTCAGTACATTGAAAAAGACGCGGCGCTGGAACGTCGTTTTCAAAAAGTGTTTGTCGCAGAACCTTCAGTGGAAGACACCATTGCTATTCTGCGTGGCCTGAAAGAACGTTACGAGCTGCACCACCATGTGCAGATCACTGACCCGGCGATTGTGGCGGCGGCAACATTGTCTCATCGCTATATCGCCGACCGTCAGTTGCCGGATAAAGCTATCGACCTCATCGATGAAGCGGCATCCAGCATTCGTATGCAGATTGACTCTAAGCCGGAGGAGCTGGACAGACTCGACCGCCGCATTATTCAGCTCAAACTGGAACAGCAGGCGTTGATGAAAGAGTCTGACGAGGCGAGTAAAAAACGTCTCGATATGCTGAATGAAGAACTGGACGACAAAGAGCGCCAGTATTCTGAGTTAGAAGAAGAGTGGAAAGCGGAAAAAGCGTCGCTCTCTGGTACGCAAACTATTAAAGCGGAGCTGGAGCAGGCGAAGATCGCCATCGAGCAGGCGCGTCGCGTTGGCGACCTGGCGCGAATGTCTGAACTGCAGTACGGCAAAATTCCGGAGCTGGAAAAACAGTTGGAAGCCGCGACCCAGTCGGAAGGTAAAACCATGCGTCTGTTACGTAACAAAGTAACGGATGCGGAAATTGCCGAAGTGCTGGCGCGCTGGACCGGTATTCCGGTTGCCAGAATGCTGGAAGGCGAACGTGAAAAACTGTTGCGTATGGAACAAGAGTTACACAGCCGTGTGATCGGGCAGAATGAAGCCGTTGAAGCAGTATCGAACGCCATACGTCGTAGCCGCGCGGGGCTGTCCGATCCGAACCGTCCGATTGGTTCCTTCCTGTTCCTTGGGCCGACCGGGGTCGGTAAAACCGAACTGTGTAAAGCGCTGGCTAACTTTATGTTCGACAGCGACGACGCGATGGTGCGTATCGACATGTCTGAGTTTATGGAGAAACACTCCGTGTCTCGTTTGGTCGGGGCGCCTCCGGGATATGTCGGCTATGAAGAAGGCGGTTATTTGACGGAAGCGGTACGCCGTCGTCCTTATTCCGTCATCTTGTTGGATGAAGTAGAAAAAGCGCATCCGGATGTATTCAACATTCTGTTGCAGGTGCTGGACGACGGTCGGCTGACTGACGGGCAGGGGAGAACGGTCGACTTCCGTAATACGGTGGTCATTATGACTTCTAACCTCGGTTCCGATCTCATTCAGGAGCGCTTTGGCGAACTGGATTACGGTCGAATGAAAGAGATGGTGCTGGGTGTGGTTAGCCAAAACTTCCGTCCGGAATTTATCAACCGTATTGATGAAGTTGTGGTATTCCATCCGTTAGGTGAACAACACATCGCTTCTATTGCTCAGATCCAGCTGCAGCGTCTGTACAAACGTCTGGAAGAACGTGGTTATGAAATCCATATCTCCGACGAGGCGCTGAAACTGTTGAGCGCCAACGGTTACGATCCGGTCTACGGGGCGCGTCCGTTAAAACGTGCTATTCAACAGCAGATCGAAAACCCACTGGCGCAGCAAATCCTGTCTGGTGAACTGGTTCCTGGCAAAGTGATTCGCCTTGAAGCCAATGATGATCGTATTGTGGCAGTGCAGTAAGTCACAAATTTGAATAAAACGGGCCCTGACGGGCTCGTTTTTGTTTAAAAACCAGGCGAAAATAGGCTTTTGGTTCAAATGTTGTTTGAAAAGTGAACGGTTGAGCTTTTTTTTGCATTTAGGTCTTGTCAGGCTCTAATAACTCCCTATAATGCGCCACCACTGACACGGAACAACGGCATACAGGCCGCCGGGTCAGAAAGGCTTCGTTAAGAAGTCTGTGAGGAAAGCGAAAATAAAGGCTTGACTCAAAAAGAGGAAAGCGTAATATACGCCACCTCGCGACGGTGAGCTGAAAGCCGCGTCGCACCTGCTCTTTAACAATTTATCAGACAATCTGTGTGGGCACTCGAAGATACGGATTCTTAACGTCCTAGGACGAAAAATGAATACCAAGTCTCAAGAGTGAACACGTAATTCATTACGAAGTTTAATTCTTTGAGCATCAAACTTT
>NZ_JBGDXT010000016.1:0-92712 GCF_046550615.1 Salmonella sp. SAL04214
CCGCTTCAGAGTCAAGCGTTTATTTTCGCTTTTCTCCGTGAGGTTCTGGTCTGAACCCCGCTGACCCGGCGGCCTGTATGCCGTTGTTCCGTGTCAGTGGTGGCGCATTATAGGGAGTTATTTTTGCCTGACAAGAGGAAATTTAAAATAATCTTCTGAGTGCGCACTTTTTATTCTTTGCGTTTATTTTGCCGACGATTTGTTGGTTAAATGGGCTATTTCACGGGCAAAGTGCGCAACCTGCTCCCAGTCGGTGTACACCACTTCTTTACTGGTATCCGTTTCGCCGCCCGACATCTTCATAATAAGCTTGATCATCAGACGGTCATACCAGCGATAACGGGGATAGCGAAGCGCGCCTGCAATGACGGCACAGTAGTCAGGTCGCCACGGAGAGCTCATTAAAAACTTCCGCGCGTAGCTGTTAGTCTGCGGCGTCCGTTTTTCAGCTTTACGCGCCACCAGGTTAACGGAATAAAAGGCGCTCGGCATTCCGTTCAACCGCGTGGCGTATTTCTTAACAAACTCCTGAAAGGCGCTGTGGTAATGACCATAACGAATAGACGCGCCAATCACTACGCGATCATAGCTATCCCAGTCCGGTTCTTCTGCGCGATGCAGATTAACGACATCGGCCCAGATCCCCATCTCTTTGAGTTCAGAAGCCAGATAAGAGGCAATTTCGCGCGTTTGTCCGTCCCGGGTAGAGAAAAGAATCAATGTTTTCACGTGTTACTCCATTATTCACGCCAGAAAGTCGGGGTAAAAAGTACCAGCAAAGTGAATACTTCCAGACGACCAAATAGCATGTTGGCGATGAGTATCCATTTCGCAACCGGATTCATACTGGCGAAGTTATCAGCAACCACCCCCAGCCCCGGTCCCAGGTTATTAAGCGTAGCCACTACCGAGGCGAAAGCCGAGAAATCATCTACGCCTGTAGCGATAATAGCCAGCATACTGACGATAAATACCAGCGCGTAGGCAGAAAAGAATCCCCAGACGGCTTCCAGAATACGTTCTGGCAGCGCCCGGTTCCCCAGCTTAATACTGTAAACGGCATTCGGATGCACCAGACGTTTGAGTTCGCGGTTCCCCTGTTTAAACAACAACAGAATACGGATGACCTTTAACCCCCCGCCCGTTGACCCGGCGCAACCGCCAATAAACGCGGAACATAGCAGCAAGACGGGCAAAAACAGCGGCCAGCGCGCAATGCTGTCTGTGGTAAACCCTGCCGTTGTCGCCATCGACACGACCTGAAAGAACGCCTGATTTAGCGTTGTCAGCGCCGAGTCGTAGATATTATGGAACCACAGTACCAGCGTGCAGATCACCACCAGCGTCAACTGTACGCCGATGAACATGCGGAATTCCGGATCGCGCCAGTATACCTTCAGGCTACGCCCGCTTAATAAAGAGAAATGCAGGCCATAGTTACAACCGGAGATCAGCAGGAAAATAGCGATGATGGTATTAATAGTGGGACTATCAAAATAGCCTACGCTGGCGTCATGCGTTGAGAAGCCGCCGATAGCGATAGTGGAGAAGCTGTGTCCGATAGCGTCAAACGCGGGCATCCCTGCAAACCATAGCGCCAGCGCGCAGGCTACCGTTAGCAAGACATAGATAAGCCACAGCGTTTTCGCCGTCTCGGCAATACGCGGGCGCATTTTGTTATCTTTGAGCGGCCCCGGCATTTCCGCCCGATAGAGCTGCATCCCCCCGACGCCGAGGATAGGGAGAATCGCCACCGCCAGCACAATGATCCCCATACCGCCAAACCATTGCAGCATCTGACGATAAAAGAGAATGGCGTGCGGTAATGAGTCCAACCCCACCAGCGTAGTGGCGCCCGTGGTGGTTAACCCGGAGAACGATTCAAAAAAAGCATCGGTAATGGTGAGGTTTGGGCTTTCCGAGAAAATAAACGGCAGCGCACCCACGCTGCCCAGCACGGTCCAGAACAACACCACGATAAGAAATCCTTCGCGGGATTTCAGCTCGCCCTTTTCCCTACGGTTTGGCCACCACAGTATGGAACCGATCGCCAGCGCGACAAAAAAGGTCTGCGTGAACGCTCTTCCTGCGCCATCACGATATATTAGCGCTACCAGTCCCGGGAGAATCATTGTCCCCGAAAATAAGATAACCAGTAGTCCAACGATTCGGGTAATGGCGCGAAAATGCATCTCTGCCGCTTCCTTTATTCTTAAAAATGAGGTGGGGATTATTCTTCAATCGCTAACAATTGCAATGAACCACGGCTAAAATCCGCCAGTTTTGTGGAAAATGCATTCACATGAGCAAAAGGAAGCGCCACCCTGAGCCGAACAGACGCCTGATAATCGCTGGAAACGATCTTCCCGGCAAACTGTCCTAATAATGCTTCGATTCCGGCCAACTGACCGTACTCACACTGCAAAGTATATTCGGTTAATGGCGTCTTGCGTTGTGTGGCAAGCTGACGTAATGCCTGATTCACACCGCCGCCATAGGCTTTTACCAGCCCGCCCGTACCCAGCAGAATACCACCATAGTAGCGCACGACGACGGCAGTAATTTCTCCGACGCCGCTGCCCATCAATTGCGCAAGCATCGGCTTGCCTGCCGTTCCCGCCGGTTCGCCGTCGTCTGAAAAGCCCAGTTGCTGTGAGTCGTCCGGCGCACCCGCCACCCACGCCACACAATGGTGGCGCGCATCAGGGTGCTCAGCTCTGACTGACTCAACAAACGCTTTCGCCGCGTCTACGCCATCGGTATGCGCCAATAGCGTAATAAAGCGGCTTTTTTTGATCTCTTCAACAACGGTGACCGGCGCTGCAGGGATTAACCAACTGTCCATTACGCCAGTTTTAAATCCCGCGTCATGTTTTCCACGCCGTTTTCGTGGATGACCACGTTATCTTCAATGCGAATACCGCCGAAAGGCTTGAGCGCTTCAATTTTCTGCCAGTTGAAGTGCTTGCTGAACGGGCCTTCGCGCCACGGCGCTAACAGCGATTCGATGAAGTAAATCCCCGGTTCGATGGTCAACACCATTCGCGGCTGTAACACACGCGTGCAGCGCAGATACGGGTATTTGGACGGCGCGGCGAGATGCGTACCGGAATCATCCTGCATAAACCCGGCCACATCGTGTACCTGCAGACCCAACGGATGACCAATACCGTGCGGCATAAACGGCCCGGTGAGATCATTTTCCACCATCGCCTCTTCACTCATGTCGGTAATGATTTGATGTTTACGCAGCAGCTTCGCGATGCGTTGATGGAACTGAATATGATAATCCACATAGCTAACGCCCGCCTTCATGGTAGCGATCAGCGCCAACTGTTCGTCGTTAACACCTTTCACCAAGTGGGCGTAGTCGTTATCGCTTTTCGCCGACCAGGTCCGCGTCAGATCCGCCGCGTAGCCGTTGTATTCCGCGCCCGCATCCAGCAGGAAACTGCGCATTTCAGACGGTGCCTGATGATCCAGTTTCGTGTAATGCAGCACGGCGGCATGTTCGTTCAGCGCCACAATATTGCTGTACGGAACATCGGTATCGCGATGTCCCGTGGCGGTCAGGTACGCCAGGTTGATGTCAAACTCGCTCATGCCGGAACGGAAGGCCTCTTCCGCCGCACGATGACCGCTCACCGCCATTTTCTGCGCTTCGCGCATACAGGCCAGTTCATAATCCGTTTTATAGGCGCGGTAGTAATGCAGATAGTCGATAACACCTTTCGGGTTGATGTTGCTGGCGGCGATATCCAATTGTAGCGCGCGCTCAGGAACCGGGCCGATATAGCCGATATTGCCACGCGCGGCAGGCAGCTGGCTGCCGATGCCATCCGCTTTCGGTAAGGCGACGACCTCGACTTCTTCTGTCCAGAAGGACGTTGGCAGCGGTTCAACGTTATGCCAGTAATCGACCGGCAGATAAAACCACAATTTGGGTTTGTTGACGCCATCGACCAGCAGCCAGCAATTTGGAACCTGAGTTACCGGCACCCACGCTTTAAACTGTGGATTGACCTTAAACGGATAAGGGTGATCGTCGAGAAAGACGTTGAAAAGCTCGCCGGAATGAATAAGTAACGCATCCAGCTTAAAGCGCGCCAGAACATCGCGCGTCCGTTCTTGTAAGGTAACAATATGATTTTTATAGAGCGCGGCCAGTGATTCCATTTTTTACCCTTCTGTTTTTTTGACCTCAAGTTCCCGCATCTTAGCACATCGCCCCACGAGAGCGTGATCTCTGCCGAGCGTGATCACATCGGCATTTCTTTAATCATTTATTTGCATTTTATTAACACAAAATACACACTTCGCTTCATCTGGTACGACCAGATCACCTTGTGGATTCAGGAGACTGACATGCTTTATAAAGGCGACACCCTGTACCTCGACTGGCTGGAAGATGGCATCGCCGAACTGGTGTTCGATGCTCCAGGCTCGGTCAATAAACTCGACACCGCAACCGTCGCCAGCCTCGGCCAGGCGCTTGAGGTGCTGGAAAAGCAACACGATTTAAAAGGGCTGCTGCTGCGCTCTAATAAAGCGGCCTTTATTGTCGGCGCGGACATCACCGAATTTCTTTCACTGTTCCTCGTCCCCGAAGAGCAGTTAAGCCAATGGCTGCATTTCGCTAACAGCGTCTTTAATCGTCTGGAAGATTTACCCGTACCGACCCTTGCCGCCGTAAACGGCTATGCGCTGGGCGGCGGGTGCGAATGCGTGCTGGCCACCGATTACCGTCTGGCGACGCCAGACCTCCGTATCGGTCTGCCGGAAACTAAACTGGGCATCATGCCGGGTTTCGGCGGCTCCGTTCGTCTGCCGCGTATGCTGGGCGCAGACAGCGCGCTGGAGATTATCGCGGCAGGTAAAGATGTCGGTGCTGAGCACGCGCTGAAAATCGGCCTTGTGGACGGCGTGGTCAAACAAGAGAAGCTAATTGAAGGCGCGATAGCGGTGTTACGCCAGGCCATTACCGGCGATCTCGACTGGAGAGCTAAACGCCAGCCGAAACTGGAACCGTTGAAACTCAGTAAGATTGAAGCGGCGATGAGCTTTACCATCGCTAAAGGCATGGTCGCACAAACGGCGGGTAAACATTATCCGGCGCCGATGACCGCAGTGAAAACCATTGAAGCCGCCGCGCGTTTTGGTCGTGAAGAAGCGCTGAATCTGGAAAATAAAAGCTTTGTTCCGCTGGCGCATACCAATGAGGCTCGTGCGCTGGTCGGTATCTTCCTCAACGATCAATATGTAAAAGGTAAAGCCAAAAAGCTGACCAAAGATATTGAGACGCCGAAACAGGCAGCCGTACTGGGCGCGGGCATTATGGGCGGCGGTATCGCTTACCAGTCGGCCTGGAAAGGCGTACCGGTTATCATGAAAGATATCAACGATAAATCGTTGAACCTCGGCATGACCGAAGCGGCCAAGCTGCTGAACAAACAGCTGGAGCGCGGCAAGATCGGCGGTCTGAAGCTGGCGGGCGTCATTTCGACCATCCACCCGACTCTCGATTATGCCGGTTTCGATCGCGTAGATGTTGTTGTCGAAGCGGTAGTCGAAAATCCGAAAGTCAAAAAAGCGGTACTGGCGGAAACCGAGCAGAAAGTGCGCCCGGAAACCGTGCTGGCCTCAAATACCTCCACCATCCCAATTGGCGAACTGGCAAGCGCCCTGGAACGTCCGGAAAACTTTTGCGGAATGCACTTCTTCAACCCGGTACACCGGATGCCGCTGGTTGAAATCATTCGCGGCGAGAAGAGTTCAGACGAAACCATTGCCAAAGTCGTCGCCTGGGCCAGCAAAATGGGCAAGACACCGATTGTAGTCAACGACTGCCCCGGCTTCTTTGTTAACCGCGTGCTGTTCCCCTATTTCGCCGGTTTCAGTCAACTGCTGCGCGACGGCGCGGATTTCCGCAAAGTCGATAAAGTGATGGAAAAACAGTTCGGCTGGCCGATGGGCCCGGCCTATCTGCTCGACGTGGTGGGTATTGATACCGCCCACCACGCGCAGGCGGTAATGGCGGCAGGCTTCCCGCAACGGATGCAGAAAGAGTATCGCGACGCTATCGACGCGCTGTTTGAAGCAAGCCGCTACGGTCAGAAGAACGGTCTGGGCTTCTGGCGCTATAAAGAAGACAGCAAGGGTAAGCCGAAGAAAGAAGAAGATGCCGCGGTGGATGACCTGCTGGCAAGCGTCAGCCAGCCGAAACGCGACTTCAGCGACGACGAGATAATCGCCCGTATGATGATCCCGATGATTAACGAAGTGGTTCGCTGTCTGGAAGAAGGCATTATCGCAAGCCCGGCGGAAGCCGATATGGCGCTGGTCTACGGCCTGGGCTTCCCTCCGTTCCACGGCGGCGCATTCCGCTGGCTGGATACACAGGGCAGCGCGAAATATCTTGATATGGCGCAGCAGTATCAACACCTCGGCCCGCTGTATGAAGTGCCGGAAGGGCTGCGTAATAAAGCGCGCCATAACGAACCGTATTATCCCCCGGTTGAACCAGCCCGTCCGGTTGGTTCTCTGAAAACGGCTTAAGGAGTCACAATGGAACAGGTTGTCATTGTCGATGCTATTCGCACCCCGATGGGCCGTTCGAAGGGCGGCGCGTTTCGCAACGTGCGGGCAGAAGATCTCTCCGCCCACTTAATGCGTAGCCTGCTGGCGCGTAATCCGTCGCTTACAGCGGCGACCCTCGATGATATTTACTGGGGCTGCGTACAACAAACGCTGGAGCAAGGCTTCAACATTGCCCGTAACGCCGCGTTGCTGGCAGAAATTCCCCATTCGGTACCGGCGGTCACCGTCAACCGTCTGTGTGGTTCCTCGATGCAGGCGTTACACGATGCAGCGCGAATGATCATGACCGGCGATGCGCAGGTTTGTCTGGTTGGCGGCGTGGAGCATATGGGGCACGTGCCGATGAGCCACGGCGTGGATTTTCACCCGGGTCTGAGCCGCAACGTCGCCAAAGCGGCAGGGATGATGGGGCTAACGGCGGAAATGCTCTCCCGCCTGCACGGCATTAGCCGGGAAATGCAGGACCAGTTCGCCGCCCGCTCTCACGCTCGCGCCTGGGCCGCTACCCAGTCTGGCGCATTCAAAACGGAGATTATCCCGACTGGCGGTCATGATGCAGACGGCGTGTTGAAGCAGTTTAACTACGATGAAGTGATCCGCCCGGAAACCACGGTCGAAGCGCTATCAACGCTGCGTCCAGCATTTGATCCGGTTAGTGGCACGGTCACGGCGGGCACCTCATCCGCGCTTTCCGATGGCGCAGCCGCCATGCTGGTAATGAGCGAAAGTCGTGCCCGTGAGCTGGGTCTGAAACCTCGCGCCCGTATTCGCTCAATGGCAGTGGTGGGTTGTGATCCGTCAATTATGGGTTACGGGCCGGTTCCGGCGTCAAAACTGGCGTTGAAAAAAGCGGGACTGTCAGCCAGCGATATCGATGTGTTTGAGATGAACGAAGCGTTTGCCGCACAGATCCTGCCATGCATTAAGGATCTGGGATTGATGGAGCAAATAGACGAGAAGATCAACCTCAACGGCGGCGCGATCGCGCTTGGTCATCCGCTCGGCTGCTCCGGAGCACGTATCAGCACCACGCTTATCAACCTGATGGAGCGCAAAGACGCGCAGTTTGGTCTGGCGACGATGTGTATTGGTCTGGGTCAGGGCATCGCCACGGTGTTTGAGCGGGTTTAATCAAAGATAATATCCCCTAAATAACTCGCATTGCAGCGCAGCGGCGACTGAGCGAATCCCCGGGCACATAGATAACTATGTGCCCGGGGTGAGCAAAGGCAGCCAACAAAGAGGCTGCGCGAATTATGACGGGAAACAGTTTAGTTGCCGTTTTTCCCGCCCGTCAGGGGCGGGTTTTTTCACCGTATGGCCCGTTCTACTCAGTAAGCGCTTTGGTCAGGCTAAATGGCATAGCCTGATATCCACGCGCACCATGTATTTGCATTTCGACCGCGGGCTCTTTTTCTCCCCATTTGAACTCTTCCAGATACGGATTAGGCAAGCTGGTAAATGCGCCTACCGACAAATCAAACGCACCACCTGCTGTTGCGGAATACACGAACACAGAATTCTTGTCAGTCTGGTACTCGGTGATAGAGGTTACCGGGCTAAACCACTCGTTCCCGCGCTCTTTACCGTATTGCCAGATCTGTTGGACTGTCTTGTTTTTCTGGTCGATTTTGTAAATCACGGAGCGGCTGTATTTCATACTCTGCATAGCAGGCTGTTCTAAGCCGCGGCCATCGCCATTGTCGAAAGCGGAAAGGTATAAGATATCGCCTTTACTCTTACTATCAATTTTAAAGGCCGTATGTTGCGTCCATGTCCAGTCGAAGTCACCCTCGCAGCCACTGTCCTGGCAAGCAATTTTTTGGCCTTTGCTATCCACTGGCGTCAGAATTGCGGCATTAAATGGCGCTTTCCAGCCAGCAGGCGTACCCAGTATCCACTTCACTTTCTTATCGCGGCCGATTTTGATAATCGCACTCTGGTGGCGGGAGCTGATGATGATGGAATCATCTTCACTGTCATAGTCGACGCTGTTGACATGCGCCCAGTTGCGGCCAGCCCCACTACCCACGATATCCCCGAATTTGTCGGAGGAGTCCAGCGCCGCCAGATCTTCTTCGCTCAACGTATGGCCGGACTGGCTGGCGTCGATATTCAGGCACACAGCGCCCTGATCGAGGGTTTTCATTATCACATCACGATAAGGATCGAGGATATCAAACAGACGCCATTCATCCACTACCACGCCGTTCTGATCAACTTCGGCAATCACATCACGCACGGTACGAACATTTTTCCCATCAGGGCGTTTATAGTTAGAGCTGGCTACACGCAGGAAGTAGTGACCGTTGGCCGCGTTATCCATTGAGTGTGAAAAATCGTTATAATTATCCGGCAGACGGCGGTTAAAGATTTCACGCCCCATGATATCGTATTTCACATAACGCTGACCGTAGCCCCACGATAGTGCGCCATCCTGGTTTTGTTTAAAGCCCATCATAACGCCAGCACGATAAATTGACTTTAAATCATAAATTGAACTTGGATTCATAAACCAACGAATATCACCGGAGGTGTCGATAATAGCGTTAGCTGTAGTGAAGTTCCATTCTAATGCACCCCCAGTAGGGTTGTTCCAGACAGTACGCGTTCCATTCCCAGACTTATCTTTCGTATTATTCAAAAGATACAAGCGATCTTTAAATTCTGGGGAAACCTTTTTAACATCGATAGTAAAGAGTGCTGATTGTTCTTCTTTTGTACCCGCCGATTCAATATAGGCAGGCGGCGCATACATTTTATAGCTTTCTTTTACATTTTCGGTTTTACTACCCTGGATCCTTGTATATTCAACTTCAACGGTATTGACATAATCCGGGTAAAGACCAAAGACGGGAATACCGCCATACGTTAAAAGGTATTTATTATTAACTTTATACGCGATCTCCTGGCCATTTTCTTTGGGTACAATCCGTACATGCACGTCACGTAACTGGTAACCGCCATTACGAATAACGGCGGTTAGCGGCGCGATATCATAGGGGTTCATAACAACTTCGCCAATTTTTCCCTGGACCTGATAGTCCACTTTAGCGCCGCTGGCGCCGCCGATGGCGAAAGCAGTAGAAGGTACTGATGACAAAATTGCAACAGATAATGCGAGAGAAGTTAAAGCATATTTAAATTTCATAACACTCTCCATCTTATAAATAAATAACTAACTTTCCATTTTATGTTTCTTTTATAAAAATAAATGAAGCATATATAATTAACTATTTTTATTGATAGCCTCAGGACATAATATTACTTAATTTATTACACGCAATACAAAGCCTGTAGATATTCAATATCATAACGTTTTATAGTTGACGATTAATTAATATTTAAGAGGACTTTTAGGTAGGCTAACGTAAAAAGGGACGCTACTGCGTCCCATAAAATAGTTAAATAAATGCGAACGCATCGCCAAACAGACGATCTTCCCGCGCGTTACGCTCATGACAGAACAGATCGCGGGCGATTTTCGCCATCTCAAAACGTCCGGCAATATAAATATCGTGCCCCGCCAGCGTACCATAATCCTGCAATACCGCCGTAAGTACCGTTCCTGTACGTCCACGCCAGCCTTCTTCCGGCTGCTCGACAACAGGTTCAATACGCAAATTCGGATGGTTAACAGAGAGTGCTTCCAGCTCAGAGAGATCATAGAGGTGCTTTTCTTCGCGACCGCCCCAGTAAATGGTAACATCGCGGGCCGGGTTGCGCGCTAACGCCGTCAACAGGATGGAGCGCACATAAGAAAAGCCCGTACCGCCCGCGATCAGAATCAATGGACGCTCTTCATCGTCACGTAGCCAGGCGTCGCCATGCGGAATATCGACGACGATTTCCCGGTCTTTCAGAATCCGATCCATGACCGCCATCGCATACAGATTGAGCTCGGAGGCGCCAATGTGTAATTCAATAAACCCTTTCTCGTCCGGCGTTGAAGCCATCGAAAACGGGCGTTTGTCACGCTCGTCCATTACGACCATCAAATACTGACCAGCGCGGAATGAAAACGCCGCGTCCGGCACTAAACGAACCCGATATACGGTATCGGTGATAGCTTCTACCGAGGTCACTTTACAGCTTAAGGTTGTCATGCGCTCCCTCTGTCGGGTGTCGGGTCAATACCGACATTTTTCAAGCCGAGTCGCCGCAGCCTGAAATGTCGATGTCCGCTTTCAGTTATTTAAAGATAGCCAGCTCATCCCAAATCGCATCAATACGCGCGGTAACTTCAGGATCTTTAACAATAGGACGACCCCACTCGCGTTGGGTTTCGCCCGGCCATTTGTTTGTGGCATCCAGCCCCATTTTTGAACCCAGCCCGGAGACCGGCGAGGCAAAATCCAGGTAGTCAATCGGCGTATTTTCAACCAGCACCGTATCCCGCGCAGGGTCCATACGGGTGGTAATCGCCCAGATCACATCATTCCAGTCGCGTGCGTTAACGTCATCATCGCAAACGATAACAAATTTCGTATACATAAACTGGCGCAAAAACGACCAGACGCCCATCATGACGCGTTTCGCATGACCAGCGTACTGCTTTTTCATCGTCACTACCGCCAGGCGGTAAGAACACCCTTCCGGCGGCAGATAAAAGTCGACGATTTCCGGAAACTGTTTTTGCAGAATAGGCACGAAGACTTCATTGAGCGCCACCCCTAATACCGCAGGCTCATCGGGCGGACGCCCGGTATAGGTGGAGTGATAGATGGCATCCTCACGCTGCGTAATATGCGTGACGGTAAAGACCGGAAAGTTATCCACTTCATTATAATAGCCCGTATGATCGCCATACGGTCCTTCCGGCGCCATCTCTCCCGGCTCAATGTAACCTTCAAGGATAATCTCGGCGCTGGCAGGCACTTCCAGATCGTTAGAAAGGCATTTAACCACTTCAGTTTTCGTGCCGCGCAGCAGGCCCGCAAAGGCATACTCCGACAGAGTATCGGGAACAGGAGTCACGGCGCCAAGTATCGTCGCCGGATCGGCGCCCAATGCGACGGAGACCGGGAAACGTTCACCCGGACGCGCGGCTAACCACTCCTGAAAATCCAGCGCGCCGCCGCGGTGAGACAGCCAGCGCATAATAAGCTTATTTTTACCTATCAACTGCTGACGATAAATGCCCAGGTTTTGCCGTTCTTTGTGCGGGCCACGCGTTACCGTCAGTCCCCAGGTAATCAGCGGCGCGGCGTCGTCCGGCCAACAGGTCATGACAGGAAGACGCGTTAAATCGACATCATCGCCAGACGCGATTTTCTGCTGGCAAGGCGCGCCGCGTAACCGTTTCGTCGGCATATTCAGCACTTGCTTAAACTGCGGCAGCTTGTCAAACAGATCGCGAAAGCCTTTCGGCGGCTCAGGTTCTTTCAGAAACGCTAATAATTTACCCACTTCCCGTAAGGCGGAAACATCATCCTGCCCCATGCCCATCGCCACGCGTTTTGGCGTGCCAAAAAGGTTGCACAGCACCGGCATGGCGTAACCTTTAGGATTTTCAAACAGCAACGCCGGTCCACCGGCACGCAGCGTGCGGTCAGCGATTTCCGTGATTTCCAGATGAGGATCCACAGGTAGCGTGATGCGTTTTAGTTCCCCCTGCTGCTCAAGTAGCGTCAGGAAGTCGCGTAAATCGTGATATTTCATGGCGTCCATTGTAGCCTCTTGGTAAGCGCATCATTATACGGCGTTCATCATCGGGATGCTGTATTTTTGTTAAATTAGCGTGAACTCTGGCAACCAACGCTAATCCAGATACGGCTTAAAGGATGAAGTGTATAATTAACTTCGCGCATGGCTTTTGCTATGCTTGCGCCCCGAACAAGCGGATAAGAGTCATTATGCAATCCTGGTATTTACTGTACTGCAAACGCGGGCAACTTCAGCGTGCTCAGGAACACCTCGAAAGACAAGCGGTAAGTTGCCTGACACCGATGATCACCCTGGAAAAAATGGTACGCGGAAAACGTACCTCCGTCAGCGAACCGCTCTTTCCTAATTATCTGTTCGTTGAATTTGATCCGGAAGTGATACATACCACTACAATCAACGCCACGCGCGGCGTCAGCCATTTTGTGCGCTTTGGCGCGCATCCTGCGATCGTGCCTTCCAGCGTTATTCATCAGCTTTCTATCTACAAGCCCGAAGGCGTTGTCGATCCTGAAACCCCCTATCCCGGCGATAGCGTCATCATCACGGAAGGCGCATTTGAAGGGCTGAAAGCGATTTTTACCGAACCGGATGGCGAAACGCGTTCGATGTTACTGCTTAATTTACTCAATAAAGAAGTGAAGCAGAGCGTAAAAAACACCGGTTTTCGCAAGATTTAGCTATCATTCAGAATACGACCTCAAATAAGGTTCTGGCGTTGGCATCTGTCATCGCCGCTAACCATTGCGGATCTTCACCACGCCATAGCGCTATGCGCTCCAGGATGTGAGGCAGATACGCGGGCTCGTTGCGTCGTGACGTTGGTTTCGGCGTAAGATCGCGAGGCAACAGATACGGCGCGTCGGTTTCTATCAGTAGCTTTTCCGCTGGAATAAACGGTAAGAGTTCACGTAGCTCAAGTCCGCGTCGTTCGTCGCAAACCCACCCGGTAATACCGATATAGAGCCCTCTGTCCACACAGGCCTGCATTTGCTGGCGTGAACCGGTAAAGCAGTGCAGTATTGCACCAGGAAGACTATCCAGCCAGGGATCAAGCAATGCCAGAAATCGCTCATGCGCGTCCCGGCAGTGCATAAAGATTGGCATCTGCAATTCGGCGGCAATTTGTAGCTGCGCCTGAAAGGCACGCTCCTGCTCCTGCGGCGTGGAAAAATTGCGATTGAAATCCAGCCCGCACTCACCGATAGCGACGACTTCCGGCTGGTTCGCCAGCGCAATAATGGCGTCTTCAGACGCGGGTGACCACTGACTGCTGTCATGGGGATGGACGCCAGCCGTCGACCAACAATGGGGGTAGCGCCGCGCCAGTTTTAACGCCTGCTGACTTTCATGGATGTTCGTTCCGGTCAGTAGCATACCTTTTACTCCCGCCGCAAACGCACGGGCGACCACATCATCACGATCTTTTGCAAACTGGCTACTGGTTAAATTAACGCCAATATCAAACATGCTTGCCCCCATATGACAACCGCCCTGGCGGGCGGTTGTGTTTAGTCTTCAGTGTGCTCGGCCTTTTCGGTTTCGGCCTCGTTATCTTCGTCGCGCGTCCGTCGCTTACCGACATAAAAGCGTGAGCAGAAAACGCCAATTTCAAACAGGCAGTACATCGGTATCGCCAGCAACGTTTGCGAGAAAACATCTGGCGGCGTAAGCAGCATTCCCACAATGAATGCCCCGACCAGGATATAAGGCCGTTTTTTACGCAAATCTTCTGGCGTCGTGATGCCCATCCAGCACAGCAACACAATCGCCACCGGCACTTCAAAGGCTACGCCAAAGGCCATAAAAAGCGCCATGACAAAGCTAAGATAGCTGGCGATATCTGTCGAAACTTGTACCCCTTCCGGCGCCGTATGCGTCAGGAAACCAAAGGCCAAAGGGAATACGACAAAATAGGCGAAGGCCATACCAATGTAGAAAAGCAGCGAGCTGGATACCAGCAGCGGTACGACCAGACGACGCTCATGCTTATACAGCGCCGGGGCGATAAAGGCCCAAACCTGGTACAAAATGACAGGCGCGGATAAGATCAAAGACACCATGAAGGTGAGTTTGATAGGCGTAAAAAACGGCGACGCCACATCCGTCGCAATCATTGTCGCCCCTTGCGGCATCTGTTTAATCAGCGGTGCGGCAACTAAATGATAAATATCATTGGCGAAATAAATTAACGCCAGAAAAATCAGAAGTACTGCGACGATGCAGTTTAGCAGGCGCTTACGCAACTCGATCAGATGCGTGATAAGCGGTTGAGTATCTTCTACAGCCATGTTTACGGTTTATCACTCGACGAGGGGGAAGATTCGACAACAGGCGCAGCGGATTTCTTCTCGGCGTCTATCGTGGCTACGGAAGCGGTTTCCGTTAACTCAGGCACGTTAGCTTTAACGGGCTCCGGCTTTTGTTCCGGCGCGCTCGCCTGTGTTTCAGCGGCGGCAGGGGTGACGCCCTCATGCTGCGTTTCGTTCCCTTTTACCACCGGATTATGGATGGTATGCGCTTCATCGCTCGCTTGTTCGGGATCGTTAGCGCTGTAGGTGCGTTTCATCGACTCCGCGGCCTGACGCAGTTCATCCATAGATGCTTTCAGTTCGGGAGTCAGATTTTCCAGGCTCGCCTTTTCGACTTTTTTCAGACTGTCCTGGAACTCCTGAAGTTTCAGTTCCTGAGTCAGTTCATTCTGAACCGTTGTCGCAAGGGACCGCAACGCGCGAATCCAGCCCGCTACCGTTTTTACCGCTACTGGCAATCGTTGCGGCCCCAACACAATGAGGCCGATAACGAACACTAACAGCAGTTCGCTAAAACCGATATCAAACACAGATTATACCTGCTCTTTATCTTGGCTTTTAGCGTCTTCCTTTTTCGCTTCGCCTTGCTTATCCGCGATAGATTTAGCGGTAAAATCAGCGTCCTGACTGGTTTTATCCTGTTTGGCATCATCATCGCTCATGGCCTTTTTAAAGCCTTTGATAGACGCGCCAAGATCGGAACCGATGGAACCGAGTTTTTTGGTGCCGAACAGCAGTACGACGATAACGGCAACAATCAACAACTGCCAAATACTGATACCACCCATACATGTTCCTCTGTGATAGATGATGAATTATTAGGGCCGCATTATACACATTATCCTTCGCGCTGCCTCTTTGTTAGCCGCTTTCGCCCGCCCTATTCACATACTTTTACATACGACCGGGACGACATTGACTTGCGGCCTGAGTATTGCCTCGAGTGATAATATGTACCTGCGTGACACAACCGGCGTTGAGCGATAAAAAATCTCAACGAGTTTTACGCCAGCCAACCAGCCAGACCACTACGCCGCCGACCATGAGCCAGCCAGGCATCAATCCCCATTCAGGGCGGTTGACGAGTAAGAATGACCCGCTCAGTAACAGCGTTGCGCCAATTCCCAATAAATAACGAGACTGACTTTGGCGCACATGGTTTACCTGTAACTCGCGCGCAATCTTATCAACACTGTGCTGTAAATATTTGCCCTGGCGCAAACTGTCGTACACCAGTTCAGGTATTTCTGGCATTTTTTCGACCCAGAACGGCGCTTTTTCTTTAAGAGCCCGCGTGAGAGCCGGAATACCCACCTGATCTTTGATCCAGGACTCAAGAAACGGCTTCGCCGTTTTCCACAAATCAAGCTGAGGATAAAGTTGCCGCCCAACCCCTTCAACATACAATAATGTTTTCTGCAACAACACCAGTTGCGGCTGGACTTCCATGTTAAATCGACGCGCTGTATTGAAAAGGTTTAACAACACATGACCAAACGAGATTTCCGCGAGCGGCTTTTCAAAGATAGGTTCACAGACGGTGCGGATGGCAAACTCAAAATCTTCAACGTTGGTATCTGGCGGAACCCAGCCTGAATCGACATGCAGTTCTGCCACCTTTCGGTAATCGCGATTAAAAAACGCGATAAAGTTTTCAGCCAGATAACGCTTATCTTCTTTGTTTAGCGACCCGACGATACCGCAGTCAATGCCGATATATTGCGGGTTTTCAGGGTGTTCATGGCTGACAAAAATATTTCCCGGATGCATGTCCGCATGGAAAAAGCTGTCGCGGAAAACCTGGGTGAAGAAAACTTTAACCCCGCGTTCCGCCAGCAGTTTCATGTTGGTGCCGTTCTTTTCCAGGGCCGCCACATCCGAAACCGGAATGCCGTATATCCGCTCCATCACCATCATGTTCTGGCTACAGTAATCGGAGTACACCTCCGGGATATACAGCATGGGACTATTTTCAAAATTGCGGCGTAACTGAATCGCGTTGGCCGATTCCCGCAGCAGATTCAGCTCATCGATCAGCGTTTTCTCATACTCACGCACCACTTCCGTCGGGCGCAGACGACGCCCATCCGGCAACAGGCGTGGTACCCAGCGAGCAAGGCGATAAATCAGTTTCAGGTCTGCCTGAATTACCGGCAAAATATCCGGGCGAATGACCTTAATAACCACTTCTTTACCGTTTGATTTCAATCGCGCGGTATGTACCTGGGCGATTGACGCCGACGCTAAAGGCTGGATATCAAAGTCGTCAAACCAGGCCTCGACAGGTAGCCCTCCCATCGCCTCTTCAATCTGGGCTTTCGCCAGCCGACCATCGAATGGCGCGACTTTATCCTGGAGCAAAGCGAGCTGATCGGCGATTTGCGGCGGGAACAGGTCACGGCGTGTGGAGAGCATCTGACCAAATTTGATCCAGACCGGTCCCAGCTCTTGCAACGCCAGTCTTAATCGTTCACCCAGCAATTTATCTTTATGCCGGTTTGGCATCCAGAACAGCGAATAGCGCCATAATCGGAGTGGCAGTGTAAGACGCATTCGGGGGATGAGTTCATCAAGGCCGTAGCTTAAAAACGTGCGGATGATGAAATATAGGCGCCGTACTTCACCTGGCGTCATTTGGCCTCCAGTTTTTCCAGCCGTGTGGTCAGAGCATCTACGGCGCGCTCAACAGCCGCGGTTTCTTCGGCAAACCATGCGACTTCCAGCGGGCCAGGCGCCATACGCCACTCTTCAGTGATCGCTTCAGCGGCATAACGCTGCTGGCGTTGAAACCCGTGGCACAGGAATTTAGCCCCGCCACGCACGACCTTACCGATACTTTCCGCCGCAATATCACCCGTGTATGGCGCCAACAGCTCCGCAGGATCGAATTCGGCGAGATCGGCGAGCGCCACAAAATTTTGCACGACCTGAATATCGCCCTGCACTTCCAGTTCGCCGCTGCGAATAAGCGCGGCCAACTGCTGACGATCGCGTAGTTTTGGCAAAACGCTAGCTTGAGTGATTACCGTACAGTCCGCTTCGCCTTCCCATGCCCCCAGCACATCAACCTGGCGTTCGCTGAATACCAGGACTAATGGCGTCGAAAATCCCTTTAGTTTCACACACAGTACTTTTCCCTGTAAGCGCGTTCTGGCTGATTTCAGCGCTGGCGAACGATACAGAAACGTATTGAGGAGACCTTCAATTCCTGCGGTCACTAAGGGTTTAAAAGGCATTCCACCCTCCTAGAATTTATAACCACGGTGCAATGCCACAACACCCGCCGTCAGATTGTAATAATCCACGCTCTCAAATCCGGCGTCCTGCATCATGGCTTTTAAGGTATCCTGATCGGGATGCATACGGATGGATTCCGCGAGATACCGATAGCTATCCGCATCGTTCGCGACCATCGAGCCAATACGCGGTAAAATATGGAAAGAATAGGCGTCATACGCTTTACTCAGCGGCTCAATGATAGGCTTGGAAAATTCAAGCACCAGTAAACGTCCGCCGGGTTTCAACACACGGAACATTGACCGCAGCGCTTTTTCTTTTTCCGTTACATTGCGCAAACCAAACGAAATGGTAATGCAATCAAACGTATTATCAGGGAAAGGCAGAGCTTCGGCATTCGCCTGCACATACTCTACGTTGCCGATCACGCCGATATTACGCAGCTTCTCACGCCCCATTTTGAGCATAGAATCATTAATATCCGCCAGGATAACTTTGCCAGTTTCCCCGACCATACGTGAAAATTTCGCGGTAAGATCGCCCGTACCACCCGCTAAATCGAGAACGGTTTGTCCACGACGCACGCCACTGCAATCAATGGTGAAGCGCTTCCACAAACGATGAATGCCAAATGACATTAAGTCATTCATCACATCGTACTTTGACGCCACAGAATGAAAAACGTGGGCCACCATGTCAGCTTTCTGCTCTTTAGCGACGGTCTGAAAGCCAAAGTGCGTCGTTTCTTGTGAATCTTCCACCATCTCAGTGCCTGCTTATCGATAAAAATGTTCAAGAAGTGTAACAGATTGGGCCAATTTGCCCTACTCTGCGCCAGGACTAAACTACTCCGTATGGGTTAACTTAACTGCTGCTTCACCCGTTCATCATTGGGATAATGTTCATCCTGCCGCCCTTCAGGGATCGATCGTAAACGATATTCTTCATCTTGCGTAACGGCCTGTTCCGCTAAATCCGGATTAATCTCGCGTTTGATTTCTACGCCTAGCCCCCGGAAGGCCTCCGCCTGCGCCAAAACGTTGCCACGCCCCGACGCAAGTTTTTTCATCGCCTGGCGGTAGTTATCCTGCGCTTTATCCAGACTCTGACCGATCGCTGACATATCATCAACGAACAACCGCATTTTATCGTAGAGCTTACTGGCTCTGTCTGCGATGTGCTGCGCATTGCGGCTCTGGTGTTCATAGCGCCACAGGTTGGCGATTGTCCGTAACGCCACCAGCAGCGTCGTGGGGCTTACCAGCATAATGTTATTTTTTAGCGCCTCGGTTATCAGTTCGGGCTGTTTATCTAACGCCAGCAGGAAAGCGGGTTCTACGGGGATAAACATCAGAACATAGTCCAGCGAGCGGAGGCCGGGAAGCTGCTGGTAGTCTTTACGCCCCAGTAAGCGAATATGATTGCGCACCGAGGCGATGTGCTCTTGTAAAGCGGCCTCGCGCGTGTAGTCATCTTCAGCGTTAAAGTAACGCTCGTAGGCGACCAACGTCATTTTAGCGTCGATGACCACATCTTTGCCCTGCGGCAAGCGGACGATGACATCCGGCTGCATCCGCGAGCGCGCATCGTTCTCAATACTGACCTGGGTTTCGTATTCGTAGCCTTCACGCAGTCCGGATGCCTCCAGCACCCGCGCCAGCACAACTTCGCCCCAGTTTCCTTGCGCCTTATTGTCCCCTTTCAGGGCGCGCGTCAGGTTGATCGCTTCCTGCGCCATTTGCGTGTTAAGCTGCTGCAAATTACGAATTTCGTGCGCCAGCGTATGCCGCTCCTGCGCTTCTTTGCCAAAACTCTCCTGAACCTGGCGGCGAAAACCGTCCAGTTGCTCACGCAGCGGCGTCAGCAGGCTATTCAGGCTTTGTCGGTTTTGTTCGTCTACGCGACGATTACTGTGTTCAAAGATACGGTTCGCCAGATTTTCAAACTGCTCGCTTAAACGCTGTTCGCTGTTGATCATCTGACGGATTTTGTCTTCCGCGTGTTGTTGAGTCGCTTCCAGACGGGTCGTGACTTCACGCAGATCGGCTTCCAGAGAGGTATTAATACTGTGCAGGCTACGCAGTTCGTTATTAAGTAACTCGCATTCACTGCGCCAGTGCGCTTCTTGCGCTAATTGCTGCCGGGCCGCGCTAAGTTCGATATCCAGCTCACGCCGTTCTTCGATAAGATCGGCGCGGATTTGATCGGCGTGCGCTTTCGTCGCCAGCCAGCCAATCACCGCCCCAGCCGCCAGCGCCACGACGGCGCTTATCATAAGAGTAATATCCACAACACCTCTCCTGGAACCACACTGTCCTGCACAAAATAGAATTGTGCTGTATAAACGTCCAGTTTAAAAGGGATTTCCTGCGAGGCGCCACGCAAAAAGAAAAGGCCGAACGCGTCGGCCTTTGCAAAAGAGAGGAGAATTACAGCAGACGACGGGCCGCTTCCACGACGATTTTCACCGCGTGGCTTTCAGTTTGTTTCATCGTTTCCGCATTCGGAATCTCTTGTTGGGTACGGTTGACGATAACGCCCGCCACCATACCTGCGCGTAACCCCTGGCTTGCGCACATGGTTAACAGCGTAGCGGATTCCATTTCGTAGTTCATTACGCCCATCGCCTGCCACTCTTCCATAGAGCCTTTGAAGCGACGAACAACGCGGCCAGAATAGGTGTCGTAACGTTCCTGACCCGGATAGAAAGTGTCGGAAGAGGCGGTTACGCCAACGTGAGTCGTGGCGCCAATCGATTTCGCGGCTTCAACCAGCGCAGTGGTGCAGGCAAAGTCGGCAACCGCCGGGAATTCCATCGGCGCAAAATGCAGGCTCGCCCCATCCAGACGTACGGATGCGGTCGTTACCAGAACGTCGCCGACGTTGATGTGCGGCTGAATAGCCCCCGTGGTGCCGATACGCAAGAAGGTACGAATACCCAGTTGCGCCAGTTCTTCCACGGCAATAGAAGTAGACGGGCCGCCGATACCGGTAGAGCAAACGATAACTGCTTTGCCATCCAGCTCAGCGCGCCAGGAGGTGAATTCGCGGTGAGATGCCAGCTTAACCGGCTTATCCATCAGCGCGGCGATCTTTTCCACACGCTCAGGATCGCCAGGGACGATGGCGAGCTGGGCCCCTTGTAAATCGTTTTTGGTGAGGCCGAGATGAAAAACATCAGACTTGGACATATAAAACTCCTCTGTGAATCGGGTTTGTCAGAAGAAGCAAAAAGACACTTTACCTAAGGCATAAAGATATTTTCGTGACAGCCATCACTATGGCGTAAAACAATTGCACTCGCTTACCATTAAAAAGTGATGTACATCACAATAAATAATCAATATCGCCAGGCATTGCACAAAAGATAGCCGCTTTAAGGCAATGTGGTTTGTTACACACTGTCTATAGTTAAGATTGCGCTATTTTTTAAGGGTACGGAGAATACCATGACAACGACACATCCATCCGGCTTTGCACCTGCAGCTTCCCCACTTGCCCCTACGATGATTCATACGCCTGATGGGGCCATTAGCGCGGGGATAACGTCGATTCCCTCTCAGGGCGACGATATGCCAGCCTATTACGCCAGACCAAAGGCAAGCGACGGCGCGCTGCCTGTGGTCATTGTGGTACAGGAAATTTTTGGCGTACATGAACACATTCGCGATATTTGCCGACGACTGGCGCTGGAAGGCTATCTCGCTATCGCGCCGGAGCTCTATTTCCGCGAAGGCGACCCCAATGATTTCGCCGATATACCCACATTATTGAGCGGGCTGGTGGCTAAAGTACCCGATTCGCAAGTCCTTGCCGACCTGGATCACGTCGCCAGTTGGGCTTCGCGCAACGGCGGGGATGCGCATCGGCTAATGATCACCGGTTTTTGTTGGGGAGGCCGGATTACCTGGCTGTACGCCGCGCACAACCCACAGTTAAAAGCGGCGGTAGCGTGGTACGGCAAGCTGGTAGGCGACACGTCACTCAATTCGCCGAAGCATCCCGTTGACATTGCCACCGATCTTAACGCGCCGGTACTGGGTTTATACGGCGGGCAGGATACCAGTATTCCACAGGAGAGCGTGGAAACCATGCGTCAGGCGCTACGCGCCGCTAATGCGAAGGCGGAAATCGTGGTCTATCCCGATGCAGGGCACGCGTTTAATGCCGATTATCGTCCGGGCTACCACGAAGCCTCGGCGAAAGACGGCTGGCAAAGAATGCTGGAATGGTTCGCGCAGTACGGTGGGAAAAAAGGCTAACCACAACGCATTACGATGTTTGTTGGGCCTACGAGACCGGAGTCGGTGTAGGCTCAACAAAGCGTCATCGCCACGTTAGCTATGCTTTACCACAGCATTTTTTATATTTTTTGCCGCTGCCGCAGGGACAGAGATGGTTACGACTGACGGCTCCTGTGTCTTTACGCGCGTCCTGCGCCAGCCAGCGCATGATCGATGCCATCGGATAGCCTTGCGCCAGCAGCTCCCGCCAGACATTCATATACGGCGTAACGTGCTGGAAAAAATGCTTATAGCCCGCACACAAGTAATTATGCGCAGGATGGCCGGACGGCGAGACGGCAAAGCGATGCTTCGGACAGCCGCCATGACACGCAAAGCGGTAGTCACAGCGACGACAATCGGCGGTCAGGGTCTCCCGCTTGGCCTCGCCAAACGCAATAGCCCGCTCGCTATTATTTAAGGCTTTGATGCTGTGCTGGTGGATATTTCCCAGCAGATGCTCCGGGTAGACAAAGTGGTCGCAGTTGTAGAGATCGCCGTTCGACTCCAACGCGAAGGCATGTCCACAAGTCTCGGAATGTACACACAGTACCGGCTGCTGCGCCGTCCAGGCGGCTAATGCCACGTCAAACATCTGCACATAGACGCGGTCTACGTCGCGACGAACCCAGATATCAAAGATCTGGTTGAGAAATTCGCCATATTGCCACGACGGTACCGTCCATGGCGCCAGCGTCGCCGCGCTTTCGCCGGGCATCACCAGATTAAGTACCGATGAGTTATCGGTGCTCATTCGCTCTACCAGCGGGATAAACTGAATAAAACGCGATCCCGCCGCCAGAAGAAATTCGTAGACGTCTGCTGCATGACCGACGTTATGTTTTCCCACGACGGTTAAGGTATTAAAGTCGACATGGTGCGCTTTAAGCCGCGCCATTGCTGCGACGACCTGTTCATGAGTTCCTTTTCCAGCGCGATTAAGCCGATAGTGGTTGTGTAACGACGCCGGGCCGTCGATAGAGAGACCGATGAGAAAATGCTGTTCAGCGAAAAAGCGCGCCCACTCGTCATTCACCAGGATGCCGTTCGTCTGCAACGCATGAGTGATTTTTCGCCCATCGCCGTACTTTTCACATAATGCGACAACCCGGCGGAAAAACGGTAGCCCCATCATGGTCGGTTCGCCGCCCTGCCAGGCAAAGTCAATGCGGTCTCCACTCTGCGCGGCAATATGCTGGCGTATAAACTGTTCCAGCGTCTCGTCCGACATTCGCCAGTTTTTATTGCGTTCCGGGTACAGCGCCTCTTTTTCAAGATAGAAGCAATATGTGCAATCAATATTGCAGATCGCGCCGCCGGGTTTGGCCATTACGTGACAACCTGCTACCGCCATGTCAGACATCTCCGTTAAAAAATAAGGTTCACCTGCGCCATGAGACAATGCGACGTTTATCGTCGCCAGGGAACATAACAGAATGGAAAACCTCGTTTTGTGCTATGAGAGCGCTGGGCGATCATGACAGGAAAAACGATCTGCGAGGCAATAAAATCCGCCGCGCTGCTTCCAGGGACGCTATCCGCCTGGTTGTCATTCATACGGAGAACCTTTTTATTATCAAGATCGCCAAATAGCCAGATCCTGAAAAAGACAGCGCGGAAAATAAGAAAAAGGGAAATGAGAAGAAAGAGGCGCTGTTAATCAGGTCAGGCACGGGCGCTACCCGTCAAAGGGTAGCGCCGCATTGCTGCCGGATAAACGCAGGGTTATTTCGCCTGACGCAGATTGTGCGCCGCTTTGACCATGTTCGCTAACGCCGCGCGGGTTTCCGGCCAACCGCGAGTTTTCAGACCGCAGTCCGGATTCACCCACAGGCGTTGTGCCGGAATACGCTGTGCCGCCTTCTTCAGCAGGGCTTCAATCCACTCGACGCTCGGCACGTTCGGCGAGTGAATATCGTACACGCCCGGCCCGATTTCGTTCGGGTAGTCGAACGCTTCGAACGACTCCAGCAACTCCATATCCGAGCGGGAGGTCTCAATGGTGATCACATCCGCATCCAGCGCGGCGATCGAATCCATAATGTCGTTGAACTCGCAGTAACACATGTGGGTGTGGATCTGGGTTTCATCCTTCGCCACCGCCGCGTTGATGCGGAAGGCTTCCACACCCCATTCCAGATAGGCGTCCCAGTCGCTGCGACGCAGCGGTAGACCTTCGCGCAGCGCCGGTTCGTCGATCTGAATAATCCCAATCCCCGCCGCCTCCAGATCCGCGACTTCATCACGCAGCGCCAGCGCAATCTGTTTCGCAATCGTTTCGCGGGTCACGTCTTCGCGGGGGAATGACCAGCAAAGAATAGTCACCGGGCCGGTCAACATCCCTTTTACCGGCTTGTCGGTCAGCGACTGGGCATATTTCGCCCACTCCACGGTAATCGGTGCCGGACGGCTGATATCGCCAATCACTACCGGCGGTTTCACACAGCGGGAGCCATAGCTTTGCACCCAACCATTCTGGGTAAAGACGAAGCCGTCCAGATGCTCGCCGAAGTATTCCACCATGTCGTTTCGCTCGGCTTCGCCGTGTACCAGCACATCCAGCCCTAAACGCTCCTGCTCGATGATAGCCTGTTTGATATGTTCGGCGATGCCGGTGCGGTAGTTATTCGCGTCGAGGTTGCCCTTTTTGAAGTCCAGACGCAGGCCGCGAATTTCCGTGGTTTGCGGAAACGAACCGATAGTCGTCGTCGGCCAGGCGGGAAGTTTAAAGCGGGCGCGTTGCGCTTCAGCGCGCACCTCATACGGATTCTCACGCTGGCTGTCCTGCGCGGTGATCGCCGCCAGGCGTTTTTCTACCGCGGCATTATGTACGCGGCGGGAGTGACGACGAGCCTGAATCGGTGCGCTCCATTCCTCAAGCACCGCCGTTTCGCCGCTGTTCAGCGCATCGCGCAGCAACGCCAGTTCACCGCATTTTTGCAGCGCAAAGGCAAACCAGCTTTTAACTTCCGTATCCAGACGCGTTTCGACGCTGAGATCGATCGGGCTGTGCAGCAAAGAGCAGGAGGATGCTACCCACAGCGCGCGTTTGCCCACAATGGCGTTAATCTGCGCGTATTTTTCGGTCAAATCGGCGCGCCAGACATTACGCCCGTTAATCAAGCCTGCGGAAAGCAGCCAGTCGACCGGCAGACGTTGATGCAGTTCCGCTACATCATCTTTGCCATGAATGAGGTCAACATGTAGCCCCTGTACCGGTAGCGCGATAATAGTGTCCAGGTTTGGCGTCACGCCTTCAAAATAGGTCGTCAGCAACAGCTTCACCTGGCCGGCGAGCGCGTCGTAAGCCGGTTTGAAGGCATCCAGCCACGCCTGCGGCAGTTCCAGCACCAGCGCTGGCTCATCAATTTGGACCCACTCAACACCACGTTTTGCCAGTTCAGCCAGCACGTGCTGATACACCGGCAAAATGTCTTTCAGCAACGTCAGGCGGTCAAACGGCTCGCCTTTCACTTTACCCAGCCACAGATACGTGACAGGCCCCAGCAGTACGGGTTTGATCTTATGCCCCAGCGCCAGCGCTTCGTCCACTTCCTCCAGCAACTGGGTCCAGGTGAGTCTGAACTGCTGGCCTTTGCTGAACTCCGGTACTATGTAGTGATAGTTAGTATTAAACCATTTGGTCATTTCCGCTGCCGCCGCCGGTTCGCCGGTTGGCGCGCGACCGCGGCCAATGCGGAACAGAGTGTCGATGTCCACGGAACCGTCGTTGTTCTGATGACGAGCCGGCACATTGCCTAACAGCAGGCTGGTGGTCAGAACATGGTCGTACCAGGCAAAGTCGCCTACCGGTAACAGGTCAATACCCGCTTGTTTCTGCTGCTCCCAGTGACGCGCGCGCAGTTCGCGCCCCACCGCCAGTAACGCTTCACGCGTTGAGTTCCCCGCCCAGTAGCTCTCTTGCGCTTTTTTCAACTCGCGACGCAGGCCAACGCGAGGAAAACCGAGGGTATGAGTCAATATTGTCATTTTACTTCCTCTAATTATATGTAAATCCTAAGTATTTTAAATTCAGGGAAGGCGGCAAGTTTGCTCATCCCCGGGAGCTTACATCAGTAAGTGACCGGGGTGAGGAAACGCAGCCAACGCACCATCAATTTAAAAGACGACGGATTTTGGACGTCTGGATGTTTACACATCCATAATGTAAAGGTACTGTATATTCCTCAAGCGCAATTTGTTCATGGCGAAGTGAAGGACTTTCATGATCGAAATTAAACATCTGAAAACACTCCAGGCATTGCGGAATAGTGGATCGCTGGCTGCCGCGGCGGCGGTGCTACACCAGACCCAATCCGCTCTGTCTCATCAGTTCAGCGATCTGGAACAACGCCTTGGCTTCCGCCTGTTCGTGCGTAAAAGCCAGCCGCTGCGCTTTACGCCGCAGGGGGAAGTTCTGCTGCAACTGGCAAACCAGGTGCTGCCGCAAATCAGCCGTGCGCTGCAGGCGTGCAACGAACCGCAGCAAACTCGTCTGCGCATCGCTATTGAATGTCATAGCTGTATTCAGTGGCTGACCCCGGCGCTGGAAAACTTCCGTGCAAGCTGGCCGCAGGTAGAAATGGATTTCACATCCGGCGTCACTTTTGATCCGCAACCGGCCTTGCAACAAGGCGAGCTGGATTTGGTGATGACGTCGGATATTTTGCCGCGCAGCGGGCTGCATTATTCGCCGATGTTTGATTTTGAAGTCCGACTGGTGCTGGCGCCCGACCATCCGCTGGCCAACAAAACGCAGATTACGCCGGAAGATTTAGCCAGCGAAACGCTGTTGATTTACCCGGTGCAGCGCAGCCGACTGGATGTCTGGCGACATTTCCTGCAACCGGCGGGTATCAGTCCGCTGCTGAAAAGCGTGGATAATACGCTACTGCTGATTCAGATGGTGGCGGCCAGAATGGGTATTGCCGCCCTGCCGCACTGGGTGGTGGAAAGCGTTGAGCGCCAGGGTCTGGTGGTGACCAAAACCCTGGGCGATGGTCTGTGGAGCCGCCTGTATGCCGCCGTGCGCGACGGCGACCAGCGTCAGGCGGTGACCGAGGCGTTTATTCGCTCGACGCGGGATCACGCCTGCGATCATCTGCCGTTTGTGCGGAGCGCGGAGCGACCCATTTTCGATGCACCCACAGCGAAGCCAGGATCACAGCCGCGCCTGTAATAAAGCTTGGCCAGTGGGGCTGCTGATGCCAGATGGCAAGATTAACCAGTAGTCCTGCGGGAACATGCATATTATTCATGATGCCCAGCGTCCCGGCGTCTACCTGGGTAGCGCCATAGTTCCACATAAAGTAGCCAATGCCGGACGCCACCACGCCGAGAAACACCAGAATGCTCCATTGCAGCGTGGTTTCCGGCAGCTTTTGCGCGTTCCCCAACAGCGACCACGCCACCGCCGCCACCAAAAACGCCCCCAGATAGAACCACGCAAAGGCGTTGTGCTGCGGCATGGGACGGGTCTCCATCAGACGTTTATACCCCACCATTCCGATAGCGAAACTGATATTAGAAAGCTGCACCAGGAGCAAACCGACCCAAAAATGGTCGGTCACGCGATCGTAGCGAATAATCCCGGCGCCAATCACCGCCAGCAACGCGCTAAATGCATAGCCCCAGCGCAAACGACGCTGACTCATCACATCGTAAATCAGCGTGATATAGAGCGGCGTCAGAACGGTAAACAGCAGCAGTTCGGATACGGTCAGATAGAGGTAAGCATGGAAGCTCAACATATACATGATGCCAAGCTGCATCGCCCCCACCAGCATATACAGGCTGATGGTTTTTAGGTTGTGCCCGCGAGAACGCAAAAACGGCAGAAAAACGAGCGCCGCCAGCCCAACGCGTATCAGCACCGCGAAATAGCTATCGACATGCCCGGCAAGATACTCGCCAAATAGACTAAAGGAGAAAGCCCACAGGATAGTGGTAATGATGAGTAGCGCCACAATGGATGTCTCTTAAAACAGGAAACACCCATTGTAGCGGAGAGTGAAGTTGACAACTGGTCAACTAACAAACAATCACATCAGCGTAAGAAAAGATCGCGCAGGTAATGCGGCACGGCGTTATCCGCGTTGATGCCGATCACCTCAAGTTCGGGATACAGGTCTTTCAGACGCTGGTGCGCATTGCCCATGATGCAGCCTTTGCCCGCCATCGTGAGCATTTCAGCGTCGTTCATTCCGTCGCCAAAGGCGATACACTCTTTCAGGCTGTACCCCATCGCCTGAGCGACCGCTTCCAGCGCATGACCTTTCGACACTCCGCCCGCCATCACTTCCAGACAGGTTAGCGTAGAGAAGCTCACGTTTACCCGATCGCCCCAGCGCGCGTTAATCGCCTGCTCCAGCGGCAACAACTTTTCATGAGTGTCGCTGGTGAAAAACACTTTGCTGACGCCCTCCGGCTCCAGCAGCGCAGGCTCAAACAACGAGTAGTTAAATACCGCCTCTTTGAAAAAACGCATTTCATCGGGGCGATGACGATTCATAAACCATTCGTCGTCGCGATAAACGTTAGTCACGATGTCCGGGTTCGCATTCACCACCCCGAACAGGTCGCTGGCAATGTCGCTGTCCAGATTATGCGTAAAAACCAAATTCCCGTCGGTATCGTGCACTCGCGCGCCGTTGGAGGTGATCATGTAAGACTTGATTTCAAGATTATCGCGGATTTGCCCTACATCGACATGATGACGACCAGTGGCAAAGACAAAATGGATGCCGCGTGCGGTCAACAGCTTCAGAGTCTCTTTGGCATAAGGAGACAACGTATGGTCGGGGGAGAGCAGCGTGCCATCTAAATCAGACGCAACAACCTGATACATAATAAAATTTAACCTCTAAGCAAAGCGATTTCCGCTGGATAAATTAGGCTTGTTGAAAAATTCAACAATGGCGTTAAGCGCGACTGAGCGCATGGCGTCCTTTTCAAAAAGGATCTCATGGTACGCGCCTTTGATAACCAGCGGTTTTCCCCCTTCACAAGGGTATCCCGCCGCGGCGCGAATTTCACAAAAACGATCGTGGGTGCGGTTATCCACTACCCGCTCTTCTTCCGCCTGAATCAGTAGCGTAGGCGTCGTGTCATCGCTCGCCCCAGCCAGAACCTGCTCACCCGCCAGAATGCCTTCGCGTACCCAATGCCAGGTGGGGCCGCCAACGCGCAGCTGCGGCTCGTCGGCATAAAATCGTAAGTTGCGCTGATAACGCTGGCGGCTGTGGGTCAGCGCATTCATCCCAAACGGCAACGCCCGCCACTGACCGGTACCAATAGCGTAATCTTCACGGATGCGCTGGTGCCCTTCGGCCCAGTCGAGAATATGGCGCACCATAAAGGAAGGCAAGCGTATCACAATACCAAACATCGGCGCGGTGAGCGCAATAGCGTCGCACCGCACACGATGGCGTTGCAGGAACAGGGTGGCTATCGCGCCCCCCATTGAGTGCGCCAGGATATAACGCTTACGCCACGGCCCCGGCTCAATTTCCTGCTGCCAGAACGCCGCTAAGTCCTCAACATAATCGTTAAAATGATCAACGTGACCCCGATGCGGGTCCGATAACATCCGCCCGGAGCGCCCTTGACCACGGTGGTCGATGATGAAGATATCAAAACCGAGATGAAAAAGGTCATACGCCAGTTCAGCGTATTTTACATAACTCTCAATGCGGCCAGGACAAATGACGATCGTCCGATCGTTAGAATCATTCCGAAAACGGACAAAGCGCACCGGAATGTTACCCACGCCGATAAACTCCGCCTCTTCCCGCTGACGCCAGAAATCGGTCAGCGGCCCCATAGCAAAAGCGGCAAACGCATTTTCTCTTGTTTCCCAGTCATTTTGCTGCTGAAACATCGGGTTTTCGGCCTCGTTTACCAGGTAAAATCGTTTTTTGCGTCGTGCCTGACACAACACAGCGGCAGTAGCGTATTGTGGCACAAAAACAGACAACCAGGGAGTTTCGCATGACCTTTGAATGGTGGTTCGCCTATCTACTGACCTCAACTCTGCTGAGTCTTTCTCCGGGTTCAGGCGCCATCAATACCATGACGACGTCTATCAACCATGGATATCGTGGCGCAGCGGCTTCTATCGCCGGACTCCAGACCGGACTGGGGATACATATCGTACTGGTGGGCGTCGGACTGGGTACGCTCTTTTCGCGCTCGCTCCTCGCTTTTGAAATTCTGAAATGGGCTGGCGCGGCTTATCTTATCTGGCTGGGTATCCAGCAATGGCGCGCCGCAGGCGCTATCGATCTGCATACTCTTGCCCAGACGCAATCGCGGGGTCGGCTGTTCAAACGCGCGGTCTTTGTCAATCTAACCAATCCCAAAAGCATTGTCTTTCTTGCCGCCCTGTTTCCGCAATTCATCATGCCGCAGCAACCGCAACTGGCGCAGTACCTCATTCTCGGCGTCACCACGATTGTGGTGGATATGATTGTGATGACCGGTTACGCCACGCTGGCGCAGCGCATTGCCGCCTGGATTAAAGGACCAAAGCAGATGAAGGCGCTGAATAAAGCGTTTGGTTCGTTGTTTATGCTGGTAGGCGCGCTCCTGGCGTCGGCAAGACACGCGTGATAGTCGTGCCGGATGATGTTTATCCGGCCCGGAGGTAAATTAGCGCGAAATAATCAGGTGAATACCAAAGCCCGCAAACAGAGCGCCGGCAAAGCCATCAATCCATTTCGCCAGACGCTGATAGCCGCGGCGCATTTTCGGCAGCGCGAACAGGCTGGCGACTACGGTAAACCAGGCCAGCGTTTCCAGGGTGATTAACGCGAAAATACCCCAGCGCGCCGCAGCGCCGACGTTATCGCCGACAAACAGTGAAAAAACGGAACCAAAATAGATAATCGCTTTAGGATTCGACAGATTGGTCAACAGCCCTTTGAGAAAACTGCGCCCGCTCTGCGCCAGTTCAATGTGCGGAGAAGACGCCGCCGCATCCTGTTTTTTCAGCGCGCCGCGCAGCATCTGATAGCCCATCCAGCACAGGTACAGGCCGCCGCCTACCATAATGATCGTATGCAGCCAGGCCATTTTTTCGATGATGAGATGCAGGCCAAGCAGCGCCACGCCCGCCCATACCATCACGCCGCAGGTAATGCCCAGTACGCCCATCATCGCTTCTTTACGCGAACGGCTGACAGCAGTTTGAGACACGAAGAAAAAGTCGGGGCCGGGGCTCATTAGCGCAACGATGTGCACCATTGCCACGGTGAAAAATAGCATCATCATAAAAATGGCTCGCGGGGAAATAGTTCAGTGAGTCACCATCCTGGCACTTTTTTGCCGGGCTGACTACTCTTCGTCATCACCATCGACATGCGCGCGGATGAGCGCCATGAATTCTTTCCCGAAGCGCTCCAGTTTGCGCATCCCAACCCCGTTAACGCTTAACATCTCGCTGGCGGAAACCGGCATCTGTTCCGCCATCTCTATCAACGTGGCGTCGTTAAAGACCACATACGGCGGGATATTCTCTTCATCAGCGATAGCTTTACGCAGCTTGCGCAACTTAGCGAACAATTTGCGATCGTAATTACCGCCGAACGATTTCTGCATCACGCGGGGTTTGAGGGCGACAATGCGCGGCACCGCAAGCTTTAGCGGAACGTCTCCACGGAGTACCGGACGCGCGGCATCCGTCAACTGTAATGCGGAGTGCTGCGCAATATTTTGCATTACCAGCCCCAGATGAATGAGCTGGCGAATCACGCTCACCCAGTGCTCATGGCTCTTTTCGCGTCCCATGCCATAAACCTTGAGTTTGTCATGACCGAAATCGCGGATGCGTTGGTTATTCGCGCCGCGGATCACCTCGACAACGTAGCCCATGCCAAAACGCTGGTTAACCCGACCAATGGTAGAAAGCGCAATCTGAGCATCGTTTAAGCCATCATATTGTTTGGGCGGATCGAGACAGATATCGCAGTTGCCGCACGGTTCTTGTCGGCCTTCGCCAAAGTAATTAAGTAATACCAGGCGGCGGCAGGTTTGCGCTTCGGCAAAAGCGCCCATCGCATTCAGTTTATGCCGTTCAATATCCTGAAGCTGTCCGGCTGGTTTCTCTTCCAGACAACGACGTAGCCAGGCCATGTCAGCCGGATCGTAAAATAGCATGGCTTCCGCAGGCAGTCCGTCGCGCCCGGCGCGGCCCGTTTCCTGATAGTAGGATTCAATATTGCGCGGGATATCGAAATGCACAACGAAACGTACGTTAGGTTTGTTTATGCCCATTCCAAAAGCGACGGTCGCCACCACGATTTGCAGATCGTCGCGCTGAAATTTTTCCTGCACATCGGCGCGAATAGCGTTTTCCAGCCCCGCATGATAGGCCGCCGCGCTAATGCCGCGACTTTGCAAGCGCGCAGCGGTATCTTCCACTTTCGCCCGACTGTTGCAGTAGATGATACCCGATTTGCCGCGTTGCTCCTGAACATAGCGCATTAACTGGTCGAGCGGCTTAAACTTCTCCATCAGCATGTAGCGGATATTCGGTCGGTCAAAGCTACTGATCTGGATTAACGGATCGTTAAGCCCAAGCAGACGAATAATATCCTGGCGCGTGGTGTCGTCGGCGGTGGCGGTCAACGCCATAAACGGCAAAGCGGGAAAACGCTGGCGAAGCTGACCGAGAGCCGCATATTCCGGACGGAAATCATGACCCCACTGCGAGATACAGTGCGCTTCATCCACCGCCAGCAATACCGGATTCCAGTGCGCCAGATGATCAAGAAAGTTGTCCAGCATCAGGCGTTCCGGCGCAATATACAGCAGACGAATCTGTCCGGTACGGCACCCCGCCATCACCTCAAGCTGCTGCTCGCGGCTTTGAGTGGAGTTCAGACAGGCCGCCGCCACCCCGTTCGCCAGTAGCTGATCGACCTGGTCTTTCATCAACGAGATCAGGGGCGAAACGACGACGGTCAATCCGTCCAGCAACAACGCGGGGATTTGATAGCACAGAGATTTGCCGCCGCCGGTGGGCATAACGACCAGACAGTCGCGACCGGAGAGCGCAGTATCAATAATCGCTTCCTGACCCGGGCGAAACTGTTGGTAGCCAAAGGTTTCCTGCAAAACCTGTTTGGCCCCTGATTCCAGATTCAACACTTCCGCCTGCGCCACATTAACCCCGTTCACCATAAATCAAAACAGGCGCTATTTTCAGCGCCTGCGAGAGAAACTGCAATGTTTAAAACACAATCCAATCAGAAGATATCGTTAAGCATCACGCCGACGCCGACACGTGTCTGATTAAAATTATAGTCGATCAGCGATTCGCCATAGCCGCTGTACACCTGGGTATAAAGCCGGACATGTTTGGTGACCGGATAGCTTAATCCAACTTCCGCGCCGCCGTAGCCTGTATTCCAGTTGTACTGGCCTTTGGCGCTTAATACCGCCTCGCCCAGGTGATAACCGATTTTAAGCTGGTAATAACCCATATATTTGGTGATGTCCGGATTATCGTCGGTACTGCCAATCACGTACCACGGTTTGACCTCTACCAGCCAGTTACCGTTTTCGGCCATCAGACGGGTATACAGACGGTTCCAGCTACGCGAGGTGGGGTCCGAACGTCCGTTAGAGTCATGGTTGTAGCCCATCTCTACGTCGCGCAGCGTCCAGCCGGCAAAGCGATAATCGGTAGCAAAACCAAGAAAAAGCTGCGGTTCGTAGTTGGTTTCGCGAAACGGCGAAGACTCTTTACTGTTGGAAAGCTGCCACCAGGATTTCTGCGTATAGGAAGCGCCCAGTACCGAGTTCGGCCCCAGTATTCCGCGCCACAGCGGAAACGCCAGGCTCAACTGAAATTTCACTTCATCTTTACGTGCGTTTTCAGACCAGTTGTAGGTACTTATGGCCTCTTTGTTCAGATCGCTGGTGTTCGTGTAGATCAAGTAGTTCGTGTCATAAGGGTAAAGCGTAAAAGGGTTATCATGCTCCTGTAGCATGTTAGCGATGATACTTCCCCGTACTGCAGGCGCATCATGAACCTCTTTTATCGTAGCTTCTTGTGCATATGCCGCTAATGGCAGTAGCGTGGCTGGCAACAACCCTCTCAAAATCGCCCGCATTCTTGACGTTCTCCTGACGAAGTATTTTCAGCTTGAATCATTCTCTGCCAACCATTTTTACATATTTACACACATAGCCGTTAGTTATCCCTTCTTAAAGTAGAAAACAACAATTAAGAAGCATAATATCAACATTTCATTAACCAATGAGGTGTCAGGAATCTATGTCCGCTGTACTTACCGCTGAACAAGCTCTGAAATTAGTGGGTGAAATGTTTGTCTACCACATGCCGTTTAATCGGGCGTTAGGGCTGGAGCTGGAACGCTATGAAAAAGCGTTCGCCCAACTGGCCTTCAACAACCAGCCGATGATGGTCGGCAACTGGGCGCAAAGCATTTTACACGGCGGCGTGATCGCCTCTGCGCTGGATGTCGCCGCCGGACTGGTATGCGTCGGCAGCACGCTAACTCGCCACGAAACTATCAGCGAAGATGAACTACGCCAGCGCCTGTCGCGGATGGGAACGATTGACCTGCGCGTTGATTACCTGCGTCCGGGCAGAGGCAACCGCTTTACGGCCACCAGTAGCCTGCTGCGCGCAGGGAATAAAGTGGCCGTCGCCCGCGTGGAATTACACAATGAAGATCAGCTGTACATCGCCAGCGCCACCGCTACTTATATGGTGGGATAAAAGCAGGTAAACTGTTGTTACACTTCAGATACGAGTTTTCCGGATGGACGCAAAACAAACACGGCAGGGCGTATTACTCGCTCTTGCCGCCTATTTTATTTGGGGGATCGCCCCCGCGTATTTCAAGCTGATCTATTACGTTCCCGCAGATGAGATCCTGACGCACCGCGTGATTTGGTCATTTTTCTTTATGGTGGCGCTGCTTAGCGTCAGCCGGCAGTGGCGACAGGTTAAGCGCTTACTGAAAACGCCAAAGAAGATTTTCCTGCTGGCCCTGTCCGCCGTACTGGTCGGCGGTAACTGGCTATTGTTCATTTGGGCGGTAAATAATCACCATATGCTGGAGGCCAGCCTGGGTTATTTCATTAATCCGCTGGTTAACATCTTGCTGGGGATGATCTTTCTTGGCGAACGCTTCCGTCGAATGCAGTGGCTGGCGGTGATTCTGGCGGTGTGCGGCGTGCTGGTGCAACTCTGGACCTTTGGCTCGCTGCCGATTATCGCGCTGGGGCTGGCGTTTAGTTTTGCGTTTTACGGCCTGGTGCGTAAGAAGATCGCCGTTGAAGCGCAGACGGGTATGCTGGTCGAAACGCTATGGCTGTTGCCGGTCGCGGCGATTTATCTGTTTGGCATCGCCGATAGCCCTACCAGCCATATGGGGCAAAACGCACTATCGTTGAACTTGCTGTTAATGGCGGCGGGTGTGGTCACTACGATTCCGCTGCTGTGCTTTACCGGAGCGGCTACGCGTCTGCGTCTCTCTACACTGGGCTTTTTCCAGTATATCGGCCCAACGCTGATGTTTTTACTGGCGGTGACGTTTTATGGCGAAGTGCCGGGCGCGGATAAGATGGTGACATTTGCGTTTATCTGGGTCGCGCTGGCGATTTTCGTGATGGATGCGATTTATACGCAGCGTAAAAAATAACGCGACTATTATTCTAAATATAATCTGAAAAAATATGCCTCCCCTTGTAAGGGGGGTAGCATATTGTCATGCTAACGACGTAACCCAACATATGGATGTGAAATTAATGTTAAGTGTTTTTATTCCTTCATCTGAGAGATGTGTTTCCAGATGTCGTTATTTATTATCATTCGCGCTAATAAATATAATATTTTCCATTTTGGTTGGGGTTTTATTATATTTAAGCTTTGTGATACTGGCAATTTTATTCACAATTTTACTACATTATCTCGTCATTAATTTAAACTGTCAGCGATTCAGAGACAGTGGCTTTGAATATATAAAATTCTATGTATGGGGTACGCTTGTAATCTATATTGCCTCCTTCGTGATAATGGTTGCTGAAGATTTCGCTTGCGATGGCTTTGGTATGCCTCTTTTTCTAATCTGGTATTTTGCAACCTTTTCTCTGCTACTTCTGGCCCCCCCGGATTCGAATTCACTCAACAAGTAATTTAATGGAGTTTACATGGACAAGGATTATATTAATGATGGTTCGCTATCTGAAAAATGGAAATACCGTTTTTCATTTTACGATCAACATGGTTTCCCTGGATTTTGGAAAGTAAGCCCAGAATATAAACAGGCATTTAAAGCATTAAAGCCCCGACAACGGTTGACTATTCAAATAAACTTTATTGCCTTTTTCTTCTCATGGATTTATTTGTTTGTACTGGGTCTGTGGAAAAAAGCAATTATAGTTATTTTATTAGGGATCGTTGCAATATTTATTGGAGCATTAATCGGCGTTAACATACTTGGACTTGTTGTCGCAGCTTATGTCGGCGTCAATACAAATAAGTGGTTCTATGAAAAAGAGGTTAAAGGTATCAATACCTGGAGCCTGTAACTTTTCAGGGTGGTTCAGCCGCAGCTGAATCACCCTGGCCTTAATGCTTTACAACCAGTTCTTGCGCTTAAAGTACAGATACGGCGCAAGCCCCGCCAGAATCATAAAGATAATCGCGCCTGGATAACCAAAGCTCCACTTCAGTTCCGGCATAAACTCGAAGTTCATCCCATAGCTGGAAGCGACCAGCGTCGGCGGCAGGAACACCACGGAAACCACCGAGAAGATTTTGATAATGCGGTTCTGCTCAATATTGATGAAACCCATCGCCGCCTGCATCAGGAAGTTCACCTTCTGGAACAGCGATTCATTGTGCGGCAGCAGAGATTCGATATCGCGCAGGATCTCACGCGCCTGCTCCAGCTGTCCGCCCGGTAAGCGCGCCTTGCGCACCAGGAAGTTCAGCGCGCGTTGGGTATCCATCAGACACAGGCGTACCTTCCAGCCGATATCTTCCAGTTCCGCCAGCGTGGAGAGCGCTTCGTCGTATTCATCGCCCTGATGCCCTTCCATAATGACGCGGCTCAGTTTTTCCAGATCGCTGTAGATGTTTTCGATTTCATCCGCTAACTGTTCAATTTTGGTTTCGAACAGATCGAGCAGTAATTCATAAGCATTACCATCGACCATCGCCTGGCTGCGGGCGCGCATACGATACAAACGGAAGGCGGGCAGTTCGCGTTCACGCAGCGTAAACAGACGGCCATCGCGAATAGTGAATGCCACCGTAGAGTTACCGGCATGATCTTCCGCATCTTCGAAGAAGAAGAAGGAGTGGATATGCAGTCCGTCTTCGTCTTCAAAGAAGCGCGCGGATGCTTCGATATCTTCCAGTTCAGGACGCGTCGCCAGACTCTGGCCCAGCTCAGATTGTACGCGCAATCGCTCGTCGTCGTCCGGTTCGACCAAATCGACCCATACGGCATCAATCAGGCTTTGTGACTCCTCGACTTCCAGCCGGGTCAGTCGGTTTTTTTCCAGTTGAAATGCGCTCAGCATGACCGGGACTCCCAATGCGTAAAAATATCGGACAGTTCAGATGGGCACACAGAAACAAATTGGGTTTCAGACCATTAAACAGCCTGACTCAACGCGACGGGAAAAAATGAAAGGTCGCTGACAACCGCTAAGGCTATCAGCAAAAAGGGATAGCCTTAGGAGTTGATCCTGGATGACAGGATAATGAGCCAGTATCTACTGGGTGTGTCCAAGGCGAATGTCCTCTTAGCGTAATCGTGGGCGCATGTTACGCCAGCAAAAATTTGCCGTCAACACGCAACGAAACGCGAAAAAGCAATAATTTCCCCTTATGCAGAAAGGTTAGCAGAGTGAGAGTATTTATCTATGATTTCAGAATATTAACATCAATATATCGCCGGATGGCGGCTTCGCCTTATCCGGCCTACAAATCAAAATGTTAGCCAGCGCGTAGGCCGGATAAGAGGTGCCACCCGGCACTATGAGAGTCGGTCAAACCGTTTCCAGCTTCGCATACGCGGCAACCAGCCATTTGATCCCTTGCCCCTGAAAAGCCACCTGCAACCGGCTATGCTCGCCGCTGCCCTCCAGGTTGACAATAGTTCCCTCGCCGAACTTCGCATGGCGCACGCGTTGGCCGAGTTTGTAGCCTGTGTCGTTTTCCGCCAGCGGCGTTCCCATTCGTTGATGGCTCACCGGACGACTGACGGTGGCGCGCAGACGGACCTCTTCCACGCACTCTTCCGGCAACTCGCCGATAAAACGCGACGGGCGATGATAAACCTCTTTACCATACAGACGGCGAGTTTCGGCATAGGTTAGCGTCAGTTTCTGCATGGCACGGGTAACGCCGACGTAGGCCAGACGACGCTCCTCTTCCAAACGCCCGCCCTCATCCAGCGACATCTGGCTGGGGAACATGCCCTCTTCCATGCCGACAATAAACACCTGCGGAAACTCCAGCCCTTTGGCCGAGTGCAGCGTCATCAGCTGTACCGCATCCTGCCAGGTATCCGCCTGCCCCTCGCCCGCTTCCAGCGCCGCGTGAGAGAGGAAGGCCTGCAATGGCATTAAATCTTCATCTTCGTCGTTGTAGCTGAACTGCCGCGTCGCCGTCACCAGTTCCTCTAAGTTTTCGATGCGCGTCTGGCCTTTCTCGCCTTTTTCTTGCTCATACATGGTGCGCAGGCCGGAATCTTTGATCACCCGGTCAGTCTGCACATGCAGCGGCATGTCGGCGGTTTCCTGCGCCAGGGCGTCGATCAGTTCCATAAAGCGTTGCAGCGCGCTGGCCGCACGCCCGGCCAGGGCTTTTTCCTGTAACAATTCACGGCACGCCTGCCACAATGTTAGCTGGCGATCGCGCGAGGTCTGGCGCACCACGTCCAGCGTGCGATCGCCGATGCCGCGCGTTGGGGTATTCACCACGCGTTCAAAGGCGGCATCATCGTTGCGATTGGCAATCAAACGCAGATAAGAGAGCGCATCTTTGATCTCCTGGCGTTCGAAGAAGCGCATACCGCCATAAATGCGGTACGGCATACTGGCCTGTAATAACGCTTCTTCCAGCACGCGCGACTGGGCGTTGCTGCGATAAAGGATGGCGCATTGCGCAAGCGCGCCGCCGTTGTCCTGCCAGGTTTTGATACGGTTAACCACAAAGCGCGCTTCATCCAGTTCGTTGAAAGCGCAGTACAGCGATATCGGTTCGCCATCAACGCCGTCAGTCCACAGCTTTTTACCCAAACGCCCATTGTTATTCTCAATCAGAGCGTTCGCCGCGCTAAGGATGTTGCTGGTCGAGCGGTAATTCTGCTCCAGACGAATGGTCTGCGCGCCGGGGAAATCATTGAGGAAGCGCTGGATGTTCTCTACCTGGGCCCCGCGCCAGCCGTAGATCGACTGGTCATCGTCGCCAACGATCATTACCTTGCCGGTGTCGCCCGCCAGCAGACGAACCCAGGCGTACTGAATATTGTTGGTATCCTGGAATTCGTCCACCAGGATGTTAGTAAACCGCTCGCGATAGTGTTGCAGGATGTGCGGCTTGTTCAGCCATAGCTCATGAGCGCGCAGCAGTAGCTCGGCGAAATCCACCAGACCAGCGCGATCGCACGCTTCCTGATAGGCCTGATACACCTTCTGCCAGGTCTGCTCCACCGGGTTGCCATAGCTTTGGATATGGTGCGGGCGTAGCCCTTCGTCTTTCTGGCTATTGATGTACCACATCGCCTGACGCGGCGGCCACTGCTTCTCATCGAGGTTCATCGCCTTAATCAGGCGTTTAAGCAAACGCATCTGATCTTCGCTGTCGAGAATCTGGAAATCCTGCGGCAGATTAGCGTCCATATGATGCGCGCGCAGCAGGCGGTGCGCCAGACCGTGGAACGTCCCTACCCACATTCCGCCCTGGCTGGTCCCCATCAACTGGCCAATACGATGGCGCATTTCCGCCGCCGCTTTATTGGTAAAGGTCACCGCCATGATGGAGTATGGCGAGTTGTTTTCTACGCTCAGTAACCAGGCGATACGGTGCACCAGCACGCGGGTTTTCCCGCTTCCCGCGCCCGCCAGCACCAGCATGTTGCTACGTGGCGCGGCCACCGCTTCGCGCTGTTTATCATTAAGGCTGTCGAGCAGGTAAGAAACGTCCATTGGCACCGCCGCGTAAAAACATGAAAACTAAAAACGCCCGGTGGCGCTTCGCTTACCGGGGCTACTTATCGTAGGGCGGATAAGCATAGCGCCATCCGCCAGAATAACTGGGAATTTATACAGAACTACTGGTGATTATATCAGCGAGGTGAGAGATGCCAACCGCGAAATTTCGATATGCGGCAGTAAACGGCTGTCCTGCGTCCGCATCAGGTCGGCATTTTCAGGTTTAATCCAGCAGGCCTGCATCCCACAGCGAATAGCGCCAGCCACATCGGTAGTCAGATCGTCGCCGACATGCAGGATCTCGCCGATCGGCACATGCAGTTTTTCCGCCGCCAGGAAATACATGTCGCTAAACGGTTTGGAACGTCCATCCGGGCCGGCGCGCAGTACAAACTTAAAGTAATCGCCGAGGCCAAACAGTTCCGGCTGGGCATTGCCGTTAGTGATCGCCACCAGCGGCCATTTTTTCGCAAGCTGCTGTAACGTCTCATGGGTAGCCTGCGGAACCTCAATCTGGCTGCGCCATTTGGCAAAATGCATCATCGCCGCATTCGCGCCGGCAATGGCCTCCTGCGCCGATAATCCCGCATCCCGCATGGCCTGCTCTATCGCGCGATGGCGCCAACAGGTAACGTCATGATAGATTTCCGGCTCCGCTTCACGCACCGCCTGCCGTATCCGCTGTAAATCGACGTTTTGAAACGAACGTAGCGACGGGTGATAATTCTGCATAAAAGCGAGCGCTTCCTGCTCAGTACGCAAAATCACCGGACGGTTATCATAAAGGGTATCATCCAGGTCAAAGGTGAGCGCGGCAATACGCCCCAAAGGCCGGTAAAAACGCATTATTTCCCCCGTTTAGCGCGCGGATGCGCCGCGTCGTACACTGAAGCAAGGTGTTGAAAATCAAGATGAGTATAAATTTGGGTGGTGGAAAGGTTGGCATGACCCAGCAGCTCTTGCACGCCGCGCAGATCGCCGCTCGATTCCAGCATATGGGTCGCGAACGAATGGCGCAGCTTATGTGGATGCACGTGGCTGTTTAGCCCCTGCTTTATGCCCCATTCGGCGAACCGTTTTTGGACATTGCGCGCGGAGATACGCTTGCCGAGCTTCGACAGGAATAACGCCTCTTCATCGCTGGCGAACAGGCCGCGCAGATCCAGCCAGTGCTCAATCCACGTCACCGCGTTACGGCCAATCGGCAGGCGTCGCTCTTTGCTGCCTTTACCCATTACCCACACTTCGCCGGTATCAAGATCGAGGTGCTTTATATCCAGGCCAACCAGTTCGGATAAACGCAGTCCCGCGCCGTACATGACCTCCAGCATCGCCCGATCACGTACGGCGAGCGGATCGTTAAGATCGATGTCCAGCAGGCGGTTAACGTCGTCGACATCAATATTTTTCGGCAGATGACGCGGCGCTTTCGGTGCGGAGACGCCCTTCGCCGGGTTAGCTTTCAATTCGCCCTGACTGACTAACCAGTCAAAAAAGCTTCGCAATGCCGAGAGACGTAGCGCCAGACTGGCAGGGCCAAGCCCTTTGCGCCGACTGCGCACCGCAAAACTGCGCACAATCGCAGCGTCACATTGTTGCCAGCTTTTCAGCCCGGTTTCTCCGGCTAAAGCGATAATGGCATCAAGCTGACGCTGGTAGTTCAGCAGGGTAATGGGGCTAAGCTGGCGCTCCACGCCTAAATAGCGCAGGAACCGCGAGACATCCTGAGAAAGCGCGACATCCGTCATACGCGTTTAATCCAGCGTTCCAGCAGTTCCGGCAGCATCAGCGCGATCTCCTGTAAAAGCTGCGTCCCCTGCCCCGGCTGATAGTGGTGCGGGTCACGGCTGCTGAAGAGAATCACCCCGAGGTCGTCATCGCTGCCCATCATCGACATGGCTACCGAGCCTACAGCCTTCGCCTCCGGCAAGACCACCAGCAGTTCCGGGCCGTTTAGCGGGCCAAGATAATGCTGCGACTGTCCCAGTCGTTGAATACGCAGCGGCTCGAAGGCCTGACGGTTTAAAGCCAGATGCGTATAGCGCGATGGCGCGCCAAGACGCCACCGATCCGGGAACAAACGCAGCGTCGCGCCGGCAAGCCCCAAATCACGCGCCCAGCGGTGAAACCGCACCAGCATCTCATCCAGACTATCCGCGGCGACCAGACGGCTTTGCAGATGCAGCAAGCGATAAAACAGGCTTTCATTGGCATGAGCCTGTTCCATCAGCAGCGTCATATTTTCTTCAAGCACATTGATGTGATTACGCGCGCGGGCCATATGCCACTCAACGAGCGAAACCGTTCCCCGCACGGGATGTGGAACACGCATCGCTTCCACGGCATGGGCGTTACGGATAAAAAACTCAGGGTGGTGGCGCAGGTAATCGACGACCGCTCGATCGTCCAGTTCCGTGAGCGTTTCCTGTAGTTCTTCCTCTGGTTGCTTCATAAATGGATAAATCCGTCGTAGATATGTGCCGCCGGACCAGTCATGTATAACGGATGACCCGGACCTTTCCAGGCGATATCCAGCCGACCGCCCGGTAATTCCACGCGTACTTCTTCAGCCAGCAGCCCCTGCTGAATCCCCACGGCAACGGCAGCGCACGCGCCGCTGCCGCACGCGCGGGTCTCCCCTGCGCCGCGTTCATAGACTCGCAGCCGGATATGCTCACGTCTTACAACCTGCATAAAACCAATGTTGGCACGTTCCGGAAAACGCTCATGGCTTTCCAGAACCGGCCCCAGTGTTTCAACGGCCGCCGTGTCGACGTTATCAACCTGAATGACACAGTGCGGATTGCCCATTGAAACCACGCCACACAATATGGTCTGTTCCGCCGCTCGCATAATATACGTCTTTTCCGCTTTGTTGGCGCGAAAAGGCACCTGCGCGGGTTCAAAGTTTGGCTCCCCCATATTCACCCGCACCAGTTCATCTTCCGTGACGCTCAGTACCATCCGGCCATTCGCGGTACTGACCCGAATATCGCGTTTATTGGTTAGCCCTTTCAGGCGAACAAATCGCGCGAAACAGCGCGCGCCATTGCCGCACTGCGAGACTTCACTGCCGTCGGCGTTGAAGATGCGGTAATGAAAGTCCAACTCAGGATCATAGGGCGGCTCAACCACCAGCAGCTGATCGAACCCTACGCCCAGGTGTCTGTCGGATAGCCGACGAATCAGTTCCGGCGAAAAAAAGACATTCTGCGTTACCGCGTCGACGACCATAAAATCGTTGCCAAGGCCATGCATTTTAGAGAATTGCATCATTCACTCCGTTCACGCGGGGACAGAAAACTATCCTCAGTAATTGACCTGGGACGGGCCATCTCCCGTTGCGCGATCGTTCTTATCGGGCATCGTGGACTGCGTTTGCGAATCGACTTTTTTCGTCGGCGGCGGCGCATTTTTATCGGCTGGCGGGAAATAAAGCGGCCCTTTCAAACCGCAGCCCGTCAGGCTGAACAGAGTCAGAAGTACAGCGAGTGTCTTAAACACGTTTTTCATTATGGATTGCCTGTAAGTTCATGCTTTCTATTTTCTATCATCGCAGGAGAAGGCGTAAAAGCAAGCGTTTAGGGGCTCTTTATAAAATCTGAAAAGCGGCGCGTTGCCATGATTATTGCGCATTTACATCAGGAAACATGCTTTGCTAATCACTTTAGGTTTACGTACCACGTCCGGATGACCTTATGCAATATCGTAATTTGTTTTGCCTTTTTTCGCTTTCACTTCTGCTGCCTCCCGCCTGGGGATGCCGGCTAAGTGAATCTCCGCACAATGTTTATCAACGGCAAGGCAGCGGCGTGGTTTATCTCCAGCCAGAAGAGGAGAACAATCTTTCGTTGCCGGAGGTGAATTTCAAACGCCTGCGTCGGTTACCCAATTCATTGATTAACCCGGCAACTCAGGGCTGGAACTGGATAGCCCAGCCCCCTTCCTGAACCGGAAAATTAACGCCGGAAAAGAGCACGGCTATTTTATGCGTGATAGCCAGCAAGGTCAGGGTATTCAGGTCCTTAGCATCAATGGGCCGCTAAAAGTCACCGAACGTTTTGCGTATGATAACCGCTACGTTTATACGTGGATTGGCAGCCAGCTTTACCGAACAGCATCCTCCTGTCCGGATAAGACGCATATTCTGAATAGGAACGTCATGTACACCAACAATAAAGATATCATCATCATAACGCAGGCGCAGGAATGCCAAAAATGACGCCGCTAAACCATTTTGCACGTTTGAATAAACATCTGAAAAACGCCCTTCGGGGCGTGGGGATCGGTTCATGCATTTACGTCATTATTGAAAGCGTTATGCACGGCACGATAAACGGTGTTGAAGCTGCCGGGGTTCTGACGATAAGCGCGGTACTCGGTCTGCTTAGCGCTCTTTTGGATATCAAAGCAAAGCCGCGCGCCCCCTTAATCCTGTTGCATTTTCTCCTCTGCGGCGGCTGCGTCGCGCTGATGGTGGCAATGCTGTCGGCTCTGAACCATTTCCCGGTTAACGCGTCCGTTATACTTATCACCAGTGCGCTATTTATCGTCATTTATCTACCGCTGGGTTTTATCCTTTACCGCTCACAACGGTAATTCGTATCGGTTCCAGAAGCTGACGCTTCCCCTTATACTGGCGATATCACTCAATAGCGGGATAAAACAATGAACGACAGTGAATTTCATCGCCTGGCTGACGCCCTGTGGCTCACCATTGAAGAACGCCTCGATAACTGGGACGGCGACAGCGATATCGACTGCGAAATCAACGGCGGCGTGCTGACCCTCAGCTTTGAGAACGGCAGTAAGATCATTATTAACCGTCAGGAGCCGTTGCACCAGGTGTGGCTGGCAACCAAACAGGGCGGCTATCACTTTGACCTGAAAGGTGACGAGTGGGTTTGCGATCGCAGCGGCGAAACCTTCTGGGATCTGCTGGAGCAGGCGGCAACGCAGCAGGCGGGTGAAAAGGTGAGTTTTCGCTAAGTTTTAATTCCGCAGGAGAGCCAGAAGAATAGCGCTTTCCTGCGTATATTTAACGAGATATGCGGTCGTATTACCAACCCCGAAATGTGAAATACAGCCAGGTTGCCAGAAACAGCGCGGGCCATACACTCAACCAACCAACCCAAAAACCGTAGCGTTGCCAAAAGGTTAGGTTAAATAGTGGCTTCTGCTCGTTAAAAAGTTGACGTAACGCTGGTGACCAACGTTTTTCCTTGATTTCATTGCTGCAATGCTTGCATATCGCTAAACCAAACTTATCTCTTTTTCTCGCTTGAGACAAACCACATGTACGGGTCCTTTTTTGGCGAATAATCAACCATACATCCTGATTATTACAATAAGGGCATGTTTCATGTGTGGGTAGGGTTGCCAGAGGCAGCACATCAATATGGTGAGTAATAACAAAAAACATATATCTCTACCCTATTGTTCCAGGTTTCTGGCAACAGCCATTTTAAAAATATCCTGTAACTCATCCGAGTCATAATCGAGATCGTTTAGAGAGATATTCATCATGCGATTACTTCCATGCTTATTTAATAATGACAGAAAATTATTACGCATTTTCTCATTAGTAATTCGCTGACAATAAAGCTCAACATCTTTGACAAAAACGGCCAGCACAGGCGTATTATCGCTAACACGCTCACCAACATAGTCGATTTCATGCCAGTAAACTATTGGTAGCCTGGTTGTGTGTAATGTTACTCCCTCCTGGTTCAACGTTAGCTGTGGCTTTCCTGAAAAGGCGGAGTACCAGTAAGCACTTGCGCCTGCTATCATGAGGATTATGAAAAAAACACACATCATCTTTAGCATAATACTATAATTTAGAAAGAGGCTCATCATAAGAGCTATAGCTAACACTGAATAAAACAGAGCTAATTTTATTTGTCGTTTCTTATTCACGTAAATAAGAATAGGGTTGTTTATTGACATATAATATCCTTTTATAAAAACATCCATAAGAAACCATTAAAGAGCTTTTGTTTCTAATATGGTTTTTCAAAACATATTTACGAAAACAATGAAGAACGCGATAGCGTTTTGAACGGTCTGAATATTACTACATAAATTGTATAAGAAAAAATATTGTCTAAACCTTGTTCCGCTCAATGAGCATTCTTCGAATGTAGGCTGGATAAGGCGTGTTAGCGCCGCCATCCGGCACAGTATCGTTCTAAAGCCATAATCATATTGATAAGAATAATGGCCGCACATGTGAGCATTAACGCGGTAAAGAACAAAAAGGCGATACCGTACAATTCCCATCCCAAGTCATAGAGAAAATGGTAATTGTCGCAGGAGATGATCACATCCTCCAGACCGGGACATACTTTTCCCCATCGCCCCCAGTAAGACGCATCCCAGAGTTGAAAACTGGCCATGCTGGCGCATAGCGAGAGCAGGCACCCAGCGGATATAAAACAGAATAACTTATTTATAAGAATGAAGCCGAGGCTAACCATCGCCATGACTATCCCTAACAAAATGAACGCATCTGCCACCTCAAACCTCCTCCTGTAAACCAAATGCGGAGGTCACAGTAACGAAGTTGGGTGAAGTTAATGTGAAGCGGTGAACGCCGGCCGGGCAGCTTTGCCCGGCGCAGCACTTACGAAAAATACTGCTGCAATAGCGGTGCGTCATGATCCTGGTTTGCTGGCGGCACGGTGTTGATAGGCTGCGTACGGAATGGGATCACCTGCGCGCGGCCATCGGTTTTCACTATCTGGTAGAACTGCGGCAGGTTAAAGTTGATAAAGCTGGAGCCATACGTGAAGCGATCGTGCGATGACGAATAGAAGCGACTGACGTCGCGCACCAGTTCTTCCTTGCTACCTTCGCAGTGGTGATACACTTCCGCCCGGTTACTTTCATCCAGAATATAAATATTAAAGCCTTTCTCATCGCCCGTTTCTTCAAAGAAGAACTGGATGATCCCTTCGCTGGCGAAGCCATCCACCACTGACGGCAATTTCACCTGGTTGGTTTCCACCTGTACCGACAGCCCGTGCAGCTTGTTATGCGAAATCGCGCCGTAGAATTCGATAGCGTTCTCCAGCTTCTGCACCGAGACATTCAAGCGTTCGAAGAATAGTCCCCACGTCTGCCCGGAAACCCGCAGCGCCTTGAAGCGACCGGTCTCCTGACGGGTGCTGGAAAGACGTAGCTCGATACATTCGGAGACCAGTTGCTGCACGCGGGTGCGAATCAGACCGCGAAGATGCTGACTGTAGCAGAACACTTCGACGCTATCCGGCGGCGCGGCATCCTGGTGCATTTTCCCCAGAATCGTTTTCAGCGCTTCGATCATCGCCTGCTCGCCGTTAAAGTGCAGAGTACGCACTTCGTTCCACGAGTTGCGATATAACAAGTCGATACTGCCTATCAGACAGTTTTGCTCTTCGCCAAAGCTGAAAACGTCCAGCTTACGGAAGTCAAAATGGACCACTTTATTGCGAAACGCCGCCGTCGGGTCATATTCGAGGTTAACGATAATCGCCAGATGGCGAATTTCACAGGGGCTGTAGAGCGCTTTCGGCGTCGGAGCAGGCAAGCGCAGCGGGAAATGGTGCGAAACATCGGCGACCATCTCCTGCAACTTAGGCAGGTCGACAATACCGTTGCCCTTAATAAACAGATGCGTTCGCGACGTCAGCAGGCCGTTGAACCACGCCCACGCGACCAGCTTATTAAGATAACGGTTATATTCCAGCGGCTGATGGCTGATGATGGAATCCATGTTCGGCGCGCGGTTGTAGAGATACCAGCCTGAACGGTTGGCGCGTCCCGGCGGCACATGGATAAAGGTTAAATTCGGCTCGGACAGATCCGGCGATATCTGCGGGTTCACCAGCGTGACTTTACCCGGCAACGCTTCAAAAGCCGCGTACAGCTTACGCGTCAGTACGCCGATATCCTGCGGGCTGGCACTCACGCTGAGGTTGTTGCGCCGCGCAAAGCGAATCAGATTACGATAGCTTTGCATCATTGCGTCGAGCAATTCGTTGTGGGCTTCGCGCACCTGATCGATTTTCCAGTTTGCGCGATTATCGAGCATGGTCAGACGCGCGTCGTCCCATCCCCACTCGCTGACTAACTGGCTTAATACTTCCCGACGCCAGCCTACGCAGGCACGCTCGCGACTTAATTTCTCACACACTTTCAGATAAAAGCAGCGGCGGACTAAATCCAGCCGCGTCGGATCTTCAATCGCCGTCAGGTATTCAGTGACCCGTTCCAGCATCATGCAGTAGGGATCGAGTCCAAACGATACGATTTCACCGTCATGCAGACGTTGTTTAATATCTTTCGCCAGCAGACGTGGGTTGGGATATTCCCATGAGTAGGCTTCCAGCAGCAGCGTTTTCAGCACCGCTTTGTACGGCGAGTCAATACTCTTGTATAGCTGCCACAGGCTGGCGCCAAAGTACTCTTCGGCGGAGAGCGAGCTTAAGCCCCCCAGATCCAGCCATTCGTTTGGCGTTAATACGCCCTGCGCGTAGAGCGTCATGACATAGTCGTCGTAATGCTCTTCTTCGTCGCACGGCACCATACTCCACAGGATACGCTTCCCGGCCAGGCGCACAGCGGTACGATAAAACTCATCAAGCAACAAGATATGCTGCGTAGAACCACAGTCTTCCCCGCCCAGACTGCCGCTTTCGTTATGGCGGAAACGGTTCTCGTCGATCAGGAAGAAGCTCACCTCAACGCCAAGCGAGGCGGCCCAGCTTTCCAGCAGGCTACACTTACGTTGCAGCAACTGACGCTCTTCGCCGTCGAGCCAGGACTGATGGCACACCCAGATATCCAGGTCGGACGAGCAGCTCTGCCCGACCGAGGAGGTGCTGCCCATGGTGTAAACACCGGTAATCGGCAGCTCGCCCTTCGGCGGGTCCTGCGGCGTCATACCGCGGTACAGCTCAAGTTCGTTCAGATAGTGGCGTTGGGTTTCATCAGGCGTGTAGAAGCAAATACCGCTGGGAACGTTACCATCAAGGTAACCCGGCATCAGTGGATGGTGATAGTGCAATAATGTCGGCAGAAGACTGTAAACCTGCTGAAAAGCGGGTCCCATGGCAGCAAGCGCGCGATCCACACGCAGTTGATTTATGGCATCCAGTCTCTGTTTCAGAGTCTCAATATAGAGGTACAAGACGTATCGCCTGATGTTGCTACCCGTCATGGTGCAGGTCAGTACTTGACCGTCGCCATTCGGGATAAACCGTATGTCAAAAATAACCGTTACCCTTTCTCGCCTGCATATTTTTATCCAATACCGACGAAAAAATGGTCTAAAACGTGATCAATTTAACACCTTGCTCATTGACCGTAAAGAAAGATGCGCTACATACAAGTGTAGCACCGTTCGCTGCGTGTAAATTCTTAAATACGGGCTGGCGGTTTCTCGTCATTATTCACTGTCATTGACGACACTGCGCCTTATCCTCTCACTCACGGTGACCGGAAAACTAACATACTCTCTATAAGGATGTTAGGATGGTCAATGATTGATAATGACGGTAACAAGCATGTTAGACAATGTTTTAAGAATTGCCACACGCCAAAGTCCCCTTGCGCTTTGGCAGGCACATTATGTCAAAGACGCATTGATGGCAACCCATCCGGGACTGACGGTAGAACTGGTGCCGATGGTCACACGCGGCGACGTGATTCTCGATACTCCCCTGGCGAAAGTGGGCGGTAAGGGACTGTTTGTTAAAGAGCTTGAAATCGCGCTGCTGGAAAAACGCGCTGATATCGCCGTGCACTCTATGAAAGACGTTCCGGTGGCCTTCCCGGATGGTCTCGGTCTGGTGACCATTTGCGAGCGCGAAGATCCGCGCGACGCGTTTGTCTCGAATAAATATCACAGTCTGGACGATCTGCCCGCGGGTAGTATCGTCGGGACGTCCAGTTTGCGTCGTCAGTGTCAACTGGCGGAACGTCGTCCGGACCTCATTATCCGTTCGTTGCGCGGCAACGTCGGCACACGTCTCGGCAAGCTGGACAACGGCGACTATGACGCCATTATCCTGGCCGTGGCCGGTCTGAAACGCTTAGGTCTGGAGTCGCGCATTCGCACAGCCTTGCCGCCCGACGTTTCGCTTCCTGCCGTAGGCCAGGGCGCCGTCGGGATTGAGTGTCGTCTTGACGACGCGCGAACACAGGCGCTGCTCGCACCGTTGAATCACTCGCAAACCGCGCTGCGCGTAACGGCGGAACGCGCTATGAACACCCGCCTGGAAGGCGGGTGTCAGGTGCCGATTGGCAGCTATGCAGAAATCATCAACGGTGAAATTTGGTTACGCGCGCTGGTTGGCGCGCCGGACGGTTCGGTGATGGTGCGCGGCGAACGTCGTGGTTCTCCCGAGCAGGCGGAGCAAATGGGCATCTCGCTTGCAGAGGAACTGCTGGAAAACGGCGCGCGCGCGATTCTGACGGAAGTTTATAACGGCGAGACGCCCGCATGAGTATTCTGATCACCCGCCCCTCTCCCGCAGGGGAAGCGTTAGTGAGCCGTCTGCGCGCACTGGGGCAGGTGGCCTGGAGTTTTCCACTGATTGAATTTGTCGCCGGCCGGGAGCTACCCACCCTGGCCGACCGCCTGGCGATGCTCGCGGAAAACGATCTGGTTTTTGCCCTTTCACAGCACGCCGTCGCCTTTGCTCACGCCCAGCTCCAGCGGGATGGTCGAAACTGGCCTGTGGCGCCGCGCTATTTCGCGATTGGCCGCACCACGGCGCTCGCCCTTCATACCGTTAGCGGGTTCGATATTCGTTATCCATTGGATCGGGAAATCAGCGAAGCCTTGCTACAATTACCTGAATTACAAAATATTGCGGGCAAACGCGCGCTGATTTTGCGTGGCAATGGCGGCCGCGAACTGCTGGGCGAAACCCTGACAGCTCGCGGAGCCGAAGTCAGTTTTTGTGAATGTTATCAACGATGTGCGAAACATTACGATGGCGCGGAAGAAGCGATGCGCTGGCATACTCGCGGCGTAACAACACTTGTTGTTACCAGCGGCGAGATGTTGCAACGGCTCTGGTCGCTGACTCCCCAGTGGTATCGTGAGCACTGGTTACTACGCTGTCGGCTATTGGTCGTCAGTGAGCGTCTGGCGCACCTCGCCCGGGAACTGGGCTGGCAAGATATTAAGGTCGCTGATAACGCCGACAACGATGCGCTGTTGCGCGCATTACAATAACTCTCATAATGGGATGCCATAATGACGGAACAAGAAAAATCCTCCGCCGTGGTTGATGAGACCAGGGAGAGCGTGGAAACCACGCCACAGCCAGTTAATACCGAGAAAAAAAGTAAGAACGGCGCCGCGCTGGTATTAAGCGCGGTGGCGATTGCGATTGCCCTGGCGGCAGGTATTGGGCTTTATGGCTGGGGGAAACAGCAAGCAACCGCGCAAACGGAAACCAGCGATGCGCTGGCGACGCAACTGACCGCCTTGCAAAAGGCGCAGGAGAGCCAAAAAGCGGAGCTGGAAGGGATTATCAAAAAACAAGCGGCGCAGTTAGATGACGCGAATCGCCAACAGGCGGCGCTGGCGAAACAGCTTGATGAAGTACAACAAAAAGTCGCCACCATTTCCGGCAGCGATGCTAAAACCTGGCTGCTGGCGCAGGCTGATTTCCTGGTGAAACTCGCCGGACGTAAGCTGTGGAGCGATCAGGACGTCACTACCGCCGCTGCGCTGCTCAAAAGCGCTGACGCCAGTCTGGCGGACATGAATGACCCCAGCCTGATTACCGCACGACGCGCGATTACTGACGATATCGCCAGCCTGTCATCCGTTGCGCAGATCGACTACGACGGCATTATTCTCAAGCTCAATCAGCTCTCTAACCAAATCGATAACTTGCGTCTGGCGGATAACGATACCGATGGTTCGCCGATGGATTCAGACAGCAGCGAGCTGTCCAGCTCGCTAAGCGAATGGCGCGTTAACCTGCAAAAAAGCTGGCAGAACTTTATGGACAGCTTTATTACCATTCGCCGCCGCGATGATACTGCCGTACCGCTGTTGGCGCCCAACCAGGACGTCTATTTACGCGAAAATATTCGCTCCCGCCTGTTAGTCGCCGCGCAGGCCGTGCCACGCCATCAGGAAGAAACATACCGTCAGGCGCTGGATAACGTTTCGACCTGGGTTCGCGCTTATTACGATACTGACGACGCCGCGACAAAAGCCTTCCTGGAGGAGGTCGATAAATTAAGCCAGCAAAATATCACGATGGATCTGCCGGAAACCCTGGGAAGCCAGGCGATCCTTGAAAAACTGATGCAAACCCGCGTGCGTAATCTGCTGGCGCAACCGACAGTCTCTACGGCAGCGCCTGCCACGCAGACAGACGCTCCGGCAGCCGCGCCGCAAGGAGAATAATGATGCTAAAAGTATTATTGCTCTTTGTGTTGTTGCTCGCGGGTATCGTGGTCGGCCCGATGATAGCCGGTCACCAGGGCTATGTGTTAATCCAGACCGATACCTACAACATTGAAACCAGCGTCACCGGACTGGCGATCATTCTCATCGTCGCTATGGTGGTGCTATTCGCCATTGAGTGGTTGCTACGCCGTCTGTTTCGTACCGGCGCGCACACCCGCGGTTGGTTTGCCGGCCGTAAACGCCGTCGCGCCCGCAAGCAGACCGAACAGGCGCTGCTGAAGCTGGCGGAGGGCGACTATCAGCAGGTTGAAAAGCTGATGTCAAAAAATGCCGACCATGCTGAACAACCGGTGGTAAATTATCTGCTGGCGGCAGAAGCGGCGCAGCAGCGCGGCGATGAAGCACGCGCTAATCAGCACCTTGAACGTGCGGCAGAGCTGGCGGGGAACGACACCATCCCGGTCGAGATCACGCGCGTGCGCTTACAGCTGGCGCGCAATGAAAATCACGCGGCGCGTCACGGCGTGGACAAACTGCTGGAGGTCACGCCGCGTCACCCGGAAGTTCTGCGTCTGGCGGAACAGGCCTATATTCGCACCAGCGCATGGAGTTCTTTACTGGATATCATCCCATCCATGGCGAAAGCGCACGTCGGCGATGAAGCGCATCGCGCCATGCTCGAACAACAGGCGTGGATAGGACTCATGGATCAGGCGCGCGCCGAGCAGGGCAGCGAAGGATTACGCACCTGGTGGAAAAACCAAAGCCGTAAAACCCGCCATCAGGTGGCGCTGCAGGTCGCAATGGCCGAGCATCTGATCGAATGTGACGATCATGATATGGCGCAGCAGATTATCATCGATGGTCTAAAACGCCAGTATGACGATCGGCTGGTGCTGCCCATTCCTCGCCTCAGAACCAATAATCCGGAACAACTGGAGAAAGTGCTGCGCCAGCAAATCAAGACGGTAGGCGATCGCCCGCTGTTATGGAGCACGCTCGGCCAGTCGCTAATGAAACACGGTGAATGGCAGGAGGCGACCCTGGCTTTCCGCGCCGCGCTAAAACAACGCCCGGACGCGTATGATTATGCCTGGCTTGCCGATGCGCTTGATCGACTGCATCAACCGGAAGAGGCCGCCGCCATGCGGCGCGATGGCTTGATGCTGACATTACAGAACAATCCCCCGCAGTAATTCCCTCTTGCCCGGTGGCGCTTCGCTTACCGGGCCTACCATCTACACAAAATCATTCGGGATGCATAAAAAAACGCCTGCCCGGTTAAGGGGCAGGCGTCAAAACAGGTCTGTATGACAACATAAAGGGGTGCTTCACTCAACGTTGTGTCCAGGGTGTTTGATGAGGCGTAAGCGACATCTGTCAGTGGACGATAAGCACCGTAAACGGCTCTGCATCATTCCTGAGTTTATGAGGCCAGAAGGCGAACATAAGAGATGGAATGAGCATCTACCCGTACATTATTGCACATAACGTGCCATCTTTGCACCGCTAAAAAACAGGCGCAGGCATTAAAAAAACGTAGAGAATTCACGCGATTGTCATCCCCCCGCCGCTGGCGAGGTTTTAGCGTGTCGCCCGGCGGAGACAGAACAGGATGCTTTTTATAAAGTGATTATAAATCAATAGATTATTCGTCACCGAATAGCGACAAATGAAGACTGGGATATCGCCAATAAACCATAATGGCAACACGTGCGGGATAAGGGGTTGAAAATGAACAGAAAACAAAAAACCCCGCCGAAGCGGGGTTCAAAATTGGTCGGCGAGAGAGGATTCGAACCTCCGACCCACTGGTCCCAAACCAGTTGCGCTACCAAGCTGCGCTACTCGCCGATATACTGCTTTTTTGAATTTTTAGTTCAATTCATTGAGTCGTGGTGCGAGGGGGGGGACTTGAACCCCCACGTCCGTAAGGACACTAACACCTGAAGCTAGCGCGTCTACCAATTCCGCCACCTTCGCGTTTCACAACTCTATATTAATGGGGTGGCTAATGGGATTCGAACCCACGACAACTGGAATCACAATCCAGGGCTCTACCAACTGAGCTATAGCCACCACTGAAACTTTTTACGCGGTATTAAACCACCGCAGCTCAAGCACCTAAATAAATGGTACGCCCGACAGGATTCGAACCTGAGACCTCTGCCTCCGGAGGGCAGCGCTCTATCCAGCTGAGCTACGGGCGCTTAGCGCCGTTGCGGGGGTGGATAATACGGACTTCACACCCCGCTGTCCAGTGCCTTTTTAAATAAAATGCGCGTTTGGTTATGCTTTGCGCATTTTGGCGCTTATTCCCCCACCTTGTGGGCGGTTCCGTGACGATTCAGGCCGAAAACTTTGTAGACCAGCGTGACGGCCAGCAGGAAGATGACGCCGACAAACAGCGACATGCGCGTATCTTCATTAAAGTACATGCCGATTAAAACGCAAACCAGAAACGCCATCGTCAAATAGTTCGCCCACGGAAACATAATGGAACGAAAAGGATGATCCGCAATCGCTTCTTTATGCGCCCGACGAAAGCGCAGTTGGCTAATCAGAATGACAAACCACGGCACCATCCCCGGCAGTACGCTGGCGCTATAAACGTAAACAAAGACGCGCTGCGGATTGGGGATGATGTAGTTCAGGCAAGAACCTACCAGCAAAATCAAAATAGAGAGCGCCACGCCCGCGACCGGCACGCCGTGGCGAGAGACTTTCGCGACTGCCGCCGGCAGTTGACGGTTTTTCGCCAGCGCGTAAAGCATACGCCCACAGCTATACATTCCGCTGTTACAGCCAGAGAGCGCCGCCGTCAGCACGACAAAGTTGATAATGCCCGCCGCGGCGGTGATGCCGATTTTCGCGAAGGTGAGTACAAAGGGGCTGCCGTTGCTGCCAATCTCATTCCACGGGAAAATGGTGACGATCACGAAAATCGCGCCAACATAAAAAATCAGGATACGCCACAGCACTTTACCCACCGCGCTACGCAACGTCACCTGCGGATTCTTCGCTTCACCGGCGGTAATACCGATCAACTCAACCCCCTGATAAGAGGCCACCACGATACATAATGCGGTCAGAAAGCCTTTCCAGCCGCCGGCAAAAAAGCCGCCATGCTCGGTCAGATTACCAAAGCCAATCGCCTGGCCGCCGTTACCAAAGCCGAAGAAAATCACCCCCAGACCGATGATGATCATCACAATAATCGTGGTGACTTTGATCATCGCAAACCAGAACTCGATTTCACCATACAGGCGCACCGCAGCCAAATTCGCCAACGCAACAAGTCCGACGGCAATCAGCGCCGGTATCCACTGCGCCATCTCCGGAAACCAGAACTGGACGTAGACCCCAATGGCGGTAATTTCCGAGATCCCGACCGCCATCCACATAAACCAGTATGACCAGGCGGTAAGATAGCCAAAAAAAGGACTCATATACCGGTGGGCGTACACGGCAAAGGAGCCGGTAACAGGTTCCAGAAAGAGCATCTCCCCCATCGAACGCATAATGAAAAAGACGAACAATCCGGCGATGATATACGCCAGCAGCACTGACGGGCCCGCCCATTTCAGCGTACTGGCGGCGCCCATAAAGAGTCCGACGCCGATGGTGCCCCCGAGGGCAATCAATTCAATATGACGAGCTTCCAGCCCACGCTGTAGCTCCGGTTTTTTCTCTGCCATAAATCCTCATGTCGTGTTTGCAACGGTTCCGGTAGTACCGGTTATTGTTATGGGTACATCGATTGTTGCGAATATTTTCTTAAATTTGGACAAATGGCAAATGGAGCATTAAAAAAATGCATTTATTGTGTAATAAATCATCGATTATGTTGTGAATGAGCAGCGCCATAAGCACAATCCGCTGCTCAAGTATCAGAAGGGAGAATTAGAGATCGCCAGTATAGTGCCAGCGAAGGTAGCGCAGCAGACGCATCTGGCGGGTAATACGCTTCGGTTGCGAAAGCAGACGATACAACCACTCCAGCCCCAGGTTCTGCCATATTTTTGGGGCGCGTTTGACGTGACCGGTAAACACATCATAGGTACCGCCCACCCCCATATATAGCGCATGGGGATGCACTTCCCGACAATCGCGCATGAGCAATTCCTGTTTTGGCGATCCCATCGCGACGGTGACAATTTTCGCGCCGCTGGCATGGATACGCGCAAATAGCGCCTGACGCTGCTCCGGCGTAAAGTAACCGTCCTGGCTACCCACAATATTGACGTTCCACTGCGTCCGCAGTTTTGCTTCCGTCTGCGCCAGCACCTCAGGCTTGCCGCCGACAAGAAATACCGGCGTGCCTTCTTTACCCGCGCGCGCCATTAACGCTTCCCAAAGGTCGGCGCCAGCCACACGAGAAACCTGCGCCTGCGGAAATTTTTTACGTATTGAACGCACCACGCTGATGCCATCGGCATATTTAAATTCCGCCGCCGCTATCAACGCGCGGACTTCCGGATTATCTTCCGCCGTCAGCAGCTTTTCGGCGTTGATCGCCACCAACGTGCCTTGCTTCAGTTGTCCATCGGCAAACAGATAATTCAGCGCGTGTGACATGTCGCGCCAGCCAATCAGAGGTAATCCACGCAGCGAGTAAAGGGGCGCAGCGGCATTATTGGTCATAGTTTTCCTTCCACCTGTGCCTGAGGGAGCGAAGTTGTACGTTTATGAATCAGTCCGGCGCTATCAAATAACCAGAACAGAAGCTTAGCGACCAGCAGGCTGGCGCCAAAAACCACCAGGAAGAAAACCACGCGCGAGACAAACGAATCCAGCCCTTCTCGCGCCAGCACAATCATATTAAAGATGGCGCCAAAGCAGAAACTGTGCAGAATCGCCGCCTTATAGCGATTGGGCTCCCGGTTACCCAGTTCATACAGCCAGTCGAACCATTTGATAATCAGCCCGACGACGATCGCGCCGAGCGGAATAAACAGCGCCCCGCCCATGACCACCAGCGATCCGATAAGCGTTGGCGATATCGCCAGGCCAGAATGGTTGTTCAGGACTTCCCAGGTGAAGTAATTCGCAGAATTCAGCACGATACTGGGTCGCCCCGGCCATAACCAGGTGGGAATAAAAACGTAGAAATCACGCACGATAGGGGCCAGCCCCTGAAAATCGATATTGTGGTAATTTTGCAACAGCAGCGCCAGATTCTCCCACGGCGAAAAGGTATCGCGCGTCAGATAAAGAAACGTATAGAACGCCTCATCGCCGCTCACATTTAATCCGTAGCGTTTGAGCGCCAGCCAGAACATACCGACAATCCCCAGCACGCCCGCCGCCGCCAGCATCCACAGGCTGATCCAGCCCCGAATAATGCCGATAAACAGGAAGATAGCAAACGCAATAATGATGTTGGCGCGCGTGCCGCCGACAATCATGTAGGTCAACAGGCCAAACGCGACGGTGCTCACCAGAAAAAACAGCCACGCTTTGCTGTCCTGGCGCAGGAAATAGACCACCAGCATCGCCGGAATGAAGAAATAGAAGAACCGTTTTAACGCCACGCCGGAAACTTCGCTGGAAAAGATCTGGCTGTAGGAGTGCAGCCGGAACAGCAAAAAGCCGTTATGCATAAAGAAAATCGCCACGCTCACCAGCGCGATGCCCATCAGGATCACCCAGGTAAGGTGGGTTTCCACCCGGTTCATGGTAAATAGCGGCTTGCGTGGTACATCCACAACGCGTTTGCGTAAACGCGTTTTATAGGTCACGTAATACACGCCGTAGAAACAGGCGGCGGATAATAGAGCCTGCAATAAGATTTCCGGCGGCGCGACGCCAACGTCGAAACGAAATACCAGCACGCTGGTTAGCGGGAAACCAAAAAAGAAGGTCAACAAAAACAGCAACGAAAAGAAAACGTTGAAGTTAAAACGCACGCGGCGGAATTCAAACCAGGTCAGCGTGGCGATAAACAGCGTAGAGAGCAGCCAGACCACCAGCAGCCCGCTGAATTGCATTAAACTCATTCGGCTTCTCCTGCGGCGATTCTCAACGCATTATGCCACGGTTGCAGGTAGTTGGGGCTAAAGAAGGTAATGCCGCTTTTATCTACCGATGCGAGCTGACGCTGCGCCTCGCGCACGACCTGCTCATTAAGATCGTCCGTGGTAAACAGGACGGGCAGATGCTGTTCCGCCATATCCTGCCAGAAAGGATTGTCGCGGTTCAGTACGCACGGGATATCGGCCTGAATTAGCAGACACAACGTCCCGATCCCCTGTTGGCGGGCAAAAATAAAATAACCGAGGTCGCACTGGCGCAACAGCGCAAGATAGGTATCAAATTCCATTTTTTCGCTAAGAATTTGTAGATTTTCGGCGCTAAATAGCGCCAGACCGGCCTGACGAACCTCATCAATATAGGCCTGGTTATTGGCCGGATAGCCCATCGGCACCACCACGTTTACCGTATCACCAAACTGCTGATACACCGCCCGTAATGCCGCAATATGTTGGTTACTGCGATCGCCGGAGTTCCCTACCAAAATGGTCAATTTCCCCGCACGTTGGCGCTCTTTTGCCATAGCATTCAGGGAAGGATCCATGCGCGTCGGGAAATAGAGCAACTCGCCGCGTACGTCCGGATGCTGACGCGCAAAATAGCTGAGATCGCCGCGCGTCGCGAATACGCATCCTACTCGCCCCTGCGCGATACGACGAAGCGGGTAGAAAAGGCGGAATTTCAGCCCGTGGGACACTTCGTAGAGATCCGCGCCCCAGATATGCCAGTAAAACTGAGCTGGCTTAATACCGCCGCTTAACAGCGCCAGCCACAGGCTGGTGTTGAACTGACCGTGAAAGAAGAATCTCTGTCGACGATTTGCTTTCGCTTTGGCGATGACCGCCTGCGCCAACGCTTTCTTACTGCCATAAAAACGAAGCGAGAGCGCCGGACAGCTTTCCGTGAAACCGTTATCTTCGCCGGCAACCATAAATTCGCGCGCGTGCTCGCTTGTGGCGGCCAGCGTATCATTGAAAAACCGCAGCACGGTGTGGTTATGGTGAGGGATATCCGATCCCAGGACGTGAATCAGTACAGTCATGCTCGCCTACGCCAGAGTAAAAATACGCCGCAACAAAGTGAAAAATAGACAATATAGGTGGCCATATAAGCCTGTGCCGCACCCAGCGCGCCGTGAGCGGGAATCAGCCAGTGAGCGAACGCCGTTAACAGAATGAACTGGCTAATTTCAGCCAGAATGTAAAATCGCAACGACGCTTTGGCAATCACCAGATAACCGAAAACATAGGCGCCGACTTTCAGCACGTCGCCCACTAACTGCCAGGCGAACAGATCGCGCATCGCGGTGAATTTGGCGGAAAAAAGCAGCCAGATAGCAAAATCGCGCAGTAGCCAGACGGTAAAACTCGCCGCCGCAACCGCCGGTAAAACAAATTTCAGCGCTTTTACTACTTCGCGCGTAATGTCCTGTTTTTCCGTCAGGCGTGAGAGCGTGGGTAACAGGTAAACGCTGAAGGAGGCGGTGATAAATTGCAGATAGGCGTCAGAAATACTGCTTACGCCCTGCCAGATCCCGACATCGCTCCAGCTATAGTGCGCGGCCAGTTGGTTTCGCATCATCACATAGGCGACCGGCATCGTAACGGAGGTAATCAGCGCCATCAGGGTAAATTTACTGAGCTGCCCTGCCAGACCGTTGTTCCAGGAGGGCTTGAGATAGCGTAGCGGGACGGTGCCGCGCTTAATCAGTATTATACCGGCTGGCACTACCACCAGCGCCGGCACCAGCGCCAGGCCAAGCAGAGCGCCTTCATAGCCGCCGACACGGTAGCAGAGATACCAGGCGGCGACGCCCAAAAAGCTGCCGACAATTAACGATAAGGCATTACCCGACGCGTCACGAAAGCCCTTCATTAGCGCCAGCAGCAGGTTCGCCCAGGCGATCCCCATTTGTACCAGCGCAACCAGACGCACCAACCCTTGATAGTCCGTATGACCGAACAATCCCTGGCTAATCGGCGCCGCCGCCAGCAGGAAGACCAGCGCCAGCAGCGTAGAGAACCCCAATACCATCGCGGAGGAGGTTCCCACCACGGTACGTAACTGCGCCGGGTCATCATGATGTTGTGCGACGAGTTTGGTAACGCCGTTAAATATCCCGGCGCCAGCCAATACGCCCAGCACGGTGATCATCTGGCGGAAGTTACCCGCTTGTCCGACGCCCGACGGACCAAAAGAGACGGCCAGTAGTTTCACCACCAGCAGTCCGGCGCCAATTTTTACCAGCGTACTGACCGCCGTCCACAGGGAGGCTTTAGCAAGCGACATATCAGGAGAAATAATTTAGCAAGGTAGTAATCACCGTTCGTTGATCGACGGGCGCAAGGTTATAAAACAGCGGCAGACGCAACAAACGTTCGCTCTCTTTTGTGGTGTAGACATCGTCCCCGATAAACTCGCCGAATTTATCGCCCGCCGGACAATCATGCAGCGGAATGTAATGGAATACCGCCATGATTTCCGCCTCTTTCAGGAAATTAATCAGCGCGCTGCGATCGGCGATATCCCGCAGTTTGATGTAAAACATATGGGCATTATGCCCGCAGTTTTCCGGAATAGAAGGCAGCTCGATACGCCCGGCGCGCGCCAGCGGCGTTAACGCATCGTAGTAAGTCTGCCACAGCGACAGACGCTGTTGATTGATACGATCGGCGGCCTCCAGTTGCGCCCACAGATAGGCAGCCTGCAGATCGGACATCAAATAACTGGAGCCGATATCCCGCCAGGTGTATTTATCCACCTGACCACGGAAGAACTGGCTACGGTTGGTGCCTTTTTCGCGGATGATCTCCGCGCGTTCAATCAGCGTACGATCGTTGATCAGCGTCGCGCCGCCTTCGCCGCCAGCGGTGTAATTTTTGGTTTCATGGAAGCTAAAACAGCCGATGTGACCGATCGTCCCTAACGCGCGCCCTTTGTACGTGGACATCACACCCTGGGCGGCATCCTCGACAACGAACAGATTATACTTATCCGCCAGCGCCATGATGACGTCCATTTCACAAGCGACGCCAGCGTAGTGTACCGGCACGATAGCACGGGTTTTATCAGTAATCGCCGCCTCAATCAGCGTTTCGTCAATATTCATCGTATCCGGACGAATATCGACAAACACAATTTTCGCGCCGCGCAGGACAAAAGCGTTAGCAGTGGAGACAAACGTAAAGCTCGGCATGATCACTTCATCGCCGGGCTGAATATCCAACAACAGAGCCGCCATCTCCAGCGATGCGGTACAGGAAGGCGTCAGCAACACCTTCACGCTGCCGAAATGTTGCTCCAGCCACTGCTGGCAACGACGCGTAAAGCCGCCGTCGCCGCACAGTTTGCCGCTGCTCATTGCAGACTGCATGTATTCGAGTTCGGTTCCCACCACCGGCGGCGCATTAAAAGGAATCATGTTGTCACCTGTATAACCAGTACGCAGTGCTTTCGATGTTGGCACCGCTTTGTATGTAACGTTTAAGCGCGGCGGTGTTGCCCAATTGGGTCGCCACCCGCAATGTTGCTTTGCCGCGACTCTGCGCCCAACAGATCGCCGCCTGCATAAGTTCCGCTCCCGCGCCGCGTCCGGCCAACAGACCGATGCGCGCGTCGGTATCATTCAATTCCCGCAGCGAGACGTAACCGCGGATAGCGCCTGTCTCCGTGCGAAGGACCAGGCATTGGTGATCAAACGTGCCGCGTACCGCATTCTCAATCCACTGGGCGTAAAAACGGGCGCTGGCGTCGGGCGCATACCACGGCGCGCGAAAACGACTCTGCGTAAACGCCTCTCCGGCCAACTGACGCAAAGCAGGAATGTCTTTAAGGTTTGCAATTTCCGCGCCATGCTGGTCGCGATGCCCTTTTACTGGCAACGCAAAATCCACCTCGCCTTCAACCAAAGAGAATCCCAGCGATTGCAACGCCGACAGCCAGGCGATGTTTTCAGCCGGCACTTTTACCTGCACGCGTTGCCACGCCTGCAGCGCTTCTGGCGTTAATTCGGGCGCTGAGGCATCGATACGCACAATGCCGCTATTCACGCCAAAAAACGTATTTTCCCAGAGTAACGGTTCAATACTGGCGCGGACGGGCACGGAGCAACTCCAGTAAATATTGGCCATAGCCGGTTTTTTCAAGCTGACTGGCGGCGCGTTTCAAACCATCATCATCCAGCCAGCCGTTGCGCCAGGCAATCTCCTCCAGACAGGCAATTTTGAAGCCCTGGCGCTTTTCCACCGTCTGCACAAAAGTGCTCGCCTCAATCAGACTGTCGTGGGTGCCCGTATCCAACCAGGCGAAGCCGCGGCCCAGCAGTTCAACGGTCAGCTTACCTTCCTCCAGATACATCTGATTGATAGAAGTGATCTCCAGCTCGCCACGCCCGGACGGTTTCACGCGCTTCGCATACTCGACGACCTTGCTGTCATAGAAATAGAGGCCGGTGACCGCCCAGTTAGATTTAGGCTGTTTCGGCTTTTCTTCCAGCGAGAGCGCGCGAAAATCATCGTCAAACTCCACGACGCCAAAGCGTTCTGGGTCCATGACCTGATAGCCAAATACTGTGGCGCCTTCGGTACGTGCCGCGACCTGACGGAGTTTGGGGCTAAAACCCTGACCAAAAAAGATATTGTCACCCAATACCAGGCATGAGGGTTCACCGTTGAGGAACGTTTCGCCAATGATAAAGGCCTGCGCCAGCCCGTCCGGACTGGGCTGCTCGGCATAATGTAAATCGATACCGAATGCTGCGCCGTCGCCCAACAAACGCTGAAAGTCGCGTTTATCCTCCGGCGTGGTGATGATCAAGATCTCACGAATGCCCGCCAGCATTAGCACCGATAACGGATAGTAAATCATTGGTTTGTCGTAGACGGGCAGAAGCTGCTTTGATACGCCGCGCGTAATGGGATGCAACCGGGTACCGGAACCTCCCGCCAGAATGATGCCTTTCATTCGTTTCTCCTCCAGGAGTAAGAACCTGTCGTTTAGCGTTTCAGTCCTAAGCGTTCGCCCTGATAACTGCCATCCTGCACGGGTTTCCACCAGGCCTCATTGGCGAGATACCACTGAACGGTTTTTCGCATCCCGCTTTCGAAGGTTTCCTGCGGCGTCCAGCCCAGCTCGCGGGCGATTTTCGACGCGTCGATGGCATAACGTAAGTCATGGCCGGGTCGATCGTCGACGAAGGTAATCAGATCGTGATAATTCGCTACACCCTGCGGTTTTTGCGGGGCCAGTTCCTCCAACAGAGCGCAGATCGTCCTGACCACATCCAGATTTTTACGTTCGTTATGACCGCCGATATTATACGTTTCGCCCACCGCGCCGTTCGTCACCACGTGATACAACGCACGGGCATGATCCTCTACATACAGCCAGTCGCGAATTTGCTGACCGTTGCCATAGACCGGCAATGGTTTACCCGCCAGCGCGTTCAGAATCATCAGCGGGATCAGTTTTTCCGGGAAATGGTAGGGCCCGTAGTTATTAGAGCAGTTGGTGACAAGCGTAGGCAGACCGTAGGTACGTAACCAGGCGCGTACCAGATGGTCGCTGCTGGCTTTGGAGGCGGAATAAGGGCTGCTTGGCGCATATGGCGTGGTTTCGGTGAAGAAATCGTCTGCAGTATGCAGATCGCCATACACTTCATCGGTGGAGATATGGTGGAAGCGGAACGCCGCTTTAGCGTCCGCGTCAAGCGCGGACCAGTAAGCGCGAGCGGCTTCCAGCAAGGTGTAAGTACCAACGATATTCGTTTCAATAAACGCCGCCGGGCCGTCGATGGAACGGTCTACATGGCTTTCCGCCGCCAGGTGCATCACGCTATCGGGCTGATACTGCTGGAAAACTCGATCCAGTGATGCCCGATCGCAGATATCCACCTTCTCAAAGGCGAAACGGTCGCTTTGCGCCACCGATGCCAGAGACATCAGGTTGCCCGCATAGGTGAGTTTATCCACCACCACCACCGCGTCTGCCGTTTCATGGATGATATGCCGCACCACCGCAGATCCAATAAAGCCTGCGCCACCGGTCACCAGAATGCGTTTCATCAGCGCCAGACTCCTTTGGTATCAACCACATAACGTTGATGAACCGCATCGCCGGGAATCGCTTTAAATTCGTCGTGATCGACCAGCATCACCAGCACATCGGCGGCGGCCAGCGCCGCGTCCAGTTTCGCCAGCGTACAAAGTCCGTCCAATTTTTTCGGCAACTGACGGATATTCGGTTCGACGACCAGGGTTTCGCCGCTGTGCCAGCGGGCGATACTTTGCGCGATCCCCATCGCCGGGCTTTCGCGCAGATCGTCGATATTCGGCTTAAAGGCCAGCCCAAAACAGGCGATTTTCACTTCGCTGGCGCGTTTATCGGTGGCCGCAAGACAATCTGCGACCGCGGCTTTTACCTGATCGACCACCCAGTGCGGTTTGCCGTCGTTCACTTCACGCGCGGTACGAATCAGTCTCGCCTGCTGCGGATTTTGCGCCACAATAAACCACGGATCGACCGCAATGCAGTGCCCGCCAACGCCTGGGCCCGGCTGCAAAATATTGACGCGCGGATGGCGGTTCGCCAGACGGATCAATTCCCAGACGTTAATCCCCTGTTCGGCGCAAATCAGCGACAATTCATTCGCAAAGGCGATATTCACATCACGGAAGCTATTTTCCGTCAGCTTGCACATCTCTGCGGTGCGCGAGTTGGTGACAACGCATTCGCCCTCAAGGAAAATTTTGTACAGCGCGCTGGCGCGAGCCGAACATACTGGCGTCATACCGCCAATCACGCGGTCATTTTTAATGAGTTCCACCATCACCTGACCCGGCAGCACACGCTCCGGACAATAGGCGATATTCACGTCGGCCTGCTCGCCCGCCTGCTGGGGAAAGGTCAGATCCGGGCGCATCCCGGCCAGCCAGCCAGCCATTTGCTCCGTTGCGCCGACCGGCGATGTTGATTCCAGAATCACCAGTGCCCCTTTTTTTAATACCGGCGCAATGGATTTCGCCGCGGCTTCCACATAGGCCATGTCAGGGTCGTGATCGCCTTTGAATGGCGTCGGCACGGCAATCAGGTACGCATCGGCCTCGACAGGTGTCGTCGTCGCACGCAGAAAGCCGCCCTCCACCGCCATCTTCACCACATTGCCCAACGCCGGCTCCACGATGTGAATTTCACCGCGATTTATGGTGTCTACCGCATGTTGGTTGATATCCACGCCGATAACCTGCTTCTGGCGGGAAGCAAAAGCGGCTGCAGTCGGTAATCCGATATACCCCAGCCCAATAACAGAAATGGTCGTAAAACTCATAACGATACCCGATAACTTTTTAACGCCTGTAAAATGCGCGCGCATGATTGCCCGTCACCATAAGGATTATGGGCGCGGCTCATGGTTTGATATTCATTTTCGTCGTGCAGCAGACGCATAACTTCCGCCACAATGCGCCGGGAATCCGTGCCGATCAGTCTTACCGTACCAGCGGTAATAGCTTCCGGACGCTCTGTGGTTTCACGCATGACCAATACCGGCTTACCTAATGACGGCGCTTCTTCCTGAATACCGCCGGAATCGGTCAGAATGAGCCAGGCGTGATTCATCAGCCAGACAAAAGGTAAGTAGTCCTGCGGCTCAATCAGTACCACGTTTTCAACATGGCCGAGGATACGGTTGACAGGTTCGCTGACGTTGGGATTGAGATGCACCGGATAGACAATTTGCACATTCTGGTTCGCGGCGGCGATTTCCGCCAGCGCCTGGCAGATATGCTCAAAGCCCTGACCAAAGCTTTCACGCCGATGACCGGTCACCAAAATCATCTTCTTATTCGCGTTGAGGAAGGGATACTGCTCGGCCAGTTCAGCCTGTAATGTATCGCTCGTCAGAACGCGATCGCGTACCCAGATCAGCGCGTCGATAACGGTATTGCCAGTGACAAAAATGCGCTCATCCGGAATGTTCTCCCGCAACAGATTCTGCCGCGAGTTTTCCGTCGGCGCAAAGTGGTACATCGCCAGATGTCCGGTCAGCGTGCGGTTTGCCTCTTCCGGCCAGGGGGAATAGAGATCGCCGGTTCGCAACCCGGCTTCTACGTGCCCTACCGGAATTCGTTGATAGAAAGCCGCCAGGCTGGTAGCAATCGTAGTGGTGGTATCGCCATGAACCAGCACCACATCAGGTTTAAAATCTGCCAGGATCGGCTTTAATCCCTCCAGAATTCGGCAGGTAATTTCCGTCAACCCCTGTCCCGGCTGCATAATGTTGAGATCGTAATCAGGCACAATAGAAAAAAGAGTTAATACCTGATCAAGCATCTCCCGATGCTGCGCAGTAACGCATACTTTGGCCTCGAAATGAGGATCTTTTTCCAGCGCATGGACCAGAGGCGCCATCTTAATGGCCTCCGGTCGTGTACCAAATACAGTCAGTACTTTCACATCGATTCTCTTCGAATAGACAGTAGGGGCCCAGCCCCCTACTGCAGAGGTGTTGCTAAATCGTGCGGCGACGTGTTAAGGCAACGCCCGCACCGATTAGCGCCCCAACGATACCCCACATAATCATCAGGAAGGCTCGGCGTGGGCTATCACGTTTTACCGGTTCTTCCGGCGTACGCAAATAACGATAGGTCTGAAAACGAGGGTCCAGGGTCGGCCCCACATTAAGCGTATTCAACATTGCCCGATTTTGAAAGTAGTCCAAATCGAACGCAGGGCCAACCGCTTGCAGATTTTCAAGACGCGCCTGCAACATAGGGCGACCGAGTAAAAAAAGCTCTGAGTCCGGTAATTCATCTGCCGGGACATCCGTCGCGCTACGAGAAATATTATGTTGTTCCGCAATTTTGAGCGCCTGCTCAATACTGTTTACACGACGCGAATAGATCGCTTTCGCAACCTCTTCCTGCCGTTTGACCTGGGCTTTCATCTGCACGGTACGCGCAGCCCAGGCACCTTTTAATTCATCATTCAGATGGCTCGCCGCCCGCTGGCTGGCAAATGCGACATACTGACGCAGCAGATTATTGGCGTCCGGCGCAGTTTCAGCAATCAGCTTCACATTGTCGTTGATGGCGCGTGTAAAATCGCCGGGCGTAAACTGTATGTTATTGATCAGTTCATCAAGCATCGCCGCATCAGCTTTGCTATTCCCGACCATTCGCTGCTTGTAATAGTCCGTCTGTAACCAGAAATCGCGACGCGTATCCCAGGAGGCAAGTTGCATGATGAACTCTTTATACGCTTCATCCATCACCGAGGGCTTATCGGAAGAAGAGGGATCGGTCTTAATATCCAGGTTGCGCAGAAACTGCTGCTGGGAGTAATAACCGCCCAACATATTTACGGTTGGGCGATCGGTGATCGCCGTCGCACTCCACTCCTGACGAGCAAAAAAGGTATAGGCTAACGCGATAAGGGCAAATAGCAGGCCAATGCCGATAATCCAGTATTTGCCAGCCCATAAAGTACGAAACAACCCGCGAATATCCAGTTCATTTTCAGCGCTCACCGCGCGTGCCCCCGGTAATGGTTGTGTCATCGTATCCTCATTTACTTGGTTAAGTTTGGCCGGTTCTTACGGTGCCTGCGCAGGCGACGCTTCACACGCTTAATAAATCTCGCCACCTTCCAGGCCCGCTTAATGCAGTAGCCATAGAGGAAGAATGCTAGCAAAAAGAGCACCAACATAACCCATTCAGGAACAAAATGAGAATATTCTGCCGCTACGCCGACTCCAGCCAGAATGGCGGCGGCAAGCGTAATCAGTACAAACGCCTGACGAGAGGTAAATCCGGCGCGCATGATAAGATGGTGAATGTGCTGACGATCAGGTGAGAAGGGACTCATTCCTTTACGCAGACGGCGATACATAATCGCCACCATATCCATCAGCGGGATAGCGATAATCCATAGCGCGGTAACCGGACTGATAGGGTGAGTTTTCCCCTGCGTCGTTTCCAGTAAGATCCAGATAACGGTAAAACCAATCAGAGTACTACCGGCATCGCCCATAAAGACTTTATAACGCCGCCCCAAAATACCGAGATTAAGCATAATGTAAGGCAGAATCGCGGCAATCATGGCGAAGCACCATATTGCCAGGCTGGTTTGACCGTCAAACCATAAAATCAGCCCCATCGCCGCGAATGAGACGCTGGATAGCCCGCCCAACAGGCCGTCAATACCGTCCACCATATTGAAAGCGTTGATCGCCGCCCATACGGCAAACAGAGTAAGGAAATAGCCGAAGGGACCGAGCACCATCTCCCAGGAGCCAAAGATATAGCCGAGGCTGCTAAGATAGAGCTTACCGAATACCATCATAATGATACCGATCGCGGCCTGTATGGTCGCACGGATCTTCACGCTGATATCAAAACGGTCGTCCAGCGCACCGATAAGAACCAGTACGCCCGCACAAGAAAGATAAAGCGACGCATGAGGAATATAGTAGTCAACGATTCCGAATGTGAAGCAAATCCCTGCGTAAACCGAAATCCCTCCAACCAACGGTATCAGCCCCTGGTGGCGTTTACGAAAGTTGGGTTTATCCACTAAACCGATTTTTTTTGCGACTTTACGCGCAAAAAACAGGAACAGTGTCGTGAATAAAAAAATACTGATGAGATCAGTACTCACGGTCAGTAAATTCACAATGCGTGCTCTCAGATAAAATTAGTACCAGAAGTATAACCATGAAGACCTTTATTCAGAAGGGAAACCCTGCTCTGAATCAGGCAGAATTGTTTAAATATCAACCACACGATACCGATAACGAATGGATGGCGAAGCCCCGACCCGGTTTATCATCATTTTGTAAATGTGTCGTTAAGATTACAGATATAAAACAAAAACGCCACGTAAAAACGTGGCGTTTTCAGGTAAAGACCAGGTTATGAGCGCTTCATCATCTCGAAAAAGTCGTCATTAGTTTTGGTCATCGCCAGTTTGTTAATGAGGAATTCCATCGCGTCAATTTCACCCATCGGATGGATGATTTTACGCAGGATCCACATTTTCTGCAGCTCTTCCTGAGTGGTGAGCAGCTCTTCTTTACGGGTACCGGAACGGTTGTAGTCGATAGCCGGGAAGACACGTTTTTCAGCGATCTTACGCGAGAGGTGCAGCTCCATGTTACCGGTGCCTTTAAACTCTTCGTAGATAACTTCGTCCATCTTGGAACCGGTATCGATCAGCGCCGTCGCGATGATAGTCAGGCTACCGCCCTCTTCCACGTTACGCGCCGCGCCGAAGAAACGCTTCGGACGATGCAGGGCGTTAGCGTCCACACCACCGGTCAATACTTTACCGGAAGCCGGCACCACGGTGTTGTAGGCACGCGCCAGACGGGTGATGGAGTCGAGCAGGATGATAACGTCTTTCTTGTGTTCAACCAGACGTTTCGCCTTCTCGATAACCATTTCGGCAACCTGAACGTGGCGGGATGCCGGTTCGTCAAAGGTAGACGCAACCACTTCGCCTTTCACCAGACGCTGCATCTCGGTTACTTCTTCCGGACGTTCGTCAATCAGCAGCACCATCAGCACGCAGTCCGGGTGGTTATACGCGATGCTCTGCGCGATGTTCTGCAGCAGCATGGTTTTACCCGCCTTCGGCGGCGCGACAATCAGACCGCGCTGGCCGCGACCGATCGGCGAAGCCAGATCCAAAACGCGCGCCGTTAAGTCTTCGGTAGAACCGTTACCACGCTCCATACGCAGACGAGAGTTTGCGTGCAGCGGGGTTAAGTTCTCAAAGAGGATTTTGTTACGGGCGTTTTCCGGTTTGTCGTAGTTAACTTCGTTAACTTTCAACAGCGCAAAATAGCGTTCACCTTCTTTCGGCGGGCGAATCTTACCAGAAATGGTATCACCAGTGCGGAGGTTGAAACGGCGGATTTGGCTGGGGGAAACGTAGATATCATCAGGACCGGCGAGGTAGGAGCTGTCTGCAGAACGGAGGAAACCAAATCCATCCTGCAATATCTCCAGCACACCGTCGCCAAAGATATCTTCGCCACTCTTTGCGTGCTGCTTCAGGATGGCAAAAATAATGTCCTGCTTGCGCATACGGGCCAGATTTTCCAGCCCCATACTTTCGCCGAGAGTGATCAGCTCAGAAACCGGCGTATTCTTTAATTCGGTAAGATTCATAATGGTGTGAGTTCTTAAACTTGGGGTAAATCTCGAACTTAATGTTGTGAATGGTATGGCAGGGTCATCCATGCCTGTTTACGGCTATCAACTCATGTCTGTTCGCTGTCTGGTCACAGGAAAGTACGCAGAACTGAAACGACAAGACGGAATGAGCGAAGAGCCAGGAATCTTTCCACTTCTCGTGCGAGAAAAAACGGGAAGTGACGGATAAAACCAGATTCAAACTTAATAAGGTATGTTTAATTCGAAGTCAATACTAACTTAGCACGACTCAGACCGGGCGTCCAGAGATCCTGACAATTTAAGAATAACGTAAGGACAACAGACGCCACGAAACTGCCTGATACCTTAATCATTCGTCGAATGACAGACGCCTGACTATACAGCGCCTTTGTCATTCGACGTATAAAAGGTATTACGCCAGATTGGCGTCGAGAAACTCTTTCAACTGACCTTTAGACAGTGCGCCTACTTTGGTTGCCGCCACTTCGCCGTTTTTAAACAGCAGCAGAGTCGGAATACCGCGGATGCCATATTTAGGCGCAGTACCTGGGTTCTGGTCAATGTTCAGTTTGGCAACGGTCAATTTGCCCTGATATTCGTCAGCGATTTCATCCAGAATCGGAGCGATCATTTTACACGGCCCGCACCACTCTGCCCAGAAATCAACGAGGATAGCCCCGTCCGCTTTGAGTACATCCGTGTCAAAACTGTCGTCAGTCAGGTGAATAATTTTATCGCTCATATATAACTCCACAGGAATAAGCCTGGCGTGTTGGTGTAGCATTAACCAACGAGGTGCTGATGTTAACTTCGCCAACAAAGGTTGACTTTATTTCACCGGATACGCTTTCGTAAAGCAATAGTAAGCTGATATTCTACCACACTATGAGCAAAACACATTTAACAGAACAGAAGTTTTCCGACTTCGCCCTGCACCCACAGGTGGTTGAAGCCCTTGAAAAAAAAGGGTTTTATAATTGTACGCCCATTCAGGCACTGGCCCTTCCGCTAACGCTGGCGGGTCGTGACGTTGCAGGGCAGGCGCAAACCGGTACCGGGAAAACGATGGCGTTTCTGACGTCAACGTTTCATTATTTACTTTCTCATCCCGCGATCGACGATCGCAAGGTGAACCAGCCGCGCGCGCTGATCATGGCGCCGACGCGTGAATTAGCCGTACAAATTCACGCAGACGCGGAGCCGTTGGCGCAAGCGACAGGCTTAAAATTAGGCCTGGCTTACGGCGGCGATGGTTACGACAAGCAGCTTAAAGTGCTGGAAAGCGGCGTTGATATTCTTATTGGTACGACGGGCCGACTGATCGACTACGCCAAACAAAATCACATTAACCTCGGCGCCATTCAGGTTGTCGTACTCGATGAAGCCGATCGCATGTACGATTTGGGCTTTATTAAAGATATCCGCTGGCTGTTCCGTCGTATGCCGCCGGCTGCGCAGCGTCTGAACATGTTGTTCTCCGCCACCCTGTCTTATCGGGTTCGCGAGCTGGCGTTTGAACAGATGAACAACGCCGAATATGTTGAAGTGGAACCGGAGCAAAAGACCGGCCACCGCATTAAAGAAGAGCTTTTCTACCCCTCTAATGAAGAGAAAATGCGTTTACTGCAAACGCTGATCGAAGAAGAGTGGCCGGATCGCGCCATTATTTTCGCCAACACCAAGCATCGTTGCGAAGATATCTGGGGACATCTGGCGGCAGATGGCCATCGTGTTGGTCTGCTGACCGGCGACGTCGCGCAGAAAAAGCGCCTGCGGATTCTGGATGAGTTCACCCGCGGCGATCTGGATATTCTTGTGGCGACCGATGTCGCGGCGCGCGGGTTGCATATCCCCGCCGTAACGCATGTCTTTAACTACGATCTGCCAGACGATTGTGAAGACTATGTTCACCGTATCGGTCGTACCGGTCGCGCTGGCGCCAGCGGGCATTCCATCAGCCTGGCTTGCGAAGAGTATGCGCTGAATCTGCCCGCCATTGAGAGCTATATCGGCCACTCGATTCCGGTCAGCAAATACAATCCGGAAGCGCTCATGAACGATCTGCCCAAGCCGTTGCGTCTGACGCGTTCGCGTCCTGGCAATGGTCCGCGCCGCGCTGGCGCTCCGCGTAATCGTCGTCGTTCAGGTTAAGAAAAGTTATGCCATACACAAAATCATTTAGCCTGTATCAAGGCGGCAAGAAAACAAATCCCGATGAGCTTAGGAAGAGTACGCAGCCAACACGGATACAGGTTGAAGGATGAAGTGTATGAATTCCACCTCGTTGTATGCCGCCATTGATCTCGGTTCCAATAGTTTTCATATGCTGGTCGTGCGCGAGGCGGCGGGAAGCATCCAGACGCTGACCCGAATAAAACGCAAGGTGCGTCTGGCCGCGGGTCTGAACAACGACAACCACCTTTCAGCCGAAGCAATGGAACGCGGCTGGCAATGCCTGCGTCTGTTTGCTGAACGTTTGCAGGATATCCCGCAGCCACAAATCCGCGTGGTTGCCACCGCAACATTGCGTCTCGCCGTCAATGCAGGTGAATTTATCGCGAAAGCGCAGACTATCCTTGGTTGTCCGGTGCAGGTTATCAGCGGCGAAGAAGAGGCGCGGCTGATTTATCAGGGGGTCGCTCATACCACCGGCGGCGCAGATCAGCGACTGGTGGTGGATATCGGCGGCGCCAGCACTGAACTGGTTACCGGCACTGGCGCGCAAACCACGTCGCTGTTTAGCCTGTCGATGGGCTGCGTAACGTGGCTTGAACGCTATTTTAGCGATCGTAATCTGGCGCAAGAAAATTTTGATGACGCGGAGAAAGCCGCGCGCGATGTGTTGCGTCCGGTCGCCGATGAACTGCGTTTTCATGGCTGGAAGGTCTGCGTGGGTGCCTCCGGCACCGTACAGGCATTGCAGGAAATCATGATGGCGCAGGGGATGGACGAGCGCATTACGCTCGCCAAACTGCAGCAGCTAAAACAACGCGCGATACAGTGCGGACGTCTGGAAGAGCTGGAAATCGAAGGCCTGACGCTGGAGCGCGCGCTGGTTTTCCCAAGCGGGCTGGCTATTCTGATCGCGATATTTACCGAGCTGAACATCCAGAGCATGACGCTGGCAGGCGGCGCGTTACGCGAAGGGCTGGTGTATGGGATGTTGCATCTGGCGGTAGATCAGGATATCCGCAGCCGCACGCTGCGGAACATTCAGCGTCGGTTTATCGTCGATACCGAGCAGGCAAATCGCGTGGCGAAGCTGGCAGATAACTTCCTCAAACAGGTAGAAAATGCCTGGCATATTGAGCCTATCAGTCGTGAACTGTTGCTTAGCGCTTGCCAATTGCATGAGATCGGTCTGAGCCTTGATTTTAAACAGGCGCCCTATCATGCCGCCTATTTAGTACGCCATTTGGATCTGCCTGGCTATACGCCCGCGCAGAAAAAGTTGCTCGCCACCCTCTTACTGAATCAGACCAATCCGGTCGATCTCTCTTCGCTTCATCAGCAAAACGCGGTACCGCCCCGTGTTGCGGAACAGCTATGCCGTTTGCTGCGACTGGCGATTCTCTTTGCCGGTCGCCGTCGTGACGATCTGGTACCAGAAATTACGCTACAGGCGCTAAATGAAAATCTGACGTTAACCTTGCCTGGCGACTGGCTGGCACATCACCCGCTGGGTAAAGAGTTGATTGATCAGGAAAGCCAGTGGCAAAGCTATGTACACTGGCCGCTGGACGTTCGCTAACCGTAGTCTGATTGCCGGATGACGCTTCGCTTATCCGGCCTACGATTTCGCTCGCTTTGCCGCCATCATGGCTTTCAGATTAGCCAGGTGACTTTGCCCTTTTTGCATTCGCTCCTCAGCGCTTACCACTTTGCGCTCCTGCTCCCAGATTAAATCATCCTGCGGTAGTTCTAACAGGAAGCGGCTGGGTTCCGGGCGCACCAGTTCCCCATACTGACGGCGCTCTTTACATAATGTAAAGGTAAGCTCTTTCTGCGCGCGAGTGATCCCGACATAGGCCAGCCGACGCTCTTCCTCAATATTATCTTCGTCAATGCTGCTTTGATGCGGCAAAAATCCTTCTTCCATTCCCACCATATAGACATACGGGAATTCCAGTCCTTTCGATGCATGAAGCGTCATCAACTGTACCTGATCCAGCTCTTCTTCGCTCTCGCCGCGCTCCATCATATCGCGCAGCGTAAAGCGTGTAACCACCTGGGTCAGCGTCATCGGCTCATCGAGTTCGTTGCCTTCCAGCATCTCAGTCATCCAGCTAAAGAGCTGATTAACGTTTTTCATACGCATTTCCGCCGCTTTGGGGCTCGGCGAGGTTTCGTACAACCAGGATTCATAGTCAATACCGTGGATGAGATCGCGCACGGCGGCGACAGGCTCACGTTCGGCCAGACGCTGGATTTCCCCCAGCCAGTGGGTAAAACGCGTCAATGAATCGTAACCACGTCCGGTCAGCTTCTGGCTAAGCCCCATATCAAAGCTGGCGGTAAACAGGCTTTTATTACGCGTCATTGCCCATTCACCCAGCTTTTGCAGAGTAGCCGGACCGATTTCGCGTTTTGGCGTATTCACGATGCGCAGGAAAGCGCTGTCATCATCCGGGTTGGTCAACACCCGCAGATAGGCCAGCAAGTCTTTAATCTCCGGACGGGAGAAAAATGAGGTGCCGCCGGAAATTTTGTACGGAATGCGGTTCTGCATGAGGAATTTTTCAAATACCCGCGACTGATGATTCCCGCGATACAGAATGGCGTAATCCTTGTACTGGGTCTTGTTCACAAAGTGATGGGCAATCAGTTCGCCGGTAACGCGCTCAGCTTCATGCTCTTCATTGTTTGCGCTTAACACTTTGAGTTCCGCGCCGTAACCGAGCTCGGAAAAGAGGCGCTTTTCAAAGACGTGCGGATTGTTGGCGATGAGAATATTCGCCGCTTTCAGGATGCGGCCCGAAGAACGATAGTTTTGCTCCAGTTTAATCACCTGCAGCGCCGGAAAGTCCTGGCTCAGTAACACCAGGTTTTGCGGACGCGCCCCGCGCCAGGAGTAGATAGACTGATCGTCATCGCCCACGACCGTAAAGCGCGCGCGTTGCCCGACCAGCAGCTTAACCAACTCATACTGGCTGGTGTTAGTATCCTGATATTCATCCACCAGTAGATAACGAATTTTATTCTGCCAGCGCTCGCGCACCTCGTCATTGCGTTGCAGCAGCAGCGTCGGCAGCAAAATCAAATCATCAAAATCGAGAACGTTGCATGCCTTCATATGGGCGTCGTAAAGCCCGTAGCAGTGGGCAAAAATACGATCGCGTTCACCTTTCGCCCCCGCCGCTGCCTGTGCAGGCGTTTTGAGATCGTTTTTCCAGTTGGAGATCGTGGAGATCAGCTGTTGCAACAGAACCTTGTCGTCTTCGATCAGGCCTTCGGTCAGCTCTTTGAGCAAGGCGACCTGGTCGGTATCGTCAAACAATGAAAAGTTCGATTTCATCCCCAGCGCAGCGTACTCGCGCTTAATAATATCCAGCCCTAGCGTATGAAAGGTGGAGATCATCAAACCGCGCGCTTCCTTACGGCCGAGCGTCTGCCCGACGCGTTCTTTCATCTCACGCGCTGCCTTGTTGGTAAACGTCACCGCCGCAATATGCCGGGCCTGATAGCCGCATCCGCGGATCAGGTGGGCGATTTTATTGGTAATTACGCGAGTTTTACCAGAACCCGCTCCTGCCAGCACCAGGCAGGGTCCGGTGACGAATTCGACAGCGTGTTGTTGGCCGGGATTTAAACGCATGGGAATAGTGCTCAATCTTCGAACGGGGGAGGGATTGTAGCAGAAAGCGAGGCCCAGAGAAGACCAGGCTGCTTTTTCAGGCAGCCTGGAAAAGGTCAATCAGCAGGCTCTGGCGGCAAGCGGCGTATAGCCATTACGCTGTGCGCTCTTGATCCAACTGAAAGAACCCATTAGCGCGATCGCCGTCAGCAGAACATACTCAAGCGACATCGCATAAACGCCCTGTACTGCATAGATCACGACGCTAATTACATCAATAATCACCCACAGCAGCCAGTTTTCCACGTACTTGCGGGTCATCAGCACCATCGCCGCAATCGACAACACCAGCATGGTGGAATCCCAGAACGGGAACGCATCCGGCTGGAGTTCAGGCATCGCCACCTGCATACCTACCGTTTGCAGCAGAGCGAGCATAACGCGGGTCAACATAGCGAAGACCGGATCGATAAACCACGTCATCAGCAGAATGGCGATAATACATACGCCCCCCAACCTCCATGTTTGTTGACGAGAAAGCCAGCGTACTTTCAGAGCGGCTTCCCGGGCGTCATTCTGCCGGCTCCATGCGTACCAGCCGTAAATATTCGCCGCAAAGAAAAACACCTGAAGTAGCAAGCTGGCATACAGTTGAATCTGAAAAAAGATGGCGGCAAACAGAGTGACGTTAATCAAACCAAACAGGTAATTAACGATTTTTTCCCGGCTGGCGCACCAGATGCACAATAAGCCAAAGACGGTGCCGATAGCCTCAATCCACGACAGCGCATACCCACCCTCGCCGAGAGGAATGTTGACCATTACATTGTTAATGCTGAAAAAGTCCATCATTGCTCTCCTTGCAAACTATCGAAATAAATGGCCTGAAGCGCCAGAGAAATTTGGCGCTCTTCACCTTGCTGGCACAAGGTTTCCTGCTGAACATAATGGTTAATGCTGCTCTCCAGACAACCACTATGCGCGACGACCACGTTTAGCAACGACGCGGTACGCAGCCCTCGTAACGCCCCCACCACCATCAGCGCAGCGGTTTCCATATCCGCGCCGAGAACTCCCCTGGCCGACCATTCGGCATCCAGTTCAGCTTCGCGATCGGTATAAAAACTGTCATGGCTGCGCACCAGCCCGCAAACGGCAGAGATGTTCATCTGTTTCGCCTGCTGTATCAGCGTGGCGGTAAGATACGGGTCCGCACAGGCCGGATAACTGGCGGGCGCATAGGTTTTGCTGGCGCCGTCGTCAGCCACCGCGCCGTGGGCGATGATCACATCGCCCAACGCCAGCGAGTCCTGCAACGCACCGCAACTACCGATACGGATTAGCGTGTTGACGCCAACCTGGCGTAACTCCTCAATGGCGATAGCGGTTGACGGTCCGCCGATTCCCGTGGAAAGCACGACTATTTCAACCCCCTGGTACCAGCCGCGCGCCGCGCGAAACTCCCGGTTTTGCCCCAGAATCTCAGCCTTATCAAGAAAACGGGCGATTCTATCCACCCGCCCGGGATCGCCGGGCAAAAGCGCATATTTCGCGCGGGTCATGCTTGTGTTAAGCCGAATATGGGGTTGCATCTCCCGTCTCCTTATTGTTCTGAGAGGTTCAGATTTCCGCCTCCTGTTTGAGTTTTTCAGGAGCCAGTAAAATGATCCGCTCACCGTCGGTATCGATAATGTTCAGCGATTTCAGATCGTGCAGTATCCGGTTGATGCTGCGCGTCGTCGCCGCAAATTCCTGACCAAGATTCTGCTTATCAAGCAAAATAGTGGTTGATTCATATTGTTGATAACGCAGCCATAATGCCTGGCATACGCGCTGATGCAGCGAGTACAAATTGTCGCTACTGGCCTTTTTCGACAACTGGTAATACTGTTGGCTGAAAAACCGCAGCATTCGCTGGTTAAAGTGGTTATCCAGCGTCAGCCAGCGGCAAAAATGCGCTTGCGGCAGGCTGAGTAGCTGTACATTGCCGACGGCTACGACAGAACAGATGTAATGCCGCGACTCAAATATCTCTAGCTCGCCCAGCATATCTCCTTTGCCATAACGCGCCTGCCGGTAACGGCGTCCATCTTCAGCTTCGTAAAAAACATCCACTTCGCCGGCCACGATGAGTGAAAATTGCTGGCATATTTCCCCCTGGCGGCAGATAAGCGCGCCGCGGGAAATGTCGCCAAATCGCCAGCACTGCATGATTTCCAACGGGCAGTATTTGAGTAATTCATAAAGCACTGGGTCGCGTACAACCTGGCGTAGCCCTAAAAGCCAGTCGTCTGGAAATTCTGCGTTTTTCATTATGTTCATGGTATCTCGCCCCTTGTCAGAAAGGACAGGACCGTCGTCCCGCGCATCCGAAATACGCCCGCTAAAAATGCCGCTTATCTCCCGGTTCATTAAATCAGGCGGGACATCTGTCCTGTAATGGCGAAGAGTATATGTCTGACGGCCTAAGGAGTGATAAAGTGACGGCCAATCTTTGCGACGTGAGAACACAATAATGGCAAAAATGGCAGCAGCACTGCATATTCTTGTAAAAGAAGAGAAACTGGCTTTAGATCTTCTGGAGCAAATTAAAAACGGCGGCGATTTTGAGAAGCTGGCGAAGAAGCATTCTATCTGCCCATCCGGTAAAAAAGGCGGTCATTTAGGCGAATTTCGTCAGGGCCAGATGGTTCCGGCATTCGATAAAGTAGTCTTTTCCTGCCCGGTACTGGAGCCAACCGGCCCGCTGCATACTCAGTTCGGTTACCACATCATTAAAGTATTGTATCGCAAATAAAAAGCCGGGTGGCGGCTACGCCTTACCCGGCCTACATCGTCTGATTGATTTTGTCGGTCGGGTAAGCGCTAGCGCCACCCGACAAGGTATATCAACCCGCTACCGCAATACGCTTCATATCCGTCATATAGCCGCGCAGTTTCTTACCTACCTGCTCAATCGCATGGCTACGAATCGCGTCGTTCACGTCGCGAAGCTGTGCGTTGTCTACCGCGCCTTCCGGGATAGCACTACCCAGATCGCCCGGTTGCAATTCCGCCATAAACGGTTTCAGCAGCGGTACGCAAGCGTAAGAGAACAGGTAGTTACCGTATTCTGCGGTATCGGAGATAACCACGTTCATTTCATACAGACGCTTACGGGCGATGGTGTTGGCGATCAGCGGCAGCTCGTGCAGTGATTCGTAGTAAGCGGATTCTTCGATGATGCCGGAATCGACCATGGTTTCGAACGCCAGCTCAACGCCCGCTTTCACCATCGCAATCATCAGCACGCCTTTATCGAAGTACTCCTGCTCGCCGATTTTACCTTCAAACTGCGGCGCGGTTTCGAACGCGGTTTTACCGGTCTCTTCACGCCAGGTCAGCAGTTTCTTATCGTCGTTAGCCCAGTCAGCCATCATGCCGGAAGAGAATTCGCCGGAGATGATATCATCCATATGTTTCTGGAACAGCGGCGCCATGATCTCTTTCAGCTGTTCGGACAGCGCGTAAGCACGCAGTTTCGCCGGGTTAGACAGACGGTCCATCATCAGGGTGATGCCGCCCTGCTTCAACGCTTCGGTGATGGTTTCCCAGCCGAACTGAATCAGTTTTTCCGCGTAAGCCGGGTCGGTGCCTTCTGCCACCAGCTTGTCGAAACACAGCAGAGAACCGGCCTGCAGCATACCGCACAGGATGGTCTGCTCGCCCATCAGGTCAGATTTCACTTCTGCAACGAAAGAAGATTCCAGTACGCCCGCACGGTGACCGCCGGTGGCCGCAGCCCAGGCTTTAGCAATCGCCATGCCTTCGCCTTGCGGATCGTTTTCCGGGTGTACCGCGATCAGCGTCGGAACACCGAAACCACGCTTGTATTCTTCACGTACTTCGGTGCCCGGACACTTCGGTGCCACCATCACCACGGTGATGTCTTTACGGATCTGCTCGCCCACTTCCACGATGTTGAAGCCGTGTGAATAGCCCAGCGCCGCGCCGTCTTTCATCAGCGGCTGTACGGAGCGCACCACGTCGGAGTGCTGTTTGTCCGGCGTCAGGTTAACCACCAGGTCAGCCTGCGGAATCAGCTCTTCGTAGGTACCCACTTTGAAGCCGTTTTCGGTCGCTTTACGCCAGGAGGCACGCTTCTCAGCAATCGCTTCTTTACGCAGGGCGTAGGAGATATCCAGACCGGAATCACGCATGTTCAGGCCCTGGTTCAGCCCCTGAGCGCCACAGCCGACGATGACCACTTTTTTACCCTGAAGGTAGCTCGCGCCGTCGGCGAATTCGTCGCGGCCCATAAAGCGGCATTTACCCAGCTGCGCCAGCTGCTGGCGCAGGTTCAGTGTATTAAAGTAGTTAGCCATGATGGTGTACTCCGTGATGTTGTGTGTCGCGCTTATTGTTCGGTTTACAGATTGCTATCTGTGCGAATGAACCCACATTACAACAGGAAATTTATTGCGGAAATTGATATATTCACAACGTTATGTTGCGGTTTATGCAACGTCAAAAACCGGAGGTCTGTCTGTGGATTTACGCGATCTAAAAACCTTCCTGCATCTGGCGGAAAGCCGCCACTTTGGCCGCAGCGCGCGGGCGATGCACGTCAGCCCCTCCACGCTCTCCCGGCAGATCCAGCGGCTGGAAGAAGATCTCGGCCAGCCGCTGTTTGTGCGCGATAACCGCACGGTCACGCTGACCGAAGCCGGCGAAGAGCTGCGAGTGTTTGCCCAACAGACGCTTTTGCAATATCAGCAGTTGCGCCATACCCTCGATCAGCAGGGGCCGTCCCTTTCCGGCGAACTGCATATTTTCTGCTCGGTGACCGCGGCATACAGTCATCTGCCGCCGATCCTCGACCGTTTTCGCGCCGAACATCCCTCGGTGGAAATTAAGCTCACCACCGGCGACGCCGCCGATGCCATGGACAAAGTGGTCACCGGCGAGGCCGATCTGGCGATTGCTGGTAAGCCGGAAACGCTACCCGGCGCGGTGGCGTTTTCGATGCTGGAAAATCTGGCGGTGGTGCTGATCGCCCCGGCGCTGCCCTGCCCGGTGCGCAATCAGGTGTCGGTCGATAAGCCCGACTGGTCGACGGTGCCGTTTATCATGGCCGATCAGGGGCCGGTACGCCGCCGCATTGAGCTGTGGTTTCGCCGCCATAAAATCAGCAATCCGCAGATTTACGCCACCGTCGGCGGTCACGAAGCGATGGTCTCAATGGTGGCGCTCGGCTGCGGCGTGGCGCTGCTGCCGGAAGTGGTGCTGGAAAACAGCCCGGAGCCGGTGCGCAACCGGGTGATGATTTTAGAACGTAGTGATGAAAAAACGCCGTTTGAGCTTGGCGTCTGCGCGCAAAAAAAGCGGCTGCATGAGCCGCTAATTGATGCGTTCTGGAAGATTTTACCGAATTAGTTTACGGCCCTACCATTACCCGAACAGGCTTCCCAATACGGCTAAGCATATTCACCAAAGCATCAATGGTGAATTTGCTGCATTTCTTGTTGACGACATCCGAAACGCGCGGTCGGGATATATGCAAAACTGTAGCAACCTCGGCTTGCTTCATCTGGTTTCGCGTAATCCAGAGGGTAATTTCTTCCATGAGCTGTTCTTTAATGGCTAACGTGTTTTCGATTTCACTCAGGGAATCAGCGTAAAACTTTTCTGCGTCCTGCTTATCAAACCCCAAATCAGCAAAAACATTACCGCCAGATGGCGTCACATGGCGAATATCACTATCAGTTTTGGCAATCACAAGCTGTTTCTCCGTTGTTGCACCACCCGGTTATAACGCGTTCTGGCGATGTTTTTATCGTGCTGACTGGTTTGTTGCGTCTGTTTTTGGAAACTATGCAAAACGTAGAGTGCTTCTTCAAACTTAGCGACATACATAACGCGATAGATACCATTGTTGTCACGAATCCGAATTTCATTTACCCCAGCCCCAATTTCTGAAAACGGTTTCCAGTCATCGGGTTCAATTCCATATTGAATTTTATGAGGCTGATAACCGACTGCTTTACGTACCGTTATGGGAAAAACCAGGAGATCCTCCAGAGAAGATCCCACCCATCGAATTTCTTTTTCATTGGAGAAAGCTCGGGTGAGTAACATAACACCCTGGTGTATAAAATTTTATACATTGTTTTTAGCAGGTGCAAGTGATAGCGGTGCTAACGATATGGTGAGCCGAGTTTCACCACAAGCAGATTGGGCGCCTTCTGGAAAACGTCTCGCAAAATTAAATGAGTGGATGCTCCGGGCTGGCAGAAAAGCCCAATAACTGAGGGAAGATAATATCTTGATATCAGGCCCACTTTACTTTGTGGGCCCGAAAAACTAAACGCTGAATTAACCCGTCAGAAAGAACCGAAACGCCGGGTTATTGCTCTCATCATGGCATTCATAGCCCAGCTCATGCAGCCGGGTTTCGAAATCCGGCTCATGATCGCCTAACTCGAACGCCGCCAGCACGCGGCCATAATCGGTACCGTGGCTGCGGTAATGGAATAGCGAAATATTCCAGTGCGTGCCAAGCGTATGCAGGAATTTGAGCAACGCGCCGGGCGACTCCGGAAATTCGAAACTATACAAACGCTCCTGTAATGGCTTGGATGGGCGTCCGCCGACCATATAGCGCACATGCAGCTTCGCCATTTCATCGTCGGAGAGATCCACTACGCTATAACCGCCGTCGCACAGTTGGGTGATAATCTCTTTTCGCTCCTCCAGCCCCTGACTGACGCGTACGCCGACAAAAATACAGGCATTTTTCGCGTCGGCAAAACGGTAGTTAAATTCGGTGACCATACGCCCGCCAAGCAACTGGCAGAATTTGAGAAAGCTCCCCTTTTCTTCCGGAATGGTCACCGCCAGTAACGCTTCGCGCTGTTCCCCCAGCTCGCAGCGTTCAGACACATAGCGCAAGCCGTGGAAGTTGACGTTGGCGCCGGAAAGGACGTGCGCCAGGCGTTCGCCGCGAATATTGTGCTGGGCGATATATTTTTTCATCCCCGCCAGCGCCAGCGCGCCGGACGGCTCCGCCACCGCACGCACATCTTCAAACAGGTCTTTCATCGCCGCGCAGATCGCGTCGCTATCGACGGTTACGATGTCGTCAAGATACTCCCGGCACAGCCGGAAGGTTTCGTCGCCGATGCGTTTTACCGCCACGCCTTCAGCAAACAACCCAACGCGCGGGAGATCCACTGGATGACCGGCTTCCAACGCCGCTTTCAGGCAGGCGGAATCCTCCGCTTCGACGGCAATCACTTTGATTTGCGGCATCAATTGTTTGATCAGTACCGCTACGCCCGCCGCCAGGCCGCCGCCGCCAACCGGCACAAAGACACGATCGAGATGCGAATCCTGCTGAAGCAGTTCCAGCGCCAGCGTGCCCTGCCCGGCGATCACCATTGGGTGATCAAACGGCGGCACCCAGGTAAAACCCTGCTGCTGCGCCAGCTCAATAGCTTTCGCTTTCGCTTCATCAAAATTAGCGCCGTGCAACAGCACTTCGCCGCCAAAACCGCGTACCGCATCGACTTTAATATCCGCCGTTGCTTTTGGCATGACGATCAGAGACTTCACGCCAAGCCGCGCGGAGGAGAACGCCACGCCCTGTGCATGGTTCCCCGCCGACGCGGTAATCACGCCGTGGGCTTTTTGTTCTTCGGTCAATCCGGCCATCATCGCGTAAGCGCCGCGCAGCTTAAAGCTATGTACCGGCTGCCGGTCTTCGCGTTTGACGAGAATAACGTTGTCCAGACGTGACGAGAGCTTTTCCATTTTTTGCAGCGGCGTCACCTGCGCCGCTTCGTATACTGGCGCGCGTAGCACCGCGCGCAGATACTCCGCCCCTTCCGGCGCGACTGACAGAGGTTGAGATTCCGCCATCATCAACCTCCCAGTTTCGATTTATCGCGCACCGCGCCTTTATCGGCGCTGGTCGCCAGGCTGGCGTAGGCACGCAGGGCAAACGAAACCTGACGCTGACGATTTTTCGGCGTCCAGGCTTTATCGCCGCGAGCTTCCTGCGCCTCGCGGCGTGCGGCGATTTCAGCCTCGCTCAACTGCAACTGAATGCTGCGGTTCGGGATATCAATCGCAATGGTGTCGCCATCTTCAATCAGCGCAATAGTGCCGCCGCTGGCCGCTTCCGGCGAAACGTGGCCAATGGAAAGACCCGAAGTACCGCCGGAGAATCGCCCATCGGTGATGAGCGCGCAGGCTTTGCCCAGCCCCATCGACTTCAGGAAACTGGTCGGATAGAGCATTTCCTGCATTCCCGGCCCGCCTTTCGGCCCTTCGTAGCGGATCACGACTACATCGCCTTCCACTACTTTACCGCCGAGAATCGCCTCTACCGCGTCGTCCTGGCTTTCGTAAACTTTCGCCGGGCCGGTGAATTTAAGGATGCTGTCATCGACGCCCGCGGTTTTAACGATGCAGCCGTTTTCGGCGAAGTTGCCATACAGCACCGCCAGACCGCCGTCTTTGCTATAGGCATATTCCAGCGAGCGGATGCAACCCGCTGCGCGGTCGTCATCCAGCGAATCCCAGCGACAATCCTGCGAGAATGCCTGGGTAGTACGGATACCAGCAGGGCCAGCACGGAACATTTTTTTAACCGCTTCGTCCTGCGTAACCGTGATGTCGTACTGTTCCAGCGTTTGTGGCAGCGTCAGGCCTAATACGTTTTTCACGTTGCGGTTCAGCAGCCCGGCGCGATCCAGCTCGCCTAAAATACCCAGCACACCGCCGGCACGGTGAACGTCTTCCATATGGTATTTCTGGGTACTTGGCGCCACTTTACACAGCTGCGGCACCTTGCGGGACAGCTTGTCGATATCACTCATGGTGAAGTCGATTTCCGCTTCCTGCGCCGCCGCCAGTAGATGCAGAACGGTATTGGTCGAACCGCCCATCGCAATATCTAGCGTCATGGCGTTTTCAAACGCGGCTTTGCTGGCGATGTTACGCGGCAATGCACTTTCGTCATCCTGCTCGTAATAGCGTTTAGTCAGTTCAACAATCCGCTTACCGGCATTGAGGAACAACTGCTTCCGGTCAGCGTGGGTTGCCAGCAGTGAGCCGTTGCCCGGCTGCGACAGGCCCAGCGCTTCGGTCAGGCAGTTCATGGAGTTAGCGGTAAACATGCCGGAGCAGGAGCCGCAGGTTGGACAGGCGGAACGCTCCACCTGGTTACTTTGATCGTCAGAGACTTTCGGGTCCGCGCCCTGAATCATGGCATCAACCAGATCGAGCTTGATGATCTGATCGGACAGTTTGGTTTTCCCGGCTTCCATCGGTCCACCGGAGACAAAGATCACCGGAATATTCAGGCGCAGCGAGGCCATGAGCATCCCAGGGGTGATTTTGTCGCAGTTGGAGATACACACCATTGCGTCAGCGCAGTGAGCGTTCACCATGTACTCCACGGAGTCGGCGATCAGCTCGCGCGACGGCAGTGAATAGAGCATACCCCCGTGCCCCATGGCGATCCCGTCATCCACGGCAATAGTGTTGAACTCTTTCGCCACACCGCCGGAAGCTTCAATCTGTTCGGCGACCAGCTTACCGAGATCGCGCAGATGAACGTGACCCGGCACAAACTGAGTGAATGAGTTCACCACGGCGATAATCGGTTTGCCAAAATCACTGTCGGTCATTCCGGTGGCGCGCCACAGCGCGCGGGCACCCGCCATATTACGACCATGGGTGGTGGTGGCGGAACGGTACTTAGGCATGCTTTATTTACTCCCCATCTTTTCCCTTCATACTTCACGCCACAGGTGCGTTGGCTGCCTCACTCACCCCAGTCACTTACGACAGTAAGCTTCTGGGGATTTGCTGCGTTGCCGCCTTCCTGTGACGCAAATTATTTGGGAAAATATTAACTTTATTTATTATGAATTTACCGGATCCAACCAGCCCCATTTATCCTCGGTTTCTCCAGTGAAGAGACCAAAGAAGGCTTGTTGAATACGCTTGGTAACAGGGCCGCAACGGCCTTCACCTACCTGGATACCATCAACGCTGCGTACCGGAGTAATTTCTGCCGCGGTTCCGGACATAAATACTTCGTCGGCCAGATACAGCGATTCACGGGACAGCACCTGCTCGCGCACTTCAATACCCAGCTCTTTCGCCAGTTTGATGATCGCGTCGCGAGTAATGCCTGGCAGCGCGGAAGAGGTAAACGGCGGAGTAAACAGCACGCCATCTTTTACCTCAAACAGGTTTTCACCTGCGCCTTCGGAGATATAGCCGTTTACATCCAGGGCGATGCCTTCCTGATAGCCGTGGCGGCGCGCTTCGCTACCCACCAGCAGTGAGGAGAGGTAGTTACCGCCCGCTTTCGCAGCGGTTGGAATGGTGTTCGGCGCAGCGCGATTCCAGGAAGAAACCATCGCATCGATCCCCTGATCCAGCGCTTCGGCGCCCAGGTATGCCCCCCACGGGAACGCGGCGATGATGACGTCAGTGGTGTATCCCGGGGGTGGGTTAACGCCCATACCGACATCGCCGACAAATACCAACGGACGGATATAGGCGCTGGTCAGGTTGTTTTTGCGGATCACTTCGCGGCAGGCTTCCATCAGCTCATCAATACTCTGGGAAACCGGAAAACGATAAATTTTTGCTGAGTCGCGCAGGCGCTGCATATGTTCACGATGACGAAACACTACCGGGCCTTTGTGAGAGTCGTAGCACCGAATCCCTTCAAATACCGACGTACCGTAGTGCAGCGCGTGAGACATTACGTGAACCTTCGCGTCTTCCCAGCGCACCATCTCGCCATTGAACCAAATATAATCAGCTTTTTTCGTCGTCATTTTTCTTCCTTTTGCGCTCAGGCGCGGATTTGTTGTGATGTGGCAGCGCTCTGGCAGATTGCGACATGCGCAACATCTACCAGTTTACTTAACTGACTAAACAGTAAGTCGACCGACCGGGGACTGGCAACGGTCAATTCAATATTTATATTCTGCGCATCGGTCGCGGCTTCCATATTCATGGAGCACACCTGAAAACCACGATGGCGCACCACGCGTAAAACACGTTCTAAGGTTTCTGGATTAAAGCGTGCCGATACATTGACCTGATGTTGCATCATGATAATTTCTCCAGCATTTCAGAGTTACTGGCGCCAGGCGGCACCAACGGCCAGACATTTTCAAGTTCGTCGATTGAGACGTGAAGCAGGTACGGCCCTTCGCTTGCCAACATCGTGTCGAGTGCCGCTTCAACCTGGTCTTTACGAGTAATGTGCTGGCCTGGAATGCCGAAGGCGCTGGCCAGCATGAGGAAATCGGGGTTATCGGTCAGGGTGGTTTCGCTATATCGCTCCTGGAAAAACAGTTGCTGCCATTGTCGAACCATCCCTAACCGCTGGTTGTCGAGTAAGACTATCTTCAACGGTAACTGCTTGCGTTTTACGGTGCCCAACTCCTGAACATTCATCATGAAGGAGCCGTCACCGGAGATACAGATAACGGTATCATTCGGTCGCGCTACCTGCGCGCCAACGGCCGCCGGTAAGCCGAATCCCATCGTCCCCAGACCGCTGGAGGTGATGAAGTTCTCCGGGCGGGTGTAAGTCATATGCTGGGCTGACCACATCTGATGCTGCCCCACATCCGTCGTCACCACGCTGTCTGCGGGTTTGCGTTCCGACAATTGCTTCAACAACAACGGCGCATAGATAGTCTCGCCAGGATGGTCATAGCGCCAGGCGTGTTCTGCGCGCAGCTCTGCACAGGACTGACGCCATGCGTCGATCTTCAGCGGTTGCTGTAATGCCGGCAACAGCGAATTTAAATCGCCCTGCAACGCGACGTGTGCCTGACGCAGTTTGTTCATTTCCGCCGGGTCGATATCCATATGGATTACGCTGGCGTTCGGCGCAAACGTATTCAGCTTACCGGTCACCCGGTCATCAAAACGTGCACCCACTGCGATCAGTAAATCACACTCTTGCACCGCGAAATTAGCCGCTTTAGTACCGTGCATTCCCAGCATGCCCAGATAGTACGGATAATCAGCTTCAACAGCCCCCAGCCCTTTCAGCGTGCAGGTAACTGGCATTTGCGTTACCGCGATAAATTTACGCAGCGCCGGAACCGCCTGCGCCATACCAACACCACCGCCGACGTACAGCATGGGTTTTTTCGCCTGTTCCAGCATCTGGCGCGCCTGTTCCACATCAGCCTGCGGGAAAGTCGCTTCGTTATCAACGGTAGTAAACCAGGGTTCCAGCTCACCGCTGGCCAACTGGATATCTTTCGGGATATCCACCAGAACCGGGCCAGGACGGCCAGCGTTGGCGACTTCAAAAGCCTCTGCCATGATACGAGGCAGCTCTGCCAGCGACTGCACCAGGAAGCTGTGTTTGGTACAGGCCAGCGACAGGCCTAACACATCCACCTCCTGGAACGCATCAGTGCCGATGAACGGGGCGGAAACCTGACCCGTGATCGCGACGACGGGGACCGAATCTAACAACGCATCCGCCAGGCCAGTGATCAGGTTAGTGGCGCCAGGGCCGGAAGTGGCGATACAAACACCGGTTTTGCCGGTAGAACGGGCATAACCGATTGCCGCCATTGCCGCACCCTGTTCGTGTCGGCACAACAAATGCTCCACACCACCGTCATACAACGCGTCGTAAACCGGCATAATTGCTCCGCCAGGATAACCAAATACGGTTTTCACCCCCTGCGCTCGCAAAGCATGTACCACCCACTGTGCCCCGTTCATAGTTACATCCCCGTCGTAAATCTTGAGAAACAGAATTTTATGCTGTTATTCACGTTCTGCTCCTCGCTTAAGTTTTTCAGGCCAAAAAAAACCCCCGGACCTTTCGGTGCGGGGGTCTTAGTTCGTTAAGGCTTGATTTCTAAGCCTTTCCTCGTCCAAGTGCAGCCCCGCACGGTGGGATAATAATCACCACCACGCTAATCACGACCAGGCTAATCACTCGTAGAAGGGCTGTCATTTTTGTCTATTCTTGCATCTTGTTCGAAGGAATACCTAAAGAGTTACCATAGGTTTTGCCAATAGCACAAGATATTTTTTTAACCACGTTTCAGATAATGCAGGTGAATGCCTAAAAGTGCTTTGTTTTTTATAAGAAAAATTAGCAACTGAAAAATTTTCACGTTTTCCTCCCCCTTTTGGCGCGCTTTACACCCTGTTTTCCTTCTTTTCGCTTCTGCGAGCGTTCTTCCAGTTTGATGTTTCTTACCTGAAAATGACGCCAAAATTCAGGAAGCAGCCGCTAAAAAACAAAAAGTCAGTAATTCGATTTTCTCTTCTATCCCGCATAATCCACGTAACAGGAGGGATTATGTCACTGGCGATTGTTCATACTCGCGCCGCACTTGGCGTCAATGCGCCGCCTATCACTATAGAGGTGCATATCAGTAATGGATTACCGGGATTAACCATGGTTGGCCTACCGGAAACCACGGTAAAAGAGGCGCGTGACCGGGTACGTAGTGCGATCATTAATAGCGGATATGAATTTCCGGCTAAAAAAATAACCATTAACCTTGCTCCCGCCGATCTACCGAAAGAGGGCGGAAGGTATGACCTGCCTATTGCTGTTGCGCTTCTGGCCGCGTCTGAGCAGCTTACAGCGTCGAATCTTGAGGCATATGAGCTGGTGGGTGAGTTAGCGCTTACAGGCGCATTACGCGGCGTTCCTGGCGCAATATCAAGTGCAACGGAAGCCATCAGGGCCGGCAGAAATATTATCGTCGCAACAGAGAACGCGGCGGAGGTTGGGCTTATCAGCAAAGAAGGATGTTTTATCGCCGATCATCTACAAACCGTCTGCGCCTTTCTGGAAGGGAAACACGCCCTGGAAAGACCTTTAGCTCAGGATATGGCATCGCCTACCGCAACTGCCGATCTTCGCGATGTGATCGGTCAGGAGCAGGGTAAACGCGGCCTGGAGATTACAGCGGCAGGGGGACATAATCTGCTATTGATCGGCCCACCGGGTACGGGTAAAACCATGCTGGCCAGTCGACTGAGCGGGATTCTTCCACCATTAAGCAATGAAGAGGCGTTGGAAAGCGCCGCGATCCTCAGTCTGGTTAATGCCGATACGGTACAAAAACGATGGCAGCAACGCCCCTTTCGCTCACCTCATCATAGCGCCTCACTTACTGCTATGGTCGGCGGCGGCGCAATACCCGCCCCGGGAGAGATATCGCTGGCGCACAACGGAATTTTGTTCCTTGATGAATTGCCTGAATTTGAACGACGCACACTGGATGCGCTACGTGAACCTATAGAATCCGGTCAAATTCATTTATCCCGTACCAGAGCGAAAATAACGTACCCTGCCAGGTTCCAGTTAATCGCCGCAATGAATCCCAGCCCGACCGGACATTATCAGGGAAACCATAATCGCTGCACACCAGAACAGACACTACGTTACCTTAATCGGTTGTCAGGCCCGTTTCTTGATCGTTTTGACCTTTCGCTTGAGATACCACTTCCTCCGCCCGGGATTCTTAGCCAACACGCCTCAAAGGGTGAGAGCAGCGCTACGGTAAAAAAGCGGGTCATCGCCGCCCATGAACGGCAGTACCGACGCCAGAAGAAGTTAAACGCGCGTCTGGAGGGTCGCGAAATCCAAAAATACTGTGTTTTGCATCACGATGACGCCCGCTGGCTTGAAGACACGCTGGTGCATCTTGGATTATCCATTCGCGCCTGGCAGCGTTTACTAAAAGTGGCCAGAACCATTGCCGACATAGAACTGGCTGACCAGATCTCGCGTCAGCATTTGCAGGAGGCGGTAAGCTATCGGGCGATAGACAGGTTGTTAATTCATTTGCAAAAGCTGCTGGCGTAAAAAAAGGGCATTACGCCCTTTTTATTAATCATCAGCTTCGGTGTAGTCTTCTGCGCCTTCAACTTGCGGCTTGCCGCCAGACAAGGTGTGGAAGCGTTTTGGACGCTTGATACGCGTCATATACTTGGACCAGACGCGTTCTGCATCCGTTACCGGCTCGCGTTCACCGCGACATACCGCTACAAACAGCTTCTCTTCTTCAGTCACAGGCTCACGCTTGCCAAGATCCAGATCATTAAAGGCATGACCATGACGCTCAAGCAGTTGTGCCTCTTTAATCGTGAAATCACCGTGACGAGAGAATCCACGTGGATAATGTTTATTGTCAAAATATCGATTAGTCGTCGTAAAGCTTTCCGCCATCCTGCACGCTCCTAATTCTTTGTCTGAGCTATTTATGGCGCGGAGTATTAGTTACGCTTGACAGAGTGTAAAACAAAACATTTAAATCATAACGACAAATAATTTTGTGGAGAGCACAGTGGATACGGAATTGTTAAAAACTTTCCTGGAAGTTAGCCGGACACGCCATTTCGGGCGGGCCGCAGAAGCACTTTACCTGACGCAATCCGCGGTGAGCTTTCGTATCAGGCAACTGGAGAATCAACTGGGCGTAAACCTTTTTACGCGGCACAGAAACAATATCCGTTTAACCACGGCTGGCGAAAAACTTTTACCGTATGCGGAAACGCTGATGAATACGTGGCAGGCGGCACGTAAAGAGGTGGCGCATACCTCACGCCATAACGAGTTTTCCATCGGCGCCAGCGCGTCTTTATGGGAGTGTATGCTTAACGCCTGGCTGGGGCGACTGTACCAACTACAGGAGCCGCAAAGCGGCCTGCAATTCGAAGCCAGAATCGCTCAACGGCAATCGCTTGTGAAGCAACTTCATGAACGCCAGCTTGATCTCCTCATTACTACCGAAGCGCCCAAAATGGATGAATTCAGCAGTCAGCTGTTAGGGCACTTCACTTTGGCGTTATATTGCAGCAGCCCTGCCCGTAAGAAATCAGAACTCAATTATCTGCGGCTGGAGTGGGTGTAAATAGACCCGTTTTAGTTCCAGGCATTTTTTGAGATCCCGGCCAAATGATTGTGTTGCCGATATTCCTCCGG
>NZ_JBGDXT010000017.1:0-81775 GCF_046550615.1 Salmonella sp. SAL04214
GCCTCCACGGTGAACGACAGCCCGCGAAACAGCGTCCTCTCGTCCCGCTCGCAGTACAGATCTCTGGCTTCAAGCATCATCGTCATTGCGCATATTCAGGTTGATATGGCGTATAAACACCGGTCAGGCTTTCCAGGAAGGCGACGATATCGTCAATATCGTTTTGCGGCAGATCGGTGCCAACCTGATAACGCAGCATCAGTTTTACCGCGCCATCCAGCGTCGGTACGTCGCCCCGATGGAAATAAGGTGCCGTTAACGCGACGTTGCGTAAGCCCGGGACTTTTTGCCGTAATTTATCGCGAACCTCTTTGGTGACGTTCATACGACCAATATCCGCTGCGGTAATTTCGCCAAAATTAAAGTCTCGCTTTAATCCCAATGGTTCAAAAGAGCGCCCGCCTAAAATGATACCGCCGTGACAGGTTGCACATTTATTCTCTTTAAATAATTGATAACCGTGTTTCTGTTGCGCGGTCAGCGCATTTTCATCTCCACGTAGCCATTTATCAAAGGCGGAATCCGGCGTTATCAACGTTTTTTCGAATTCGGCGATCGCATCAGTAATATTTTCCCCGGTAAATCCTTGCGGATAAACCGCCTGGAAATCTTTTTTCAGGACAGGATCTTTATCAAGCTTGCTAATAATTTCATCCCAGGATTTAGAAGCCATTTCAATAGGATTTAACGGCGGTCCGCCTGCTTGCTCCTGCAGAGTTGCAGCACGACCATCCCAAAATTGTTCGATATTAAATACGGAGTTGAATACCGTCGGCGCATTTATTGGTCCTACCGCACCGCCAACGCCAATTGAGGTTTTTCTGCCATCGACACCGCCCGCATTTAACGCGTGACAATGCGCACAGGATATTGTGCTGTCGCCGGATAAACGTTCATCATGATAAAGCCGGAAACCTAAGTCGACTTTTTTCGCATCGACGGGAATATTGCGCGGAATAGGCTGAACGGGTTCATTCCGGTGCGCGGGGTCGGTATCGGCGCTGGCATAGTTGCGCTCACGCTGATCGGCTATCCAGTTCAGGATGTCAGTACGCTCTTTATCACTGACGCCCCCCGCCCAGTGCAGCGCGACATAGCGGGTTGGCGGCATAGTCTGATGTTGCATAACCCATTCAATTTTATTCAGTTCGCTTTGCGGCACCGGCGTATCCGCAATCAGGGCGGCCCGTACCGCCTCCAGGTTAAACGATTTGTAGCCAAGCTGGATATCGTAATCCATTAGCTGCTTTGCCACCGGAAAAGAGGAATAAAAAGGTAATTCAGCGGAAGGCGTATGACAATAATCACATCCTTTCTCCCTGAAATAACCCAGTATTTTATTATTTTCACCCACAACCGAGGCCTGCACATCGCTTTTTTTACTGCGCTGTTTGTCGTAATACCATACATACCCGGACAAGCCTAAATAACATAACAGCCCAACGGTGATAACCGTTGTCGCATAGAGGGTAATTTTTTTCATATCACTATCCTTATGGGGTATTGCGGCATGATTAATTAAATTTTATTTTTTTACTCATGAGGCCCGTCAATACTAAATACAAACCCATCATGGATATTGATTGGTATCAATAATTACAATTGGCTAAACCTATAGATATGATAACCCCCGACTATCGTAAGATTTATTTTGCGATGCCCGTCACAGGGTTTATTCAGCCGCAACAATGGATAAATCCTCTTTTCCGTCATCAAAACGAACGATAGCCAACAATAATTGACTTAACGCAGCATAAAAACCATAGGGATCATGCTTAAGGCAATTATTTGTAAATTCCGGAAGCCATTCCAGTAATGACGACAATGTTTTCTGGCGTAATTTATTCATTCTCCGTTGTTGGAACGATTCACCCAATGAAAAATGTAAATGGCTGAGTAATTCCAGATAAATCGCCAGGTGGTCGGTCGGCTCTTTAAAATCGTCGTTGACTTCCATCCCGGCTTCAAGCAATAAATGTTTAATCATGCCGGGTTCCTGCTGCGGGTATTGCGAGGCGTAGGGCAAGGCCGATTTTTTATCCGTCATCAGGAACAATCCGCAAAAATCTGCGGCCAGCTCCAGCTGCGCATCCTGGCGTAGGCTAAGCGCGGCAATTTTTTGTTCGAGTAACGCCACCGACGCCGCCAGCGCAGGCTGACGCTTTAACAGCGCCAGCCAGTCCGCGATTTCCGCGGACTGTAATTGTATTAACCCTTCATCATCCACTTCCCGGAAAAAGAGTAACGCCAGCCATGCATATACGCAGGCGTACTGTTCCTGAGCAAGCGCTGGCTGCTTAATCATGCGGATTCCCCTGCGATGCGGGTACATATTCACACTGCGCGACCATCTCGACCGGACCGTTAAACGCTGTGACGTTATCAATAGGGCCGGTATATTTTTCAATTTCCACCAGCGTCGTATGCGCGCTGGTCGCCTGCGCGAGCTGTGATGTACCGATATCCAGCGTTAATACGTTAGGGTTGCCGTACTTACATAACGCGTTGAGATCGCCGCCTTTATCAGGATCGTACCAGGCGCCTTCATGAATTCGCGCCACGCCCGGCGCATAGCGATCGGAAACTACCGCCCCCGCCAGTACCTGCCCGCGTGCATTGAATACCCGCACGATGTCACCGTTGCGGATCCCGCGTGCGCTGGCATCCTGTGGGTTAATAAAGACCGGCTCCTTGCCGCCAACGGCATATTGCTGACGCAGCGCTTCCGACTCGCACAGTTGGGAATGCAGACGGAAATCAGGGTGGACGGACTGTAAGTGCAACGGCCAGCGCTGCGATCCCGGCCCGCCATGCGAGCGTTCGATTTTTTCGAACCACATGGGATGGCCCTGACAATCGTCGTATTGCATGTCGGCGATCGTTTTGGAGTAAATCTCGATCAAGCCGCTTGGCGTGCCCAACGGCTCCAGGTCCGGATCTTCACGGAAAGCCTGATGGCGCACAAACATCTGCGGATGATCAAACTCGATGTACTCCTGTTGATTCCAGAACACCTCGAAAGTCGGTAAGTGGATACCGCGACCTTTTCCCTGCTGGCTCCCTTCCTGCCAGATGCGTTTCAGCCAGCCCATTTCATCAAGACCTTCCGTGAATGCCGCTTCACGGTTAAAGCGTCGGCAGAGATCGCGGAAAATATCAAAGTCGTTACGCGCTTCAAACTGCGGCGACACCACCTGTTTCATGGCGATAATGCCGCGGTTAGAGTGATTGCCGAACTGATCGAGGTCGTTACGCTCAAATTGGGTGGTAGCCGGCAAAACGATATCCGCAAAGCGGCAGGTCGACGTCCACTGGTTATCAATAGCGATGACCGTTTCCAGCTTGCGCCAGCCTTCAATTATGCGGTTAATTTGTTGGTGTCGGTGGAACGGGTTGGTCCCGGCGAACACGCACATCTTCAGCGGCGGTAATTTAACCGATTTGCCGTTCCAGTTAATGACCTTGCCCGGTTCAAGAATGGCATCCATAAAACGCGCAATAGGAATGGTACTGCTGTAGCCTTTGTAATCCGTGCTGTCGTGTACTGGCGGAACGGTCGTCGAACCGGAAAAGCCGCTTAAAATGATCCCTTTACGGCCAGGCGTCCCGGCGCCGTTGTAGTGCCAGCCAAAACCAAAGCCGCCGCCCGGTAAACCAATCTGTCCCAGCATTGCCGCCAGCACGACGACCATCCATGACCACTGTTCGCCATGCTGCATACGTTGCACGCACCAGCCAGCGATGATTTGCGTTCTGTCGCCCGCCATCTGCCGCGCCAACGCGCGGATGGTGTCGGCGTCAATACCGCACAGTTTTTCCGCCCAGGCGGCATCTTTGGGCTGTCCATCTTTTTCGCCCAGCAAATAGGGGAGGAACTGGTCAAAACCGACGCAGTAGTTATCGAGGAAATTTTTATCGTACAGTTTCTCGCTGTACAGGGTATGCGCCAGCGCCAGTTGTAACGGGACATCCGTCTGCGGGTTAATGGCGATATGTTTGACCTTATCGCGCCCCAGATAATCGTGCGTGGAGGTAACAACCGGGTCGATGCTGATGACCGAGATAGCGCCGCTGGCAACCTTCTCTTTTAATTGTTCATAGTACTGATAGACATCGTGATCCGGGCACCACCAGTTTGCCTGCTGGTTTTTCACCATATCAGAACCCCATAGCACAATCGTTTTACTGTTCTGTAAAACCAGAGGCCATGACGTTTGCTGCTCGTACACTTCCATTGAACCCACCACGCGCGGCAGAATCACCTGCGCCGCGCCGGTCGAATAGTCCCCTCCCGTGCTAACGCTATTGCCATGTAGCGCAATCGCGCGCGCCAGCATCCCGGAGGCATTATGGAACATGCCGGTAGATTGCCAGCCGCTCGCCGTCAGTAACGCGCTCGGCCCGTAGGTTTTTTGCACCCGCTCCAGTTCCTGATAGAACAGATCCAGCGCTTCATCCCAGGAGACGCGCACAAAACGATTATCGCCGCGCTGCGAGGTGTCGCTTTGATGACCTTTGCGCATCCAGTCGACGCGCACCATCGGATAGCGAATACGCGCCGCGTTGTGGACGTGATCGGGCAGACCAGCGATCATTTTGGACGGGTATTTATCCTGTTCAAACGGTTTTGCCGCCACAAATCGACCGTCAACCACCGTGGCGCGAATCGCCCCCCAGTGAGAACCGGTAAGGATACCCTCTTTCGTCGCGGCGCCTGGCGCAACGGCATCCGCCGCGCGGGCGCTACGGGGCGTCAGCAGTGACGGCCCCAGCATTCCTGCCACCGTCAAACCGCCAAGCTGCGCCAGAAAACGTCGACGAGAGACGTGTAGCGTGTCCTTATTTTTCATTGTTTTCTCCCTTATCGCTGTGCGGCGTGTTGGTGGTATCAGACGCATTCATCTGGAGATATTTCAACAAGGTACGTTCTTCACGCTTATCCAGACTGGTGAAACCGATCATGCCGTTGAGCGTGCCGATCCAGCCGTTAGCGTCAAAGTGCGCTTTGTCCGGCGCGCCGTGACACTGATTACAGGTGCCGTTATAGAGGGAGTCGGCATAGGCCCAAATCGGTTTAATGTCATTTACCATGTCGCCTTTTTGCATCCACGCAGTTGCCTGTAATTTGCTCCACTGAGTATTGGTCGCCGCGACGGTGGTCTCTTCCAGCGTTTTCACATGCTGTTGCACATCGCCGCGAATCGAGGCGACAAAAATACGTTTACCGGGCAACTGCGTCAGCACGCGCTGGCGACCGTCCGTCTCCGTCCAGCCTTCGATTTGCACTTGCAGCCAGTCACCGTCCCGTTTAAGGACTTTCACTTCAGAAGCAGGTAACAGCGAACCTGCCGGTTCTTTATCGCCTTTAGCGGCGTAAATCGGCTTGATATCCAGCGAATAGAGCGTATCGCCGTCATTATGCGTACTGGCGCTGGCGCGCAGTTCATCAAACTGTTTGCGGAAACCGCTGCTCATATCCGGTAGCTGGTGGGCAATCCCTTTATGGCAGTCGATGCAGGACTGATTTTCTTTCGCGGCGATTTTCATTTGCCGCGCCGCTTCCGGGTTCTGTTTCGCGTGATCCATCGCATCGTAGTTATGGCAGGAACGACAGGTCGCGGAGTTATTCTCTTTCATGCGCGCCCATTCACGCTCGGCAAGCTCGGCGCGTTTGGCTTCAAATTTTTCCGGGGTATCAATCGAGTGGGCGATAAATGTCTGGTAAAGATCGTTGCTGGCTTCCAGCTTACGTTTCACCATGCCTGGAATATCAGGGGGGATATGGCAATCGTGGCATTCCGCGCGTACGCCGGAAGCGTTCTGGAAATGTACGGACTGTTTATATTCCTGATACACCGGCTGCATACTATGGCAGCTGACGCAAAACTCTGTCGTACTGGTCAGTTTGATACCGACGTGAGGTAACACGATCAGCGCAACGCCGATCACAATCCCGACAATGACCAGCGCCAGTATCGACCAACGGGCGCTTGGCCTGAGTAGCTCTCTCCAGAGTTTTCGCATAATAGCCCCTGTAATTATATGGTTTAATGCGCAGATCTTATTCCGCAAATATGAACAGCGTCACTGGTCAGGATGAACGGGATACGGCAATATATGAACAGATATGAACAGAAAGAGACCGCGCGCAGGATGTCACATCACATTGTTATTGTTGAGGATGAACCTGTTACTCAGGCCAGATTACAGGCCTATTTTGAGCAGGAGGGGTATCGCGTTTCGGTGACCGACAGCGGCGCGGGCCTGCGCGACATCATGGAGCATGAGCACGTTTCGCTGATCCTGCTGGATATCAACCTCCCCGACGAAAACGGGTTGATGCTGACCAGGGCGCTACGCGAACGCTCCACGGTGGGCATTATTCTGGTGACGGGGCGTTGCGACCAAATAGACCGCATCGTCGGGCTGGAGATGGGCGCGGACGACTACGTCACCAAGCCGCTGGAACTGCGCGAGCTGGTAGTGCGGGTGAAAAACCTTTTGTGGCGCATCGATCTGGCCCGCCCCACGCCGCAAAATGCCAGTGAAAACTGCTATATGTTTTCCGGTTACTGCCTGAACGTGATGAATCACACGCTGGAGTACAACGGTGAAGCCATTAAGCTTACGCGCGCGGAGTACGAGCTACTGCTGGCCTTTGTGACCAACCCAGGCAAAGTACTGCATCGCGAACGCCTGCTGCGAATGCTTTCCGCCCGCCGCGTAGAGACCCCGGATCTCCGCACGATTGATGTCCTGGTTCGCCGCTTACGTCATAAAATTACACCGGAACTGCTGGTCACACAGCATGGCGAAGGCTACTTTTTAGCCTCGGAGGTGTATTGATACAGATAGACGGGCCGAAATCCCGGAGGCGATAGCGAACGGCGAACGCGCGCGCTGTCGGCGTTGTTATGCGTCAAAATAAGCACCGGCGGGCTGATATTTTCAGGCACCGGTTGCCCCTGTAAGACCTTAATCGACTGCGTTATCGCTAATTCTCCCTGCCAGGCCATCTGATCGCTGAGCGCCATCAGGATATGGCCGCGTTTTAAACCGCGATAAACCTGATGCGTCAGATAAAATGAGACGATCGTGAGCGGAGTCGTCAAATTTCGCCCTTCGCCCATCGCCGCCTCCGCCGCTATCGCCGACCCGGCGACCACATTGGCGTCCGGATGGCGCTCCAGCATTTCCTGGAGTAAGTTTCGTTGCACTTCAATGTCGTTATCGCCCCAGGCGATATCCACAATGTTGATGGCGCTGCCTTTAATTGCCTGACGAAAACCCGCCACCATCTCCTGACTGCCGCCGGCTTCTTCCGGCCCCGGGAAGAGTAAAACGTTAAGGGCTTTTCCTTTGCTCCACTGCACCAGGAAACGTCCCGGCAGATAACCCATCTGAAACCACGGCAGACCAATGCGGGTTGCGACGCTGGCATCGTGAATCATGTTCACCAGTTCAATAACCGGCACATTACCGGCATACCGTTCCAGTTCCGGGAAACGATCGGTACTGCTGCCAAGCAGAATAGCGTCGGCGCCCCACTCCCGACACTGCATCATTTGCTGTTGTTGCGTCGCCAGTTGCCGATAGCCATTCGCTTCCAGCACTTTTAAATCAACGCCATACAATTTGGCCGCTTTTTGCATCCCGTAGTTGACGGACAACCAGTAAGAATCTTTCAGGCTGGGGTATAATGCGCACAGTTTCCAGGGTTTACTCGCATTGACTGACGTTTGCCGCCAGGGAATCGCCCGATCGGCGCGCGTCCAGTGTAGCAGTCCGGTTTCGGCTGACGCCGTTTCTACATTCGAGACGATGATTATCAAAAAAAAGAACGAAATAAGCGCGCGCATGATAGCCCCACCAGCAATAAGGTTTTATCCTAATGGTTTTTCCGGCGGCAACTCAACCCATTTCACCCGCGGCGCATAAATGTCAACGCCTTCACTGACCCGCAGATTATGGCTGGCCTTCGCCCTGATGGCGGCACTCACCCTGCTCAGCACCGTGATCGGCTGGATAAGCCTGCGCGTCATTAGTCAGGTGGAGCAAACCAATACGCAAGCGCTGCTCCCCACGATGAATATGGCCAGGCAGTTAAGCGAAGCCAGCGCTTACGAGCTCTTCTCCGCGCAAAATCTGACCAATGCCGACAGTGAGGGCGTTTGGCTGGCGCAGGGGAAGATGCTGAAAGCGCAAAGCCTTAAAATTAACCATCTTTTGCAGGCATTAAGCGAGCAGGGATTTAATACCTCGGCCATCGCCCGGCAAGAAAAAGAGATTGCGCAAACGCTTGGGCAACAGGGAACGCTGGTCGGTGAAATTCTCACGCTGCGCGCACAGCAACAGCAGTTAAGCCGCCAGATTGCGGAGGCGGCGGAAAGCATTGCCGCCCAGGCTCACGGCCAGGCCAATAATGCCGCGACATCTGCGGGCGCCACCCAGGCCGGTATTTACGATCTTATCGAAAGCGGTAAAGGGGACCAGGCTGAACGCGCGCTTGACCGATTGATTGATATCGACCTTGAGTATGTGAATCAGATGAATGAGTTGCGGGTCAATGCCCTGCGGTTTAAGCAGCTCATTGTGACCTTAAAAGACGCGCAAGGGCTGAGCGATGCCGAGGACACCGATGAAAAACTTAATCAGTTGGTTAAAATTTTATCCCGCCGCCAGCAGCGTATAGAAGATCCTACCGTTCGCGCCCAAATCGCCGACGCGCTGGAGAAAATAAACCAGTACACCACACTGGTTACCCTGTTTCGTAAGGAAAACGCCATCCGCGACCAGCTTCAAACGCTTATGGCCAATAACCTCTTTCAGTTTACCCGCTTCAGTACGGAAGTGTCGCAGTTGGTGAACGCCATCGAAAAACGAAACGAGGCTGGGTTAGCGCGTCTTACACACGCCAGTCAGCGTGGGCAAATAGGGTTAGTGATCTTAGGTATCCTGGCGCTGTGCTCATTAAGTTTTATTCTTTGGCGAGTGGTTTACCGTTCCGTATCCCGCCCGCTGGCGCAACAAACGCAGGCCTTACAGCGGTTACTGGAGGGCGATATTGATTCGCCGTTTCCGGAGGCGGCTGGCGTCAGCGAACTGGATACCATCAGCCGTCTGATGGAAGCGTTTCGCGCCAACGTGCGCAAATTAAACCGCCATCGTGAGGATTTGGCGGAACAGGTGCGATCGCAAACGGCGGAGCTTCATGCGCTGGTGCTGGAACACCGGCAGGCGCGCGCCGAAGCGGAAAAGGCCAACGAGGCGAAATCGACGTTCCTTGCCGCCATGAGCCATGAAATTCGCACGCCGCTTTACGGCATTCTCGGTACGGTACAATTGCTGGCCGATAAACCGCTCATGGCAAACTACCGCGACGACTTACAGGCCATTAATGATTCAGGCGAATCGCTACTGGCGATTCTTAACGATATTCTGGATTACTCGGCGATTGAAGTAGGCGGCACCAACGTTTCTATTAGCGAGGAGCCGTTTGAACCGCGACAATTGTTGAATAGCGCGCTGCATTTAATGCACAGCCGCGTGCAGGTGGCGCTCATCGCCGACTTTAGCGAGCAACTCCCCTCCACGCTACAAGGCGATCCGCGCCGGATACGTCAAATTGTGATTAATCTTTTAAGTAATGCGGCGAAATTTACCGATCGCGGCAGCATAGTGCTGCGCACGTTTTGCGACGATCAGAGCTGGTTTATTGAGGTTGAAGATACCGGATGCGGTATCCCTGAAGCGAAGCTGACGGCTATTTTCAAACCGTTTGTGCAGGCGACAGGACGCCGGGGCGGGACGGGCCTGGGGCTGGCTATCAGCGCCAGCCTGGCAGAGGCAATGGGCGGGACGCTAACCGTCACCAGTACGCTTCATGTTGGCAGTTGTTTTCGTTTACAACTGCCGGTTCGCCACCCCAAACCCGCAAGCAAAAATGCGTTCAGGGAACCGATAAATCTTAACGGACTACGCCTGTTGCTGATTGAAGATAATATGCTGACGCAGCGTATTACCGCTGAAATGCTCATGGGCAAAGGGGTGAAGGTCTCAGTAGCTGAAAGCGCGAATGACGCGCTACGCTGTTTAGCCGAAGGCGAGTCCTTTGATGTGGCGCTGGTGGATTTTGATTTACCGGATTATGACGGCTTAACCCTGGCGCAGCAGTTGATGAGTCAGTATCCCGCCATGAAACGCATTGGTTTTAGCGCGCATGTGATAGACGATAATCTTCGTCAGCGTACCGCCGGTCTTTTTTGCGGGATTATTCAAAAGCCCGTTCCCCGCGAGGAGCTTTACCGTATGATAGCGCACTATTTACAGGGCAAATCTCACAACGCGCGGGCGATGCTGAATGAACATCAGCTTGCCGGCGATATGGCGTCTGTCGGCCCGGAAAAACTCCGGCAATGGGTCGCGTTATTCAAAGACAGCGCGCTGCCTTTAGTCGAGGAGATCGAGGCGGCGCGCGCCATGAATGACGACGTTAACATTAAGCGGCTGGCGCATAAATTAAAAAGCGGCTGCGCCAGCCTGGGGATGACGCAGGCAACCGAAGCCTGTCGGGAGCTGGAATTGCAACCGCTTAGCGATATAGATATTAAAACTATCGTGACGCAGGGAGTGACGGCGCTCGACGCATGGATAGCCGGTCATCCTTCGCCATAATAGCTTCCGGCTCGCCACGGCCAACTTATCCGACGCGTTTCACATCGCCCACTAACAGGATGTAAGACAGCGCACCCAGCAGGGCCACAACGGAGATATAGACCAGCGCCGGAGCAAAACCGTAGCTTTGCGCCAGATAACCAATCACTAACGGTACGCTAATCCCGCCCAACCCACCGATAAAGTTAAACATACCGCCGGTAAGGCCAATCAACCGCATCGGCGCAAGGGAAGAAATTAACGACCAGGTAATGGACGCAAATCCATTGCCGAAGAAAGCTATCGCCATCAACGCCATAATCCACAACGGATCGTTAGTGTAGTTAGCGCCCATAATGCACGTGGAGATGAGCAAACCGCAAATAATCGGCGTTTTGCGCGCCACGCCCAGCGAGAAGCCTTTTTTCACCAGTTTATCCGCCAGCCAACCGGAGAGCAGTACGCCAAAAAAGGCAGCCAGGAACGGTACGGTCGTCATAAAGCCCGCTTTTAGCGCGGTAATGCCTTTTTCCTGGGTCAGATAATTAGGGAACCAGGTCAGAAAGAACCATAGCGTAGAGTTTACGGCGAACTGACCGAGGTAGACGCCCACCAGCTTACGATGGAACACCAGTTTCCAGTCGGCTTTCGTCAACGGCTGGCGGGCCTCTTTTTTCGCTGGCGCATCGCCATCCACCAGACCGCCGCCATCGCGAATATACTCCAGCTCCGCCTGGCTAAGGCTTTTCGTCAAACGCGGCGGTTGATAAACCTTAAACCAGACCAATGACCAGATAATCCCGATACCGCCGGTGACGATAAAGACCCAGTGCCAGCTCAGCATTTCCTGAATCCAGATCAGCAGCGGCGTAAGGAATGCCAGTCCGACGAACTGTCCGGAGGTGTAGAACCCGACTGCGGATGCGCGCTCATGCTCCGGAAACCAGCTAGTGACCATCCGGTTATTTGCCGGAAAGGCCGGCGCCTCGAAAATCCCGGTAATAGCGCGCAGGCCGATAAGCGACAATAGTCCCGTCGCAAACCCCTGCAATAGCGTCGCGACTGACCAGCCGAAGATAGCGATAAAATAGGTCAGCCGGGACCCAATACGGTCGAGAAACCAGCCGCCAGGGATCTGGCATAACGTATAGAGCCAGGCAAAAGCGGAGAAGACATAGCCCATTTCCGCTTTGGTAATGCCGAATTCTTTTTGAATATGCATGGAAGCCACGGCAAGGTTGGCGCGATCGACGTAGCAAATCACCACGGTAATAAAGATCATCACCAACGTCAGATAGCGGCGACGCCCCGGCTGTGCAGCTGTAACTGAAATATCCATCGTCATCTGTCTCCAGATTCTGGGCATAGCGAGGCCGCTCACCATGCCCTGTAAATTACAGAGGGTGTGTTTTTATATTTAAATTGGGTTGCCCGGAGGGCGACGTTTGTTGAGCCTACAGCGTGGCGATCACCACTCAGCTACCGATCCGTCAGCGTGCCGCCACAACGGATTACGCCAGTCCGGCGCGCTTTTGCTAAGTTCAATCACCCTGGCCTCGTCAATGTCTACGCCAAGACCCGGTTTGGTTAAGGGTTTAAAGAAGCCGCCGTCCATGCTGAAGTCTTCTTTGTTTTTCACAAAGTCGAGCAGTTCCGCGCCCTTGTTATAGTGAATGCCCATGCTCTGCTCCTGGAATACCGCGTTGCGCGAAACAAAATCGATATGCAGGCAGGCAGCCAGGGCGATTGGACCCAGCGGGCAATGCGGTGCCAGCGCCACGTCATATGCTTCCGCCATTCCGGCGATTTTATAGCATTCGGTAATGCCGCCCGCGTGGGATAAATCCGGCTGTAGAATCGCCAGCCCGCCCGCGTCCAGCACGCGTTTAAATTCAAAACGCGAGAACATACGCTCGCCTGCGGCAATCGGAATATGCGTTTGCGCCGCCAGGCGCGGATAATATTCCGCCTGTTCCGCCAGCACCGGCTCTTCAATAAACAGCGGACGATAGGGTTCCAGTTCTTTAATCAGCACCTTCGCCATCGGCGCGCTAACGCGACCGTGGAAATCGAGCCCAAACTCAATTTCACTGCCGAAAGCTTCGCGGATTTGCGCCACGGTATTGACCGCCGCATCCACCGCACGGGAGTTATCAATCACGCCCATCTCTTCACAGCCGTTCAGCTTGAAGGTGTCAAAACCAATACCGCGCAATTTTTCAATACCGTCAATGACGTCTGCCGGACGATCGCCACCCACCCAGCTATAGGCCTTGATTTTGTCGCGCACCAGGCCGCCCATGAGCTGCCAGACCGGCGCATTCAACACCTTGCCTTTGATATCCCACAATGCCTGGTCAATACCGGCGATGGCGCTCATCATAATCGGGCCGCCGCGATAAAAACCGGCCCGGTACATTACCTGCCACAGGTCGTTGATACGCGCCGGATCTTTCCCTATCAGGTAGTCGGCAAACTCATGTACTGCCGCCTCTACAGTACGTGCCCGACCTTCAATGACCGGCTCTCCCCAGCCAACCACGCCTTCATCCGTTTCGATTTTCAGGAACATCCAACGTGGAGGTAAACGGTACGTGGTGATGTGAGTTATTTTCATTTCACTGCCTCTCGATACGCATTAACAAATGCCGCAGCCTGCTGCGCGGTGCGTTCAACGGATTGCCCGGCGCGATAGAGATCGCTACCCAGTCCCGCGCCCACACAGCCGGCTTTAATCCATTGCGCCAGGTTTTCCGGCGTCACACCGCCGACGGCAAATAGCGGAACATCCGGCGGAAGTACCGCTTTCAGCGCGCTGATGTAGCCCGGACCAAACGCCGACGACGGGAAAATTTTTAACGCCTGTGCGCCTGCATCCAGCGCAGAAAAGGCTTCCGTTGCCGTGGCGCAGCCCGGACACACGGTCATGCCATAGCTCACCGCCCGGCGGATCACCTCCGGTTGGATATTCGGCGTGACGATCAGCTTGCAGCCCATCCCGGCAAGCTGGTCTACCTGTTCCGGTTTCAGTACGGTACCAGCGCCAATAAGCGCCCTGCCGCCATACGCCTTCACCACGGAAGAAATGCTTTTTTCCCACTGTGGGGAGTTAAGCGGAATTTCTATAGCGTCAAATCCCGCATCCACCACCGCGCCAACGTGCGCCAGGGCATCATCGGGCGTAATACCGCGTAAGATAGCGATGAGAGGGAGATTAGTTTGCCACTGCATGAGCGATGCTCCTTATTCCAGCCTGAAATGCCATATCGCCATCCACGGTTGAAACATCACGCCCAATAGCACGAAACGCCTGTTGGTAACGTGAGATCAGCGCGGGTCCAGCGACGAGAGTGATAGCCTGTTGCGCCGCGAAGGATTCGCTCATGCTGGCGACTTCCGCGCCAATCAACAGGCCGGAGAGGAAGTCGCTGACCTGCTCACGCGCAAGATGTCCCAACACGTGCGAGGCGCGAACCTCAAAAAGAGAAGGCAGGACGGCAGGAGAATTAAGACCGCGCTCCAGCCCCGCGGCATAGGCGTCGCCAGAAGCTTCCTGTTCCGGCAAACCAGCCCCGACCAGCGAGTGACGCAGCAACAAGTGATGGAGTTCGCCTGTCATCACAGTACGAAAATCATGAATTTGTTGCGTATCAGTCTGTACCCATTTGCAATGCGTGCCGGGCATGACATAGACAGAAGAAGGAGAAAGTTCGCGGGCGCCAAGCAGTTGCGTCTCTTCGCCGCGCATCACGTTGTGGTTATCCTCGCGTGAGACACACAATCCGGGGATGATCCAGATGTTGTCGCCAACGGCGGTTAACTGTTCGCCAATAGCGGAGAACAGGGCGGGAACCGGCAGATAAGGCGCATTTTGCCAGCCTACGTTACTGCCGATCATGCCCGCCATTACCACGGGGGTGGCGCTGTCGCGCCAGTGTGTTGTGACTTCTGCTAACACCGCGTCAGGAGATTTACCGTTCAGGCGTGTAACGCCTGCTTCTGATTGCCTGCTCTCCAGGCATTTGTCGCCCTGGTAAAGCCAGGCGCGCAGATTGGTCGATCCCCAGTCAATTGCGATGTAGCGAGCTGTCATGTGATTTCCTTTAACCTTCGTGTCGAGCTGGCGATCATGGTTAATGCCGCCTGCTCTGCCGCATCGCCATCCTGATGCCGTATCGCATCGAATAGCGCCTTATGTTCCTGGAGCGTTTTCGGCATATTGGCCGCATCGCCCATCCAGGTCCGTTCAAATACCGCTCGCTGTAGCGAGCTGATCGCTACATTTAACTGTTGCAGTACCGGGTTATGCACCGACTGCAACACTGCTTCGTGATAGCGAATATCCGCCTCGTTAAACGCTTCCCGGTCCTGGTTGTTGGCAATCATGTCGTTTAGCGCCGACTCAATTTCAGCCAGATCGCTTGATGTTGCCCGTTCCGCCGCCCAGCGTGCTATTGCTGGCTCCACCAGGTTTCGTATTTCGCTCATCGCGCTGATAAGCCTCGGGTCGTAGTCGTTTTCCAGCACCCATTGCAGCACGTCGGTATCGAGATAATTCCACTGGTTACGCGGTGCGATAAACGCGCCGCGATAGCGCTTCATTTCAATTAGCCGCTTCGCCATAAGCGAACGAAACACTTCGCGAATGATGTTGCGAGACGTTTCAAACTCCTCGCACAGATCCGCTTCCGCTGGCAGCGCCGAACCGGGTACGTATTTACCGCTGACAATCTGTTTGCCCAGCGTGATAACGATGCGATCGGTTTTATTGAGAGTCATAGAGAGTCCTTGTGCTCGATGTGAACTCTCTTACTTTACCGCGATAGCTGAATTACGCCGCAATTTTGTAGTACTAGCGTGATATCAACCGTCGTTATCATGTCATTAATGTAGTACAACACAATTATGTTGTACTACAATTTAGATCACAAAAACGACAATTGGTTATGGGAACGTTATAAGACGTAAACGAAAGACATAAAAAAACCCGCAGCAAGTGCGGGTCGTTAAGCGCGTATTTGCCCGATGGCGACTATGCCTTATCGGGCGGGGAAATGGCCGGATGAGTGATCGGGGTTCAGCACAAATTTTTCAATCGCCCAGGCAACACCATCTTCAAGGTTCGATTTAGTCACAAAGTTAGCCACCTCTTTGACCGACGGAATGGCGTTGTCCATTGCCACGCCCATACCGGCGTATTCGATCATCGCAATGTCGTTTTCCTGATCGCCAATCGCCATCACCTCCTCTGGCTTAATACCCAGCGCCTCGGCCAGTGATTTTACGCCAGTGCCTTTATTAACCCGTTTATCGAGGATTTCAAGGAAGTACGGCGCACTTTTCAGCACGGTGTACTTTTCCTTCACCTCTGCCGGTATACGCGCAATCGCCCGGTCGAGAACGGCAGGCTCATCGATCATCATAACTTTCAGGAACTGGGTGTTCGGGTCCATCTTCTCCGCTTCACAAAATACCAGCGGAATGGTCGCCACATACGACTCATGCACCGTGTAGTAGCTGATATCGCGGTTAGCGGTATAAAGCGTATTTCGGTCTAATGCGTGGAAGTGAGAACCCACCTCACGGGACAGTTTTTCCAGGTAACGGTAGTCATCATAGCTGAGCGCCGTTTGCGCAACCGTACTGCCGTCCCCTGCTTTCTGCACCAGCGCCCCGTTATAGGTGATGCAATAATCACCGGGCTGTTCCATGTGAAGTTCTTTCAGGTAACTGTGCACACCCGCATACGGACGGCCTGTGGTCAGCACCACGTTTACCCCTTTTTCACGCGCAGCGGCAATCGCGTTTTTAACCGCCGGAGAAATGGTGTGATCGGGCAGCAGAAGGGTGCCATCCATGTCGATAGCAATAAGTTTGATAGCCATGAAATCCCCGCATTAAATGAGTCCTGACTCATGCTAACGCGATTCCGCTCAAAAAACAGTAAAGAATCCAAGAGAAAGGGGGATAAGATTCACAAACGGGATTCCCCTTTTCAGGCCGTATTCTCCCATCCTGATGTATTAGATAACCTCATTAATCAAACAGAAAATACCGTTTTTCTAAAAGAATGTGTATTGCTACTTTGGACATCATCACTTAGAGCCTAATGGGATTGGCTCTTAATCAGTAAAAATCAACAAAAACTTATATTTTAAAATAACCTTATCCGATGAGAAGGAGATCGCTAATGTCGATGGCCCTTACCGCCCCCCCAACCAGGAAAAGATTTTTAATCGTTGCCTGTCTGTTTATTGGAATATTTATTGCTTATCTCGATCGCGTTAATGTTTCGGTATTAGCCGCGAATGAACCCTTCTTAGCCTATATGGGTATTGAAGGTATGCCATTGCAAATCGGCATGATGATGACCGTCTTTCTGGCCGCTTATGGTATCGCTAACGTTGTATTATCACCGCTTGGCGATTATCTCGGCCCCAGAAAAGCAATGATGCTTTGTATTCTGATCTGGACTATCGCTTTAATGATTGGCGGCGTAGCAACATCATTCGCTCTAATTATTATTTGCCGTATATTACTGGGCGTTGGGGAGGGTTTTTATTATCCGCTGCAAAGCGTATTTATTAAAAACTGGTTCCCGAAGCAGGAGCGCGGCAGAGCAAACGCGGCGTGGATCGTCGGCCAGTCGGTGGCACCCGCCATTGCGATGCCTTTTTTCACCTGGTGGATAGGCACCCACGGCTGGCGCTCCAACTTCTTTTTATGCGCCGCTCTTGGGTTAATCCCACTCTGGCTACTTTGGCGATATGTTGCTGATAAACCAGAACAACATAAAAGTATCAGCGAGCAGGAACTGGCTTATATCAAAGCCGGGCAGGAAACGGAAAGCGCAGGCAACAGCGAAAGTTTTATGTTGCGGGTCAAACCGGTGATCACCAACTATTGCTACTGGTTGCTGGTGCTGTGGTACCTGTGCCTGCAATGCCTGTACTGGGGGATGATTACCTGGCTGCCGACCTATCTTAAATCAGCCAGGGGATTTAGCTGGGCGGAAATGGGCTGGCTGGCGTCGCTTCCCTTTGTCCTGTCAATATTTTCTAAAGCCGCTGCGGGGATCTTCGTCGATAAAATAGGACGCAGCGCCCCCATATTAATGGTATTAATGTTTTTCGCTGGCGTCAGTATCTATTTCGGTACCATAACCGAACATAAATATATGTCAGCGGTACTCCTCTCCTTTGCTGTTGCTTTCTGTACGATGGGTACGCCCGTTGCCTGGACGTTATTACAGGGAATGATACCCGGAAAATCTATTTCCGCCGCCAGCGGCGTAATGAACGGCGTCGCCAATGGACTCTCTTCATTATCTCCCGTATTTATCGGCTTATTTATTTCTATCACTGGAACTTATACCGGCGGCTTACTATGCCTGGTTTTTATCAGCGCTATCGCCGTGGTATCGGCATTAATCTTAACGATTAAAAAATATTAATTACGAGGAGTAAATGATGAAAATTACCAGCGTTGATATTATTGATGTGGCGAACGATTTTGCGTCCGCCACCAGCAAATGGCGTCCGGTGGTGGTAAAAATTAATACCGACGAGGGCATTTCCGGTTTTGGCGAAGTCGGGCTGGCTTACGGCGTCGGCGCCTCTGCGGGCATCGGCATGGCAAAAGATTTAGCCGCCATTATCATCGGCATGGACCCGATGAATAACGAAGCTATCTGGGAAAAGATGCTCAAAAAAACCTTCTGGGGGCAGGGCGGCGGCGGCATTTTTTCCGCGGCGATGAGCGGCATCGATATCGCGCTGTGGGATATCAAAGGCAAAGCGTGGGGCGTGCCGCTGTATAAAATGCTTGGCGGCAAAAGCCGCGAGAAAATAAGAACCTACGCCAGTCAGCTACAGTTTGGTTGGGGGGACGGCAGCGATAAAGATATGCTGACCGAGCCGGAGCAGTATGCACAGGCGGCGCTGACCGCCGTCAGCGAAGGCTATGACGCAATAAAAGTGGATACCGTCGCAATGGATCGCCACGGCAACTGGAACCAGCAAAACCTCAACGGGCCTCTCACCGATAAAATCCTGCGTCTGGGCTACGACCGTATGGCCGCCATTCGTGATGCGGTCGGCCCGGACGTGGATATCATCGCCGAAATGCACGCCTTTACGGATACTACATCCGCAATTCAGTTTGGTCGCATGATAGAAGAACTGGGTATTTTCTACTACGAAGAACCAGTCATGCCGTTAAACCCCGGACAAATGAAACAAGTAGCTGATAAAGTTAATATTCCACTGGCGGCTGGCGAACGCATTTACTGGCGCTGGGGATACCGTCCTTTCCTGGAAAACGGCAGCCTGAGCGTGATTCAGCCCGATATCTGCACCTGCGGCGGCATTACCGAAGTGAAGAAAATCTGCGATATGGCGCACGTTTACGACAAAACGGTGCAAATCCACGTTTGCGGCGGGCCGATTTCCACAGCGGTGGCGCTGCATATGGAAACCGCAATCCCCAACTTCGTCATCCACGAACTGCACCGGTATGCGCTGCTGGAACCGAATACACAGACCTGTAAATACAACTATCTACCCAAGAACGGCATGTACGAAGTCCCGGAGCTTCCTGGTATCGGCCAGGAGCTGACCGAGGAAACCATGAAAAAATCACCAACCATCACCGTAAAATAAGCCAACTGTCTGCCTGCGCCGCAGGCAGACCCCCTGTATTTGCGAGTCGTATCAACACGACCTTATCCAGCCTGAGATAAAATCCTCTCTGTAAAGGGGTAACACAGGTGGCAAATGAATTTAACTATCCGGCAATTTCGCGCGTTTCTGGCCGTCGCGGATTTGCGTAGTTTTACCGCCGCCAGCAAATATCTGTGCATCACGCAGGGCGCCGTTAGCGGTTTAATCAACGAAATGGAAAGCCAGATGGAGGTTTCCCTTTTCGACCGCACTTCGCGCGTGGTGAAGCTGTCGCCCGACGGCGAAAAGTTTTTACCCGCCGCCATGCGGGTTGTTGAAGAGTTTCAACGGGCCGAAAATTATGCCCGCGACCTGAAAGAGATCAAAAAATCCCTGGTGCGGGTTGTTGGCGCACCATTAATAGCCTGTGCCTTTTTGCCGAAAATTATCCATGCCTTTAAGCGGCAGCACCCGCATACCCATGTACAGCTTATTGATAAGCCCATGTCGCAATTACAAAAAAGCATTATGTTGGGAGAAGCCGATTTTGGTATCGGCCCGGAGCGGCCGCTGGAACCGGAAATCGACAAACAAACGCTGTTCACAACGGAAATCGCCCTGTACTGCCATCCGGACTATCGGCTGCATAAAAAAACGGTTCGCTGGGAAGAGATTCAAAGCGAAGAGCTGATCGCCGTTGGCAACGAATCCATTCCGATGATCTCCGCGACCGCTGGTGTGCGCATTAAGCCCAAAATGACGGTGGAGCATATGGCGACCGCCATGTCGCTGGCGGCGCAGTGTGAAGGCGTGGTGATCGCCGGAACCTTTTCCCGCCATTACGCCAAAAGCTACCAATTAGCGACCTGTTCGCTCACGCCTCCGCTGCGGCGCAATATGAACCTTTATTTCCATGCGTGGCGCGCACAAACGCCCGCCACTCAGCGCTTTAGAGATTTTTTATTCAGCTATGTCGATGAACATCATGATGCCCCGGCCAACCAGCGGTAGGCCGGGGATTAAGGCAGGTTAAATATCGATATTCGCTGCTTTCAGGGCGTTCTCTTCGATAAAGGCACGACGCGGCTCAACGGCATCACCCATCAGCGTGGTGAACAGCTGGTCGGCAGCAATCGCATCTTTAACGGTCACGCGCAGCATACGGCGGCTTTCCGGGTCCATGGTGGTTTCCCACAGCTGATCCGGGTTCATTTCACCCAGACCTTTATAACGCTGGATAGCCAGACCGCGACGTGATTCTTTCACCAGCCACTCCAGCGCCTGCTCGAAGCTGGTTACCGGCTGGCGACGCTCGCCGCGTTCAATAAACGCATCCTCTTCAATCAGACCGCGCAGCTTCTCGCCCAGCGTGCAGATACGACGATATTCCGCGCCGGTCACAAACTCGTGATCCAACGGATAATCGGTATCCACGCCATGCGTACGCACGCGAACAATCGGCTCGAACAGATTCTGTTCCGTATTAGTATGAACATCGAACTTCCACTGACTGCCGTGCTGCTCTTTCTCATTCAGCTCGGTAATCAGCGCATTCACCCAGCGCGTTACAGTCTGCTCATCAGAAAGATCGGCTTCGGTCAGAGTTGGCTGATACACCAGCTCTTTGAGCAGCGCTTTCGGGAAGCGACGCTCCATACGACCAATCATTTTCTGCGTGGCGTTATATTCAGAGACCAGTTTTTCTAACGCTTCGCCGGATAGCGCCGGCGCATGAGCGTTCGCGTGCAGAGTCGCACCGTCAAGCGCGATGGAAATCTGGTACTGATCCATCGCTTCATCGTCTTTAATGTACTGTTCCTGCTTGCCTTTCTTCACTTTGTACAGCGGCGGCTGGGCAATGTAAACGTGGCCGCGCTCGACGATTTCCGGCATCTGACGATAGAAGAAGGTCAACAGCAGCGTACGGATGTGCGAGCCGTCGACGTCCGCATCGGTCATGATGATGATGCTGTGATAGCGCAGCTTGTCCGGGTTGTACTCGTCGCGACCGATACCGCAGCCCAGCGCGGTGATCAGCGTCGCCACTTCCTGAGAGGAGAGCATCTTGTCGAAGCGCGCTTTCTCGACGTTGAGGATTTTACCTTTCAGCGGCAGAATCGCCTGGTTCTTGCGGTTACGCCCCTGCTTCGCAGAGCCGCCCGCGGAGTCCCCTTCCACCAGGTACAGTTCGGACAGCGCCGGGTCGCGTTCCTGGCAGTCCGCCAGTTTGCCCGGCAGACCGGCTAAATCCAGCGCGCCTTTACGACGGGTCATTTCACGGGCGCGACGCGCCGCTTCACGCGCACGCGCGGCGTCGATAATTTTGCCGACGACGATTTTCGCGTCAGATGGGTTTTCCAGCAGGTATTCGCTCAGCAGTTCGTTCATCTGCTGTTCTACCGCCGATTTCACCTCGGAAGAGACCAGCTTATCTTTGGTCTGTGAGGAGAATTTCGGGTCCGGTACTTTTACGGAAACCACCGCAATCAGACCTTCACGGGCATCATCGCCGGTAGCGCTGACTTTAGCTTTTTTGCTGTAACCTTCTTTGTCCATATAGGCGTTCAGCGTACGGGTCATCGCCGCACGGAAGCCTGCCAGGTGGGTACCGCCGTCGCGCTGCGGAATGTTGTTGGTAAAGCAGTAGATGTTTTCCTGGAAACCGTCGTTCCACTGCAGCGCTACTTCCACGCCGATACCGTCTTTTTCGGTGGAGAAGTAGAAGATATTCGGGTGGATCGGCGTTTTATTCTTGTTCAGATATTCAACAAACGCCTTGATGCCGCCTTCGTAGTGGAAATGATCTTCTTTGCCATCGCGCTTGTCGCGCAGACGGATGGAGACGCCTGAGTTCAGGAATGACAGTTCACGCAGGCGTTTCGCCAGGATCTCATATTCAAATTCAGTGACGTTGGTGAAGGTTTCGTGGCTCGGCCAGAAACGTACCATCGTACCGGTTTTATCGGTATCGCCAGTGACGGCCAGGGGTGCCTGCGGCACGCCGTGCTCGTAGATCTGACGGTGAATTTTGCCATCTCGCTGGATAACCAGTTCCAGTTTTTGCGACAGAGCGTTGACTACCGAGACGCCCACGCCGTGCAGACCACCGGAGACTTTATAGGAGTTATCGTCAAATTTACCGCCCGCGTGCAGAACGGTCATGATCACTTCCGCCGCCGAGACGCCTTCTTCCGGGTGAATCCCGGTCGGAATGCCACGGCCATCATCCGTTACGGACACGGAGTTATCGGCGTGAATAGTCACGACGATATCTTTACAGTGACCTGCGAGCGCTTCGTCGATAGCGTTATCTACCACCTCGAATACCATGTGGTGCAGACCGGTGCCGTCATCCGTGTCGCCGATATACATACCCGGGCGCTTACGCACCGCATCCAGCCCTTTCAGGACTTTGATACTGGAGGAGTCATAAGAATTCGACATCAACGTTTCTCGCTCATTTAATCTTGGGTTAATCCGTTATTTTACCCTTTTCCACGGTAAACATCTTCGAATTTTCATCCGACATGTCTATAACGTGTTCAGCGCTAATTGCGCTGACAAAGACCTGCGATTGCGTGGCTTTTAAGCGGCTGGCCAGCAGTCCGCGACGCGCATCGTCAAGTTCAGAGGCAAAATCATCTATCAGGTACAGGCAGCGCCGCCCGCTTTCGCGGGTGAGGAACTCGCCCTGCGCCAGACGTAAGGCGCACATCAATAACTTTAGCTGCCCGCGCGACAGGGTATCTTCCACCGGCGCGCCGTCAGCGCGAATGCGAAAGTCCGCTTTATGCGGCCCGTGCGCGGTGTAGGTCAACATACGGTCACGCTCAAAGCTTCGCTCCAGCACGTCCGCATAGTCTGTCTCTTTCTCCCAGCCGCGCTGGAAAGAGAACGTCAGGGAAAATTCAGGTAAAAACTGCTGACAGGTATCCGCCATGTCCTGTGCGATAGCGATGCTGTACTCCGCCCGCCAGGTACTAATTTGTTCCGCCAACGGGATCAGCTCTTTATCCCACGGGCGCAATTGCTCATAACGACTCACCTGGCGCAGCGCAGCATTACGCTGTTTCAGCAATCGTTTCAGGTTACTCCAGGCGGTGAAGAATCCGGCTTCGTTGTGAAAGCATCCCCAGTCAAGGAACGCTCTTCTGTATTTGGGGCCGCCGTTGAGTAAAGTAAACCCCTCCGGCGTAATCAACTGCATCGGCATTAAATGCGCCAGCTCCGCGATCTTGTGACCGTCGGTACCGTCGATACGGACTTTGCTGTCGCCCTGCTTATCTTTGGTTAAGCCAATCGACGTCTCACGCTCTTCGCCCTGTAATCGCCCGTGGAGAACAAACGCTTCCTGCTCATGACGAATCACGCGGCCAGGCTGCAAACTGCGAAACGCCCGACCGTGGCCAAGCGTATAGATAGCTTCCAGCACGCTGGTTTTGCCGCTACCGTTGGCGCCAACCAGGAAGTTAAAGCCGGGGGATAAAGCGAGATCCGCATTTTCTATGTTGCGGAAGTCTTTGATTAAAAGGCGCGTCAGTGACATATATTAGTACATTCGTCCAGGGGCGTGTGTGTCGCAGCCAGTTCGTCTACCGCCAGCGCGCAGAAAGCGGAGCGTACACGAAGTACGTGAGCATTTCGAGCACTGCCGGGAGGCGAAATGGCAAGTAAACCAGCCCCTTTTCAGATTCTACAGCCTCATTGGCATAACAACGTAGGCAGCACTCTGTGACGCCGCATCCTCAATCTGTACGCTGGATACGGAATCCGTCAGCATAATGCGCACGGTTTCGCACTTCAGCGCATTGAGCACGTCCAGCACATAACTGACGTTAAAGCCGATTTCCATCTCCGTCCCGCCGTAGCTCACGTCCAGAATCTCTTCCGCTTCTTCCTGTTCCGGGTTATTGGCGGTGATTTTGAGCTGATTCTCACTGACGTACAGACGCACGCCGCGGAATTTCTCATTCGAGAGGATTGCCGCCCGGGCAAACGCCTGCTTGAGGATATCGCAGCCCGCTTCCAGATGCTTATCCGGATTCTTTGGCAGAACGCGACGGTAGTCCGGGAAGCGACCATCCACCAGCTTCGAGGTAAAGATAAAGTCGCCGACGTGCGCGCGGATATTATTACTGCCGATCTGCACGCGCAGCGGGTTTTCGCCGCCGTCGAGCATACGCATCAGTTCAATCACGCCTTTACGCGGCACAATCACCGAGTGGCTGGGTAAGGACGCTTCCAGCGGCATTGAGCACACCGCCAGACGGTGGCCGTCGGTCGCGACAGTGCGCAGTTCGCTACCTTCCGTTTCAAACAGCATACCGTTTAAGTAGTAGCGCACATCCTGATGGGCCATCGAAAACTGGGTCGCTTCAATCAGGCGCTTCATCGTGGCCTGCGGCAGCGTAAATTCAACTTCGCTTTGCCAGTCGTCAAGATTCGGGAAATCGGCGGCAGGCAGTGTAGACAGCGAGAAGCGGCTACGGCCAGAACGCACCAGCATCCGATCGCCTTCCAACTGAACGGCAATCTCCGCGCCCTCCGGCAGGCCGCGGCAGATATCAAAGAATTTCCGCGCCGGCACGGTAGTGGCGCCCGGCTCATGCGGCTGAGAAAGCGTAACGCGCGCGACCATCTCCATTTCAAGATCGGTGCCGGTCAGAGAAAGCGTACCGTCCGCTACCTGGAGGAGCAGGTTACCGAGAATCGGCAGCGTAGGACGACCGCCCAGCGGGCCGCTGACCTGCTGAAGCGGTTTTAATAAATGTTCACGTTCAACGGTAAATTTCATAGGATCACGACGACAATGTTCTGATTAAATTCGAAAAATCTTCTTTGATATCGTGGCTTTCTTCACGCAGTTGCTCAATTTTACGACAGGCATGAAGTACGGTAGTGTGGTCGCGCCCGCCAAACGCATCGCCGATTTCCGGCAGACTGTGGTTGGTGAGCTCTTTTGCCAGCGCCATAGCCATCTGGCGCGGACGTGCTACCGAGCGAGATCGACGCTTAGAAAGCAGATCCGCAATTTTGATTTTGTAATACTCGGCCACCGTCTTCTGAATATTGTCGATGGTGACCAGTTTTTCCTGCAACGCCAGTAAATCGCGCAGCGCTTCGCGCACAAAGTCGATAGTAATCGCCCGGCCGGTAAAGTTGGCATTGGCGATCACCCGGTTCAGCGCGCCTTCCAGTTCACGTACGTTAGAGCGTAGACGCTTGGCGATAAAGAACGCGACCTCGCCTGGCAGACGAATATCATTTTCGTCCGCTTTTTTCATCAGGATCGCCACGCGGGTTTCCAGTTCTGGCGGTTCGATCGCCACTGTTAGCCCCCAACCAAAGCGGGACTTGAGACGATCCTCAACGCCGTTGATCTCTTTCGGATAGCGATCCGACGTCAAAATGATCTGCTGATTGCCTTCCAGCAGAGCGTTAAAGGTATGGAAAAACTCTTCCTGGGATCGTTCTTTATTGGCGAAGAATTGAATATCGTCGATCAGCAATGCGTCAACGGAGCGGTAGTAGCGTTTAAACTCTTCGATGGCGTTATTTTGCAGGGCTTTTACCATGTCCTGCACAAAGCGCTCGGAGTGCATATACACGACTTTCGCATTGGGTTTGCGCGCCATAATGCCGTTACCCACCGCGTGCAGCAGGTGAGTTTTACCCAGACCGGTGCCGCCATAGAGGAATAACGGGTTATAGGCGCCGCCAGGATTATCCGCCACCTGACGTGCCGCCGCGCGCGCCAGTTGGTTGGATTTACCTTCGACGAAGTTATCAAATGTATGTTTAACATTGACGTTGGAGCGGTAGGTCGGCTCCGCCGGCGCTGGTACGTTGTCCCAGCCCGAACGGGCCGCAGGCGCTACGCGCTGCGGCTGCGCCGTCGTTGTCTGCGCAGGCGCGACAACGTTATGCACAGGCGTTTTTAGCGTTTGCGTAACGGGCTTTGTTCCCACTTCAAAACGCAGTTGTGGGGCATCCGCGCCGCAGAATGTGTTGAGTAATCCATTGATATTGTTGAGGTACTTATCTCTTACCCAATCGAGCACAAAACGGTTTGGCGCATACAAAGCCAGCGTGTTATCGCTCAGTTCCGCCTGCAACGGGCGTATCCACATACTGAATTCTGTGGCTGGTAACTCATCCTGCAATCGGGCAAGACACTGCTGCCAAAGCGAAAGTGACACGGCGGACTCCACTCGAACAAAAGTCGATAAATGACAAAGGCTGATACATTAATGATTGTTGGCGCACGTCGATAAGACCCTGCATGAAGGGTGACGCACGAACCGCTGTCTGCGGTTTTCACGGATCTTTCAAACGATCGCGACTTCACGCAGTCTGAAAGATTTCGTGTTCATGCCTGACCAGGATCGTTTGAAACGATCAGGACCGCGGATCATAGCCTAAACTGAGCAAGAGATCTTCTGTTTCTCACAGATTCTTCCCGATTTATCCACAGGACTTTCCAGGAAAGTATAAGTGTAATCGATCCTGGGGAACTCCTGTACGCTTTCGCGCGCATATTGAAAAAATTAATAGGTAAAGGTGAGCAGACGCCTAAAAGATCGCATAAAGATCCAGGGCGATCCTTGCGCTTTACCTGGCAGTCCGTATAATTCTCCACCCGTCGCGCAATGCCCGTCATATGGCGTCAACGCTGCTTATTTTCCGCACAAAAAGGCGTGGAAAATCGCGGGAAAATAAGGAAAGAGAATTGACTCCGGAGTGTACAATTATTACAATCCGGCCTCTTTAATCACCCACACTGTGGCGTAAGTCGTTCAAAGTTTGTTCGGGTATACGCAAAAGTCAGTGAATTTATTCAAGTTTAGGTAGAAATCGCCATGAAACGCACTTTTCAACCGTCTGTACTGAAGCGCAACCGTTCTCACGGCTTCCGTGCTCGTATGGCTACTAAAAATGGTCGTCAGGTTCTGGCACGTCGTCGTGCTAAAGGCCGCGCTCGTCTGACCGTTTCCAAGTAATAAAGCTAACCCCTGAGTGGTTAAGCTCGCATTTCCCAGGGAGTTACGTTTGTTAACTCCCGCTCATTTCACATTCGTCTTCCAGCAACCTCAACGGGCTGGCACGCCGCAAATCACCATCCTCGGCCGCCTGAATTCGCTGGGGCATCCCCGTATCGGTCTTACCGTCGCCAAGAAAAATGTTCGACGTGCGCATGAACGCAACCGGATTAAACGTCTGACGCGTGAAAGCTTCCGTCTGCGCCAGCATGAACTTCCTGCAATGGATTTCGTGGTGGTGGCGAAAAAAGGGGTTGCCGACCTCGATAACCGTGCTCTCTCGGAAGCGTTGGAAAAATTATGGCGCCGCCACTGTCGCCTGGCTCGCGGGTCCTGATAGCCCTTATTCGGGTCTATCAACGCCTGATCAGTCCGCTGCTTGGGCCGCATTGTCGTTTCACGCCAACGTGCTCAAGCTACGGAATTGAGGCATTGCGCAGGTTTGGAGTGATAAAAGGCAGTTGGTTGACGGTGAAACGCGTATTAAAATGCCACCCTTTACACCCTGGTGGTGACGATCCCGTCCCGCCCGGACCATTTGATACCAGAGAACACTAACGATGGATTCGCAACGCAATCTTTTAGTCATCGCTTTGCTGTTCGTGTCTTTCATGATCTGGCAAGCCTGGGAGCAGGATAAAAATCCGCAACCTCAGACTCAACAGACCACGCAGACAACGACCACCGCAGCGGGTAGCGCCGCCGACCAGGGCGTACCAGCCAGTGGCCAGGGGAAAATGATTACGGTGAAAACCGATGTGCTTGATTTGACTATCAACACCCGTGGTGGTGATGTCGAGCAGGCCTTGCTCCCGGCTTACCCGAAAGAACTGGGTTCCAACGAACCGTTCCAGCTGCTGGAAACCACCCCGCAGTTTATCTATCAGGCGCAAAGCGGCCTGACAGGCCGCGACGGCCCGGATAACCCGGCGAACGGCCCGCGTCCGCTGTACAACGTCGAGAAAGAGGCGTTTGTACTGGCCGACGGTCAGAACGAACTGCAGGTTCCGATGACTTATACTGACGCCGCAGGCAACACGTTTACCAAAACGTTTGTCTTTAAGCGTGGCGATTATGCGGTTAACGTGAACTATAGCGTGCAGAACACCGGCGAAAAACCGCTGGAAGTCTCCACCTTTGGTCAGTTAAAACAATCCGTCAACCTGCCTCCTCATCGCGACACCGGCAGCAGCAACTTTGCGCTGCATACGTTCCGCGGCGCAGCGTACTCCACGCCGGATGAGAAGTATGAGAAATACAAATTCGACACCATTGCCGATAACGAAAACCTCAACGTCAGCTCCAAAGGCGGTTGGGTGGCAATGTTGCAGCAGTATTTCGCCACCGCATGGATTCCGCGTAACGACGGCACCAACAATTTCTACACCGCCAATCTGGGTAACGGCATTGTCGCTATCGGCTATAAAGCGCAGCCGGTACTGGTACAGCCAGGCCAGACTGGCGCGATGACCAGCACCCTGTGGGTCGGCCCGGAAATTCAGGATAAAATGGCGGCTGTTGCACCGCACCTGGATTTGACCGTGGACTACGGCTGGTTGTGGTTCATCTCTCAGCCACTGTTCAAGTTGCTGAAGTGGATCCACAGCTTTGTGGGCAACTGGGGCTTCTCCATTATCATCATTACCTTTATCGTTCGCGGTATCATGTACCCGCTGACCAAAGCGCAGTACACGTCAATGGCGAAGATGCGTATGCTGCAGCCGAAAATTCAGGCGATGCGCGAACGTCTTGGCGATGATAAACAGCGCCAAAGCCAGGAGATGATGGCCCTGTACAAAGCGGAGAAGGTTAACCCGCTGGGCGGCTGCTTCCCGCTGATCATCCAGATGCCTATCTTCCTGGCGTTGTACTACATGCTGATGGGTTCCATTGAACTGCGTCATGCGCCGTTCGCGCTGTGGATTCATGACCTGTCCGCACAGGACCCGTACTACATTCTGCCGATCCTGATGGGCGTAACGATGTTCTTCATTCAGAAGATGTCGCCGACCACCGTGACCGACCCGATGCAGCAGAAGATCATGACCTTTATGCCGGTCATCTTTACGGTGTTCTTCCTGTGGTTCCCGTCAGGTCTGGTGCTGTACTATATCGTCAGCAACCTGGTCACCATCATTCAGCAGCAGCTGATTTACCGTGGTCTGGAGAAGCGTGGCCTGCATAGCCGCGAGAAGAAAAAATCCTGATTCGGTGTAGGCCGGATAAGGCGAAGCCGCCATCCGGCAAGGCGCGCCGGTCAGCCTGATGGCGCTAACGCTTATCAGGCCTACAATCAAAAGGCGGTCATATGACCGCCTTTTTTATTGCAACAAAGTTGAGACTAACCATGAGCCATAACGACACTATCGTCGCCCAGGCAACCCCACCGGGACGCGGTGGCGTGGGTATCCTGCGTATCTCTGGTCTGAAAGCGCGCGACGTTGCGCAAGAGGTGCTGGGCAAGCTGCCGAAGCCGCGCTATGCCGACTACCTGCCGTTTAAAGACGTTGACGGCAGCGCGCTGGATCAGGGTATTGCGCTGTGGTTCCCCGGCCCGAACTCCTTCACCGGTGAAGATGTGCTGGAGCTACAAGGGCACGGCGGTCCGGTGATCCTGGACCTGCTGTTAAAACGTATCCTGACGCTTCCAGGCGTGCGCATTGCCCGACCTGGCGAGTTCTCCGAGCGAGCGTTCCTCAACGATAAGCTCGATTTAGCCCAGGCGGAAGCCATTGCCGACCTGATCGATGCCAGTTCCGAACAGGCGGCGCGTTCGGCGCTAAACTCGTTACAGGGGGCATTTTCCGCCCGCGTTAACCACCTTGTGGAAGCACTTACTCACCTGCGAATCTACGTCGAAGCGGCTATCGATTTTCCGGATGAGGAGATCGACTTTCTCTCTGACGGCAAAATTGAAGCGCAGCTCAATGGCGTCATCGCCGATCTTGACGCCGTGCGAACCGAAGCGCGCCAGGGCAGCCTGCTGCGCGAAGGGATGAAGGTAGTGATTGCCGGACGCCCGAATGCCGGGAAATCCAGCCTGCTGAATGCGCTGGCAGGCCGTGAAGCGGCCATTGTTACCGATATCGCCGGTACCACGCGCGACGTGTTGCGCGAGCATATTCACATCGACGGGATGCCGCTGCATATCATCGATACCGCCGGACTGCGCGACGCCAGCGACGAAGTTGAGCGTATCGGCATCGAACGCGCCTGGCAGGAGATTGAACAGGCCGATCGCGTGCTGTTTATGGTGGATGGCACCACGACGGACGCCGTTGACCCTGCCGACATCTGGCCGGACTTTATCGCCCGTCTGCCCAAAAATCTACCGATTACCGTGGTACGTAACAAGGCGGATATCACCGGCGAAACGTTGGGTATTAGTGAAGTAAACGGTCACTCACTGGTTCGCCTCTCGGCGCGTACCGGCGAAGGCGTCGACGTGTTGCGTAACCACCTCAAGCAGAGCATGGGGTTTGATACCAATATGGAAGGCGGCTTCCTGGCCCGCCGCCGTCACCTACAGGCGCTGGCGGAAGCCGCTGACCATCTTGAACAGGGCAAAGCGCAGCTATTAGGCGCATGGGCGGGGGAACTGCTGGCGGAAGAGTTGCGCCTGGCGCAGCAAAGCTTAAGCGAGATTACCGGCGAGTTTACCTCCGACGACCTGCTGGGACGGATTTTCTCCAGCTTCTGTATTGGTAAGTAAGTTTTAGTCCATCCTCGTCCGTGAACGTTCACTAACCCGCATTAACTGCCTGTTAATGCGGGTTTTTACTTTCCATACTCGTCCATAGTCGTGCGGGTTCATCCGCGATTTTTGTGTCCTGAATTGTCCCCATCTTTAAATCCCTCGTGTACCATTGTTTACTTTTTGATCTAAAAATTACATCAAATGAACACCAAAAACGGTATAAAAAACGCTCAAATATCCCTTCTCATGGACACACTATAGAGGTGAGATATGGCACTTTCAGATACCAAATTACGCACACTTGCTCCCAGAAACCGCCCCTGGCAACTTGCCGATCATGACGGGTTGGTGATTGAAGTTCTTCCCACCGGACGAAAAATCTGGCGTTTCCGCTACCGCTTTGACAACAAATCGCAACAGATCACGCTGGGCGAATACCCAGCTTTCTCACTTGCAGAAGCGCGGCTCTGGCGTGAAAAGTGCCGCTCACTGGTTGCCCATGGCATCAATCCCGCGCAGAAAAAGCAGGAAGAAAAGCTTAAACAGAAAGACCCAACGACAGTCAAAACATTCGCCAAACGCTGGCTGACCGATATCCTTGAAAAAAGTAACCGCGATCCGCGCAACATCACTCGCGTTATCGAGAAGGACATCATTCCCATCATCGGGAAGCTGGAACTCGAAGAACTCACTACTGCCCACATTCAGGTCGTGCTCGACCGCATCAAGCAACGAGGTTCGGATCACGTCGCATTACTGACGTGAAACGTGCTTAAACGCATGCTGGCCTATGCAATTTCCAGGGGAATCATCTTCAACAACCCGGCAGCGGCTATCGAGGCTCGTTATATCGCACAAGCAACAAGTCGTGATGTGGCGCTGACCGCAGAAGAGATCGGCATCCTGTTACGGGGGATCTACACCTCTAACATGAACCGACGCCACAAGCTGGCCCTGCACCTGCTGATCATCTGCATGGTGCGTAAATCGGAATTGATTGAAGCAACATGGAGTGAAGTTAACTTCAACGCGCTGGAATGGCGTATCCCCGGCGAAAGAATGAAGATGGATAATCCACATATTGTTCCGCTGTCAAAGCAGGCGCTGGCGATGTTCGAAGAGCTAAAATTTCTGGCCGGAGATTCCCCTTACGTCTTCCCCAGCCGAAACGACCACCGACGCCCGATCTCCAAAACAACGCTGAACTGTGCGGTGCGTACGCTGGATCTGAACGTCAGGGATTTTGTTATTCATGACTTCCGGCGTACTGCCAGCACATTGCTACATGAGCAGGGCTACAACTCAGACTGGGTGGAGAAATGCCTGGCGCATAAAATCGGCGGCGTTCGCGGTGTCTACAATCATGCGGAATACCTGAATCAGCGTCGGAAGATGCTTCAGTCCTAGGCTGATTTTGTTGATGCGCAGATTGAGGAGGAGCGGAAGGTGGTTATCGGGAAGTTTGGGAAGGCTTATGAAATCAATACCAATTGACGCATCAAAATCAAATTAACAGCTTAGTAATATATAAAGAATAGTTCCGGCAAATGCCGGAACTATCGATGATATAATCAATACCTACGCAGCGTTCAGTTCATTCAGAATCTCAATGAACTTCTCATCTAGCTCCCTCCACTCTTCATTACTTAACATTTTATCCTTGTAAGCATGATGAGTGAGATACAGTAAGGTTTCGGTGACTCCGCCATGTTTCTTAATTAAGCCATCTAATTTTTTCTGAGCTTTCAAGGCTTCGGTTTTAACCAAGGCTCTCCGCTTCTCCTGAAAAACTGCTTCAGGCTCAGAAACAATCTGAGAGATAGTGTCCTTGTCCATTACATAGAATGTTTGAGTTGTTGCACTCCGCGCTGTAACCGATGTCGTAATGACATTACAGTGCTGAACAGGGATGAAGTATTTCTTCTCAAGAATCTCAATGATCGCAGGGAGCCGAGTTACTTCAAAATCAGCCGTGATATTGTTTCCAGCAGAAGTCAAACGGTCACCCCGAAGAAGTGAGCACAAAACAACAATCTGTGAATTCTTCATACGATTGAGCATCACCAAAACTGCTGGATGAGCCGAAAATTTTAACGCAAGCTCATTACGAGCGACTGCTGGAGGAATGGTCAAGTGTTCCATAAAAAGCACCTTATCTATTGATATATAAACAATAAGACGCAGAAGGGAACCACAGGAAACACTATTGGTAGCAGCTACGTTCGGTCAAAAAAACCAAAAAAGCTGGATACGGTGCGCGGATATGCATAATATTATGCACAGCCAATTGCACGCCAAACAGTGCAACACTGGTTACTGTAGGCGGAGATCAGAAAGAGTCGCCAAACTTTAGATCTGATCTTCGCCTTTTCCTTTTGCTGCCTTCCTACTCATCACCCAACTTGAAGATAATTTGTCCTTTCTCCATCTGAGTGTCTGAATCCTGTGAAAACTGTTTCACCGATGCATCATCATCATCAGACAGGCGAGGAAACCCTGGCCGTAGTGTGATTCTGATTGCACAGGATGAATACTCACCTGCTTTATTCTTTTGTCCTGCAACTCCAAAACCACCCTCTGGGATTTTTTTTATCATCCACAATGATGATTCACTGTCGTAAAGGATATCAACACGGTCACCTGTTTCGATACCAGTTGCATCCATAGCAGTGCGACCAATTCTGAATCCCAGTTCCACAGCACCAGTGGCGCGTTTAGTTTGAGTAACAGTAACGTGGTTGCTTTGTACCATACGGCCAGTTTTCGCAGCCATCGTTGATAGAGATACGAAAGCCATAACAACCTCCTGAGATATTCAAGTTATCGCATTGTACGATCGATCAGGTTGCAATCACAATAATTTTTTATTTGTTTTTGCTCCCTTAAATCACAACCAATAACCAAAAAATTTAGATGACTCAATTATTATTGTTCTTCGTTTCGCGGCATATCATAACACACAGTTTTATGCGTTAGTTTCCTGAATCCGGAAGATACTAAAAATTTTCTCTATCTAGCAAAAAATGATGGAATCCCCTGACGGCAAAATTTTTGTTGAAAGTGAGATAACTTAACTTTTGTTATACACATATTGTAAGTGGACACTTACCAACATTTTTAGTTGGTGGTATCATAAGATTTACTCCAACTTAAAGAAGCATCCCTGTAACCGTTAGAGTTGAACTTCATTTTCATAACAAAGTTACTTCTTGGCTCAACTAGGAAAAATTTTCAAATCCCACAAACAATTTCCCGCAGCTTTCCCTCCTCCCCCGTTCTATCCTACCCCCAACTCATAGCAGTACCCCTAAAAGCTTCCTGTTCTAAGACGAACTGCAACCTGTAAGAAGCGCCTTTGGCGGTCAGCCCCCGGTCACCCAGGGAACGAAGCGTGACCCGAAACTGACCTCCTGTCTCGATGCAGGTGACCACACCCTTTATCGCTACCCTGTTGCAAGCGTAGCGGCAGACAGAACGCTGTAGAGAAGTCGGACGGCATTGCCGAAGGTTTTCCGTCCGTACTTCCTGCTGAATGTGCAAAACGCGGCGTCACTTTTAAGAGCGTAAGAGAGTGAAAGTGACGCCAGCGCGCAGATCAGCTTCAACCCGGCTACTGCCTGCAAATCCACTGCAACAAACTGGCTGACACTCAAACAGATGTCAGAAATTCACTTACCAGGGTCAATCTGGCCGGGATCTCAAAAAATGCATGGAACTAAAACGGGTCTATTTACAGTTTCACCAGCTACTTGGTTTTTGTGTCCTTTAATGTGCCCATAGCCATGTTTTCAAGGCAAATTATAGATTATATATCAACGAATTATCTAGATTTTCCAGTTTCTGTATTGGTGTCGGGTGACGCCATCCGGCTTACGTCACTGCCGGGGTGATATCTCATTGCCTCATAGGAAATCACTGTTGTCCAAATGGCAACTCGTCTCGCGCAACGTCGCCCCGTATTCTTAGCGCCACACTTTTCGTGAGGCCGCTATGAAACGTTTTCTACTGTGTAGTTTTGCCCTGGTTTTACTCTATCCTGCCGGTATTGATATGTATCTGGTCGGTTTACCGCGTATAGCCGCCGATCTGAACGCCAGCGAGGCGCAGTTGCATATCGCCTTCTCCGTTTACCTGGCCGGAATGGCGACGGCCATGCTGTTTGCCGGGAAGATAGCCGACCAGTCAGGCCGCAAGCCGGTCGCGATCGTCGGCGCGCTCGTCTTTATGATGGCCTCACTGCTTTGTTCACGGGCGTCGGAAGGCTCGCTATTTCTGAGTGGGCGTTTTCTTCAGGGGGTAGGAGCAGGCGGCTGCTATGTGGTGGCGTTAGCCATTCTGCGCGACACGCTCGACGAGCATCGTCGGGCGAAAGTGCTGTCATTATTGAATGGGATTACCTGTATTGTGCCGGTACTCGCCCCGGTGATGGGGCATTTGATTATGCTTCGTTTCCCCTGGCAAAGTCTGTTCTATACGATGTCCGCGATGGGCATTATTGTGGGCCTGTTATCACTGTTTATCCTGCGCGAGACGCGCCCGGCAAGGCTGGCTCCACGCAATTTATCACGATCGTCGCCCGCCGCCGAGTCGCTGGTTAACCGTTTTTTCGTTAGTCGACTGGCGATCACCACCCTTAGCGTGTCGGTGATCCTGACCTTCGTCAATGCCTCTCCAGTGCTGCTGATGGAGGTGATGGGATTTAGCCGTGGCGACTATGCCATTACCATGGCGCTCACCGCAGGCGTCAGCATGGTCGTCTCTTTTTCTACCCCTTTTGCGCTTGGGTTATTTAAGCCGCGAACCTTAATGCTCGTCTCACAGGGGCTGTTTTTGACGGCTGGCATGACGTTAAGCCTTGCTCATACCAATACCGTCACGCTCTTTGGCCTGACGCTTATCTGCGCCGGATTCTCGGTTGGTTTTGGCGTCGCGATGAGCCAGGCGCTGGGGCCGTTTTCGCTGCGCGCCGGAGTGGCCAGTTCCACGCTGGGTATCGCGCAGGTTTGCGGTTCATCACTGTGGATTTGGCTGGCGGCAATACTCGGTATCAGCGCGATGAATATGCTGATCGGGATTCTGATTGGTTGTAGCATAGTGAGTATTCTGCTGATCTTCTCCGTCACGCCCAACAGGTCCGTAGCCGAGCATGAAGAAATTCCTTACCAATCTCGACCTTAATTTGCTGTTATGCCTACAGTTACTCATGCAGGAGCGCAGCGTCACTAAAGCTGCAAAACGGATGAACGTAACGCCCTCGGCGGTCAGCAAATCGCTGGCGAAACTCCGGGCATGGTTTGACGATCCGCTGTTCGTCAATACGCCGCTGGGCCTGGCGCCGACGCCGCTGATGGTCAGTATGGAGCAAAGTCTGGCGGACTGGATGCAGATGGGGAATCAACTGCTTGATAAGCCACATCATCAAACGCCGCGCGGTTTAAAATTTGAGTTGGCGGCAGAGTCGCCGCTGATGATGATTATGTTTAATTCACTGTCGCAGCAGATTTATCAGCGCTATCCGCAGGCTACCATTAAGGTTCGCAACTGGGATTATGACTCGCTGGAGGCGATTACGCGCGGGGAAGTCGATATCGGATTTACCGGACGCGAAAGCCATCCCCGCTCGCGAGAATTGCTCAGTCTGTTGCCGCTCGCGATTGATTTTGAGGTGTTGTTTAGCGATTTACCGTGGGTCTGGCTGCGGGAAGATCATCCGGCGCTGCGCGAAACGTGGGATCTGGACACTTTTCTGCGCTACCCGCATATCAGTATTTGCTGGGAGCAAAGCGATACCTGGGCGCTGGATGATGTCCTGCAAGAAATGGGACGCAAACGCCATATCGCGTTGAGCCTGCCGGGGTTCGAGCAGTCGCTCTTTATGGCCGCCCAGCCGGATCACACCCTAATAGCAACCGCGCCGCGCTATTGCCAGCACTACAATCAGCTCCACCAGCTACCGCTAGTGGCGCGCCCCCTGCCTTTTGATGCGCAACAGCAGGAAAAGCTGATGGTGCCGTTTACCCTATTATGGCACAAACGTAATAGTCATAATCCCAAGATTGTGTGGCTACGACAGGCTATCAACACGCTCTGCCGTCGCCTTATCTGACCACCTGCGTTGATAAATTAACCTTCCTCTTACCAGAAATGTCACCGTCTGATTAAAGAACCTTCTGAAATTGAATTTTTAGCGCGTAAAACCTGTCCATAATTTACGTTAATGTTACTCTCGTCATTATCACGGCCCATTAATCACGGAGCGAAAAATGGCGACTCACTTTGCCAGAGGGATACTTACGGAAGGACAGTTGGTTTCAATTCGTCTCTCTTCGTCTTGCCATATTGAAGCCAGAAACCTGCCTGCTCACCGACGAACGCGTTTTCTCGCCTCCAGAGGCCTTCTTGCCGAACTGATGTTTATGCTGTACGGAATTAGCGAGCTGCCGGAAATCATTATTCAGGCGAAAGGTAAACCCGCGTTTCGTGACAAAAATCTGCCAGGTTTTTCTATCTCCTACGCTGGAAATATGGTTGGCGTGGCGTTGACCACCGAAGGAGAGTGCGGGCTGGATATGGAATTACAGCGCACCTCCCGCGGCTTTCACCATCCGCATTCGCTCGAACGCCACCCTTTCTCCCGTAATGAAAACTTATGGGTAGCCAATCAAAACGATCCCAACGAAGCGCGAGCGCAACTCATCACATTGCGCCAGAGCGTGTTAAAACTCACCGGCGATGTCATGAATGACGATCCGCGGGAGCTGCAACTTTTACCCGTTGCCGGACGCCTGAAGTGCGCGCATGTCACGCAGCTTGAAGCCGTATGCGATGCGGAAGATGTGCTGGTATGGTCCGTAACCGTTACGCCAGCGATAGAAAAATTAAAAGTGTGGGAGTTCGATGGCAAACTGGGCTGGAAAAGCCTGCCCGATATCCAGACGCGCGCCAATGAGCCAACCGGGCGTCTGATGCGATTCGCCCAACTCCCCGCCGCCAAATCGTATACGCTTAATCGTTCATAATGAAAAAAGGGGCACGTATGTCTGAAACGCTGAATGTGGTTACATTGCTGGGAAGTTTACGCAAAGGTTCCTTTAACGGGATGGTGGCGCGTACGCTGCCTAAAGTCGCGCCGGCAGGAATGACGATATCGCCGCTGCCTTCAATCGGGGATATTCCGCTGTATGACGCCGATATCCAGCAGGAAGAGGGATTTCCAGCCAGCGTAGAGGCGCTGGCGGAGCAGATTCGCAACGCTGACGGCGTCGTCATTGTGACGCCGGAATATAACTATTCCGTTCCCGGCGGCCTGAAGAATGCCATCGACTGGCTATCCCGTCTGCCTGAGCAGCCGCTGGCGGGTAAGCCCGTTCTTATCCAGACCAGCTCAATGGGGGCGATTGGCGGCGCGCGCTGCCAGTATCATCTGCGCCAGATTCTGGTGTTCCTTGATGCGATGGTGATGAATAAACCGGAATTTATGGGCGGCGTGATTCAGAATAAAGTCGATCCGCAGACTGGAGAAGTGGTGGATCAGGGAACGTTAGATCATTTGACCGGTCAGCTGACCGCATTTGGCGAGTATATTCAGCGGGTTAAAGCGTAAGTTCGTTAAAAACCCTCCCCCCGATGGGGCGAGGGTTCATTTCATCAGTGGGCGTCAATAAACACAATCTTCAGCACAAATAACAGCGCGACAATCACTACGCACGGGCTAAGGTCGCGCAGGCGACCGGTACCAATCTTCATCACGCAGTAAGAGATAAAGCCCAGCGCGATACCTTCGGTGATCGAGAAGCTAAACGGCATCATTACCGCCGTAATAAACGCCGGGACCGATTCGGTTAAATCCTGCCAGTTTACCCGCGCCAGGCTGGAGGTCATCAGCACGCCGACATAAATCAGCGCGCCCGCCGCCGCGTAAGGCGGCACCATGCCCGCCAGCGGCGACAGGAAGATAACCAGCAGGAACAAAATACCGACCACCACCGCCGTCAAACCGGTGCGACCGCCCACCGAAACGCCGGAAGAGGATTCAATATAAGCGGTCACAGAAGACGTTCCGACAAATGCGCCAGTGACGGAAGAGATACTATCAACAAACAGCGCCTGCTTCATGCGCGGGAACTTACCTTTCTCATCCGCCAGCCCGGCTTTATCGGTCACGCCAATCAGCGTACCGGAGGAGTCAAACAGGTTTACCAGCATGAAGGAGAAAATAACCCCTGCCAGGCCAAGATTGAACGAGCCTGCCAAATCGACATGCCCTACCACGCTGGTGACGCTTGGCGGCGCGGAGACAATGCCGTTGTAGTGCACATCACCCATCATCCAGCCAAGCAGCGTCGTGACGATAATGGACACCAGCACCGCCGCATGAATGTTGCGCGAAGCGAGAATCGCAATAATAAAGAATCCGAGAACCCCCAGCAGCACGCTGTGCGAGGTCAGGTTGCCGATGCTGACCAGCGTTTCCGGGTTAGCGACGATCACTCCGGCGTTTTTCAGCCCCATCATGCCGATAAACAGGCCGATGCCGCTGGTGATGCCCACGCGCAGGCTGACCGGAATGTTGGCGATCATCCAGTAACGCACGCGGAAGATAGTCAGCAATAAAAGACCAACAGCGCCCCAGAAAATGGCGCCCATGCCTACCTGCCACGGCAGTCCCATTGCCTGCACAACCACGAAGGCAAAGAACGCATTCAGCCCCATCGCGGGCGCCAACGCCACCGGCAGGTTAGCGAACAGGCCCATCAGAATACTGCCAAAGGCCGCAATCAGACAGGTGGTCACAAAGACGGCGCTGGTGTCCATGCCAGCTACGCCCAGAATTTGCGGGTTAACAAAAACGATATAAACCATCGTCAGGAAAGTGGTAAAACCGGCGATCACTTCGGTTCGTGCCGTCGTGCCATGTTCGCGCAGTTTAAACACGCGTTCCAGCATACCCTGACCAGAAGCCTGGGTGGTGTGTTGTTGACTCATTATCAATTTCCGGAGAAAGGAGGGAAAATTCGCCGTTATCCTATACCAAAATGCGACACCTGGCGCAGTTGTGTGGTAATTTTTTTCACTCAATTTGTTAGTACGGCAACGATTGCGTCCCCTCATTCAGCATTACGTAAACGTTAAACTAGCGATATGAGACAGGAAATACTGAGGCAGCGACCAGGATATGAAAAGGATTTTTATGTTTACCCGTCTGTTTTTCTTACTCGCGTTGGTTTCTTCAACATCCGGGGCGGCAGGCTCATCCATTCTGAGTCTTATCAACACTATTCAACCAAAAACTTATCTGAACGCACCTGTACCGTTACCGCTAAAACCTGACCAGGTAGAAATATCTGACGTTTCTTTTAGCGCCGACGGCTTAAGACTGCCAGTAACGCGCTTTTACGTCATCTGTCAGGATGAGTTTTGTGGACTCTACAACGCCGCTGGGCAGGCAATCATTCCGTGGCAAAAAATCTATATTGAGCATTATGACAGCGAAACAGATCTGTTTTACGTCTCAACATCGTTCACCGGTAACCATACCGGTTTGTATAGCGCCCGCCAGCAGCAATTTATCTACCCGCCCGTCTATTCCAGCATTGAGTTAGCCGAAAGCAGCGCCATAGTTTTTCTCTCGACTTACCAGAATAGCGCTCAGCTAAGCGGCATGGGCGATGCTTACGGCAATGTGATTATTGCGCCGCAATTTTCGTCGATACAGATGATAAACCAGCGACCCGATGCGTTTGTCGCGGGAAAGCGGATGAACGACAAGATTTTATACGGCCTTCTTGATTTTTCAGGAAACATCATTATTCCCTTTCGCTACGATACTGTCTCTAATACAGATTATCGGTACAATATCAACTTCATCGCCGTTGCTAAAAACGGGCGCTGGGGAGTGATCGATAAAACAGGCAACCTGGTCAGGCCGCTGCGCTACAGCCGGGATGACACAGAAAAATGGTTAACGCAACGCGGCGCGCGTCCACGGTTTGGCGACTAAACAGGAAACATCATGTCCATGATAGAAGCGGTATTTTTCGATTGCGACGGTACGCTGGTCGATAGTGAAGTGATTTGCTCGCGTGCCTATGTCGCAATGTTTCAGGAATTTGGCATCACGCTCGATCTCGAAACGGTATTTAAACGCTTTAAGGGCGTAAAACTCTACGAAATTATCGAAACTATCAGCAAGGAGTACGGTGTTACACTAAGACGCGACGTTCTGGAGCCGGTGTACCGCGCGGAAGTGGCGCGTCTGTTCGATACCGAACTGGAAGCGATCGCGGGCGCAAATACCCTGCTGGAGAGCATTAAGACGCCCATGTGCGTGGTATCCAACGGGCCGGTCAGTAAGATGCAGCATTCGCTGGGTAAACTGGGCATGTTGCATCATTTTCCCGATTTGCTGTTTAGCGGTTACGATATTCAACGCTGGAAGCCCGATCCGGCGCTGATGCTCCACGCGGCGAACGCCATGAAGGTCAATGTTGAGAAGTGTATTCTGGTGGTTGATTCCAGCGCAGGCGCGCAGTCAGGAATTGCGGCGGGAATGGAAGTGTTTTATTTCTGCGCCGATCCGCATAACAAGCCGATCGATCACCCTAACGTGACGACATTTACCGATTTGGCGCAGTTGCCGGGATTGTGGAAAGCGCGCGGGTGGGAGATTACGCGTTAACTGAAATGCCGGATAGCGCTAACGCTTATCCGGCCTACAGCATCTGTACCTGTAGGCCCGGTAAGCGCAGCTCCACCGGGCAAAAGAATGAGATTTACTCTTTCGGATCTTTCCCCGCCAGCAGCTTATCCAGCTCATCGCCGCCGACGTGACGGAAGTCTTGCCCCTTCACGAAGTAGAAGATGTATTCACAGATATTCTGGCAACGGTCACCGATACGCTCGATAGAGCGCGCGCAGAATAACGCGGTCAGCACGCTGGGAATCGTGCGCGAGTCTTCCATCATGTAGGTCATCAGCTGACGCACGATACCTTCGTACTCCTGGTCAACTTTCTTGTCTTCACGGTAGATACGCACCGCTTCGTCGAGATCCATGCGCGCGAACGCATCCAGCACGTCGTGCAGCATCTGCACGGTGTGGCGGCCCAGTGACTCCAGACTCACCAACAGCGGCTGGTGCTGCTGGGAGAATTTCTCCAGCGCGGTACGGCAGATTTTATCCGCCACGTCGCCAATGCGCTCCAGTTCGGCGATGGTTTTGATAATCGCCATTACCAGACGCAGATCGCTCGCCGTCGGCTGGCGCTTGGCGATAATACGCACGCAGGCTTCATCGATGGCGACTTCCATCATATTAACCTGATGATCGCCTTCTACCACGCGCTTCGCCAGCTCACTGTCCTGGTTGTGCATGGCGGTGATAGCGTCAGAAAGCTGCTGCTCCACCATGCCGCCCATGGTCATTACCTGAGTGCGGATGCTTTCCAGTTCGGCGTTGAACTGGCCGGAAATATGTTTATTAAGGTTCAGACTGTCCATTACGCACTCCTGAATTAACCGTAACGACCGGTGATATAGTCTTCTGTTTGTTTCTTCGCGGGCTTGGTGAACAGATCGTCCGTGTTGCTGAACTCAATCAACTCGCCCAGGTACATAAACGCCGTATGATCGGAACAACGTGCCGCCTGCTGCATGTTGTGGGTCACGATCACCACGGTGTAATCCTGTTTCAGCTCGGTGATCAGCTCTTCAATACGCCCGGTAGAGATCGGGTCCAGAGCTGAACATGGCTCATCCAGCAGCAACACTTCCGGGCGAATGGCGATACCGCGCGCAATGCACAGACGCTGCTGCTGACCACCGGAGAGAGAGTACCCGCTCTGGTGCAATTTATCTTTGGTTTCGTTCCATAATGCGGCTTTGGTCAACGCCCACTGCACGCGTTCGTCCATATCGGCACGAGACAGCTTCTCAAACAGACGCACGCCAAAGGCGATATTGTCATAGATGGACATCGGGAACGGCGTCGGCTTCTGGAATACCATCCCCACTTTTGCGCGCAGCAGCGCGATATCCTGGGTGTTGGTGAGAATATTGTCGCCATCCAGCAGAATTTCACCTTCCGCGCGCTGCTCCGGATAAAGCGAATACATTTTATTGAAGGTACGCAGTAGCGTTGATTTACCACAGCCGGATGGCCCGATAAATGCCGTTACCTGATTCTTCGCGATATCCAGATTAATGTTCTTCAGGGCATGGAATTTGCCGTAGTAGAAGTTCAAATCACGAACCTGAATCTTACTCGGGGCAGTTTCAACCATACTCATTTCACTCTTTTCCTCATCCAGCGCCGCATCCGCCACGCCGTAAAATAATGCCTGATGGCGCTACGCTTATCAGGCCTACAATGTCTTTAACCGTGTTTTTTCTTCGCGAAAACAACACGCGCCAGAATATTCAGCAACAGTACGCACAGGGTAATAATCAGCACGCCCGCCCAGGCTAATTGTTGCCATTCGGCAAACGGGCTCATCGCGAATTTAAAAATGGTCACCGGCAGGTTGGCGATCGGCTGCATCATGTCGGTGCTCCAGAACTGGTTGGAGAGCGCGGTAAACAACAATGGCGCCGTTTCGCCGGCAATACGCGCAATAGCCAGCAGGATACCGGTCATAATGCCGGAGATAGAGGCTTTCAGCGTAATCGCGGAAATCATCTTCCACTTCGGCGTACCCAGCGCATAAGCGGCTTCACGCAGGCTATCCGGCACCAATTTGAGCATGTTTTCAGTGGTACGGATAACGATCGGTACCTGCAACAGCGCCAGCGCAATCACCCCTGCCCAGCCGGAGAAGTGCTGCATCTGCGCCACCACGATGGTGTAAACAAACAGCCCCACAACAATTGACGGCGCGGAAAGCAGAATGTCGTTAATAAAGCGAATGATTTCCGCCAGCCAGGATTTACGTCCATATTCCGCCAGATAGATCCCGGCCATAATCCCCAGCGGCGTACCCAATACGGTAGCCCAGAGAATCAACAATCCACTCCCCGCCAGGGCGTTCGCCAGCCCGCCGCCCGCCGTATTCGGCGGCGGCGTCATTTCGGTAAACAGCGCCAGCGACATACCATCAATACCGCGCGTGATGGTGGACATCAAAATCCAGATCAGCCAGAACAGACCAAATGCCATCGTCGCCATTGAGAGCGTTAGTGCGATACGGTTCTTCATGCGGCGACGCGCCTGCATCTTGCGACGGGATTCCGCGAGCTGCGCGGTGTTCTGCATATCAAGCGTAGCCATTAACGTGCTCCCTCGTTCTTCGCCAGACGCATAATCATGAACTTAGACGCCGCCAGGACGATAAAAGTGATCACAAACAGGATCAGCCCCAGCTCCATCAACGCTGCCACGTGCAGACCCGATTCCGCCTCAGCGAATTCGTTCGCCAGCGCGGAAGTGATGCTGTTGCCCGGCATATACAGCGACGCGCTGTCGAGCTGGTAGGTGTTGCCGATGATAAAAGTGACCGCCATCGTTTCACCCAGAGCACGGCCCAGTCCCAGCATAATGCCGCCGATCACGCCATTTTTGGTGAACGGTAGCACGATGCGCCAGATAACTTCCCAGGTAGTGCAGCCGATACCGTAAGCGGACTCTTTCATCATTACCGGCGTTTGCTCGAAGACGTCGCGCATAACCGCCGCAATGTAGGGGATGATCATGATGGCGAGGATGACGCCCGCCGCCAGAATGCCGATACCAAACGCCGGGCCGGAGAACAGCGCGCCGACAAACGGAATGTTGGAAAGAATATTGCCGACCGGCTCCTGGAAGTACGTCGCAAACAGCGGCGCGAAGATAAACAGCCCCCACATGCCGTACACGATACTGGGGATCGCCGCCAGCAGCTCAATGGCGATGCCGAGCGGACGCTTTAGCCAGCCTGGCGCCAGCTCGGTTAAAAACAGGGCAATGCCGAAACTGACCGGAACGGCGATCAGCAGTGCGATAAAGGAGGTCACCAGCGTGCCATAAATGGGCACCAGAGCGCCGTAGATATCGTTTGGCGCGTCCCATTCCTTAGTCCAAAGAAATGAGAAACCAAATTTCTGAATACTTGGCCAGGAGGAGATGATCAATGAGACGATAATACCGCCCAACATCAATAGCACAATCAGCGCAGCCAGTTTTACCAGCGCGCTGAAAATCATGTCGCCTTTTTTACCCGGCGGGTTAAAAGCAGGCTTGGTTGCAGCCATAAATTACTCTTTCCATTAAACGCGTTTTACGACGTTGCCCCTGCCGGATGGCGCTACGCTTATCCGGCCTACAACGTGGGCCTGCGGTCGAAACCGTAGGGCGGATAAGCGTAGCGCCATCCGCCAATTCGTTAATTAATACAGCGCCTTACCGTTGCTGTCTTTTATACTGGTCTTCCAGGCAGTACGAACCTGCTCAACGACGTTATCCGGCAGGCTGGCGTAGTCCAGATCATTCGCCTGTTTAGCGCCATTTTTGTAGGCCCAGTCGAAGAACTTCAACACTTCAGCACCCTGCTCAGGTTTCTTCTGCGCTTTGTGGACCAGGATAAAGGTGGTGGAGGTGATTGGCCACACATCGTCACCTTTCTGGTTGGTCAGATCCTGCGCGAAGGTTTTGCTCCAGTCTGCGCCTTTCGCCGCATTAGAGAAGCTCTCTTCCGTCGGGCTTACCGGTTTACCGTCGGCAGACACCAGTTTGGTGTAGGCCAGGTTGTTCTGCTTAGCGTAAGCGTATTCAACGTAGCCAATAGCGCCTGGCAGACGCTGTACAAATGCCGCGATGCCGTCGTTACCTTTACCGCCCAGACCGGTTGGCCAGTTCACGGTAGAACCCGCGCCCACTTTCGATTTCCACTCGTCGTTGACTTTCGCCAGGTAACTGGTGAACACGAAGGAAGTACCGGAACCGTCAGCGCGACGCACCACAGCGATGTTCTGAGAAGGCAGCTTCACGCCTGGGTTCAGTTTGGTGATGGCTTCATCATCCCACTTCTTGATTTTACCGAGGTAGATGTCACCCAGCGTTTTACCATCCAGCACCAGTTCGCCGGATTTGAGGCCTGGAATATTCACCGCCAGCACCACGCCGCCGATCACCGTCGGGAACTGGAACAGGCCTTCCTGATTCAGTTTTTCGTCAGACAGCGGCGCATCGGAAGCGCCAAAATCAACGGTATTCGCGGTGATTTGTTTCACGCCGCCGGAAGAGCCTATCCCCTGGTAATTGACTTTGTTACCGGTTTCTTTCTGGTAGGTATCCGCCCATTTGGCATACACCGGCGCAGGAAACGTTGCACCGGCACCTGTCAGGCTTGCTGCTGCAAAGGCAGAGAACGCGCTCATCGATAAGGTCGCGGCGACAACAGTTGCGACAGTGGTACGCATAACTTTCATAATGTCTCCTGCACGGTTTCGGTAAATCGTTGTTTGAGTTGCTACGATGAGCAAAATAGGACAAATTGATGACAGTTATATGTCTTGATTATGACGGTTTGATGACAATGGAAATAAAAAAGCTGGCCCGGGGAGACACCAGACCAGCCTGCAGGGGGAGATGAATTAGACTGTTTGCGCAACCGCAGACGGTTTCAACAGCGCGTACATCAGGCCGCAGACAATCGTGCCCAGGGCAATCGAGAGCAGGTACTGCATCACATGTTCTACCGCATGCGGGATCGCCAGGACAAAGAGGCCACCGTGTGGCGCCATCAACGTACAACCGAAATACATGGATAGTCCCCCGGCGATTGCGCCACCGACCATCGTGGAAGGGATGACGCGCATCGGGTCACGCGCGGCGAAGGGAATCGCCCCTTCAGAGATAAAGCACAGCCCCAGGATAAAAGATGCATTACCCGCTTCATGCTCAGCGGCATTGAATTTCGCTCTGGCTGCCCAGGTTGCGACGCCCATTCCTAATGCCGGTACCATCCCTGCCGCCATAATGGCCGCCATTGGCATATAAGAATGAGAAGCCAGTAAACCGACGCCGAAGGTATACGCAGCTTTATTCACCGGCCCGCCAAGGTCAAAACCTTGCATTGCGCCCAGCAACATTCCCAGCAAGATAGCATTCGTAGAGGTCATATTCCCCAGGAACGTCGTCAGCCCTTCCATCACCGCAGAAACGGGGCCACCCACCACGTAAATCATGATTAGGCCGGTAACCAGCGTAGACAGTAGCGGCAAAACCAGCACAGGCTTAAGCGCTTCCATTGACGCCGGCAGCTTAATATTTTGCGCCAGAAACCGTACGCTGTAACCGGCCAGAAAACCGGCCACAATCCCTCCCAGGAAACCAGCGCCGCACAGGCTGGCCAACATCCCGCCAATAAGCCCCGGGGCCAGACCCGGACGATCGGCAATTGAAAAGGCAATAAACCCAGCCAGTACCGGCACCATCAGCGCAAAGGCCGCCTTACCACCAATTTGAAATAGCGCAGCCGCCAGCGTGCCCGGCTCATTGAAGGCCTGGATACCGAAGACAAAAGAGAGCGCGATACACAATCCTCCCGCAACCACCAGGGGAAGCATATGGGATACGCCGGTCATTAAATGCTTATAAACGCCAGGTAGCTCTGTTTTACCAGCTGAAGAAGAGCGCCCGGCACTCCCCTGATAGACCTCGGCGCTATTGAAAGCATTATCCATTTCCTGCGCACTCTTTTTTAGCGCCGCGCCGGTACTGGTGCGATAGAGTCTTTTGCCAACAAAGCCTGACAGATCCAGTTCAATATCCGCCGCGATAATCACCACATCCGCCTGCGCTATCTCTTCCGCGGTCAGCGTGTTCTTCGCCCCGACGGAACCGCGGGTTTCAACCTTGATCCAGTCACCACGCTTGCGGGCTTCAATTTCCAACGCTTCTGCCGCCATAAAGGTATGGGCGACGCCCGTCGGACAGGCCGTCACAGCAACAATTTTTTTAGTCATAGTAGGGTACCCTGTTCTTTTAATTTAAAGAAAAAGCGGGAAAAAATGTTACAGACGTGACCAGGCCGCGGCTTTCTGGAACAGCGCGTCGTCCGGGCGAATCCCGGTATAAAGGACAAATTGCTCCACGGCCTGAATAGCAAACACTTCGGAACCGGTAATCACGGTTTTACCGCGTTCACGGGCGTAGCGGATTAGCGGCGTGACGGGCGGTAGCGCCACCACATCAAAGATAACGCTCGCCTTATCCACTTCCTGTTCGGAATAAGAGAGTTTGTCGGCATCATTACCGCCAGCCATTCCGATAGGCGTGGCGTTAATTAACAAATCGGCTTCAATACCGTCGGTATCCGGGCGCCATTCATAGCCATAGAGTTCGGCCAGTTGTTTACCTGACGCTTCATCAATCGCGACAATATAACCACGGGTAAACCCCGCATCCTTCAGCGCGCAAGCCACCGCCTTTGCCATACCACCGCTGCCACGCAAAGCAAACACCAGGTCGGGAGAGACCTTGTAATTCGCCAGCAAGCGAGCTATTGCAATGTAATCGGTGTTGTACGCCTTCAGATGGCCATTGGTATTCACAATGGTATTAACTGAGTGAATGGCCTGAGCGGAAGCATCCAGTTCATCCACCAGCGGAATGCAGGCTTCCTTAAATGGCATAGAGATCGCGCACCCACGGATCCCCAGACCGCGCACGCCGCTAATGGCCTGCGTAAGATCGGTCGGCGAAAAGGCTTTGTAGAGATAATTGAGATCCAGCGCTTCGTACAGATAGTTGTGAAAGCGTGTACCGAAGTTACTCGGGCGTGCCGCCAGGGACATGCAGACCTGAGTATCTTTATTAATGCGCTTTGTCATGATGAATCCTCATAGAAGTTGCGATAGAGAAAATCATCGGCTAAAAAGGGGATATTAAAAATTGCTCATTCCCGTTAGGGAAATTTCACCTTTTATGGCAACCCGGCACACTGAACAAAAATACTTAAAGCTACTCCAGCACTATGGCGACAAGCCTGTTAGCGTGACGCTACAGGAGCTGGCGGATGTGTTGTTCTGCACCCGGCGGCATATGCGTAATCTGTTGCTTCAGATGCAGGAGGCAAAGTGGCTCATCTGGCAATCACAGGCCGGGCGTGGGCATCGCGCCCGGCTTCACCTGCGCTATAAACCAGAACAGCTGTTAAGCGAAAAGGCGGAGCAGTTGCTGGAGTCTGGTCATGTTGATCAGGCCATTCAGCTGCTGGGTAAAAATAAGCACCAGGTGGCGCAACTGCTGCGCTCAAAACTGGGCTATAGCGTGCGGGCAGACTATCAGCGGCTGTGCATCCCCTATTACCGGACAATGCCGTCGCTGTGCCCCGGCACGCCGTTGCGCCGCTCTGAACAGCATCTGGTCAGGCAGATTTTTAGCGGCCTGACGCGCATAAATGAGGAAAAAGGTGAAGTCGAAGCCGATCTTGCCCACCACTGGCGGCAGATTGATCCACTGCGCTGGCGTTTTTATCTGCGCCCCGCCGTCCTCTGGCATGATGGTCAGGAGCTGACGATCGACGCGGTTATCGCTTCACTGACCCGCAGCGCTAAGCTGCCGTTGTTCTCGCACTTGCAGACCATTCAGGCCACCGGGCCGCTGAGCCTTGAAATTACGCTGGCGCACCCGGATAACCGACTGCCGCTACTGCTCAGCCATATTGATGCCATGATCCTACCGCCTGACCATACACAACGCGCTGATTTCCCGGCACATCCCGTGGGAACTGGCCCTTATGAGGTGGTGGAAAACAATGGCTTTCATCTGCAAATGAAGGCCTTTGACCACTACTTTGGTCTGCGCGGGCTGCTGGATGAAGTGGAGGTCTTTATCTGGCCGAACTTAACGGAGACAGACAACCTGGCGGAATCGCTGTCGGATAACGACACGGCAGCCTGGCTCAGCTCTAGCCTGAGCGATGAGGATTACGTTTCCGGACGGCTTAGCCAGGTATCAGGCAAACCTTCTGACAACCTGCGCGAGATGTTTCTTGAGCGTGGAGGCTATTTTTTATTATGCGACAGCCGCTCCCCGCACTGGCATACCGCCGAACATCGCCGCTGGCTGCGGGAAACACTCAGCCCTTACGCCATACTCCAGCATCTGAGTGAGGCAATTCGCCCCTTCTGGGTACCGGGCGGCAGCCTGCTGTCCTCCTGGTTTCATACTATTGAGGCGGGCCCGGCCTGTTCACCTTTTATCTCGTCGTCGCCCTACGCAAAACTGCGTCTGGCCTATCACGATCAGCACCCTGAATTTCCAATGCTCCTGGATATCATGCAAGAGATCATGCGCCAGCAGGGCATTTTACTTGAGGGCGTTGAGCTGAATTATGATGACTGGGCGAATGGCAAAGCCAATGTGGATCTCTGGCTGGGGACAGTCAATTTCCCCATTCCCGAAGAGTGGAACGTCGGTACATGGCTACTGGGCTCCCCTTTACTGCGCCACGCCATCAGCGGTGGGGATGATGCGCTGCTGGCCCAATGGGAAACCCAGTGGCATGCCGAAACCATCAGCGCGGAACAACTGGTCAGGGAAACCACCCGTTCAGGCTGGCTACAGCCGCTTTTTCACCACTGGATGCGACTCAAAAGCCCCGACCGGGCCAGGGGGATCCACCTGAATAACCTGGGGTGGTTTGATTTCCGATACACCTGGATTGAGCCAGGACCTTAAAGAAGAGAATGTGACCGGGTGCCCGTAGCGCAGGCCGGCGTAGCACCTCTTAGTCGCTCTTCAGCCACCATAGAGAAAGAACAGCGCCTGTCACGGTGCACAAAAAAAGGCCGTCTATCGACGGCCTTCTGCCTGGTACTACATTTGACTTACTCTACGGTAACCGATTTCGCCAGGTTACGCGGCTGGTCAACGTCGGTGCCTTTAATCAGCGCCACGTGATACGCCAGCAGTTGCAGCGGAACGGTGTAGAAGATAGGCGCGATCACTTCTTCTACATGCGGCATCTCAATGATGTGCATGTTGTCGCTGCTGACGAAACCCGCATCCTGGTCGGCGAAGACGTACAACTGACCGCCACGCGCGCGAACTTCTTCGATGTTGGATTTCAGTTTCTCCAGCAGTTCGTTGTTCGGCGCCACCACAATCACCGGCATATCGGCGTCAATCAGCGCCAACGGCCCGTGTTTCAGCTCGCCTGCAGCATAGGCTTCCGCGTGAATGTAAGAGATCTCTTTCAGCTTCAGCGCGCCTTCGAGCGCAATCGGATATTGATCGCCACGCCCCAGGAACAGCGCATGGTGTTTGTCAGAGAAATCTTCCGCCAGGGCTTCGATACGTTTGTCCTGCGACAGCATCTGCTCAATACGGCTCGGCAGCGCCTGTAGGCCATGAACGATATCATGCTCAATGGACGCATCCAGACCTTTCAGACGCGCCAGTTTCGCCACCAGCATCAACAGCACGGTTAACTGGGTGGTGAAGGCTTTGGTAGATGCTACGCCAATTTCCGTACCCGCGTTGGTCATCAGCGCCAGATCGGATTCACGCACCAGCGAAGATCCCGGCACGTTACAAATTGCCAGAGAGCCCAAATATCCCAGCTCTTTCGACAGACGCAGGCCAGCCAGGGTATCTGCCGTTTCGCCAGACTGTGACAGGGTGATCATCAGGCTGTTACGGCGCACGGCAGATTTGCGATAGCGGAATTCAGAGGCGATTTCAACGTCGCACGGAATACCTGCCAGCGATTCAAACCAGTAACGGGAAACCATACCGGAGTTGTAAGACGTACCGCAGGCGAGGATCTGAATATGCTCAACCTTCGACAGCAGTTCATCGGCGTTCGGTCCCAGCTCGCTTAAATCCACCTGACCGTGGCTGATACGCCCGGTAAGGGTGTTTTTGATCGCGTTCGGCTGTTCGTAGATCTCTTTCTGCATGTAGTGGCGGTAAATACCTTTATCGCCCGCGTCATATTGCAGATTGGATTCGATATCCTGACGTTTTACTTCCGCGCCGGTGTTATCGAAGATATTTACCGAACGGCGAGTGATTTCAGCGATATCGCCCTCTTCAAGGAAGATAAAGCGACGAGTCACTGGCAACAGCGCCAGTTGGTCAGAAGCGATAAAGTTTTCGCCCATACCCAGGCCAATCACCAGCGGGCTACCAGAACGTGCCGCCAGTAGGGTATCCGGGTGACGGGTATCCATGATCACTGTACCGTACGCACCACGCAGTTGCGGGATAGCACGCAGAACAGCCTCACGCAGAGTACCGCCCTGTTTCAGTTCCCAGTTTACCAGGTGTGCAATCACTTCGGTGTCGGTTTCAGAAACGAAGGTATAGCCACGCGCTTTTAACGCTTCACGCAGCGGTTCATGGTTTTCGATGATGCCGTTATGCACCACCACAATGTGTTCAGAAACATGCGGATGCGCGTTAGCTTCTGAAGGTTCACCGTGCGTCGCCCAGCGAGTGTGAGCAATACCAGTGCCGCCATGCAGAGGATGTTCTTCCGCTGCCTGAGCCAGCATCTGGACTTTACCGAGGCGACGCAGGCGGGTCATATGACCTTCTGCATCCACCACGGCCAGACCGGCAGAGTCATATCCGCGGTATTCCAGACGACGTAAACCTTCGAGAAGGATTTCAGCTACATCACGCTGCGCGATAGCGCCAACAATTCCACACATAGTTTTATTTCCTGATTATGGCATTACGCCATGCGTTGTCGCTGACCTGTATGCCCGTCGTTGCGGGCGCCCCGAGCCTTGTAGAGAGTGGGGTTATTTTTATAAGTACTGCTCATGGAGCGGAGGATTATTTTATCCTCTCATCTCCGGTCTGCCGGATGGCGCTGACGCTTATCCGGCTTACAAAATCACTTTTTCTTCACCGGACGCTGCCAGCCTTGCTTATGCACCTGCGGCACGCGGCTTAATACCAGTTCATTGTCAGCTACGTTACGGGTGACGGTAGTCCCTGCGGCGATGGTGGCCCCTTTACCAACAGTAACCGGCGCCACCAGTTGGGTATCGGAGCCGACAAACACATCGTCGCCAATAACCGTTTTGAATTTGTTCGCGCCATCATAGTTACAGGTGATGGTCCCCGCGCCGATATTCACGTTGTCGCCAATTTCCGCATCTCCCAGGTAGGTCAGATGGCCGGCTTTAGAACCTTTACCGAGACGCGCTTTTTTCATTTCAACGAAATTGCCGACGTGAGCGCCCGCTAACAGCTCCGCGCCGGGACGCAGGCGAGCAAACGGGCCGATGGTGCAGGCCGCTTCCAGATGCGCATCTTCCACCACGCTGTATGGGCTAATTTCGCAGTCATCGCCAATAACGCTGTTTTTAATAATGCAGCCCGCGCCGATCTTCACGCGGTGACCGAGCGTTACATAACCTTCGATGATAACGTTAGCGTCAATTTCGACATCCATTCCACAATGAAGGGTGCCGCGGAGATCAAAACGTGCCGGATCGCGCAACATAACACCGGATAACAGCAGTTTCTCCGCCTGTTCGGCCTGGTAAATACGCTCCAGACGAGAAAGCTGTAGACGGTTATTCACGCCGTCCGTTTCGCTGATGCGAGCCGGATGCACCGCGGCGATTTCCCGTCCTTCCTGATAAGCCAGCGCGATGATATCTGTGATGTAATATTCACCCTGCGCATTATTGTTAGTCAGCTTAGACAGCCAGCGTTTCAGGTCCGCGCCGTTGGCGATCAGAATACCGGTGTTAATTTCCTGAATCTGACGCTGTTCATCAGTGGCGTCTTTATGTTCAACGATGCCGGTCACTTTACCGTTTACACGCGTAATACGGCCATAGCCGCTCGGATCGTCCAGCTTCACGGTTAATAACCCAATACCACCCTGCGGTTTGGCATCGCGCAGGCGCTGTAAGGTTTCAACCGAAATCAGCGGCACGTCGCCGTAAAGCATTAAAATATCTTCATCATCGCTAAAGAAGGGCGCGGCCTGCTGCATTGCGTGACCTGTACCCAACTGTTCCGCCTGAAGCACCCAGTTCAGCTTGTCATCTTTCAGGGTCTGTTTTAACAACTCGCCACCGTGGCCATAGACCAGATGAACCTGTGCGGCCCCTAATTTAGTAGCTGCATCAATGACATGCTGCACCATGGGTTTACCCGCCAGCGTGTGCAGCACTTTAGGAATATCGGAATACATGCGCGTGCCTTTACCTGCGGCAAGGATCACTACGCTCATAGCACTATTTAACATACGCGTCCTGACTGTAATTTGAGAACGAATTTATACTGTTTCACGTTGAAAATACTACATTTTTTTCATCGTAAAATGGAAGAAGGATAAAACGCTCACCGGGATAAAAACCCCGCCTGCTAATGAATCATTTTCGTTCATTACCGCGCCTCTTGTCTCCTGAAAAGTAAAAACACCCGCGTATTGGCAACGTAGTCCGATGTTTTTGCTGTTTTTTTACTCCATAAATAAAGAAGATAACGTAATAAAGCGCAGGGGAGTCAGAAAAGCAAAAACCAGCGACAGAGGCCGCTGGTTTTCCGTTGCGCGTATTTTTTACTTAATTACGCGACATAAAAATCCGCAAAATATACCAGAACATGGTCGCGATAGAAGCAAACAGATGTAATGCCGCGCCAGCAGGGCGATCGGTAGGGTAATGGTGAATAATGTTAGAAGTATCGTAAAGTATAAACCCGGCGCACAGCAGTACCATTAGCGCAGAAAACCAGACGCCCAGCGAGAAGCCGCAGATGACGCTGGCAATAATCGCGCCAAAAGCAATGAACCCAGCCATAGTCAGAAACGAGCGCAGAAAAGAAAAGTCTTTTTTTATGGAAAAAGCGGTAAACGTCAGGCCGCCGACCAGCAACAGGGTCGTTATTGCCGCCGCGCCAATACTCGACGGGTTAATATACGCCGCCACCGTTAACAGGGGGGCAAAAATCAGGGATTCTGCCAACACATAAATCCCCAGCCCGATAAGTTGCGTTTGATTAGTCCCCGCATTATCCGCCAGACGGGTTGCCAGCATTCCCACCAGCATAAAAGCGCCGAGAACAACCAACCAGCTATATCTTCCACCAGCCAGCAGCACATCAAGCGCATACTCCCCGACCCCTATAAAACTCCACGCCGCGCTCAATACGATAAAACCGACGATGGCGACGGCGAGATGAAGATAAGCGCGACGAATAAAGGTAGTACGATCAATCCTTGAGTCGGGTTGTGGACCCGCAAAGGATGGCTGAAATGACATAGTAATAATCCCTCATTTTATGCAATAAAAACGCATCCATTCCTTCCTTCTTCGCACAATGTGCAGATGCCAATGACAGAAAGAAAGATTTAATGAAAACAGCGCTGTCGCTGAAAACGCGTCGCCTTCAGCCGCTTGTTTTTGTCGTTGCTAGTTTATCGAATAAAAATTGAGAGGATAAAAAAAAACCAGTCCGCAATCAGACTGGTTTTATGCTTTCAAGCCGGTGTTACATCGCTTTTTTGGTCAACTCGATAACGCGCAGTTTAGCGATCGCTTTGGCCAGTTCCGCAGACGCCTGAGCGTAATCCACGTCACCGTGCGAGCTCTTAATGTGCTCTTCGGCTTTACGCTTCGCTTCCAGGGCTCGCGCTTCGTCGAGATCCTGACCGCGAATCGCGGTATCCGCCAGAACGGTCACGCTGCCAGGCTGCACTTCCAGAATGCCGCCGGACAGATAGATAAACTCTTCATGACCGTGCTGCTTAACGATGCGAATCATACCAGGCTTAATGGCGGTGAGCAGCGGCGCGTGCCCCGGGTAAATCCCCAGTTCGCCTTCGCTACCCGTAACCTGGATTTTCTCGACCAGACCGGAGAACATTTGTTGCTCCGCGCTGACGACATCCAGGTGGTAAGTCATTGCCATATCACCCTCCGATTAAGGCGTTAAAGTTTTTTGGCTTTTTCCACGGCTTCGTCGATGGAACCGACCATGTAGAACGCCTGCTCCGGCAGGTGATCGTATTCGCCTTCCATGATGCCTTTAAAGCCACGGATGGTGTCTTTCAGGGAAACGTATTTGCCCGGAGAACCGGTAAATACTTCCGCCACGAAGAACGGCTGGGACAGGAAGCGCTGAATTTTACGCGCGCGTGCTACCACCAGTTTATCTTCTTCAGACAGTTCATCCATACCGAGGATGGCGATGATGTCTTTCAGTTCCTGATAACGCTGCAGGATGGACTGAACGCCACGCGCGGTGTCGTAGTGTTCCTGACCAACAACCAGCGGATCCAGCTGACGGCTGGTGGAGTCCAGCGGGTCAACGGCCGGGTAGATACCCAGGGATGCGATCTGACGGCTCAGTACCACGGTTGCATCTAAGTGCGCAAAGGTGGTGGCTGGAGACGGGTCAGTCAAGTCATCCGCCGGTACGTATACCGCCTGTACGGAGGTGATAGAACCGGTTTTGGTGGAGGTGATACGTTCCTGCAGAACGCCCATCTCTTCCGCCAGAGTCGGCTGATAACCTACCGCGGAAGGCATACGGCCCAGCAGTGCGGATACTTCCGTACCGGCCAGGGTGTAACGATAGATGTTATCGACGAACAGCAGTACGTCACGACCTTCGTCACGGAATTTCTCCGCCATGGTCAGGCCGGTCAGTGCAACGCGCAGACGGTTTCCCGGCGGCTCGTTCATCTGGCCATACACCAGGGATACTTTATCGATAACGTTGGAGTCGGTCATTTCGTGGTAGAAGTCGTTACCCTCACGAGTACGTTCACCTACGCCCGCAAACACAGAGTAACCGGAGTGCTCGATCGCGATGTTACGGATAAGCTCCATCATGTTTACGGTTTTACCTACACCCGCACCACCGAACAGACCGACTTTACCGCCCTTCGCGAACGGACACATCAGGTCGATAACTTTGATACCGGTTTCCAGCAGTTCCTGAGAGTTTGACAACTCTTCGTAGGAAGGCGCTGCGCGGTGAATCGCCCAACGCTCTTCTTCGCCGATCTCGCCTTTCATGTCGACCGGTTCGCCCAGGACGTTCATGATACGACCCAGCGTGGCTTTACCTACCGGGACTTCGATCGGGTGTTCGAGATCTTTTACATCCAGACCGCGACGCAGACCGTCAGAAGACCCCATCGCGATGGTACGCACAATACCGCCGCCAAGCTGCTGCTGAACTTCCAGCACCAGCTTCTCATTACCATTCTGCACCTCAAGAGCATCGTACACGCGTGGTACGGCATCCTGAGGGAACTCGACGTCGACCACGGCGCCGATTACCTGGACAATCTTTCCAGTAGCCATCTTAAATCCTCTACGAAATAACCTGGTTAAACCGCGGCGGCCCCCGAGACGATCTCGGTGAGTTCCTGAGTAATGCTGGCCTGACGAGCTTTGTTGTATACCAACTGCAGCTCTTTAATCAGGCTGCCGCCATTATCGGTTGCGGCTTTCATCGCCACCATTCGTGCGGCCTGCTCGCTGGCCAGGTTTTCTACCACGCCCTGATAAACCTGAGACTCCACATAACGACGCAGGAGAGTATCCAGCAGCGCTTTCGGGTCTGGTTCATACAGGTAATCCCAGGCTTTACGCTTCAGATCATCATCTTCTGACGCCGGCAGCGGCAGCAGTTGAGTGATCGTCGGCACCTGAGACATGGTGTTAATAAATTTGTTGCTGACAATGTAAAGCTTGTCCAGACGGCCTTCGTCGTAGGCCTGCAACATCACTTTAACCGGACCGATCAGTTCGGACAGAGAAGGGTTATCCCCCATACCTGTCACCTGAGCGACAACGTTGCCGCCTACGGAATTAAAGAATGACACGCCCTTAGAGCCGATCATTGCGAGTTCGCACTGAACGCCTTTATCGGACCATGCCTTCATATCCGCCAGCAGCTTTTTGAACAGGTTAATGTTCAAGCCACCGCACAAACCACGGTCGGTCGACACTACCAGGTAGCCCACGCGTTTAACGTCGCGCTCTTCCAGGTAGGGGTGCTTATATTCCAGATTACCGTTCGCAAGGTGACCAATCACTTTGCGCATGGTCTCTGCATAAGGACGGCTGGCCGCCATGCGATCCTGCGATTTACGCATTTTGGAAGCGGCGACCATCTCCATCGCTTTAGTGATCTTTTGCGTGTTCTGGACGCTTGCGATCTTACTACGTATCTCTTTTGCGCCGGCCATGAGCTTCTCCTCAATGCCTTACGGCCTGCCCTAAGGCAAGCCGCCAGACGTTACCAGGACTGGGTTGCTTTGAAGGAATCGAGGATGCCTTTCAGCTTGCCTTCGATTTCGTCGTTATAGCCACCGGACTGGTTGATCTCTTGCATCAGCGGAGCGTGATCACGGTCGACGTAAGCCAGCAGTGCGGCTTCGAAGCTACCGATTTTCGCCAGTTCGACATCCGCCAGATAACCACGTTCTGCTGCGAACAGAACCAGAGACTGCTGCGCGACGGACATCGGCGCATACTGTTTCTGTTTCAGCAGTTCGGTCACTTTCTGACCGTGGTCAAGCTGTTTACGGGTGGCATCGTCAAGGTCGGATGCAAACTGAGAGAACGCCGCCAGTTCACGATACTGCGCCAGCGCGGTACGAATACCACCGGACAGTTTTTTCATGATCTTGGTCTGGGCTGCGCCACCTACACGGGATACCGAGATACCCGGGTTAACCGCAGGACGAATACCGGCGTTAAACAGGTTAGATTCCAGGAAGATCTGACCATCGGTAATGGAAATTACGTTGGTCGGAACGAACGCGGAAACGTCACCTGCCTGCGTTTCGATAATCGGCAGCGCGGTCAGAGAGCCGGTTTTTCCTTTAACTTCACCTTTGGTGAAGGCTTCGACGTAGTCGGCGTTAACACGCGCAGCACGCTCCAGCAGACGAGAGTGGAGGTAGAATACGTCGCCCGGGAATGCTTCACGTCCTGGCGGACGACGGAGCAGCAGGGAGATCTGACGATAAGCAACAGCCTGTTTAGACAGGTCATCGTAAATGATCAGCGCATCTTCGCCGCGGTCGCGGAAGTATTCGCCCATTGCACAACCGGCATACGGCGCCAGATACTGCAGCGCAGCGGATTCGGACGCGGTAGCCACCACAACAATGGTGTTAGCCAGCGCGCCGTGTTCTTCCAGTTTACGCACCACGTTAGAGATGGTGGACGCTTTCTGGCCGATAGCGACATAGATACATTTGATGCCGGAGTCGCGCTGGTTGATGATGGCGTCGATAGCCAGCGCGGTTTTACCGGTCTGACGGTCACCGATGATCAGTTCACGCTGACCACGACCGATTGGGATCATGGAGTCAACGGCTTTATAGCCGGTCTGCACCGGCTGATCGACAGACTGACGATCGATAACGCCCGGCGCAATCGCTTCAACGGCAGAGAAGCCGTCATTATCAACCGGACCTTTACCGTCGATTGGCGCACCCAGGGTGTTCACCACACGTCCCAGCAGGCCGCGGCCAACCGGAACTTCCAGGATACGCCCCGTACATTTAACCTTCATGCCTTCGGCAAGGTCAGCGTATGGACCCATGACTACCGCACCCACGGAGTCGCGCTCCAGGTTCAGTGCGATAGCGTAACGGTTACCCGGCAGGGAGATCATTTCACCCTGCATACAATCGGCCAGGCCGTGAATGCGGATAACACCGTCACTGACAGAAACAATAGTACCTTCGTTGTGAGCTTCGCTCACCACATTGAACTGAGCAATGCGCTGCTTGATCAGTTCGCTGATTTCGGTGGAATTCAGTTGCATGCTCCAGTCCCCTTAAGACTGCAAGACGTCTGCAAGGCGCTCAAGACGGCCGCGTACGCTGCCATCAATGACCATATCACCCGCCCGGATGATAACGCCTGCCATTACAGACTTATCGATTTTGCAATTCAGCTTCACTTTGCGTGACAGACGTTTTTCCATCGCGGCGCTGATTTTCGAAAGCTGCTCTTCACTCAATGCGGTTGCCGACGTAACTTCTACCTCGGAGGTAGCTTCACTGGCGGCACGCAGGTGAATAAACTGCTCCAGAACATCCGGGAGCGCGTTCAGACGATTATTTTCAGCCATCACCCGAATCAGGTTCTGACCGTTTTCGTCTAACTGCTCACCGCAGACTGCGATAAACGACTCAGCGAGCGTTTCCGGCGCCAGCGCGCCAGAGAGAAGCTCTGCCATTTGTTCGTTCTTGGTTACCTCGGCGGCAAACGCCAGCATATCCTGCCAGCGCTCTACACTTTGGTGTTCAACGGCAAAGTCAAAAGCTGCTTTGGCGTAGGGGCGAGCTACCGTAACAAATTCAGACATCAGCCCCTCCCTCCTTACAGTTCAGCGACAAGTTTATCCACGATGTCGCTGTTAGCAGCTTCATCCACGGAACGTTCGATGATCTTCTCGGCGCCAGCAACAGCCAGGATAGCAACTTGCTTACGCAGCTCTTCACGGGCGCGTTTACGCTCGGCTTCAATTTCCGCCTGCGCCTGCGCCACGATTTTAGTACGTTCCTGCTCTGCTTCAGTTTTGGCTTCGTCCAGGATCTGAGCGCGGCGTTTGTTTGCCTGCTCGATGATTACCTGAGCTTCCGCTTTCGCTTTTTTCAGCTGGTCGGTCGCGCTGGCCTTTGCAAGGTCAAGATCCTTATGTGCTCGTTCAGCAGAAGCGAGACCGTCAGCAATTTCTTTCTGACGTTTCTCGATGGCTGCCATTAACGGCGGCCATACGTACTTCATGCAAAACCAGACAAAGAGAATAAACGCGATGGCCTGGCCGAGGATTGTTGCGTTAAGATTCACAGCACAATGCCTCTATCTAGTTAACCTTCTGATATTGCTCTTAATTCAAGCAACGCTTACTACGCGACAGCGAACATCACGTACAGACCCAGACCTACAGCGATCATCGGGATAGCATCCACCAGACCCATAACGATAAAGAACTGAGTACGCAGCAGAGGAATCAGATCAGGTTGACGCGCCGCGCCTTCCAGGAATTTACCCCCGAGGATGCCGATACCGATCGCAGCACCGATTGCCGCCAGACCCATCATCACAGCGGCAGCCATGTACAGCAGATCCATATTCAGGTTTTCCATGACAGTCTCCAGTTTGTTTCAGTTAAAACGTAGTAGTGTTGGTAAATTAATGCTCTTCGGACGCCATCGACAGATAGACAATCGTCAGAACCATGAAAATGAAGGCTTGCAGCGTAATAATCAGGATGTGGAAAATGGCCCACGGCACATTCAGAATCCACTGTGACCACCACGGCAACAGACCAGCAATCAGAATGAAAATCAGCTCACCGGCATACATGTTGCCGAACAGTCGCAGACCGAGAGAAACCGGTTTGGACAGCAGACTTACCCCTTCAAGGATTAAGTTGACAGGAATGAACGCCCAGTGATTGAACGGCTGCAGCGTCAACTCTTTTGCGAAGCCGCCGATGCCTTTCATTTTGATGCTGTAGAACAGAATAAGGATGAATACGCCCAGCGCCATCGACAGGGTGATGTTGACGTCAGCAGACGGCACCACGCGCGTTGCCGGCAGACCCAGCCAATGCTCAGCGATATACGGCAGCAGGTCGATAGGCAGTAAGTCCATCAGGTTCATAAGGAATACCCAGACGAAAATCGTCAGGGCCAGCGGCGCAATCAGCTTGCTTTTGCCATGGTACATGTCTTTGACGCTGCCATGCACAAAGCCGACTATCAGCTCAATCGCGGTCTGAAACTTGCCTGGCACGCCGCTGGTCGCTTTTTTAGCAACGCTACGGAACATCACCAGAAACAACAGACCCAGCACCACCGAGAAGAACATGGAGTCAATATTGAGCGTCCAGAAGGTGGCTGGGGGGTTCTGCGGATCCACCAGCGAGAAAGTACGCAGGTCCAGCTGAAGGTTATTCAGATGGTGTCCTATGTATTCCTGCGGCGTCATATTTTCTGAAGCCATGATGCCTTTTACCCTTTGTTGTTAATTACAGCCGGCGCCAGTATCTGAACCACCAGCACCAAAACCCACGTAACGATCAGCGGCAAAAACACCGCCTTTAAAACCGCCAACGCCACCACCAGTAAAACCAGCATCGCTAACACCTTGAAGGCTTCACCGAAGGCGAAAGTCCAGGACACGCGGCCCTTAGCAGGTGTATGCGCCTGGTGACGCCAGGCAAATATCATAAACAACATATTAGGCAGTGCCACTGCCAATCCCCCACATACTGCGGAGATGCCCCAGAAGGGGTCTTTGAGGCAAAACAGCAATCCACTTGCTATTACCGCCAGAAACTGAATGAACAGAAGCTTACGAGCAACGTTTCGACTCACGAGCGACACAGACATCACGTTTTTACTCCTGCTCACTTCGAGGTATGCCGCGTGTCGTATAAAACGTTCTTTAAGACTTAGAGTCAAGCATCAAAAAGCGGTCAAATTATACGGTGCGCCCCCGTGATTTCAAACAATAAGTAGCCAAAAGGTGAATAAATGTTTAAATATTTTTCTCTGGCCCGCATTTTTAACTTTTAGCCAAAGTGTGAACGATCGTACAAAACTGCAAATAGCGCGAAAACACTGGCGATAAAGCGTGCACCAGATCACACATTAAACATATTCATGCTTACGCAATTCATTTACGTGTCAATTCATGCCTTTTCATCTTTTTGATATTTAAGCGTAAAACCAGGTACTGTTTTAAAAATACCAGCTTACACCTTAAAAACGCCCCATTGACATTTATAATAAAAATTTAACAAGCAAAAGTGATTTTTCGATTCGATTTTTAGCAGACTGATATTTACAAAGTTGATTACTCTCTGTTTTAACAAAAGAAGCGACGTTGTCATGTTGAAACGAAACCGTAAATCCAGAGTTAAATGTAACAACGCTGAAATGCGTTATACCTGTCGATTTTTAACACAAGCCGCGTCGTTTTTTTTCTATTTTTTTTGATAAAAATTAAACTTTGTTTGACTTAATAATCACCAGATGCCGCTCGCCTTCCAGTTGCGGAACGCGTAATTTTTCAACAGATTCGACGCTAAAATCGTCAGGTAGTGAGGCAATTTCATCCCCTGGCAATTGCCCTTTTAAGGCATAAAAACGCCCTTTCTCTCCCGGCAGATGGTGACACCAGCTCACCATATCATTCAACGATGCGAAAGCGCGGCTGATAACGCCATCAAACGGCGGTTCGGAGGGATAGGCTTCAACGCGGCTTTGAACCGGCGTGATGTTTTCCAGTTTCAGTTCGTGCTGGACCTGACGCAGAAAACGTACCCGCTTGCCCAGGCTGTCGAGTAAGGTGAAATGCGCGTCAGGGAGAACAATAGCCAGCGGGATGCCCGGCAGCCCCGGTCCTGTTCCTACGTCGATAAAACGCTGTCCCTGAAGATACGGCGCAACGACTATGCTGTCGAGAATATGGCGTACCAACATTTCGTTGGGATCCCGCACTGACGTCAGGTTGTATGCTTTGTTCCATTTGTGCAGCATATCAACGTAGGCGACCAGCAGCGTTTTCTGGTGATCGGTAAGAGAAATACCGGCATCAGCCAGCAGACGAGAGAGTTTGTTGAGCACGGTCATTACCTGTTAATAATCAAATGCCCGATGCGCTTTCGCTTATCGGGCCTACAAATTTGTAGGGCGGGCAAGAGAAGCGCCCCCGCCAAATTAGTGTTATCAAGCGCTACGACGCAGCATACCTTGTTTTTTCAGCCATACCAGCAGAATGGAGATTGCCGCTGGCGTAACGCCGGAGATACGCGATGCCTGGCCGATAGACGCCGGTTTATGATCGTTCAGCTTGGCGATAACTTCGTTCGACAGACCGGAAACCTGACGATAATCCAGCGTGGCAGGCAGCAACGTATTCTCGTTACGTAGTTGTTTTTCAATCTCATCCTGCTGGCGAGCGATATAGCCTTCGTATTTGACCTGGATTTCCACCTGCTCAGCGGCTTGCTCATCTTCAAGCGCAGGCGCGAATGCGGCAAGCGAAGTGAGCTGCGCGTAGGTCATTTCCGGACGACGCAACAGATCTTCACCGCTGGCCTCACGGGAGAGAGGCGTGGTCAAATGCGCATTCACTTCATCGGCGGATTCCGCAGACGGCGTTACCCATGTCGATTTCAGCCGCTGACGTTCGCGTTCGATATTTTCCAGCTTCTCGTTGAATCGCGCCCAGCGTTCATCATCCACCAGACCCAGCTCGCGGCCCATTTCGGTCAAACGCAGATCGGCGTTGTCCTCACGCAGCATCAGGCGATATTCGGCGCGGGAGGTAAACATGCGATACGGCTCTTTGGTGCCCAGCGTACAGAGATCGTCCACCAGCACGCCGAGATAAGCCTGAGAACGCGCAGGCGCCCAGCCCTCTTTGTCGGCGGAAAGACGCGCGGCATTCAGACCAGCGAGCAAGCCCTGCGCCGCAGCCTCTTCATAGCCGGTAGTACCGTTGATTTGACCAGCAAAGAACAGGCCGTGAATAAATTTACTTTCCAGAGTCGGTTTCAGATCGCGCGGGTCGAAGAAATCGTACTCAATCGCGTAACCAGGGCGAACGATCTTCGCGTTCTCCATGCCCTGCATGGAACGGACAATCTGCATCTGCACGTCAAACGGCAGGCTGGTGGAGATACCGTTAGGGTAAATCTCGTTAGAGGTCAGTCCTTCCGGCTCAAGGAAGATCTGATGCTGGTTACGATCGGCAAAACGCATCACCTTGTCTTCGATCGAAGGACAGTAGCGTGGGCCGATCCCTTCGATCACGCCAGCGTACATTGGGCTACGATCGAGGTTATTACGAATCGCGTCATGGGTTTTCTCATTGGTATGCGTGATGTAACACGGCACCTGTTGCGGATGCTGAGAAGCATTCCCCATAAACGAGAAAACCGGCATCGGGTTATCGCCATGCTGTTGAGCCAACACGCTGAAATCGATAGTACGCGCATCAATACGCGGCGGTGTGCCGGTTTTCAGGCGGCTGACGCGTAGCGGGAGCTCACGCAGACGGCGAGACAGCGGGATGGATGGCGGATCGCCAGCACGACCGCCGCTGTAGTTATCCAGACCAATATGAATTTTGCCGTCCAGGAAGGTCCCGACGGTCAGTACCACCGCTTTCGCGCGGAATTTGAGCCCCATTTGGGTCACGGCGCCGACAACGCGATCGTTTTCGACAATCAGATCTTCAACCGCTTGCTGGAAGATCATCAGATTCGGCTGGTTCTCCAGCGCGGTACGCACCGCCTGGCGGTATAAGACTCGATCCGCCTGAGCCCGGGTAGCGCGAACGGCCGGACCTTTGCTGGCGTTTAGTATCCTAAACTGAATACCTGCCTGATCGATCGCTTTCGCCATCAGACCACCGAGCGCATCCACCTCTTTTACCAGATGTCCCTTTCCAATACCGCCGATCGCCGGGTTGCAGCTCATCTGTCCCAACGTGTCAATATTGTGTGTCAAAAGCAGAGTCTGTTGACCCATACGCGCTGCGGCCATCGCGGCCTCAGTGCCTGCATGACCCCCGCCAATAATAATGACGTCAAAAGGATCCTGATAAAACATGGTAATTGCCTCGCATAACGCGGTGTGAAAATGGATTGAAGCCCGGGCGGTGGATTCTACTCAACTTTAGCCGATGGAGAAAGCCCCGGGATCCTGGCTATTAAAAAGAAGATCTTTTTATTTAGAGATCTGTTCTATTGTGATCTCTTATTAGGATCGCGCCAGGCTGTGGATAACCCGGATCCTGTAATAAAGATCAATGCGTTGGAAAGGATCACTAGCTGTGAATGATCGGTGATCGTGGCCCGTATAAGCTGGGATCAAAACGGGTACTTATACACAACTCAAAAAGTGAACAACGGTTATTCTTTGGATAACTACCGGTTGATCCAAGCTTTCCACCAGATTTATCCACAATGGATCGCACGATCTTTACACTTATTTGAGTAAATTAATCCAGGATCCGAGCCAAATCTCCGCTGGATCTTCCGGAATCTCATGTTCAAGGATGTTGATCTTCAGTGTTTCCCCAACCTGTTTTGCGCCAGCGTCTTTCAGTTCCGCTTCTATTTTCTCAATCGCGCCGCAAAACGTGTCGTATTCTCGACTACCAATGCCAATTGCGCCGAAACGTACCGCGGAAAGATCGGGTTTCTGCGTCTGAAGGTCTTCATAGAAAGGGGTCAGGTTGTCCGGAATGTCTCCGGCGCCGTGCGTTGAGCTGATTATCAGCCAGATCCCGGAAGTTGACAGATCCTCTAATAACGGACCGTGCACCGTTTCGGTTGAAAAACCGGCAGCTTCCAGCTTTTCCGCCAGATGTTCCGCGACGTATTCGGCGCCGCCCAGGGTGCTGCCGCTGATAAGAGTAATGTCTGCCATTGATCGCTCGCTCAGGTAAAGAGGCTGCATTGTACTCTGTGAACGAGCTGGGATCTACCTGTGGAAAAATGTGGGATTAAAAAAGCCGATCATGGCTTGATGGTGCGCATGATCGGGTTCTGCAAGACGATCAGTGTCTCAGTGGACTGAATTTCATCAATTGTTTGGATCTTGTTGATAAGTACGTGCTGAAGCGCGTCGATTGATTTGCACATCACTTTTATAAAGATGCTGTAGTGACCGGTGGTGTAATACGCTTCCGTCACCTCATCCAGGCTTTCCAGCCGGGCCAGTGCGGAGGGATAGTCTTTGGCGCTTTTGAGGATGATGCCAATAAAGCAGCCCACATCGTAGCCCAGCTGTTTAGGGCTGACGTCAATCCGTGCGCCCGTAATGATCCCGGCCTGCTTCATTTTCTCGACGCGAACGTGAATGGTTCCAGGGCTAACGCCAAATTGTTTGGCCAGTTCGGCGTAGGCGGTGCGGGCATTTTCCATTAAGGCGTCAAGTATGCCGCGGTCCAGATTGTCGATCTGATAATTTTCCATCGCTTTTTCTTATGCAGATTAATGATTATCTCTATTTTAGCCATTATTTTTAACGAATCAAAATCGAAGTTAGCTTTTTATCTGTTGATTATTGAATAGTGCTCTCGTTTTGTTGCTTAATCATAGGCAACAGGACGCAGGAGTAAAAAAATGAAAACCGCTTACATTGCCAAACAACGTCAAATTAGCTTCGTGAAATCACATTTCTCTCGCCAGCTTGAGGAGCGTCTGGGTCTGATTGAGGTCCAGGCGCCGATCCTGAGTCGCGTAGGGGATGGTACGCAGGATAATTTGTCCGGCTGTGAAAAAGCGGTGCAGGTAAAAGTGAAAGCGTTGCCTGACGCCCAGTTCGAAGTGGTGCATTCACTGGCGAAGTGGAAACGTCAAACCCTGGGGCAACATGACTTCAGCGCGGGCGAAGGGCTGTACACGCACATGAAAGCCCTTCGCCCCGATGAAGACCGACTCTCTCCGCTCCACTCGGTCTATGTGGATCAGTGGGACTGGGAGCGTGTCATGGGCGATGGCGAGCGCCAATTTTCCACCCTGAAAAGCACAGTAGAGGCTATATGGGCAGGAATTAAAGCTACCGAAGCCGCGGTCAGTAAAGAGTTTGGTCTGGCGCCGTTCCTGCCAGATCAGATCCATTTTGTTCACAGTCAGGAACTGCTGGCGCGTTTCCCGGATCTGGATGCGAAAGGGCGCGAACGCGCGATCGCCAAAGAACTTGGCGCCGTTTTCCTGGTGGGGATCGGCGGTAAACTGAGCGATGGCCACCGCCATGATGTACGCGCGCCGGATTATGATGACTGGAGCTCCGCATCTGAGCTGGGCTACGCCGGTCTGAACGGCGATATCCTGGTGTGGAACCCGGTGCTGGAAGATGCGTTTGAGCTTTCCTCTATGGGTATCCGCGTAGATGCCGATACGCTGATGCGCCAGCTGGCGTTGACCGGTGATGAAGATCGTCTGCAACTGGAGTGGCATCAGGCGCTGCTGCGCGGCGAAATGCCGCAGACCATCGGCGGCGGGATTGGGCAGTCGCGTCTGACGATGTTGCTGCTGCAATTGCCGCATATTGGTCAGGTGCAGTGCGGCGTATGGCCCGCGCAGGTTCGCGAAAGCATTCCTGCTATTTTATAAGCCGTTAGCGCCGCCAGCGTCTCAGCAGGCGGCTTCGCATCCCGGTGTCAAAGCGCCAGATATGATCGAAAATGCGCATGATGCCGGGTTTGCCGTGCGCCGACATCGCCACCGCGTGGAATCGATGCTGGTGAAGACGCTGCAACTCTCCTACTTTGCTCACCACGTCATCCGGCAAGCGCTGGGCGATAAAATCCGAAATGACCACCGCATCGGCATCAAACCATTCCCGTCCCTGCATTCTTTCAATAATGGCGCGAAAACAGCTGGCGATATCTGTGCCGCCGCGAAAACGTTGACTTAAAAAGCGGATGGCCTGCTCGATACCTTCCGGGCCGGAGAGTTCATAACGCACAACGTCAGTGGAAAACAGCATAATAAAGCAGCGGCGGTTATCCGCCAGCGCAACGCGCATCAACGCCAGGCAGAACGCTTTTGCGCACTGCTCGTTAAATCCTCCCATCGAGCCTGAAGTATCGACGCAGACAATAAACGGTCCGCGCGGCTGCTCGTCGACATCCTGGTGTACTACCGGCCGTTCGGTCACTTTCTCACGCCACGCTTCGCCATGCAGGCGATAGGTGAGGAGCTGTTTTTCCACTAACCGGCGGTAAAATTCATATTCCAGCTCGGTGATGCCGAGCGTCGCCAGCTCTGGCGGCAACAGGCGCAGAATATCATCGCCTTGCTGTATACCGTCAACCTGCTCCGGCACCGTTGCGGGTTCGCGTACCAGTGTACGAAAGGTTTCCATCGGCGCGTCTTTTTTCGGTACCGATTTGGCTTCCCGCGAACGTCCCAGTTGTTCCGCCAGTTGCATTAGCTCCGGCTGGGCGGCGAGAAATTCGCCGTATTTTACGATCAGTTGATAATCACCACGTTTAAGCTGGCCCGCGCTCATATCCCACAGGCGGCCTGCGGCATTATCATTTTCCGCCAGCGTCGGTTCCAGTTGCCCGCTCAGCGTCATCCGTTCCTGAACGTCACTCAGCAACTGCTCGCGCTCTTCTTCCAGTAGTTGTTGGTTTAACGTGGTGGCCTGCACGACCAGACTTAACCGCCAGCGTTGCAAAAAAAGCGTGTGTAGCGCAGGGGTAAAGGTACTGTTGCTCTCCGTCAACTGCTTCGCCTGCGCGGCATACGGTGAATGCAGGCGATGAAGCAACGCCAGTATTTGCGGCAGTTGCACGATGAACTGTGGTGTAGAGAGAAGTTGGCTTTGCTGATAACACATGACCTCTTCCGTGAGTTCCGGCGGAACGCGTGCGTCTTTAAGACGGCTGCGTAGCGCTTCCCGCCAGCGCGGGAGATCGGCGGTCACGGCGTTTTTTAAACGCGGAAACTTTTCAAAGAAAATGACCAGCTGTGGGGAAGCCAGTAGCGCGAGGATCATCTCTTCGACCATTCCCTCTTCGCTGACGGCCAGCATGGTATTTAGCGTATCCAGCGTCAGCATTGTTGCGCCTGGCGGATCTGTTCTCCTACATCCTGCAGGCTGGCCTCAATGCGCCCTAACCAGTCGCTGTGAATAAACAGGCAATGTTGCTGCTCGCTGAAGCGGGTATGCTGCTGGCGCCAGTCGTTTTCTAACGTTTCCAGCTGCTGTTTGATCTCCGCAGGCATACTGTCTTCAGCCGTTCCCGGTAACGCCAGACGGGTACCTTGTAGACTGATGTCGCGCACCACCAGATGTTGAGCGTTATCGACTTCCATATTCAGCGTTTGGGCAAAGCCGATCCCGTTCAGTTTGCCGCGGATCTCGCCACCTTTGGTCAGCCAAAGTTCCAGCGCGCTGCGGTCAAAGGTAATATGGATCACTTCCATATCATGCAGTTTTAGCGGTTTTTGTAGCAATAACGTCAACGTTGACGCACTGGCTTCCGGCGGTAAAGTGTAATGCGGGCGACGGCTGAACATACCGCCTTCTTTAATGACGGTGAAGGCGGTTTTATCGCTTTGCTGTTGCTGCAACTGGAGGCGGCGCTGGACGATACCGCCGAGGCGAGTCAGCATGGCCTGCTGCTGCCAGGCGTGTCCGGTCATCAATATTTCCAGTTGCTGTTGCATGAGATTCAGACTCTGCGCGTCATACCACAAGCAATCTTTTAGCAGGATAAGGTCAATCGGCGCAACCGCGTCGCGTCCGCTAAAGAAGGCGCTGGCCTGTAACAGGCGGATGGCTTTCTTCCAGCGACGGTCGGAGACATAAGGCGCATTCGGCAAATTATCCAGCTGTTGGCGCAGAGTAAATATCAGCTCAAAGACCGGATCAGGGAGTGAAATCGCGCCGATATCTTTTTGCCACTGTTGATATTCTTCGTCGCTAACCTGTAACGAGGCGGGGACCGGGTTATCGCTCTCATCCTGCTGACTAACCAGCATGGAGCGGAAATTGGCTTTATCCTGAACTTTATCCAGCCACAGGCGAATCAACATTCGGTCGTACAAGGCTTCCAGGCTGCTGTCCGCTTCGGGCAGTTCGTTAGAGGCCGCCACCAGCAGCCGCATCGGAATTTTTTCCTCAAATGCGCCGTTGCGGAAATGGCGTTCGTTAATGGCGGTCAGCAATGTGTTCAGGATAGCGGGCCCGGCTTTCCAGATTTCATCCAGAAAAACGATTTCGGCTTCGGGAAGGTAGCCGGTCGTTAAGCGTTCATAGCGACCTTCATCTTTCAGCGCCTGAATAGAGAGCGGGCCAAACACCTCTTCCGGCGTGGAAAAGCGTGTCATCAGATATTCAAAAGCGCGGGCGCGCTGGAAAGCAAACTTCAGGCGGCGGGCAATCAGACTCTTGGCGATACCGGGCGGGCCCAACAAAAAGACGCTCTCACCGCTTAACGCCGCCAGTAGGCAAAGGCGTATGGCGTGACTACGTTCATACAGCCCCTTCTCAAGGGCGCTGCTCAGACGGGAAATTCTTTCCGCTAATAAATGTGGGTGAGCCATAATAAAGAGGCGTCCTTTCGACAAATGGATCATGCTAATTGCGAGTATAGACGTTTCACCACCGGGGCTGTAATCGTCTGACGCGCTGTTTATTTTTCTTTGAGCCAGGTTAATCTGGCTTCATTTAGGGGTACGATTTTATGATTAATCGTGCATACTGTGCGCTTTTTTGTGGGCCAAGGGACTAAGCACACATTTCATATCTATACACTCATTCATTCAAACTACATCAAGGCGGCAAAGGAGTGAATCCCCTGGCACTGACTTAAACGTGTGACTGGGGTAAGCGAATGCAGCCGACAAGGAGGTAGCGTGAAGGGTGACGTGTATAAACGAAAGATGAGTCTATGAGCACTGATAATAAGCAATCGTTGCCTGCGATTACCCTCGCAGCTATTGGGGTTGTCTACGGTGATATTGGTACCAGCCCGCTTTATACGCTTCGTGAATGTTTGTCCGGTCAGTTTGGTTTTGGCGTTGAACGAGATGCCGTGTTTGGTTTTCTGTCGCTGATCTTCTGGCTACTCATCTTTGTGGTTTCCATCAAATACCTCACCTTCGTGATGCGCGCCGATAACGCGGGTGAAGGTGGAATTTTGACGCTGATGTCGCTTGCCGGGCGTAATACCTCGGCGCGCACCACATCCATGTTAGTTATCATGGGACTGATAGGCGGCAGCTTTTTCTATGGCGAAGTGGTCATTACGCCGGCGATTTCGGTGATGTCGGCGATTGAAGGCCTGGAGATTGTCGCGCCGCAGCTGGATACCTGGATTGTCCCGCTCTCCATTATTGTGCTGACTCTGTTGTTTATGATTCAGAAGCACGGTACGGGAATGGTAGGAAAACTCTTTGCGCCGATCATGCTGACTTGGTTTTTGATCCTGGCGGTACTTGGCCTGCGCAGTATTATCGCCAATCCCGAAGTGTTACATGCGCTGAATCCTGTCTGGGCGGTACGTTTTTTCCTTGAATATAAAACCGTATCATTTATTGCGTTGGGCGCGGTGGTGCTGTCGATTACTGGCGTAGAGGCGTTGTACGCCGATATGGGACACTTCGGTAAGTTCCCGATTCGCCTGGCGTGGTTTACCGTGGTACTGCCGTCGTTAGTACTGAACTACTTTGGTCAGGGCGCATTGCTACTAAAGCATCCGGAAGCGATTAAAAACCCCTTCTTCCTGTTGGCGCCGGACTGGGCGTTAATTCCGCTGCTGATTCTGGCCGCGCTGGCGACGGTGATCGCCTCCCAGGCGGTCATTTCCGGCGTCTTTTCGCTGACGCGTCAGGCCGTGCGTCTTGGCTATTTGTCGCCAATGCGCATTATCCATACCTCCGAGATGGAGTCCGGTCAGATCTACATCCCTTTCGTTAACTGGCTGCTTTATTTCGCGGTTGTGGTTGTTATTGTTAGCTTTGAGCATTCCAGCAACCTGGCGGCGGCCTATGGTATTGCCGTGACCGGTACGATGGTGCTGACGTCTATTCTTTCTACGACCGTGGCGCGTAAGAACTGGCACTGGAACAAATATTTTGTCGCGCTGATCCTCATCGCATTCCTGTGCGTGGATATCCCGCTGTTCTCGGCCAACCTCGACAAATTGTTGTCCGGTGGTTGGCTGCCGCTGAGCCTGGGCCTGATCATGTTCACGATCATGACCACCTGGAAGAGCGAGCGTTTCCGTCTGTTGCGTCGTATGCATGAACACGGTAATTCGCTGGAAGCGATGATTGCTTCACTGGAGAAGTCACCGCCGGTTCGGGTGCCGGGTACTGCCGTATACATGTCACGCGCGCTCAGTGTGATCCCTTTTGCTTTATTGCATAACCTGAAGCACAACAAAGTGTTGCATGAGCGCGTAATCTTACTGACGTTGCGTACGGAAGATGCGCCTTATGTGCATAACGTTCGCCGGGTGCAGATTGAGCAGTTGTCTCCGACATTCTGGCGCGTGGTGGCCAGCTACGGCTGGCGCGAAACGCCAAACGTTGAAGAGGTGTTCCACCGCTGCGGTCTGGAAGGGCTTAGCTGTCGGATGATGGAAACATCGTTCTTTATGTCGCACGAGTCGTTGATTGTCGGCAAACGCCCGTGGTATTTGCGTCTGCGCGGCAAGCTGTATTTGTTGTTGCAACGCAACGCCCTGCGCGCGCCGGATCAGTTCGAGATCCCGCCTAACCGCGTGATTGAGTTAGGAACGCAGGTCGAGATTTAACCTCCCATCAACATGCCGGGGGCCGCGTTGGCTTACCCGGCCTGGCCAATCCGTAGATTCCCACAAGATAATCGCCATTGGGCGATTATCTTCACCTGATTTCCGCTAGCGAAACGTTTCGACGGCGATCACAATTCTGTTACGTCATGATGGTTTTATGAACACATCCAGGGTTACACTGCGGCCAGCGAAACGTTTCGCTAGTGGAGCAGAAAAATGAAGAAAGGCACCGTACTCAACTCTGAAATCTCGTCGGTCATTTCCCGTCTGGGGCATACTGATACTCTGGTGGTCTGTGATGCGGGTTTACCCATCCCGAATAGCACTGCGCGTATCGATATGGCACTAACCCAGGGCGTACCTTCTTTTATGCAGGTGGTGGATGTCGTGACCCGGGAAATGCAGGTTGAGGCGGCGATTCTTGCAACGGAAATCAAACAACAGAATCCGCAGCTCCACGAAACGTTGCTCACTCACCTTGAGCAACTGCAGCAACACCAGGGAAACACCATAAAAATTAGTTATACGACACACGAACAATTCAAAAAATTGACTGCAGACAGTCAGGCGGTGATTCGCAGCGGGGAGTGTTCCCCGTATGCGAACGTCATTCTTTGCGCTGGCGTCACTTTCTGAGGCCGCTATGGACGCATTACTGCAACTCAAAGGGATCGATAAAGCGTTCCCCGGCGTGAAGGCTCTCTCCGGCGCCGCGTTAAACGTTTATCCTGGCCGCGTTATGGCGCTGGTGGGGGAAAACGGCGCCGGAAAATCCACCATGATGAAAGTATTAACCGGCATCTATACGCGAGATGCGGGATCGTTGTTATGGCTGGGTAAAGAGACCACCTTTAACGGGCCTAAATCGTCTCAGGAAGCCGGGATCGGCATTATTCATCAGGAACTGAACCTGATCCCGCAGTTGACCATTGCGGAAAATATCTTCCTGGGCCGTGAGTTTGTGAATCGCTTTGGCAAAATCGACTGGAAAAAGATGTATGCCGAAGCCGACCACCTCTTAGCCAAACTCAATCTGCGCTTTAAGAGCGATAAGCTGGTGGGCGAACTCTCTATCGGCGATCAGCAAATGGTGGAAATCGCCAAAGTGCTGAGCTTCGAATCCAAAGTCATCATTATGGATGAACCGACCGATGCGCTGACCGACACTGAAACCGAATCTCTGTTCCGCGTTATCCGCGAATTAAAATCGCAGGGGCGCGGCATTGTCTATATCTCCCACCGTATGAAAGAGATCTTCGAAATTTGCGATGACGTGACGGTCTTCCGCGATGGGCAATTTATCGCCGAGCGTGAAGTGGCCACGTTGACCGAAGATTCTCTTATCGAAATGATGGTGGGACGTAAGCTGGAAGATCAGTACCCGCATCTGGATAACGCGCCGGGTGAGATTCGCCTGAAGGTCGATAATCTGTGCGGACCGGGCGTGAATGATGTCTCTTTTGTGCTGCGAAAAGGTGAGATTCTTGGCATCTCCGGCCTGATGGGCGCCGGTCGCACCGAGCTGATGAAAGTATTGTACGGCGCGATGCCGCGAACCAGCGGTTACGTGACGCTTGATGGACACGAAGTGGTGACGCGTTCTCCGCAGGACGGGCTGGCCAATGGCATCGTTTATATCTCTGAAGACCGTAAGCGCGATGGACTGGTGCTCGGCATGTCAGTTAAAGAGAATATGTCGCTGACGGCGCTGGACTATTTCAGCCGCGCTGGCGGAAGCCTGAAACACAAAGATGAGCAGCAGGCGGTGGGGGATTTTATCCGTCTGTTCAACGTCAAGACGCCGTCAATGGAACAGGCGATAGGCCTGCTTTCTGGCGGTAATCAGCAAAAAGTGGCGATTGCCCGCGGGTTGATGACGCGCCCGAAAGTGCTCATTCTCGACGAGCCGACTCGCGGCGTGGACGTCGGCGCCAAGAAAGAGATTTACCAGCTTATCAACCAGTTTAAGGCCGACGGCCTGAGCATCATTCTGGTCTCATCTGAGATGCCAGAAGTATTAGGCATGAGCGATCGCATCATCGTCATGCATGAAGGGCATCTCAGCGGTGAATTTACTCGCGAGCAGGCCACCCAGGAAGTGTTAATGGCTGCCGCAGTGGGCAAGCTTAATCGCGTGAATCAGGAGTAAAAAAGATGACAACCCAGGCTGTTTCTGGTCGCCGTTATTTCACTAAAGCGTGGCTTCTTGAGCAGAAGTCGCTCATTGCCCTGCTGGTGCTGATCGCGATTGTTTCGACGTTGAGCCCCAACTTTTTTACCGTTAATAATCTGTTCAATATTCTTCAACAGACCTCCGTCAACGCCATTATGGCGGTGGGGATGACGTTGGTGATTCTGACATCGGGGATCGATCTGTCCGTCGGTTCCCTGCTGGCGCTCACCGGCGCGGTTGCCGCTTCAATCGTCGGCGTTGAAGTGAATGCGCTGGTCGCGGTTGCCGCCGCGCTGGCGCTGGGCGCTGCGATTGGCGCCGTTACTGGCGTTATCGTCGCGAAAGGCCGCGTACAGGCGTTTATCGCTACGCTGGTGATGATGCTGCTACTGCGCGGCGTGACGATGGTTTACACCGACGGTAGCCCGGTCAACACCGGCTTTACCGATAACGCCGATCTGTTTGGCTGGTTCGGTATCGGCCGTCCGCTGGGCGTTCCTACGCCGGTCTGGATCATGGCTATCGTCTTTATCGCCGCCTGGTATATGCTGCATCACACCCGTCTGGGACGCTATATCTACGCGCTGGGCGGTAACGAAGCGGCGACGCGCCTGTCTGGCATTAGCGTGAGCAAAGTGAAAATTATCGTCTATTCACTTTGCGGCCTGACAGCGTCGCTGGCGGGCATCATTGAAGTGGCGCGCCTCTCTTCCGCGCAGCCGACGGCGGGTACCGGCTATGAGCTGGATGCTATTGCCGCCGTGGTGCTGGGCGGCACCAGCCTTGCAGGCGGTAAAGGACGCATTGTTGGGACATTGATCGGCGCATTGATTCTCGGCTTCCTTAATAATGGTTTGAATTTGTTAGGTGTTTCCTCCTATTACCAGATGATCGTCAAAGCGGTGGTGATTTTGCTGGCGGTACTGGTAGACAACAAAAAGCAGTAACAACGACTACAGGACATCTGAAATATGAACATGAAAAAACTGGCTACCCTGGTATCTGCTGTTGCGCTGAGCGCCACCGTGAGCGCGAATGCAATGGCGAAAGACACCATTGCGCTGGTGATCTCTACCCTCAATAATCCCTTCTTCGTGTCGTTAAAAGACGGGGCGCAAAAAGAGGCGGATAAACTGGGTTATAACCTGGTGGTGCTGGACTCCCAGAACAACCCTGCCAAAGAGCTGGCGAACGTGCAGGATTTAACCGTTCGCGGGACCAAAATTCTGCTGATCAACCCGACTGACTCCGATGCGGTGGGTAACGCGGTGAAGATGGCGAACCAGGCGAAGATTCCGGTTATCACGCTTGACCGCCAGGCAACCAAAGGCGATGTCGTCAGCCATATCGCGTCTGATAACGTGCTGGGCGGTAAGATCGCTGGCGACTATATCGCGAAAAAAGCTGGCGAAGGCGCCAAAGTGATTGAGTTGCAAGGCATTGCCGGAACATCTGCGGCGCGTGAGCGTGGCGAAGGTTTCCAGCAGGCGGTAGCCGCCCACAAATTTAATGTCCTGGCCAGCCAGCCTGCTGATTTCGACCGTACTAAGGGTCTGAACGTCATGCAGAACCTGCTGACCGCGCATCCGGATGTTCAGGCTGTCTTCGCCCAGAACGATGAAATGGCGCTGGGCGCACTGCGCGCGCTGCAAACTGCCGGTAAAGCAGATGTGATGGTGGTTGGATTTGACGGTACGCCGGATGGCGAAAAGGCTGTAAAAGATGGCAAACTGGCAGCGACTATCGCTCAGTTACCGGATCAAATCGGCGCCAAAGGCGTTGAAGTGGCGGATAAGGTGCTGAAAGGCGAAAAAGTTCAGGCCAAATATCCGGTTGACCTGAAACTGGTCATCAAGCAGTAATAAACGACACGGGTCAACTATGGCCTGATGGCGACAGAAATACGCGAGCCTCCGCTGAGGTGAACGTAAAAAAAGAAAAGCAGGGCACGCGCCACCCTAACCGGTGGCGCACTTTGACGTGGAACCCCGAATATGAAAACCGCAGGTAATCTCATCGTCCTTGGCAGCATTAATGCCGATCATATCCTTAATCTTGAGTCCTTCCCTACCCCGGGTGAAACGGTAACCGGTAGCCATTATCAGGTCGCGTTTGGCGGGAAAGGCGCGAATCAGGCGGTTGCTGCGGGACGTAGCGGGGCAAATATTGCGTTTATCGCCTGCACGGGCGATGACGATATTGGCGACAGTATTCGTAAACAATTAGTCAGCGATCGTATTGATATCGCGCCAGTTAGCGTTATTAAAGGCGAGTCTACCGGGGTGGCGCTGATTTTCGTTAACGGCGAAGGCGAGAACGTCATCGGTATTCATGCCGGAGCGAATGCCGCGTTATCGCCGGCGTTGGTTGATGCGCAACGTGAACGTATCGCGCAGGCGGATGCGTTACTGATGCAGCTGGAATCGCCGCTGGAAAGCGTACTGGCGGCGGCGAAAATCGCCCATCAACATCATACTACTGTTGCGCTTAACCCGGCGCCTGCCCGTGAGCTACCGGATGAACTGCTGGCGCTGGTGGACATCATCACGCCAAATGAAACGGAAGCTGAAAAGCTGACGGGCGTGCGTGTGGAAAATGACGACGATGCCGCGAAAGCTGCGCAGGTTTTGCATGATAAAGGCATTCGAACCGTATTAATTACCTTAGGAAGCCGTGGCGTCTGGGCCAGCGTAGACGGCGAGGGCCGCCGCGTTCCTGGATTTAGCGTTGAGGCTGTCGATACCATTGCCGCCGGAGATACGTTTAACGGCGCCTTTATCACCGCGATACTGGAGGAGACGCCGTTGCCGGAAGCGATTCGCTTTGCCCATGCCGCCGCCGCGATTGCCGTAACGCGTAAAGGCGCGCAGCCGTCCGTTCCGTGGCGCGAAGAGATAGAAGCGTTTTTACATCAGCAGGGGTAACGCTTGGCTACTATGAAAGATGTTGCCCGCCTGGCGGGAGTCTCTACATCGACGGTCTCTCACGTTATTAACAAAGATCGCTTTGTGAGTGAGACGATAACCGAAAAAGTTGAAGCGGCGATTAAATCACTTAACTATGCGCCTTCCGCGCTGGCGCGAAGCCTCAAGTTAAACCAGACCCGCACGATTGGTATGCTGATTACCGCCAGTACCAACCCTTTTTATTCCGAACTGGTGCGCGGCGTTGAGCGAAGCTGTTTTGAGCGCGGTTATAGTCTGGTGCTGTGCAATACCGAAGGCGACGAGCAACGGATGAACCGCAACCTGGAGACCCTGATGCAAAAACGGGTAGACGGTTTACTGCTGCTGTGTACCGAAACGCATCAGCCTTCTCGTGAAATCATGGAGCGTTATCCGTCTATTCCTACCGTCATGATGGACTGGTCGCCGTTTGATGGTGAGGGCGATAGCGATCTCATTCAGGATAATTCGTTGCTAGGCGGCGATCTTGCCACCCAACACCTTATCGATAAAGGATTTACCCGAATAGCCTGTATTACCGGCCCGCTGGACAAAACGCCAGCGCGTTTGCGGCTGGAAGGGTATCGGGCGGCGATGAAACGCGCAGGGCTGGCTATTCCGCAAGGCTATGAGATCACCGGCGATTTTGAATTTGGCGGCGGCTTTGACGCCATGCAGGCGTTACTCGCCCATCAACAGCGACCGCAAGCGGTTTTTACCGGAAACGATGCGATGGCTGTCGGCGCCTATCAGGCGCTATATCAGGCGGGGCTTCGTATCCCGCAGGATATGGCAGTCATTGGCTATGATGATATTGAGCTGGCGCGCTATATGACGCCGCCGCTGACGACTATCCATCAGCCGAAAGATGAATTGGGCGAGCTGGCTATTGATGTGTTGATTCATCGGATGGCGCAGCCCGCCTTGCAACAACAGCGACTTCAGCTTACTCCGGTTTTGACGGTGCGTGGGTCGGTTTAGATTTATGCCGTTCTTTAATCAGATTGTTGCCGTCTTTGACTCTTAGCAGCATAAACATCAGCGCGGACACGATAGTGATCGCCCCCATCGTGATAAAGGTATAGTGGAACTGTTCCACGGTACTGGTGCCCGCAAAACCTTCATAAATACGTAACACCGCCGCGCTGATCGCCACGCCTAAACTGATAGACAATTGCTGCGTAACCGCCAGAACGCTGTTGCCGCTGCTGGCATTATCGTCCGTCAGATCCGCAAGAGTAATCGTATTCATTGCCGTAAATTGAGTGGACATCGCCATTCCAAGAATGAATAGCGGCAGTACGAGCATCCAGATCGGCATGGCGGGAGATTGAAACGAAAACTGGGCAATCATCAGACCGATAAATACCGTAATGCCGACCAGAGTCTTCCGGTATCCCAAACGTCGTAAAACCTGCGTTACGGTCGATTTCGCGATAATAGAACCCAAAGCTGTCGGCGCCATCATGCAGCCGGCGATCAGAGCCGGGTAGCCAAAACCAACCTGTAGCATTAACGGCATCAAAAAAGGTACGCAGCCTGTCCCCAGACGCGTGGCGAGGTTGCCGGCAATACCGACGGAAAATGTGCGTGTCTTAAACAGCGATAGTGATATTAACGGTGTCGGATGACGGCGGGCGTGACGGATATAGGCCAATAGTAGAACGATACTGCAAAAAATAATGGCGGATGCGATCCATGTCGCCACAATCTTTTCGCCAAACAGTTCCATTCCGCTGGAAAATAAAACCAGACTTAACCCAAAAAGAAAGAAGCCGGTCATGTCAAACTTGCGACGCGGCGTGGTGAAGTTGGGCATATATTTGCGGGCATACAGAATGCCTGCAACACCAATGGGAATATTAATCAGGAAGATCCAGTGCCAGCTTGCCCAGGTCACCAGTACGCCGCCTAATACCGGCCCCAGAATTGGACCTACCAGCCCCGGCATAGTGACAAAGTTAAGAACGGGCAGCAGCTCACTACGCGGATAGGCTCGCAATAACGCCAGTCGCGCCACTGGCATCATCATCGCTCCGCCGACGCCTTGTACGACGCGAAAAATAACCAATTCAGATAGTGAACTGGAGAGCGCGCAGGCCAGCGAGCCTAACGTAAACAGACTTACGGCGACCATAAAGACGCGACGCGTACCAAAGCGGTCAGCCAGCCAGCCGCTTACCGGAATTAACATAGCTACTGTCAGGGTATAACTGATAATAGCGGACTGCATGGCGAGTGGTGAACGGTTAAGACTATGCGCAATAGCCGGTAAAGCGGTATTCAAAATGGTGGCGTCTAGCGCCTGCATAAAGAAGGCCATCGCCGCGATCCACGGCAGGCCAGCCATACTGCGCGCTTTTTTGCTGGTCATTCAATATCCTGTTAATTATCTGGTCTCTCATTGGGCGCTATTAACAACGCCTGGCAGGCCTGGAAAGCGCGTTCGCCGTCGCCATCAGCGATGGCATCAACAATGGCCTGATGCAAATCCAGCTTTACCACCTCGTTATAGGTGATTGAGGTAAAGTAAGTGTGATAAACCGAATGAAATAGCGTAGCAAAAGAGATTAGAAAGGGATTGGCGCTCATTTCGTAGATATGCTCGTGCCACGCCATATCCACTTCAATCCAGCGTTCACGCTTAAAATGCTTTTTCAGCGCGACCATCTCTTCCATTAAGGCATTAAGCCGCGCTTTCTGCTCCGGTGTGCCAAGAGTCGCCGCCAGCAGGCAGGCTTGCGGCTCCAGGCTAATACGCATCACCAGAAAATGATTCACCACCTGATGAAAATTTTCTTCCGTCATCCACCAGGTCAGCAGCTCTTGATCCAGAAAGTTCCAGTTTCCCTGCGGCATCACCCGCGTACCAATGCGCGGACGGGGTAGCACCATACCTTTAGCCGTCAACGTTTTCACCGCTTCGCGAACTGCCGTTCGACTTACGCCGTACTGCTCGCCCAGTTCTATTTCGCCGGGAAGAATCGTACCGGGGGCGTAGTCACCCTTTAATATCCGCTGCGCCAGCTTTTCAGCCAGAACATAGGATAGATTTTTCTGTGCGGCTAATTGTTGTGCGCTTAAAGGCATGAATGTTCTTCCTTTCTCTTTCGTTTGGTTATTAGTATGCCACCTGGAAGTGTGATTGCAGTTGCAATAACGGCAATTTGCTTATTTTATGGCACGTTAAGCACGCCATTGATGAAAAAAGAGACACTCAGAAAATTATTTTAAATTTCCTCTTGTCAGGCAGAAATAACTCCCTATAATGCGCCACCACTGACACGGAACAACGGCGCACAGGCCGCCGGGTCAGCGGGGTTCAGACCAGAACCTCACGGAGAAAAGCGAAAATAAACGCTTGACTCTGAAGCG
>NZ_JBGDXT010000018.1:0-55286 GCF_046550615.1 Salmonella sp. SAL04214
TTAGCGTTTTGAACGCCGCTAGCGGCGGCCCGAAGGGCGAGCGTAGCGAGTCAAACCTCACGTACTACGTGTACGCTGCGGTTTTTGCGCGCTGTCCGTGTCCAAACTGGCTGCGTCAATAACGCCTGGTGGGACAGGCTCTTAATTTTTATTTTAAGGAACCATATATCTGGTCAACAATCCAGCCATACGTTGCCGCAGGTAATAATCCACTGACAAAAACATTCGGATTCACTTTAGGATTTGCTACCGGCGAGTGCGGCCTGTTACCTAAAATCACAATCGCCATATGATTAACCGGATCGATAGACGTCAGCGTTCCGGTCCATCCGGTATGTCCATACGTTTGCGGACTGGCTAATACCCCGAACGTGGGGGTCATTGAGGCGTTGCCGTTAACGCGCCACCCCAGACCAAAGGTAGCGTCTTCTGGCGAGCGGCGAGTAAACTGCGCAACCGTTTTGTCGTCGAATAGCTTCACGTTACCGTAGCCGCCCCCATTGAGCATGACTTGCATTAACACAGCCATATCATGGGTGTCAGAAAACAGTCCGGCGTGTCCTGAAACGCCGCCCATTGAGTACCAGGCTTTTTCATCATGCACCTGGCCCCATAGTGTATTGGTGCGAATATTGGGGAAATGAATCACGCCGCCACGCGTATTGCCGTGTAGTTCCGTTGCGGCGATTTGCGGCGGCGTGAAGCCTTTCATCAGCGGGTTAAAGACGGTATGTTTTAATCCGAGCGGTTTATAAATGGTGGTTTCGACGTAGCGATCTAATGGCATTGCCGTTATCGATTCAACGATAAAACCAAGAATCATATAATCCACGTCGCTGTAGATATGCTTTGACCCAGGTTGATATTCCAGCGGCGTCTTTTTAATCATCTCCAGAGTAGTGATTTTACTCTGTGAGAATAATTTACCGGCGACGTTTTTATTAGGATATTGTGGGTCGGCAGGAAAGCCCGCGACGTGATGAAGAATATCAATAATGCGGAGTTTATCTTTGCCTTTTATTTTATCCCCAGGCATATCCTTAAAGCCGGGGATGTATTTTGATACCAAATCATTGACATCTATTTTTCCTTCATACACCAGTTTTTGCAATGCAAAGTTAGTGGCATACATTTTTGTGTTTGAAGCCAGGTCATACATCGTGTTAGTGGTCGCCCGAATAGGATGGGCTAACAGCGTGGAACCGTCATATTTTTTGGCATAGCCCCAGGCTTTTTGTAGAACAATATGATTATCTTTTATCACCAGAAGATTAATACTGGGATATCCGGCATCAATTTGATTTTGAATCCAGCCATCAAGTCGGTGAAGTTTTTGGCTATCAAACCCCACCTGATCAGGACTCGCGGTGGTCAATACCGGATACTCAACGGCAAAAGCTGAAAGGGAAAACGTCAGTAGAACCGTCGCAACGAGAGTAAATTTCATGATGATTCCCTCAGTCTCACCCCGGCTGTCAAATCATATCGCGAGCATGGACTCTGCGGCCCGGAGAAGCAGAATATGGTCATGGCAGTGACAGAAAAATATGGCTGTACGTCCGTTCAGTTGGCATTAAGGATTAACCCTTCAGCAGACAAAACCGGCCTCACGGCGTAATATTAATGCTCTTTTTACACCCTGGAGCCAGCATGTCGCAAACCATTACGCTTATTAAGGATAAAATTCTTTCTGATAATTATTTCACTCTGCGCAACATTACCTATGACCTGACCCGTCGTAATGGCGAGGTTATCCGTCACAAGCGTGAGGTTTACGATCGCGGGAATGGCGCAACCATTCTGCTTTACAACTCAACTAAAAAAACCGTGGTTCTGGTTCGCCAGTTTCGCGTGGCGACATGGGTCAACGGTAATCAAGACGGTATGTTAATTGAAACCTGCGCTGGCCTGCTTGATAACGACGAGCCGGAGGTCTGTATCCGTAAAGAGGCCATTGAAGAGACAGGGTATGACGTTGGTGAGGTACGCAAGATATTTGAGCTTTATATGTCGCCAGGCGGCGTCACGGAGCTGATTCATTTCTTCATTGCCGAATATCATGAAAGCGAGCGTGCCAGCATCGGCGGCGGCGTGGAGGACGAAGAGATTGAGGTGCTTGAACTGCCGTTTTCCCGGGCGCTGGAAATGGTGCGCTCAGGCGAGATTCGGGACGGTAAGACCGTGTTATTGCTTAACTATTTACAGACATCTCATCTAATGGACTGAAAAAAAAGAAATATATTTCTTTACACAAAAAAGACCAATCCGATAAATCTGATTGAGAACCCTGAGGCGCGCAAGGAAGATACCGCCTTAGCTGTGTTGTTCTGAATCTGGGGTTGTTCCGTTCATGCGCTACCGCGTTATTCTTTTTTGTCTGTTTGGCCTGTTGCCGGTCCAGCTACTGTGGGCTGCGCCAGCGCAACGGACTTTTTCCGACTGGCAGGTCACCTGTAATAACCAAAATTTTTGCGTAGCGCGCAATACTGGCGAACATCATGGGCTGGTGATGACATTAAGCCGCAGCGCCGGGGCGCGTACCGATGCGGTACTGCGTATCGACCGCGGCGGTTTGGCGCCGCCCGACGCTAAAGAAGCCGCAATTGCGCCTCGCTTATTGCTGGATGGCAAACCGCTTTCGTTCAACAGTCCACACTGGCGCGTGTCGCCCTGGCATCTCATGACCGGCGATCCTGCCACCATCACCGCATTTTTACAGACGATTCAGGATGCGCAGGCCATCACCTTAAAAAACGGCGTTCAGACGCTTTCGCTGGCGGGATTAAAAGCGGCATTACTGTTTATCGACGCGCAACAAAAACGTGTGGGTAGCGAAACCGCCTGGATTGAAAAAGGAAACGAACCGCCGCTCAGCGTGCCCCCGGCGCCGGCATTAAAGGGGATCGCCGTGATTAATCCAACGCCCGTACCGCTGAGTGAGGAAGAACGCGACGATCTGCTGGACTACGCAGCATGGCGGGTAAACGGCATTCGTTGTTCGCTTGACCCGCTGCGTCGTGAGACGCAGGTCAGCGCGTTGACGGATGATAAAGCGTTATTGATTGTTAACTGCGAAGCCGGCGCCTATAACACTATTGATCTCGCCTGGGTAGTTTCACGCAAAAAAACGCTCGCCTCGCGCGCCGTACGTTTGCGGCTGCCGTTTAATCGCGGCGTCGAAAGTAATGACATGGAGTTGATGAACGCCTTCTTTGACGAGAAAACGCGCGAGCTGGTGACGTTGGCGAAAGGGCGGGGGTTAACCGACTGCGGTATCCAGACGCGCTGGCGTTATGATGGCGATCGTTTTCGTCTGGTACGTTATGCCGAAGAACCGAGCTGCGATAACTGGCACGGGCCGGATGCCTGGCCTACGCTATGGATCACGCGTTGAATCCTGGTTGTTATCCCCTTTTCAGAATAGGGATACACCTATTGAGGTTTCATTTATGGTATAGAGATTGCTACGTTACGGTAGGATTGTTACTTTACCCGATAGCCTCACCACAGCAGGAAATAGTATGAAAATAAATAATGGCCCCGTATTATGCCCCCATTGTGGCTGCCTGAGCGCTTATTATGAAATAGATCGGCTGGCGGCGATAAGAGAAAAAGTGAATAAAGAAGGCGGATCAGCGGCGTGGGATTCAACATTACAGGCGCATAAAAAAAAGGCCTTTTGCCTGATGTGCCATAAATCCATTGATGAGGTCGTCATCGGGCAGTCAGATGCGCCTGAGTCTACGAAGTAATTTTGCACAGCCTACAGAACAGGTCTGCAGACTGCGCAAAGTCTGTGTTGCTAACGCTCGCCTTAGCCTTTGATGTTCAGCACCCGGCGGGCTTTTTCTACAATATTTTCCACGGTAAAGCCAAAATACGGGAACAGTTTGTCAGCCGGAGCGGATTCACCGTATCCCGTCATGCCGATAATTGCGCCTTTTAGGCCAACATATTTATACCAGTAGTCGGCTATACCGGCCTCCACCGCGACGCGGGCGGTTACGTGCGCCGGTAGCACTGATTCGCGATATGCCTCGTCCTGCGCATCGAAAATATCCGTTGAAGGCAACGACACCACCCGAACGTTATGCCCCTCGCCAGTCAATTTTTCCGCCGCCTGGAGGGTAATTTCCATTTCCGATCCGGTAGCGATCAGAATGATATCCGGCTTGCCGCCGCTATCTTTCAGAATATAACCGCCGCGGGCAATCGCTTTCACCTGTTCCGGCGTGCGTTCCACCTGCGCCAGATTCTGCCGCGAGAGAATCAGCGCCGTCGGCCCGTGCTGACGTTCAATGGCCAGCTTCCAGCCGACCGCCGCCTCAACCTGATCGCAGGGACGCCAGGTGCTGAAGTTTGGCGTTAAGCGCAGGCTCGCCAGTTGTTCCACGGCCTGGTGCGTCGGGCCATCTTCGCCCAAACCGATGGAGTCGTGGGTATAGACCATAATCTGCCGGGCTTTCATTAAGGCCGCCATACGCGCCGCGTTACGCGCATATTCGACAAACATCAGAAACGTGGCGGTATACGGTACAAAACCGCCGTGGTGGGCGATGCCGTTGGCAATGGCGGTCATGCCGAATTCGCGCACGCCATAGTGGATGTAATTACCTGCCGGATCCTCTTTCAACGAGGTCGAACCTTTCCAGATAGTCAGGTTGCTCGGCGCCAGATCCGCCGATCCGCCCAACAGTTCCGGCAACAGGGGACCGTAGGCATTGAGCGTATTTTGCGATGCTTTACGGGTGGCGATTTTGGCCGGATTAGCCAGCAAGTCGTTAATAAATTTTTGCGTGGCGGATTCCCATGTCTCCGGCAGTCCGCCGTTCATCCGGCGGGTAAACTCTGCGGCCAGCTCAGGATAAGCCTTCTCATAAGCAGCAAACTTTTCCTGCCACTGCTGCTGCGCTTTCTCACCTTTTTCACGGCCATCCCACGCGCGGTAAATTTCTTTTGGGATCTCAAACGCCGGATGATGCCATCCCAGCTTCTGGCGGGTCAGCGCCACCTCTTCTTCGCCCAGCGCCGCGCCGTGCGACTCCTCCTTCCCGGCTTTATTCGGCGAGCCAAAACCTATCACCGTCCGACAGATAATTAGCGAAGGTTTGTCTTTTACGCTCTGGGCTTCCAGAATGGCTTTTTTCACCGCCTCCGGATCGTGCCCGTCAATGTCATGCACGACATGCCAGTGGTAGGCTTCAAAACGTTTGGCGGTATCGTCGGTAAACCAGCCTTCGGTTTCGCCATCAATGGAGATGCCGTTGTGATCATAAAAGCCGATCAGTTTGCCCAGTCCCAGCGTACCAGCCAGCGAACACACCTCATGCGAGATCCCCTCCATCAGACAGCCGTCGCCCATAAAGACATAGGTGTAGTGGTCGACAATCTCATGGTCCGGCCGGTTGAACTGTGCGCCTAACGTACGCTCGGCAATCGCCAGCCCGACGGCATTCGCCAGCCCCTGGCCCAGCGGCCCGGTGGTGGTTTCAACGCCGGGCGTATAGCCAATCTCCGGGTGACCAGGCGTTTTAGAGTGCAGTTGACGGAAGTTTTTTAACTCCTCCAGCGGCAGGTCATAACCGGTTAAATGCAGCAGACTATAGAGCAGCATGGAGGCGTGACCGTTGGAAAGGATAAAACGGTCACGGTCATACCAGGTCGGATCGGTGGGGTTATGTTTAAGAAAATCGTTCCATAGCACTTCAGCGATATCCGCCATCCCCATCGGCGCGCCGGGGTGCCCGGAATTGGCTTTTTGAACGGCATCCATGCTCAGCGCACGAATCGCATTGGCAAGGTCTTTACGGGACATAAATCACTCCATGCAAGGTTTATAGTTTGGCGGCAAGCAGGTCTTCCAGTTTGCGCTGGTCAACGGCAAAAAGACGGATACCTTCCGACAGCTTCTCTACGGCCATCGCGTCCTGATTATGTTCCCAGCGGAACTCCGCTTCCGTCATTGGCGTAGGACGGTGGAACATCTGCGAGGAAGGCACCAGTTTACGGATCACCGGTTCTTCTTTTTCTTTCAGCTCTTTAAGCAGGTTAGGGGAGATAGTCAGTCGATCGCAGCCGGTTAGCGCGAGGATTTGCTCAGTACGGCGGAAACTTGCGCCCATCACGATGGTTTCATAGCGATGCTGTTTAAAGTAATCGTAGATATTGCGTACCGATTTCACGCCGGGATCTTCCTCCACGACATAGGGCTCCAGCGGACTACGCGCCTGATACCAGTCGTAAATTCGGCCCACGAACGGAGAGATCAAATAGACGCCCGCTTCGGCGCAGGCGCGCGCCTGGGCAAAAGAGAACAACAACGTCAGGTTGCAATTAATGCCCTCTTTTTCGAGCTGCCCGGCGGCGCGGATACCTTCCCAGGTTGCGGCGAGCTTGATCAGAATGCGTGATTTATCAATACCCTGCTGCTGGTAGAGATCCACCAGATGGCGCGCTTTCTCGATACTTTTTTCTTTATCGAACGATAACCGCGCGTCGACTTCAGTGGAGACGCGACCGGGAATACTTTTCAGTATTTCCGCGCCAAAATTGACCGCCAGTTTATCGCTGGCTGCCGCAACCTGCTGTTCCTGCGTACCGCCGTGTTTTTTTCCCCAGGCAATCGCATCCTCAATCAAATGACCATACTGCTCAAGCCCGGCGGCTTTCAGCAGTAAAGAGGGATTTGTTGTGGCATCCTGCGGCTGGTAGTGGCGGATGGACTCGATGTCGCCGCTGTCGGCGACGACGGTAGTGAATTGTTTGATGCCGTCTAGCTGGTTCATAGGAAATACTCCTTGAAAAGTAAAGTGTTAGATGAGTGTGTTGATTCACACTTCTGAAAGATTGATACACTACATAACCAAAAAGCATAGCAGACAGGCATGGTATTGCTGGTATAAGCAGGTAACATGGCCGTTATAAGTTGATAACAAACTCTTGCGCCGCGTCGTGATAGTTTGCAGACCTTCAAAGTTTGTGTTGCGCAGTACGGTGATAATGTGCGGCGCACCAGGCCGCGTCACTTTTTGAACGATACGTGAAAGGAACAACAAGATGGATGAGCAGTTAAAACAAAGCGCCCTTGATTTCCACGAATTTCCGGTACCCGGTAAAATTCAGGTTTCTCCGACTAAGCCCCTTGCTACCCAACGCGATCTGGCGTTGGCTTACTCGCCAGGCGTGGCGGCGCCCTGCCTGGAAATCGAAAAAGATCCGCTGGCAGCCTACAAATACACCGCGCGCGGCAACCTTGTCGCGGTCATTTCCAACGGTACAGCGGTACTGGGGTTAGGCAACATTGGCGCGCTGGCCGGCAAGCCGGTCATGGAAGGCAAAGGCGTTCTGTTTAAAAAATTCGCCGGCATTGATGTGTTTGACATTGAAGTCGATGAGCTTGATCCGGACAAATTTATCAATGTGGTCGCAGCGCTGGAGCCGACCTTTGGCGGCATTAACCTCGAAGACATTAAAGCGCCGGAATGTTTCTATATTGAGCAGAAACTGCGCGAGCGCATGAACATCCCGGTTTTCCATGACGATCAGCACGGAACGGCGATCATTAGTACGGCCGCCATTCTTAATGGCCTGCGAGTCGTAGAGAAAAATATTTCCGACGTGCGGATGGTCGTCTCCGGCGCAGGGGCGGCGGCAATCGCTTGTATGAACCTGCTGGTCGCGTTGGGGATGCAAAAGCACAACATCGTGGTGTGCGACTCTAAGGGCGTTATTTACAAAGGCCGTGAGCCGAATATGGCGGAGACCAAAGCGGCCTATGCGGTAGACGACAGCGGCAAGCGCACGCTGGATGAAGTCATTGACGGCGCGGATATTTTCCTCGGCTGTTCAGGCCCGAAAGTGCTGACTCAGGAGATGGTGAAGAAAATGGCCCGCGCGCCAATGATTCTGGCGCTGGCCAACCCGGAACCGGAAATTCTGCCGCCGCTGGCGAAAGAAGTGCGTCCGGACGCCATTATCTGTACCGGTCGTTCCGACTATCCGAACCAGGTGAACAACGTATTGTGCTTCCCGTTTATCTTCCGCGGCGCACTGGACGTCGGCGCGACGGCGATCAACGAAGAGATGAAACTGGCGGCGGTCCGTGCGATTGCCGAGCTGGCGCATGCCGAACAGAGCGAAGTGGTGGCCTCGGCCTATGGCGATCAGGACCTGAGCTTTGGGCCGGAATACATTATTCCGAAACCGTTTGACCCGCGTCTGATTGTCAAAATCGCTCCGGCGGTCGCGAAAGCGGCAATGGATTCCGGCGTGGCGACGCGCCCGATTGCTGACTTTGATGCCTATATCGATAAACTGACCGAGTTTGTCTACAAAACCAACCTGTTCATGAAGCCGATCTTCTCGCAGGCACGCAAAGATCCGAAGCGTGTAGTGCTGCCGGAAGGGGAAGAGGCGCGCGTGCTGCACGCAACCCAGGAGTTGATCACCCTGGGGCTGGCGAAACCCATCCTGATCGGACGTCCGAGCGTGATCGAAATGCGTATCCAGAAACTGGGGCTACAGATCAAAGCGGGCGTTGATTTCGAGATCGTGAATAATGAATCCGATCCGCGCTTCAAAGAGTACTGGAGCGAGTATTACCAGATCATGAAGCGTCGCGGGGTAACTCAGGAACAGGCGCAGCGTGCGATGATCGGCAACCATACGGCCATTGGCGCGATCATGGTGCAGCGTGGGGAAGCGGATGCGATGATCTGCGGCACCATCGGCGACTACCATGAGCATTTCAGCGTCGTGAAAGCCGTCTTTGGCTACCGTGACGGCGTGCATACGGCAGGGGCGATGAACGCCTTACTGCTGCCAAGCGGCAACACTTTTATCGCCGATACTTATGTTAACGAAGATCCCACGCCGGAACAGTTGGCGGAGATCGCCGTAATGGCGGCGGAAACCGTTCGCCGCTTTGGTATTGAGCCGAAAGTCGCGCTGTTGTCGCACTCTAACTTTGGTTCCTCAAATTCGCTGTCCGCCAGCAAAATGCGCGAAACCCTTGAGCGGGTACGCGAACGAGCGCCCGATCTGATGATTGACGGTGAGATGCACGGTGATGCGGCGTTGGTGGAAAGTATTCGTAATGACCGGATGCCGGATAGCCCGCTGAAGGGAGCCGCCAATATTCTGGTGATGCCGAATATGGAAGCCGCCCGCATTAGTTACAACTTACTCCGCGTCTCCAGTTCCGAAGGCGTCACGGTCGGCCCGGTCCTGATGGGCGTGTCTAAACCGGTACATGTATTAACGCCGATCGCCTCTGTACGTCGTATCGTGAATATGGTGGCGTTAGCGGTAGTTGAAGCGCAAACCACGCCGCTTTAATAACGCATATACTCTCTCTTCTGGCGCAGGTTCTCCTGCGCTTTTTTTATGCGCCGCTGGGCTTCGCCATGGTATGAAAGGCTCAGGTGGGGATATTCTGGAACCTATTGCGTTACCCCTACTTATTTCACTGAATCTGTACTATGCACAAATCGAGTGATACGCATTATTTTTATCAATAATAGTAATACAAAGAATAGCCGGTGGGTATTTATTGCGGAACAAGCTTAAATTCAGAATGACGCCTGAAAATGTGATGCACCACGATATTTATCGTTAACATCTTCGACAGAAGTCCCTTTTATTTTCTTTCTCTTAGTGATCTACCTCACCTTTTACATCACCTTGCCGAATTTTGTTATTTACTCCGACAAAAAATTGCCACGATGACGGCAGTTTCAGTGGAGACGGTGAGCAATGAATAAAGAACGCATTATTCAGGAATTTGTGCCGGGCAAACAGGTCACGCTGGCGCATCTCATTGCGCACCCTGGTGAAGAACTGGCGAAAAAGATCGGCGTTCCCGATGCTGGCGCGATTGGCATTATGACCTTAACGCCGGGAGAAACGGCGATGATCGCTGGCGATTTAGCGATGAAGGCTGCGGATGTACACATCGGTTTTCTCGACAGATTTAGCGGTGCGCTGGTGATTTATGGCACCGTCGGCGCAGTAGAAGAAGCGCTATTACAGACGGTCAGCGGGCTGGGGCGATTATTAAACTTTACCCTGTGTGAGTTAACAAAAAGTTAATTGGTGGCGGTAATGAAACGTATTGCTTTTGTCGGCGCGGTCGGTGCCGGAAAGACAACGCTTTTTAACGCGTTACGGGGAAATTATTCCCTCGCCAGAAAAACGCAGGCCGTGGAATTTAATGATCATGGCGATATCGATACGCCGGGTGAATATTTTAGCCATCCCCGTTGGTATCACGCCTTAATTACCACGTTGCAGGATGTGGACACGCTGATTTATGTCCACGCGGCAAACGATAAAGAAAGTCGCTTACCTGCCGGGTTATTGGATGTTGGAACCCGTAAACGACATATCGCCGTTATCAGCAAAACGGACATGCCGGATGCCGACGTCGCCGCTACGCGGCAGTTGCTTTGCGAGACTGGATTCCGGGAGCCGATTTTCGAGCTCAACGGCCACGACCCGCAAAGCGTGCGGCAGTTGGTGGATTATCTGGCGGCTCTCAGTGAACAGGAGGAAGAGGCAGGTGAAAAAACTTATCACAGCTAACGATATTCGTGCGGCCCACGCCCGCGGCGAACAGGCGATGTCGGTAGTGCTGCGCGCCAGCATTATTACCCCGGAGGCTCGCGAAGTGGCGGAACTACTGGGCTTCACGATTACCGAATGCGACGAGTCCGTCCCGGCATCCACATCGGCGCAGGCGTGTAAAAGCGAAAGCCAGCGCATTCGGGAAGCCATCATCGCGCAGCTCCCGGAAGGGCAGTTTACTGAAAGCCTGGTGGCGCAGTTGATGGAAAAAGTGCTCAAGGAAAAGCAATCGCTGGAACTGGGGACGATGCAGCCGAGCTTTACCTCCGTCACGGGTAAAGGCGGCGTGAAAGTCATTGACGGCAGCAGCGTGAAATTTGGCCGCTTCGACGGTGCCGAACCGCACTGCGTCGGCTTAACCGATCTGGTTACAGAGCAGGATGGCAGCAGCATGGCCGCCGGGTTTATGCAGTGGGACAACGCCTTTTTCCCGTGGACGCTGAACTACGACGAAATCGACATGGTGCTGGAGGGCGAACTGCACGTACGTCATGAAGGCGAAACCATGATTGCCAAAGCCGGAGATGTGATGTTCATCCCTAAAGGCTCCAGCATTGAATTTGGCACGCCAACGTCCGTGCGCTTTCTGTACGTCGCCTGGCCTGCGAACTGGCAATCCGTATGAACGATTTCATCACCGAAACGTGGCTCAGAGCGAATCACACGCTCAGCGAAGGATCGGAGATCCATCTGCCCGCTGATGCACGACTGACGCCCTCGGCCCGGGAACTGCTGGAAAGCCGCCGCCTGCGCATTAAGTTTCTGGATCAGCAAGGCCGGCTGTTTGTCGATGATGACGAACAGCAACCGCAGCCGGTACATGGCTTAACCAGTAGCGATACGCACCCACAGGCCTGCTGTGAACTGTGCCGCCAGCCGGTGGTGAAAAAGCCCGATACGCTGACCCATCTGACGGCGGACAAAATGGTCGCCAAAAGCGACCCGCGCCTCGGCTTTCGCGCCGTGCTCGACAGCGCCATCGCGCTGACCGTGTGGCTACAAATCGAACTGGCGGAACCCTGGCAGCCGTGGCTTTTCGATATCCGTTCGCGGCTGGGCAACATTATGCGCGCCGACGCTATAGATGAGCCGCTGGCGGCGCAGTCTATCGTCGGGCTGAACGAGGATGAGCTGCATCGGCTTTCCCACCAGCCGCTGCGCTATCTCGACCACGATCACCTGGTGCCGGAGGCCAGCCACGGTCGCGATGCGGCGCTGCTTAATCTCCTGCGAACCAAGGTCCGCGAAACGGAAATCCTCGCCGCACAAGTGTTTATTACCCGTAGTTTTGAGGTCTTGCGCCCGGACATTTTACAGGCGCTGAACCGTCTCTCCAGCACGGTTTACGTGATGATGATTTTGAGCGTGGCGAAACATCCGCTGACGGTCGCCCAAATTCAACAACGGTTGGGAGAGAAGCCATGATCATTGAACGCGCCCGCGAACTGGCGGTACGCGCCCCCGCCAGAGTCGTCTTTCCCGATGCGCTGGACGAACGCGTGCTGAAAGCGGCGCATTACCTGCAACAGTACGGTCTGGCTCGCCCCGTTCTGGTCGCCAGTCCGTTTGCGCTGCGTCAGTTTGCCCTGAGTCATCGTATGGCGATGGATGGCATTCAGGTCATCGACCCACACAGCAACCTGAGTATGCGCCAGCGTTTTGCGCAACGCTGGCTTGCCCGTGCCGGAGAAAAAACGCCGCCGGACGCAGTGGAAAAGCTTAGCGACCCGCTAATGTTCGCTGCCGCCATGGTGAGCGCCGGTGAGGCTGATGTGTGTATCGCAGGCAACCTGTCGTCAACGGCGAATGTGCTGCGCGCAGGGCTGCGGGTGATTGGCCTGCAACCCGGGTGCAAAACATTGTCGTCTATTTTCCTGATGCTGCCGCAGTATGCCGGCCCGGCATTAGGGTTCGCCGATTGCAGCGTAGTGCCGCAGCCGACGGCGGCGCAGCTGGCGGATATCGCTATCGCCAGCGCCGACACCTGGCGGGCTATTACCGGCGAAGAGCCGCGCGTGGCGATGCTGTCATTTTCAAGCAACGGCAGCGCCCGTCACCCCAATGTTGCCAACGTGCAGCAGGCGACAGAGCTCGTTCGCGAACGTGCGCCGCAACTGCTTGTGGACGGTGAATTGCAGTTTGACGCCGCTTTCGTACCGGAGGTCGCCGCGCAAAAAGCGCCTGACAGCCCGCTGCAAGGCCGCGCCAACGTGATGATTTTCCCGTCGCTGGAGGCGGGCAATATTGGCTACAAAATCGCTCAGCGTCTGGGAGGCTATCGCGCTGTTGGGCCGCTAATTCAGGGGCTTGCCGCGCCGCTTCACGACCTCTCCCGAGGCTGTAGCGTGCAGGAAATTATCGAACTGGCGTTGGTGGCAGCCGTGCCGCGCCAGGCTGACGTGAGCCGCGAACGCAGCTTACACACACTGGTTGAATGAACGGTCCCGTTCTGGACCCCTTTAATGAGAGGAAAACACGATGGAAGCATTAGGAATGATTGAAACCCGGGGCCTGGTTGCGCTTATTGAGGCCTCAGATGCGATGGTAAAAGCCGCACGCGTGAAGCTGGTCGGCGTGAAGCAGATTGGCGGTGGCCTGTGTACGGCCATGGTGCGTGGCGACGTGGCGGCGTGCAAAGCCGCAACCGATGCTGGCGCCGCTGCGGCGCAGCGCATTGGCGAGCTGGTCTCCGTACACGTGATTCCACGCCCGCACGGCGATCTGGAAGAAGTGTTCCCGATCAGCTTCAAAGGCGACAGCAACATTTGATGGTAGGCCGGATAAGACGCGCAGCGTCGCCATCCGGCATGAATGCGCGCCATTGCCTGATGGTGCGCAGATTCAAGGCCTACGACCCAACGGGCAATCCATGGAGGCGGATATGAAACTGGCAGTCGTCACAGGACAAATCGTATGTACCGTCCGCCATCAGGGACTGGCGCATGACAAATTGCTGATGGTGGAAATGATCGATGCCCAGGGCAACCCCGACGGGCAGTGTGCCGTCGCTATCGACAGTATCGGGGCGGGAACCGGAGAGTGGGTACTGCTGGTCAGCGGCAGTTCCGCACGCCAGGCGCATCGCAGCGAATTATCACCGGTCGATCTGTGCGTCATTGGCATCGTCGATGAAGTGGTGGCTGGCGGGAAAGTGGTTTTCCATAAATAGGACTGAACATCATGAATCAACAGGATATTGAACAGGTGGTGAAAGCGGTACTGCTGAAAATGAAAGACAGCAGCCAGCCGGCCAGCACTGTTCATGAGATGGGCGTTTTTGCCTCCCTGGATGACGCAGTGGCGGCAGCAAAACGGGCCCAGCAGGGGCTGAAGAGCGTGGCGATGCGCCAGCTTGCCATTCATGCCATTCGCGAGGCGGGCGAAAAACACGCCCGAGAATTAGCGGAACTTGCCGTCAGCGAAACCGGCATGGGACGCGTTGACGATAAATTTGCTAAAAACGTGGCGCAGGCGCGCGGCACGCCGGGCGTCGAGTGTTTATCTCCGCAGGTGCTGACCGGCGATAACGGCCTGACGCTGATTGAAAATGCGCCGTGGGGCGTGGTGGCCTCGGTCACGCCGTCCACCAATCCGGCGGCGACGGTGATTAATAACGCCATCAGCCTGATTGCCGCAGGCAACAGCGTTGTGTTTGCTCCGCATCCAGCGGCGAAAAAGGTCTCTCAGCGGGCAATCACCCTCCTCAATCAGGCGGTGGTCGCCGCCGGTGGCCCGGAAAATTTGCTGGTCACCGTGGCGAACCCGGATATCGAAACCGCCCAGCGGCTGTTCAAGTATCCCGGTATTGGCCTGCTGGTGGTGACTGGCGGCGAAGCGGTGGTGGACGCGGCGCGCAAACATACTAATAAACGCCTGATTGCCGCTGGTGCCGGCAATCCCCCGGTGGTGGTGGATGAGACCGCCGACCTGCCGCGCGCTGCACAATCCATCGTCAAAGGCGCGTCGTTTGATAACAACATCATCTGCGCCGACGAAAAAGTGCTGATTGTGGTGGATAGCGTCGCCGACGAGCTGATGCGTCTGATGGAAGGTCAGCACGCGGTGAAACTGACCGCCGGTCAGGCCGAACAGCTCCAGCCGGTGCTGCTGAAGAATATTGATGAGCGCGGCAAAGGCACCGTCAGCCGTGACTGGGTCGGTCGTGACGCGGGCAAGATCGCCGCAGCCATCGGCCTGAACGTCCCGGATCAAACGCGCCTGCTGTTTGTGGAAACGCCAGCTAACCATCCGTTTGCCGTCACTGAAATGATGATGCCGGTACTGCCGGTGGTGCGGGTCGCCAACGTCGAAGAAGCCATCGCCCTGGCGGTTCAGCTTGAAGGCGGTTGCCACCATACGGCGGCGATGCACTCGCGCAATATCGACAACATGAACCAGATGGCGAACGCCATCGACACCAGCATTTTCGTCAAAAACGGGCCGTGCATTGCCGGGCTTGGATTGGGCGGAGAAGGCTGGACCACCATGACTATCACTACGCCAACCGGCGAAGGGGTGACCAGCGCGCGTACCTTTGTGCGGCTGCGTCGATGCGTGCTGGTGGATGCGTTTCGCATTGTATAAGGGATGACTCATGGCGCACGACGAACAACTCTGGCTCACCCCAAGACTGCAAAAAGCGGCGGCTCTGTGTAACCAGACGCCCGCCGCCAGCGATACACCGCTGTGGCTGGGCGTCGATTTGGGCACCTGCGACGTGGTGTCGATGGTGGTCGACGGCAACGCCCAGCCGGTGGCGGTGTGCCTTGACTGGGCCGACGTTGTGCGTGACGGCATCGTCTGGGATTTCTTCGGCGCCGTCACCCTCGTGCGCCGCCATCTCGACACCCTTGAACAGCAGCTCGGCTGCCGCTTTACCCACGCGGCGACCTCGTTCCCGCCGGGCACCGACCCGCGTATTTCGATCAACGTGCTGGAGTCTGCCGGGTTAGAAGTCAGCCACGTACTGGATGAACCGACGGCGGTGGCGGATCTGCTGGCGCTTGATAATGCAGGCGTGGTGGATATTGGCGGCGGCACTACCGGCATTGCCATCGTCAAACAGGGCAAGGTGACTTACTCCGCCGATGAAGCCACTGGCGGGCACCATATCTCCCTGACGCTGGCGGGCAACCGCCGTATTCCCCTGGAAGAGGCGGAACAGTACAAGCGCAGCAATGCGCAGGAGATTTGGCCGGTAGTGAAGCCAGTGTACGAAAAGATGGCGGAGATCGTCGCTTGCCATATTGAAGGGCAAGGAATTGCTGATTTATGGCTGGCGGGCGGTTCCTGTATGCAGCCGGGCGTGGAGGCGTTATTTCGCCAGCGTTTCCCGGAGTTACAGGTGCATTTACCGCAGCACAGCCTGTTTATGACCCCGCTGGCGATAGCTAACAGCGGGAGAGCGAAAGCGGAGGGACTCTATGCAAGCTGAACTACAGACGGCGCTGTTTCAGGCATTCGACACACTGAATCTGCAACGGGTGAAAACGTTCAGCGTACCGCCGGTCACGCTGTGCGGGCTTGGGGCGCTCGGCGCCTGCGGGCAGGAAGCGCAAGCGCGGGGCGTAAGCCATTTGTTTGTGATGGTCGACAGCTTCCTGCATCAGGCGGGAATGACCGCGCCGCTGGCACGCAGCCTGGCGATGAAAGGCGTGGCGATGACGGTCTGGCCGTGTCCGCCAGGCGAGCCGTGCATCACCGATGTCTGCGCGGCGGTGGCGCAACTGCGTGAGGCGGCGTGCGACGGCGTAGTGGCCTTTGGCGGCGGTTCGGTGCTGGACGCGGCGAAAGCGGTCGCCCTGCTGGTGACTAACCCTGACCAGACGCTGAGCGCCATGACCGAGCACAGTACATTACGCCCGCGTCTGCCGCTGATTGCGGTGCCGACCACCGCCGGAACCGGTTCTGAAACCACCAACGTAACGGTGATTATCGACGCGGTCAGCGGGCGCAAGCAGGTACTAGCGCACGCGTCACTAATGCCGGACGTGGCGATTCTTGATGCTGCCGTGACCGAAGGCGTTCCGCCAAACGTGACGGCAATGACCGGTATCGATGCGTTGACGCATGCGATTGAGGCCTACAGCGCGCTCAACGCCACGCCGTTTACCGACAGCCTGGCGATTGGCGCGATAGCGATGATTGGCAAATCGCTGCCGAAAGCCGTGGGTTACGGCCACGATCTGGCGGCGCGTGAAAATATGTTACTGGCCTCCTGTATGGCGGGAATGGCTTTTTCCAGCGCTGGTCTGGGGCTGTGTCATGCGATGGCGCACCAGCCAGGGGCGGCGCTGCATATTCCGCACGGCCAGGCCAACGCCATGCTGCTGCCAACGGTCATGGGCTTTAACCGGATGGTATGCCGCGAGCGCTTCAGTCAAATCGGTCGGGCGTTAACCAATAAGAAATCGGACGATCGCGATGCGATTGCGGCGGTGAGCGAGCTGATTGCCGAAGTAGGGCAGAGCAAACGGCTGGCTGACGCTGGCGCCAAACCCGAACACTACAGCGCATGGGCGCAAGCCGCGCTGGAGGATATTTGTCTGCGCAGTAACCCACGCACCGCCACACAGGCACAGATTATCGACCTGTACGCGGCTGCCGGGTAATGCCTGTAGGCCGGATAAGGTGCTCACACCGCCATCCGGCAATAACACGGCGTTAATGCCGGAGGCGACGTAAACGTCTTATCCGGCCTACAAATCATAAATGGCAGGGAGTAAGGGCTATGGGAATTAACGAAATCATCATGTACATCATGATGTTCTTTATGCTGATTGCCGCCGTGGACAGAATCCTGTCGCAGTTCGGCGGGTCGGCGCGCTTCCTCGGTAAATTCGGCAAGAGTATCGAGGGGTCTGGCGGCCAGTTTGAAGAGGGCTTTATGGCGATGGGCGCGCTGGGACTGGCGATGGTCGGTATGACCGCGCTGGCGCCGGTGCTGGCGCATGTACTGGGGCCGGTTATTATCCCGGTATACGAAATGCTGGGCGCGAACCCATCCATGTTCGCGGGTACGCTGCTGGCCTGTGATATGGGCGGATTCTTCCTCGCCAAAGAGCTGGCCGGCGGTGATGTCGCGGCGTGGCTATACTCAGGGTTAATACTTGGGTCGATGATGGGGCCGACCATTGTGTTCTCCATTCCGGTGGCGCTCGGCATTATCGAACCGTCTGACCGCCGCTACCTGGCGCTTGGCGTACTGGCGGGTATCGTCACCATTCCCATTGGCTGCATTGCGGGGGGACTGATCGCCATGTACTCAGGCGTGCAGATCAATGGTCAGCCAGTGGAGTTTACCTTCGCGCTGATCCTGATGAACATGATCCCGGTATTGATCGTCGCGGTGCTGGTAGCGCTGGGGCTGAAGTTCATCCCGGAAAAAATGATCAACGGTTTCCAGATTTTCGCCAAATTTCTGGTGGCGCTGATCACCATCGGTCTGGCGGCTGCGGTGGTTAAATTCCTGTTGGGTTGGGAGTTGATTCCGGGACTCGACCCGATCTTTATGGCGCCAGGCGACAAACCCGGCGAAGTGATGCGCGCCATTGAAGTGATCGGCTCTATCTCCTGCGTGCTGCTCGGCGCGTATCCGATGGTGCTGTTACTGACCCGCTGGTTTGAAAAACCGTTGATGAATGTCGGTAAGCTGCTGAACGTAAATAATATTGCGGCGGCAGGCATGGTGGCGACCCTGGCGAACAATATCCCCATGTTCGGCATGATGAAGCAGATGGATACCCGCGGCAAAGTGATTAACTGCGCATTTGCCGTCTCTGCGGCGTTCGCGCTGGGCGACCATTTAGGCTTCGCCGCCGCGAATATGAACGCCATGATCTTCCCGATGATCGTCGGCAAGCTGATCGGCGGCGTGACGGCGATTGGCGTGGCGATGATGCTGGTGCCGAAAGATGACGCCGCCCAGGTGAAAACCGAAGCGGAGGCGCAATCGTGAACACTCGCCAGCTACTGAGCGTCGGTATCGATATCGGCACCACCACCACGCAGGTGATCTTCTCGCGCCTGGAGTTGGTTAACCGTGCGGCGGTGTCGCAGGTGCCGCGCTACGAATTCATCAAACGCGACATTAGCTGGCAAAGCCCGGTCTTCTTTACGCCCGTGGATAAGCAGGGCGGTCTGAAAGAGGCCGAACTTAAAGCGCTGATTCTGGCCCAGTATCAGGCCGCAGGCATCGCGCCTGAATCGGTGGACTCCGGGGCTATCATTATCACCGGCGAAAGCGCCAAAACCCGCAACGCCCGTCCGGCGGTCATGGCGCTCTCGCAGTCGCTGGGCGACTTTGTGGTCGCCAGCGCCGGGCCGCATCTGGAATCAGTCATTGCCGGTCACGGCGCCGGAGCGCAAAGCCTGTCTGAACAGCGGATGTGCCGGGTGCTGAATATTGATATCGGCGGCGGCACGTCTAACTACGCGCTGTTTGACGCGGGAAAAGTCAGCGGTACCGCCTGCCTTAACGTCGGTGGTCGCCTGCTGGAAACCGATGCTCAGGGGCGCGTGGTTTATGCCCATCAGCCGGGGCAGATGATTATCAATGAGGTGTTCGGTTCGGGTACTGATGCTCGCGCCTTAGCTGCCGCACAGTTGGGGCAGGTGGCGCGGCGGATGGCGGATCTCATCGTCGAGGTTATCACTGGCGCGCTCTCGCCGCTGGCGCAATCGCTGATGCAAACCGGGCTGCTGCCCGCCGATATTACGCCGGAGGTGATCACCCTTTCCGGTGGGGTAGGTGAATGCTACCGCAACCAACCTGCCGATCCGTTCTGCTTTTCTGATATCGGGCCGCTGCTGGCGACCGCGCTGCATGAGCACCCGCGTCTGCGCGAGATGAACGTGCAGTTTCCGGCGCAAACCGTGCGCGCCACGGTGATTGGCGCGGGGGCCCATACGCTCTCGCTTTCCGGCAGTACTATCTGGCTGGAAGACGTCCAACTGCCGCTGCGCAACCTGCCGGTGGCGATCCCGCAGGATGACGCCGATCTGGTGAACGCCTGGCGGCAGGCGCTTCTCCAGCTTGATCTCGACCCGCAAACCGACGCTTACGTGCTGGCGCTTCCCGCCACGCTTCCGGTGCGTTACGCCGCATTACTCACGGTCATCAACGCGCTGACGGCTTTTGTCGCGCGTTATCCCAATCCACATCCCCTGCTGGTGGTGGCCGAGCAGGATTTTGGTAAAGCGCTGGGCATGTTATTGCGCCCACAGTTACCGCAACTTCCGCTGGCGGTCATCGATGAGGTGGTCGTGCGGGCGGGAGACTATATCGACATTGGTACGCCTCTTTTTGGCGGATCGGTTGTGCCGGTGACGGTGAAATCACTCGCATTTCCTTCCTGAGGGAACGACTTATGAAACTAAAGACCACATTGTTCGGCAATGTTTATCAGTTTAAGGATGTAAAAGAGGTACTGGCTAAAGCCAACGAACTGCGTTCGGGGGATGTGCTGGCCGGGGTTGCCGCGGCAAGTTCGCAGGAGCGCGTAGCGGCAAAACAGGTACTGTCGGAAATGACGGTGGCGGATATCCGCAACAATCCGGTGATTGCCTATGAAGAGGACTGCGTGACGCGCCTGATTCAGGATGACGTCAACGAAACGGCCTATAACCGGATTAAAAACTGGAGCATCAGCGAACTGCGCGAATACGTACTGAGCGATGAAACCTCCGTGGACGATATCGCGTTTACCCGCAAAGGCCTGACCTCCGAAGTGGTGGCGGCAGTGGCGAAAATCTGCTCCAACGCCGACCTGATCTACGGCGGCAAGAAAATGCCGGTGATCAAAAAAGCCAATACCACCATCGGTATTCCGGGCACCTTTAGCTGCCGTTTGCAGCCGAACGATACCCGTGACGATGTGCAGAGTATCGCCGCGCAAATCTACGAAGGGCTTTCTTTCGGCGCAGGCGATGCGGTGATCGGCGTTAACCCGGTGACCGATGACGTGGAAAACCTGACCCGAGTGCTCGACACCGTTTACGGCGTTATCGATAAATTCAATATTCCGACCCAGGGCTGTGTGCTGGCGCACGTCACCACCCAGATCGAAGCGATTCGTCGCGGCGCGCCGGGCGGACTGATTTTCCAGAGCATTTGCGGCAGCGAGAAGGGCTTAAAAGAGTTCGGCGTCGAGCTGGCGATGCTCGACGAAGCGCGGGCTGTGGGGGCGGAGTTCAACCGCATCGCCGGGGAAAACTGCCTGTACTTTGAAACCGGGCAAGGGTCTGCGCTGTCGGCTGGTGCGAACTTTGGTGCCGACCAGGTGACGATGGAAGCGCGTAACTACGGGCTGGCTCGCCACTACGATCCGTTCCTGGTGAACACCGTGGTGGGCTTTATCGGGCCGGAATATCTCTACAACGACAGGCAGATTATCCGTGCCGGTCTCGAAGATCACTTTATGGGCAAGCTGAGCGGCATCTCGATGGGCTGCGACTGCTGCTATACCAACCATGCCGACGCCGACCAGAACCTTAACGAAAACCTGATGATTCTGCTCGCCACTGCCGGCTGTAACTACATCATGGGGATGCCGCTCGGCGACGACATCATGCTCAACTACCAGACCACCGCTTTCCACGATACCGCCACCGTCCGTCAGTTGCTGAATTTACGGCCGTCGCCGGAGTTTGAACGCTGGCTGGAAACGATGGGCATTATGGCAAACGGTCGTCTGACCAAACGGGCGGGCGATCCGTCACTGTTCTTCTGATGACGCGGGGATAACACCATGGATCAAAAACAGATTGAAGAAATTGTACGTAGCGTGATGGCGTCAATGGGACAGGACGTACCGCAACCCGCCGCGCCGTCAACGCAGGAAGGCGCAAAGCCGCAGTGCGCCGTGCCGACGGTGGCCGAAAGCTGCGCGCTGGATTTAGGTTCTGCGGAGGCAAAAGCCTGGATTGGCGTCGAGAACCCGCATCGTGCGGACGTGCTGACCGAACTGCGTCGCAGTACTGCGGCACGCGTCTGTACGGGTCGTGCCGGGCCGCGTCCACGTACCCAGGCGCTGTTGCGCTTCCTGGCGGATCACTCCCGTTCGAAAGACACCGTGCTCAAAGAAGTGCCGGAAGAGTGGGTCAAAGCGCAAGGGCTGCTGGAAGTACGTTCGGAGATCAGCGACAAAAACCTGTACCTGACGCGCCCGGATATGGGGCGTCGCCTGAGCCCGGAAGCCATTGACGCGCTGAAGTCGCAGTGCGTGATGAACCCGGATGTGCAGGTAGTGGTCTCCGATGGCCTCTCTACGGATGCGATCACCGCCAACTATGAAGAGATCCTGCCGCCGCTGCTTGCCGGTCTGAAGCAGGCCGGGCTGAACGTCGGCACGCCGTTCTTTGTGCGCTATGGCCGCGTGAAGATTGAAGATCAGATTGGCGAAATTCTCGGCGCGAAGGTCGTCATCCTGCTGGTGGGCGAACGTCCGGGGCTGGGGCAGTCGGAAAGCCTCTCCTGCTACGCCGTCTATTCCCCGCGCGTGGCGACCACCGTCGAGGCCGACAGAACCTGTATTTCAAACATTCATCAGGGGGGGACGCCGCCAGTAGAAGCCGCCGCCGTGATTGTGGATTTGGCCAAACGGATGCTGGAGCAGAAAGCGTCCGGCATCAACATGACCCGTTAAGGAGACATCATGCCTGCATTAGATTTGATTCGACCTTCAGTGACTGCCATGCGCGTGATTGCCTCCGTGAATGACGGCTTTGCGCGGGAACTTAAATTACCGCCACATATCCGTAGCCTCGGACTCATCACGGCAGATTCTGATGATGTGACCTATATTGCCGCTGACGAAGCGACCAAACAGGCGATGGTGGAAGTGGTCTATGGCCGCTCCCTCTATGCCGGGGCGGCTCACGGGCCGTCGCCGACCGCCGGTGAGGTGTTGATTATGCTGGGCGGACCGAACCCGGCGGAAGTGCGCGCCGGTCTGGATGCGATGGTCGCCAGTATTGAAAACGGCGCGGCGTTCCAGTGGGCGAACGATGCGGAAAATACCGCGTTCCTGGCGCATGTGGTTTCGCGTACCGGCTCGTACCTCTCGTCTACCGCAGGTATCGCGCTGGGCGATCCAATGGCCTATCTGGTGGCGCCGCCGCTGGAAGCGACATTCGGCATTGACGCGGCGATGAAATCCGCTGACGTTCAGCTGGTGACTTACGTGCCGCCGCCGTCGGAAACCAACTATTCGGCCGCGTTCTTAACGGGAAGCCAGGCCGCGTGTAAAGCCGCCTGCAATGCCTTTACCGACGCCGTGCTGGATATCGCCCGTAACCCTGTCCAGCGTGCGTAACGGAGGCTGCCAATGATCAATGCCCTGGGATTACTGGAAGTGGACGGAATGGTCGCCGCCGTCGATGCGGCGGATGCCATGCTGAAAGCGGCCAACGTGCGTTTGCTCAGTCATCAAGTGCTCGACCCTGGCAGGCTCACGCTGGTGGTGGAGGGCGATCTGGCGGCGTGTCGTGCGGCGCTGGATGCCGGAAGCGCCGCCGCGCAGCGCACAGGCCGTGTGATTAGCCGCAAAGAAATTGGTCGTCCGGAAGAGGACACCCAGTGGCTGATTGGCGGGTTTGCGCGTGCGACAACGCCGACTGAGAAAGCGCCCCAGGTACCCGCAACGCCTGAGTTCGCTGAGGCGTTACTGGCGCTGCTGGCATCAGTACGCCAGGGAATGACGGCGGGAGAGGTTGCCGCGCATTTTGGCTGGTCGCTGGAGCAGGCCAGAAACGTGCTGGAACAACTCTTTTCTGACGGAGCGTTGCGTAAACGCAGTAGTCGCTATCGCATCAAAAATTAATCTGTCGGAGGGCCGGGCGTCCTGGCGGGCGTCCGGCATAGAAGATCATGAAAAAGACCCGTACAGCGAATTTGCACCATCTTTATCATGAAGCGTTACCCGAAGACGTTAAACTTACGCCCAGAGTCGAGGTGGACAATGTTCATCAGCGACGGACGACGGATGTCTATGAACATGCTCTGACTATCACCGCCTGGCAGCAGATCTACGATCAGTTACACCCGGGTAAATTTCATGGCGAGTTCACGGAAATCCTGCTTGATGAGATTCAGGTGTTCCGTGAATACACCGGCCTGGCGCTGCGTCAGTCGTGTCTGGTTTGGCCAAACTCTTTCTGGTTTGGTATTCCGGCGACGCGCGGCGAACAGGGATTTATCGGCGCGCAGGGGCTCGGCAGCGCCGAGATTGCCACCCGACCGGGAGGCACCGAGTTTGAACTGAGCACGCCGGATGATTACACCATTCTGGGCGTTGTTATCTCGGAAGATGTTATTTCCCGTCAGGCCACGTTTTTGCATAACCCGGAAAGGGTGCTGCATATGCTACGTAACCAGTTAGCGCTGGAGGTAAAAGAGCAGCATAAAGCGGCGCTGTGGGGCTTTGTGCAGCAGGCGCTGGCCACCTTCAGCGAGAGTCCTGAAACCCTGCATCAACCTGCGGTGCGTAAGGTCTTGAGTGATAATTTGTTGCTGGCGATGGGCACGATGCTGGAAGAGGCGAAGCCGATTCATAGCGCCGAAAGCATCAGCCATCAGGGATATCGTAGGCTACTGTCGCGGGCGCGGGAATATGTGCTGGAAAATATGTCGGAGCCGCTGACGGTGCTCGACTTATGTAACCAGCTACACGTAAGCCGTCGCACGCTGCAAAATGCGTTTCACGCCATTTTGGGCATTGGCCCCAATGCGTGGCTGAAACGTATTCGCTTAAACGCAGTACGCCGGGAGCTGATTAGCCCGTGGTCGCAGAGCGCCACGGTCAAAGATGCCGCGATGCAGTGGGGATTCTGGCATCTGGGGCAATTTGCCACCGATTATCAGCAATTATTTGCCGAAAAACCGTCGTTGACGCTGCATCAACGGATGCGGCAATGGGCTTGATATTGATGGGTAGGCTCTCCGGTTGCTGATAACGTGCGCGTGTCGGGAATTGCCCGGTGGCGGCTGGCGCCTTACCGGGCCTACGGATTCGCTGCTGTCTGTGGTTGGTAGCCCGGACAAGGCGCGCCAGCGCCGCCTCCGGAGAACCGCGCGCAATTTTGCCTCCGCTGATAAGCCCGTAAAGCATCCCATTGGCATATTTCTCAATATCTTCATAACTTATTTGTGCGAGGAACATTATCGTTTGCGCGCACGTTGGGCACGTTGGGTATTCCGCATCCTGAACCCAGGCCGGGTGGCCGCCGAGCTGTGAGAAGGTCGTGGGTGAATTAGGAACGGCCGTGGCGAAAACGGTGTTATATGCCGTACAACGCTACCAGGTCAGAATGCGAATTACCGAGTTCTTTATCTACAATGAACTCGTTTATTTCTACGAGCCTGCTTTTACTCAACGGCCAACCGGATAGGCGATAAACAAACCGGCTATCGTCAGAATACATGCCAGTAGGCATAGCAAGATGCAGTTAACGCTTTTACGCGGAATATGAATAATAAAGCAGAGTAATGTTATCAGGGCCATGACCACAGGGATGGTCACCATATTGATAACCAGAAGCACGATCAGACCGAAGCTCACCCCTCCGCTATGAGGGATGAATATTCTTTCTTCAAAATATATTTCTAGCGTAATGGCAAGCAGGCAGCCAATAAAACTTATACCCAGATGGGGATGCCATTTGGCGTCACTGGTTACTACTTTCCGTGTATTTGTTTGCATTGTTTTACTTTATAAATAAGTTAAATCCAGTCGCGTACCTGAATAAACTCGCTCAGCGCCGCTTCCGGGCTACCCGCTTCTGGCTGCCAGTCGTACTCCCAGCGCACCAGCGGCGGCATCGACATCAGGATAGATTCAGTGCGCCCGCCGGTTTGCAGACCAAACAGGGTGCCTCTGTCCCATACCAGATTGAACTCCACGTAGCGCCCGCGGCGATAAAGTTGAAAATTACGCTCCCGCTCTCCCCAGACCATCGCTTTGCGTCGTTCGACAATCGGTAAATACGCCTCGGTGTAGCCGTTACCGACCGCCTGCATAAAAGCAAAACAGTGGTCGAAATCCGGCGTATTCAAATCGTCAAAAAACAGGCCGCCGATACCGCGCTGCTCGTTACGATGCTTGAGGAAAAAGTAGTCATCGCACCACTTTTTATAGCGCGGATACACATCGTCGCCAAACGGCTGGCACAGGTCGCGGGCGGTGCGGTGCCAGTGAACGGCATCCTCTTCAAAGCCGTAGTAGGGCGTTAAATCGAACCCGCCGCCAAACCACCACACCGGATCGGCGCCCGGTTTTTCGGCAATAAAAAAGCGCACGTTAGCATGGCTGGTGGGAATATACGGATTGTGCGGATGTACCACCAGCGATACGCCCATCGCTTCGAAGCTACGCCCGGCGAGTTCTGGCCGATGCGCGGTGGCGGACGCGGGCATTGCATCGCCGTGAACGTGAGAGAAATTAACGCCCGCCTGTTCGAAAATCCCGCCGTTGCGTAATACCCGGCTGCGTCCGCCGCCGCCCGCTTCGCGTCGCCAGCTATCTTCGACAAAGTTTGCGCCATCCACAGCGGATAACTTTTGGCAAATATCATCCTGCAGGCGTAGCAGAAACTGTTTTACGTGATGTGCATCGGGTTTCATGATTACCGTTTCTTCGTGTGTGCTTTCTGATTATCAAACCAGTGAAAATAACTGATGATGCCGTTGGCGATCGCCGTAGCGATTTTCTGGCGAAACGCCGTCGTGCCCAGCAGGCGTTCTTCTTCCGGATTGGTAATAAACGAGGTTTCGACCAGTACCGACGGAATTGACGGTGATTTTAGCACCACGAAAGCCGCTTGTTCGGTAGTGCGGCTGTGTAATTTATGTATGGGTTTGATTTTCTTGAGAATATGCGAACCCAGCGTCAGACTGTTTTTAATCGTATCGGTTTGCACCAGATCAAACAAAACTTGTTGTAATAGATGATCCCGGTCAGTGGCTTTTTTACCCGCCACTTCGTCCGCGCGGTTTTCACGCTCGGAGAGATACTTCGCCATGGCGCTACTGGCCCCGCGGTTGGAAAGCGCAAAAACGGAAGCGCCCGCCGCTTTCGGGTTGGTAAAACCATCGGCATGAATGGACATAAACAGATCCGCGCCGTGCTTATGGGCGATTTCCACCCGATCGTACAGCGGAATAAAGGTATCCCCTGTCCGGGTTAAACGCGCATCGATTCCGTGATTTCGTAAAATAGCGCGTACGTTTTTGGCAATTGCCAGCACGACGTGTTTTTCCTGAGAACCGTTGCGGCCAATCGCGCCGGTATCGATGCCGCCGTGTCCGGGGTCGAGCATCACCAGCCGTTTACTGCCGGTTTTTTTGGTTTTGGGTTTGCTGTGACCATTACTGGTTTTTAGCGTTTCTTCTTTGGCTATTGCGTGCGACATACCTGACAGCGTCAGGGCCGCCAGACCTGTTTTGAGTACCTGGCGGCGCGAAGTGAGAGTTTTTAGGAGTTTAAAAGTGCTCATACGGCCTGAGTTGTGAAAATTAAGTTCAAGATGTTATATCGTATCGCGTAATCCGTTACGACGGTTGGTGATGAGAATTGTTTTACTTTTCATTTCAATACGTGACACATCGCCATTATGCCATTTTTTCCGCTACATCGCGTCAGATATTGGCTGAATCAGATGTTTGCGCCATAATCTTGGTTTTTCCACCCGAAAAGGCAACGAATACCATGGAAATACGCGTTTTTCGCCAGGAAGATTTCGAAGAGGTGATTACCCTCTGGGAGCGTTGCGACCTGCTGCGTCCATGGAACGATCCTGAAATGGATATTGAACGCAAGGTGAATCATGATGTCAGCTTGTTCCTCGTTGCGGAAGTTAGCGGCGAAGTCGTCGGTACGGTAATGGGCGGTTATGACGGGCATCGCGGCTCGGCGTATTACCTGGGCGTTCACCCGGAGTTCCGCGGGCGCGGCATTGCGAATGCGTTGCTTAACCGGCTGGAAAAAAAACTCATCGCCCGCGGGTGTCCGAAAATCCAAATTATGGTGCGCGATGATAACGACGTTGTGCTGGGCATGTATGAACGTCTGGGGTATGAGCATTCTGACGCCCTAAGTTTGGGTAAACGCCTGATTGAAGATGAAGAGTACTGAGTTTCATCCAGCCGATTATGATGTACACGGACGTTTACGCCTGCCGTTTCTGTTCTGGTGCGTACTGCTACTTCAGGCGCGCGCTTGGGTACTCTTTGTCATTGCCGGTTCATCCCGTGGACAGGGTAATACTTTGTTAAACTTTTTTTATCCCGACCATGACAATTTTTGGCTGGGGCTGTTGCCCGGCGTTCCGGCGGTAGTGGCGTTTTTACTCAGCGGGCGGCGTGAAGCGGTTCCTGGTGTGTGGCGCTGGCTGCGCGGACTCCTGATCCTCGCTCAACTGGTGTCGTTGTGCTGGCTGCCGGTGATGTGGCTGGGTGGCGACCCGGTCAACGGCGTCGGGCTGGCGCTGCTGCTGGCGGACATCGTCGCGCTGATCTGGCTGTTAACCAATCAACGTTTGCGTGCCTGTTTTTCCTTTGAGAAAGAATAACGGCACTTTTTGGCGAACCCGCACTCCAACCAACGTTAATTAATAAAAGAAAGGAAGTGAGATGAAATCGCTGCGTTTGACTTTACTCGCACTGCCGCTGGCGCTGACCGGCTGCTCGACGCTCTCCTCGGTCAACTGGTCTGCCGCAAATCCATGGAACTGGTTTGGTTCTTCGACAGAAGTCACTGAGCAAGGCGTGGGAGCGCTGACCGCCGCCACGCCGCTGGAAGAGCCGGCTATTGCAGAGGCATTAGATGGCGATTATCGCCTGCGTAGCGGTATGAAAACCGATAACGGCAACGTGGTGCGCTTTTTCGAAGCGATGAAGGGCGACAACGTCGCGATGGTGATCAACGGCGAGCAGGGCACCGTGAGCCGTATTGATGTGCTCGACAGCGATATCCCAACCGCCGCGGGGGGCAAAATCGGTACGCCGTTTAGCGACCTTTACAGCAAAGCGTTTGGTCACTGCGAGCCGGTTTCCAGCGATAGCCATACCAGCGTCGAATGTAAAGCCGAGGGAAGTCAGCATATTAGCTATGTTTTCTCCGGCGAGTGGAGCGGACCGGAAGGCTTAATGCCTCCTGATGACGTCTTAAAAAACTGGGACGTGCGCAAAATTATCTGGCGTCGTTAATTTGCGCCTGAACAAACCGCTTCGCTTAAAAACAAGGTAAAATAGCCTCCATTAATGCCACGACTGCGTGGCATTCTCATTTTCAGGAGGAATCATGTCTCAGGTTCAAAGTGGCATTTTGCCGGAACATTGCCGTGCGGCAATTTGGATTGAAGCCAATGTGAAAGGCGACCTGGACGCCCTGCGCGCGGCCAGCAGAACATTTGCCGATAAACTGGCGACCTTCGAAGTCAAATTTCCGGACGCCCATCTTGGGGCCGTTGTGGCGTTTGGCAACAACACCTGGCGCGCCCTGAGCGGCGGCGTCGGGGCGGAAGAACTGAAAGATTTTATTCCTTATGGTAAAGGACTGGCGCCAGCCACGCAGTATGACGTGCTGATCCATATCCTTTCTCTGCGCCACGATGTGAATTTTTCTGTTGCCCAGGCGGCGATGGAAGCCTTCGGCGACTGTATCGACGTGAAAGAAGAAGTTCACGGCTTCCGTTGGGTGGAAGAACGCGATCTGAGCGGCTTTGTCGACGGGACAGAGAACCCGGCGGGCGAAGAGACGCGCCGTGAAGTGGCGGTGATCAAAGATGGCGTGGATGCCGGCGGCAGTTATGTGTTCGTGCAGCGTTGGGAACACAATCTCAAGCAACTTAACCGGATGAGTATTCACGATCAGGAGATGATGATCGGGCGTACCAAAGAAGCCAATGAAGAGATTGACGGCGATGCGCGTCCGGCAACGTCTCACCTGAGCCGCGTCGATCTCAAAGAAGATGGCAAAGGGCTGAAGATTGTGCGCCAGAGCCTGCCATACGGCACCGCCAGCGGTACTCATGGTCTCTATTTCTGCGCTTACTGCGCACGTCTGCACAATATCGAACAGCAGCTTCTGAGTATGTTCGGCGATACCGACGGTAAACGCGACGCAATGCTGCGCTTCACCAAGCCGGTGACTGGCGGCTACTATTTTGCGCCGTCGCTGGATCGCCTGTTAGCGCTATAAGTAAAACCCTGTCGGATGGCAGCGCAAACGCTTTATTCGACCTACGATTGGTAGGCCTGATAAGCGCCGCGCCATCAGGCAGAACAGCATAAAAATGCCCATCCCCGCCTCCGCGGGGATTTTTTTACCTAATATTTACCTGAATTAGTGAGCTATTCCTCAGCACTTATTTGTTATTACTGTATTTTCAGTGTTAATGGAGTGTAAGACTCCATATTCAAAAGGAGACATTGAAAATGGGTAAACTCACGGGCAAGACAGCATTGATTACGGGCGCATCGCAGGGCATTGGCGAAGGGATCGCTCGCGTATTCGCACGCCACGGCGCGAACTTAATCTTGCTGGATATCTCCGATGAGATTGAAAAGCTGGCGGATGAGCTGGGCGGGCGCGGACATCGCTGTACTGCCGTTAAGGCTGACGTCAGAGATTTTGCTTCGGTGCAGGCGGCGGTTGCGCGCGCCAAAGAGACTGAAGGTAGAATTGATATTTTGGTGAATAACGCTGGCGTGTGCCGTCTGGGCAACTTCCTCGATATGAGTGAAGAAGATCGCGATTTCCACATTGATATTAATATTAAAGGTGTCTGGAACGTCACCAAAGCCGTCCTGCCGGAGATGATCAAACGTAAAGATGGCCGCATTGTGATGATGTCTTCCGTCACGGGAGATATGGTGGCGGACCCGGGTGAAACGGCCTATGCGCTGTCAAAAGCCGCCATTGTCGGTTTAACCAAATCGCTGGCGGTAGAGTATGCGCAGTCCGGTATTCGCGTGAATGCCATTTGCCCCGGTTATGTAAGAACGCCGATGGCGGAAAGCATTGCCCGTCAGTCTAACCCTGACGATCCGGAATCGGTATTAACGGAAATGGCAAAAGCCATTCCGCTACGCCGTCTTGCCGATCCGCTGGAAGTAGGGGAACTGGCGGCATTTCTGGCTTCCGATGAGTCCAGCTATCTTACCGGAACGCAAAACGTCATTGATGGCGGCAGTACCCTGCCTGAAAGCGTAAGCGTAGGCGTCTGATTGATGCCGGTCTCCTCCTCACGCCGCGTGGGGAGGGATTCTCTTATTCCCTTTTCAACTTTCAAATCATCAAACGGTATATAAAACCGTTACTCCTTTAGCGCTGGTTATAAATATGATGACCATAAGAAAGTCATTAAATTTATAAGGGTGCGCAATGGCCGTTAACTTACTGAAAAAGAGACCCCTGACGCTGGCAGCAATGCTGTTACTGGCAGGGCAGGCGCAGGCAACGGAGCTGCTGAACAGCTCATACGATGTCTCCCGCGAGCTGTTTGCCGCCCTTAACCCGCCGTTTGAGCAACAATGGGCAAAAGATAACGGCGGCGACAAACTGACGATTAAGCAGTCTCATGCCGGGTCATCAAAACAGGCGCTGGCGATTTTGCAGGGACTGAAGGCAGACGTCGTGACCTATAATCAGGTGACCGACGTACAGATTCTCCATGATAAAGGCAAACTGATCCCTGCCGACTGGCAAAGCCGTCTGCCGAACAACAGTTCGCCATTCTATTCCACGATGGGCTTCCTGGTGCGCAAGGGGAACCCGAAAAATATTCACGACTGGAGCGATCTTGTACGTTCCGACGTGAAGCTGATTTTCCCTAACCCGAAAACCTCCGGCAACGCCCGTTACACGTATCTGGCGGCATGGGGCGCGGCGGATAACGCAGACGGCGGCGATAAAGCCAAAACCGAACAGTTTATGACCCAGTTCCTGAAAAACGTCGAAGTGTTTGATACCGGCGGTCGCGGCGCTACGACTACCTTTGCCGAGCGTGGTCTGGGCGATGTGCTGATTAGTTTTGAATCGGAAGTGAACAACATCCGCAAACAATATGAAGCCCAGGGATTTGAAGTGGTGATCCCGAAAACGAACATTCTTGCTGAATTCCCGGTTGCCTGGGTGGATAAAAACGTGCAGGCCAACGGCACAGAAAAAGCCGCCAAAGCTTACCTGAACTGGCTGTATAGCCCGCAGGCGCAGACCATCATTACCCATTACTACTACCGCGTGAATAACCCGGAAATCATGGGCAAGCAAGCAGATAAATTCCCGCAGACCGAACTGTTCCGCGTGGAAGACAAGTTTGGCACGTGGCCTGAGGTGATGAAAACGCACTTTGCCAGCGGCGGCGAGCTGGACAAACTGTTGGCGGCGGGGCGTAAGTAATGCTTGCCGTTTCTTCCCGACGCGTGCTGCCTGGCTTTACGTTAAGCCTCGGCACCAGTTTGCTGTTTGTCTGCCTGATCCTGCTGTTGCCGTTGAGCGCGCTGGTGATGCAGCTCTCACAGATGAGCTGGTCGCAATACTGGGATGTCGTGACCAACCCTCAGGTGGTGGCTGCCTATAAAGTGACGCTACTGGCGGCATTTGTGGCATCGATTTTTAACGGCGTGTTTGGCCTGCTGATGGCGTGGATTTTAACCCGCTACCGTTTTCCAGGGCGCACGTTGCTGGATGCGCTGATGGATCTGCCGTTTGCGCTGCCGACAGCGGTGGCGGGGTTAACGCTGGCCTCGCTGTTCTCAGTGAACGGTTTCTACGGTCAGTTTCTCGCGCAGTTTGATATCAAAGTGACCTATACCTGGCTCGGTATTGCGGTGGCGATGGCCTTTACCAGCATTCCATTTGTGGTACGCACCGTCCAGCCGGTACTGGAAGAGCTGGGGCCGGAATATGAAGAAGCGGCACAAACGCTGGGGGCCACCCGCCTGCAAAGTTTTCGCAAAGTCGTGTTGCCTGAGCTGTCGCCTGCGCTGATTGCCGGCGTGGCGCTCTCTTTTACCCGTAGCCTGGGCGAGTTTGGCGCGGTGATTTTTATCGCTGGAAATATCGCCTGGAAAACAGAAGTGACCTCGCTGATGATTTTTGTGCGTTTGCAGGAGTTTGACTACCCAGCCGCCAGCGCCATTGCCTCAGTGATCCTTGCGGCATCACTGCTGCTGCTGTTCTCAATTAACACTCTGCAAAGTCGCTTTGGTCGACGTGTGGTAGGTCATTAATGGCGGAAGTGACTCAATTGAAGCGATACGACGTCCCCCGCATTAACTGGGGAAAATGGTTTCTGATTGGCGTCGGGATGCTGGTTTCGGCGTTTATCCTGCTGGTGCCGATGATTTACATCTTCGTGCAGGCGTTCAGCAAAGGGTTAATGCCGGTACTGCAAAATCTGGCCGATCCGGACATGCTGCACGCCATCTGGCTGACGGTGTTGATTGCCTTGATCGCAGTGCCGGTGAATCTGGTGTTCGGTATTCTGCTGGCGTGGCTGGTGACGCGCTTTAACTTCCCCGGACGTCAGCTATTGCTGACCCTGCTGGATATTCCCTTTGCCGTCTCGCCGGTGGTGGCCGGTCTGGTTTATCTGCTGTTTTATGGTTCCAACGGCCCGTTGGGCGGCTGGCTGGATGAGCATAATTTGCAAATGATGTTCTCCTGGCCGGGGATGGTACTGGTCACTATTTTTGTCACCTGCCCGTTTGTGGTGCGCGAACTGGTGCCAGTGATGCTCAGTCAGGGCAGTCAGGAAGATGAGGCGGCGATTTTACTGGGCGCATCCGGCTGGCAAATGTTTCGCCGCGTGACGTTGCCGAATATTCGCTGGGCGCTACTTTACGGCGTGGTGTTAACTAACGCCCGCGCGATTGGCGAGTTTGGCGCGGTGTCGGTGGTGTCCGGCTCGATTCGCGGCGAAACGTTATCGCTACCGTTACAGATTGAATTACTGGAGCAGGACTACAACACCGTCGGCTCCTTTACCGCCGCCGCATTGTTGACGCTAATGGCGATTATTACCCTGTTTTTGAAGAGCATGTTGCAATGGCGTCTGGAGAATCAGGAAAAACGCGCGCAACAGGAGGAAAATCATGAGCATTGAGATCGCCAGAATTAAGAAATCGTTTGGTCGTACTCAGGTACTGAATGATATCTCGCTGGATATTCCTTCCGGCCAGATGGTTGCCTTGTTGGGGCCGTCAGGTTCCGGCAAAACGACGCTGCTGCGCATTATTGCCGGGCTGGAACATCAGTCCAGCGGCCATATTCGTTTCCACGGTACGGACGTTAGCCGCCTGCACGCGCGTGAGCGTAAAGTCGGTTTTGTGTTTCAGCACTATGCGCTGTTTCGCCATATGACGGTGTTTGACAACATCGCTTTTGGCCTGACGGTGTTGCCGCGACGCGACCGCCCAACTGCGGCGGCGATTAAAACGAAAGTGACGCAATTGCTGGAGATGGTGCAACTGGCGCACCTCGCGGATCGCTTCCCCGCCCAGCTTTCCGGCGGACAAAAACAGCGCGTGGCGCTGGCGCGCGCGCTTGCCGTAGAACCGCAAATTCTACTGCTGGATGAACCCTTTGGCGCGCTGGATGCCCAGGTACGTAAAGAGTTACGTCGCTGGTTGCGCCAGCTACATGAAGAACTGAAATTCACCAGCGTCTTTGTTACCCACGATCAGGAAGAAGCAACGGAAGTGGCGGATCGGGTGGTGGTGATGAGTCAGGGCAATATCGAACAGGCTGATGCGCCGGATCGGGTGTGGCGTGAACCGGCAACCCGCTTCGTACTGGAGTTTATGGGCGAGGTGAACCGCCTGACAGGCACCGTCCGCGGCGGGCAGTTTCACGTTGGCGCGCATCGCTGGCCGCTGGGTTATACGCCCGCGTACCAGGGGCCGGTCGATCTGTTCCTGCGTCCGTGGGAGGTAGATATTAGCCGCCGCACCAGCCTGGATTCTCCGCTACCAGTACAGGTCATTGAGGCCAGCCCGAAAGGTCACTATACACAGCTAGTGGTGCAGCCGCTGGGGTGGTATCACGATCCGCTGACGGTGGTGATGGCGGGTGAGGATGTTCCGGTTCGCGGCGAGCGTTTGTTTGTTGGACTGCAAAAAGCGCGTCTGTATAACGGCGACCAGTGTATTGAAACGCGTGAAGAGGAACTTGCTCTGGCGCAATCGGCCTGATAGGTTAATTTGTATAGTTATCGCCCGGTGGCGCTACGCATACCGGGCTTTTTTACGAGCTGAAAACGTGAATACATTAGAACAAACCATCGGCAATACGCCGCTGGTCAAATTACAACGTCTGGCGCCGGATAACGGCAGTGAAATTTGGGTTAAGCTGGAAGGCAATAATCCGGCAGGATCGGTGAAAGATCGCGCGGCGCTATCGATGATTGTCGAGGCGGAAAAGCGCGGGGAAATTAAACCGGGCGATGTCCTGATTGAAGCGACCAGCGGCAACACTGGCATTGCGCTGGCGATGATCGCCGCGCTGAAAGGTTATCGCATGAAGCTGTTGATGCCAGACAACATGAGCCAGGAGCGTCGGGCGGCAATGCGGGCCTATGGCGCGGAACTGATTCTGGTCACTAAAGAGCAGGGAATGGAAGGGGCGCGCGATTTAGCGCTCGCTATGTCTGAGCGAGGCGAGGGCAAACTGCTCGATCAGTTTAATAATCCTGATAATCCCTACGCCCACTACACGACTACCGGCCCGGAAATCTGGCGGCAAACGTCAGGTCGCATCACCCATTTTGTCTCCAGCATGGGCACGACCGGCACCATTACCGGCGTGTCGCGTTTTCTGCGCGAGCAGGAAAAGCCGGTCACTATCGTTGGCCTGCAGCCGGAAGAGGGCAGCAGTATTCCGGGCATTCGCCGCTGGCCTGCGGAATATATGCCGGGCATTTTTAACGCCTCGCTGGTAGATGAGGTGCTGGATATTCACCAGAATGATGCCGAAAACACCATGCGTGAACTGGCCGTTCGTGAAGGCATTTTCTGCGGCGTGAGTTCCGGCGGCGCGGTAGCGGGCGCGTTACGCGTCGCACGAGCCACGCCCGGCGCGATAGTGGTGGCGATCATCTGCGATCGCGGCGACCGTTACTTGTCTACCGGCGTGTTTGGTGAAGAGCATTTCAGCCAGGGGGCAGTGATTTAAACTAATGGGTTCAGCTGATTGGGATAAACAAGGCAACGGCCGCCTTTGACAAGCGGGAATATCCTGCCGATTTTCTATGTGCGCCAGCGCATTACCGCCGTCTTTTATAATAAAAGCTCGTCTGTTGTTCTTATTGTTGTATTTGTTCCTGGCAAAGCGTCATGTAATGCTTGCTGCTTTCTACCAGCCTGGCTGAACCAGGCCGGTAAAGTGACGGTGCTTTAAACATATAAATCAGTTGTACTTGTTGCTGGCAGGTCATCTCTGTCACTGGTACGTGAAATAACGTTAACGCCGCATTTTTCGTACCGTAAACCGCGTTACCCTGCGAATCCCGGCCATAATACGCTTGCGCCAGCATCATGGCATACAGCTCGTCGTCGCGGTACAGGCTGTCCAACCAGAACACCCAGATCGCGGTCCTGAAATGCCCATCCACGCCGGCTTGGGTATAGAGCAATCTGGCAGTATAAGATTTGGGATGTATTTTGGCCGCAGCGCGGCGCAAAAAACGCGTCTGCGGCGATTCGGACAACCAGAAAGAGGCGCTCTGTAATGCGGTCTGGGCTATGGGACGAATTTCCAGATAATAGTAAACGGTTAACCCTACAGCAAACGCTAACAGAAGCGCGATAACGCCTTTAAAAAACCACAGTAACACGCCTGGCATTATGATTTTTTCTTACTCAACATTCTTATCCGTTTCCGCAATAAGCGCATGTAAATAAGGCTGCGCGTTTTCATCGCTTTTACCAGGAATTTTTACGATATAGGGTTTTCCGGTGATGGACGACGACGACGCGACTTTATCGATAAACTGTTCGGCGGTGTCGATACGATTGCGCGTGTTGCCCAGTTTTAAGCGCAGGTGCGATACGGCTTCCTCGCAGTTATGCGCATCACCGTTACGAACGAATGTCAGATCCTTTTTCTGCGCCAGCGCATTAAGCATGGCGTTAATGCGCGCTTCTTCATGGGCGTTTAGCTTCGCCCAGGCGGGTAGAGTCAGCAGGAGCGCAACGACGGCGCAGACAATTTTCTTCATGGTAAAATCCTTTTTCATGCGATAATCACTGCACCTCAGACCGTTAGCCGGGTAATAAGTTGCACTCCTGGTGTGGTTATTTCTGTGAGTGCGCCAGCGTGAGTCCATCCAGAAAACGCCACAGCTTTTCATTCATTTGCTGGTAATCCCATGCGCGCATCTCGGCAACCGAGCGGATAAAACGCTTCCCTTGCGCGTCGGCCAGCTCCTGCTGCGAATGTTGGATTAATCCTTCAACCGCCTCGACGGTAAATTCCATATGACACTGGAAGCCGTAGACAAAATTGCCGTACTGCACTATCTGACGTGGACAGCCGGCACTTTCAGCCAGCACGGTCGCCTGATCGGTGAGTCCTGGCATATCGTTGTGCCAGTGGCCGACGGTTAACGGGGAGCCAAAGTGGTCGATAAGCGGATGCCGCAGACCGGCTTCAGTGAGCGTAATAGGGTAGTGACCAATCTCTTTTTCCGGACTTTGGCACACAGCGGCGCCCAGCGCCTCGCCAATGAGCTGTGAACCAAGACAAATGCCGATAACCATTCGCCGGGCCGAAATCGCCTGATTAATTAAGTGCTGTTCGGCGCGAGAGTCAAAGTACGGGTACTCTTCGCGGGTGGTGCGCGGCGACTGCGGACCGCCAAATACCACGAGCATATCGAACTCATCGGCATTGGGCGGTAGCGCTTCTCCGGCATAGACGCGCGACCATGAAATGGTATAACCGCGATCTTCAGCCCATTTCAGATAAGCGCCAGCGGATTCAAACGACTCATGGACAACAAAATGAACTCGCACGTTATTTTCTCCTGTTAGCGATTTAGCGCCTGATGGATATCAGCCGCCAGCGTGTTGATCTCGCTGTCATTTAATGTCGACAGCGTGATACGTAGACCGTGAGACGGCGCGCTTACGCCAAAGGCTTCTCCCTCACGTACCAGCCAGCCGGATTTTGCCAGCGTAAACGCGGTAACCTGGCTATGGGTGTCCAGCGGGAGCCAGGCATTCACGCCGTCGCCGGGAGAAATGGCGATGCCATATTGCTGTAGGGCGCGGGCCAGTTTTTGTTGCCGGGCGGCGTAAAACAGCCGCGTTTGCGCCAGCCTGTGCTGATACTCAGGGTCGGTCAGGCAGGCGTAGACCAGATCCTGTAACAGATGGCTGACCCACTGACTACCGGCATTTAGCCGCAGCCGAAGTTTTGCCGAGGTCGCGCTGTCGCTGGCGACAATAGCAAGACGTAAATCGGGGCCGAGGGTTTTGGAAACGGAGCGTATCACCGCCCAGTGTTGCGTTGTCTGCGCAATAACCGGCTGCCAGGGCGACGAAGAAAGTAGAGCGAAGTGATCGTCGATAATGACCACTACCTGAGGGTAACGCGCCAGTATATTTTGCAGCGCAGCGGCACGGCGAGCGCTCAGGCTACAGCCGGTAGGGTTGTGCGCGCGCGGCGTTAAGATCACTGCCCGCGCGCCCTGATTTAGCGCCTGTTCCAGCTTTTCAGGCTGCATTCCTTCGCTATCTACGCTGACCGGGCTGGCGCTAAAACCGGCATAGCGCAGCATATTGATACTGCTTAAAAAACAGGGATCTTCCACCGCGACGCTGTCGCCCGGCAGCAGATGCGCGCAAAGCAGTCTTTCGATAGCGTCGATAGCTCCGCTGGTGATATCAATTTCGCCTGCGACGGGGGTGGCATCCCGTAGCCAGCGCGCCGCCCAGGCGTGTAGTTCAGGGGAAACGGGCGCATCGCCGTAGAGATGCGGCGTGCGGCTGAGACGGGCAAAATAACGGCTAAGGTCAGGCAGACGCTGCGGATCGGGATTGCCGCCGGAAAGGTCGTGCAGAGGCGTATGTGGATCGCCGCCTTCCAGCGCTACGGGAGACGGACTGCCTTTAATCACCGTCCCATTGCGGCCTAAACTTTGCGCCAGTCCCGCCGTTATCAGCCGTTTATACGCCGCTGCGACGGTATTGCGGTTCACCTTTAATTCGCTTGCCAGCTCCCGTACCGGCGGGAGCGAATCCTCCGCCCGTAACGTGCCGGCGATAATGTGTTGACGGATACTGTCAAAAATTTCGTTAGCGGTTTTTCCGTCGATCATTATTGACCTATGACAAAATGAATTTTAGCATATGACAATGATAATGAGGCGGTAGCCTGCTGTCCAGCGAGAGGAAAATTTTATGGGACAAGAGAGTGATATTCAGTCAGTGCTCTTCGACGACAACCATCGGGCATTACAGACCGATATCGTCGCCGTCCAGTCACAGGTCGTGTACGGCAGCGTAGGCAACAGTATCGCTGTTCCGGCCATTAAAGCGCAGGGACTACGCGTGACGGCGGTCCCGACGGTGCTATTCAGCAATACGCCGCACTATAAAACCTTTTATGGCGGCATTATTCCCGCCGAGTGGTTTGCAGGCTACCTTACGGCGTTGAATGAGCGCGATGCGCTACGTGAATTAAAAGCGATTACCACCGGTTACATGGGCAGCGCAGACCAAATTGTCTTGCTTTCGAAGTGGCTAATGGCGATCCGGGCTTCGCATCCGGAGGTGTGTATTCTTGTTGATCCGGTCATTGGCGATACCGACAGTGGAATGTATGTGCAGGCGGAAATTCCGCAGGCTTATCGCACGCATTTGTTGCCGCAGGCGCAGGGGCTAACGCCGAACGTATTTGAGCTGGAGATGCTGAGTGGTAAACCGTGCCGCACGCTGGAAGAGGCGGTGGCGGCGGCGCAATCGCTGCTTTCCGATACGTTGAAATGGGTGGTTATCACCAGCGCGCCGGGCGAGTCTCTGGAGACCATAACGGTTGCGGTCGTTACTGCGCAGGTCGTAGAGGTCTTTGCCCATCCGCGGGTGGCGACGGAGTTAAAAGGGACGGGAGATCTCTTCTGCGCCGAGCTGGTCAGCGGTATTGTGCAGGGGAAAAAACTGACGACCGCGGCAAAAGATGCGGCGCAGCGCGTGCTGGAGGTGATGACCTGGACACAGCAGTGTGGCTGTGATGAGTTAATTCTGCCGCCGGCAGGGGAGGCGCGATGAAGAGTTATCGGCTGGTGGTTCGCCAGCAGGGGCGTATCGTGGGGCATTTTGAAACGAGCGGGCTGGACGCGCTGGAAGATATCTGCGTGGCGCGAGCGATGTTTGGCATCACTGGCGGCTATCAGTGCGAGTTGCAAGTGTCCGATTCCGAACGCAGGATGCTGGAGAGTGGCCCGGATGGGATGAAGATCCTGATGCGCGAGAAGTGCTTTCGCCCGGTGACCTCGCAGTTGTAACCCGTGGATTGGCGCTGAAATGTTCGCAACCTTGTAGGCCTGATAAGCGTAGCGCCATCAGGCAGTGCGCCGCACCACCGCCGGATGGCGGCGCAAGTACAGGCAAAAAAATGGCGCCCAAAGGCGCCATTCTTCACTGCGGCAAGAATTACTTCTTAATGCGGATAACCGGAGTTTCACCCACGGTCACGCTACCGGACAGTTTGATCAGTTCTTTGATTTCATCCATGTTGGAGATAACAACCGGAGTCAGGGTAGACTTGGCTTTTTCTTCCAGCAACGGCAGATCGAACTCGATGACCGGATCGCCAACTTTCACGCGCTGACCTTCTTCAGCAATACGCTTGAAGCCTTCGCCTTTCAGCTCAACGGTGTCGATACCGAAGTGAACGAACAGCTCAATGCCGCTATCGGATTCGATAGAGAACGCATGGTTGGTTTCAAAGATTTTGCCGATGGTACCGTCAACAGGGGCGACCATTTTGTTACCGGTTGGTTTGATAGCGATGCCATCACCAACGATTTTTTCAGCAAAAACTACATCCGGCACGTCTTCGATGTTGACGATCTCGCCAGAGAGCGGGGCAACAATCTCAATAGTTCCGGTGTCTTTCTTATCATCAGAAACCAGAGATTTTAGTTTATCGAACAAACCCATGATCTTCTCCTAAGCAGTAAATTGGGCCGCATCTCGTGGATTAGCAGATTGTTTTTTCTTCAATGAACTTGTTAACCAGCGTCATTAACTCGTCCGTTGTCGGTTGAGCAAGAGCCTGCTCTGCTAACACCTTCGCATCTTCGAAGTTCGTGTTACGGATAATCTTCTTAATGCGCGGGATAGAAATGGCGCTCATAGAGAATTCGTCCAGACCCATCCCCAGCAACAGAAGTGTAGCACGTTCGTCGCCTGCAAGCTCACCACACATGCCAGTCCATTTACCTTCTGCATGAGAAGCATCAATAACTTGCTTGATCAAGTTCAGTACGGACGGTGACATTGGCTGGTAAAGGTGTGAAATCATATCATTACCACGGTCAACTGCCAGGGTGTACTGCGTTAAATCATTGGTGCCGATACTAAAGAAATCAACTTCTTTGGCTAAATGACGCGCAATTGTCGCCGCAGCCGGTGTTTCCACCATCACGCCAATCTCAATGCTTTCGTCAAATGCTTTACCTTCGTCACGCAGTTCCTGTTTGTAGATTTCAATCTCTTTGCGCAGCGCGCGAACTTCTTCAACAGAGATGATCATCGGGAACATAATGCGCAATTTACCGAAAGCGGAGGCACGCAGAATCGCGCGAACCTGGTCACGCAGGATCTCTTTGCGATCCATGGCGATACGCACGGCGCGCCAGCCCAGGAACGGGTTCTCTTCTTTCGGGAAGTTCATGTACGGCAGCTCTTTGTCGCCGCCAATGTCCATGGTACGGACGATAACCGCCTGCGAGCCGCACGCTTCAGCGACCGCTTTATAGGCGGCAAACTGCTCTTCTTCCGTCGGCAGCGCGTCGCGATCCATGAACAGGAATTCAGTACGATACAGACCAACGCCTTCCGCGCCGTTACGCTCAGCGCCTTCAACGTCACGAACGGTACCGATGTTGGCGCAAACTTCAACCTGATGTCCATCCAGCGTGATTGCCGGCAGATCTTTCAGTTTTGCGAGTTCCGCTTTCTCGGTCGCAACCTGCTCCTGGACGGCGCGCAGTTGCTCAATAACATCGTTGGTCGGGTTGACGTAAACCTGGTTGTTCACGGCATCCAGAATCAGATAGTCGCCGTTTTTCACCTGAGAGGTGACGCTACCGGTACCTACGATCGCTGGCAGTTCCAGAGAACGCGCCATGATGGAGGTATGAGACGTACGTCCGCCCGCGTCGGTGATGAAGCCCAGCACTTTCTGCAGGTTCAACTGTGCGGTTTCTGACGGCGTCAGGTCAGCGGCAACCAGGATAACTTCTTCCTGAATCGCGCTCAGATCGATAATGGCCAGACCCAGGATGTTGCGCAGCAGGCGCTTACCAATATCACGTACGTCAGCCGCACGCTCTTTCAGGTATTCGTCATCCAGTTCTTCCAGGGCAGTGGCCTGACCTTCGATAACTTCATGTGCGGCTGCGTCAGCCGTCATGTGCTTATCTTTAATCAGGGCTATGATTTCCTGCTCCAGCTCCTCATCTTCGAGCAGCATAATATGCCCTTCAAAGATGGCTTCTTTTTCTTCACCGAACGTTTCACCAGCTTTTGTCTTGATCGCTTCCAGTTGCGCAGATGCCTTGGCACGACCGCTCAGAAAACGTTCAACTTCCTGATCAACCTTGTCGGCAGAAATTTTTTTCCGGTCAATGACGATTTCGTCTTCTTTCAGCAGCAGTGCTTTGCCGAAAGCGATACCCGGGGATGCTAAAATGCCTGAAATCATAACCCTACCTTACTTGTGACTGATTTTTAAAAGAACCCGGAAAAAAACTTACTCGAGTTCCGCCATCAGTTTGACCAGATGTTCAACCGCTTTCTGCTCATCTTCACCTTCTGCGGAGATGGTGACGACGGTGCCTTGAGTCAGGCCCAGAGTCTGCAGTTTAAACAGGCTTTTCGCGCTGGCGCTTTTGCCGTTGGAAGTCACAGTAATCTCAGAAGTGAAGCCTTTTGCTTCTTTAACAAACTGAGCAGCAGGGCGGGTGTGCAGACCGTTCGGAGCGGTAATGGTAACTTCTTGCTGGAACATTGTATTTCCCCAACTTATAGGTTTAGTGTTGTGGAACTAAAGTCTAGCCTGGCGGCTCAACTTTAGCCTGTATTGTTAGCGCCGGCGTAAACGGGACGCGACACAAAAGGTGTTCTACGCAATCCGTTGCTGGCAACTTATGGCCGCTGACGTTTCGCTCGTCATTAAACATTATGCCGCGAAAGGAAGATTTGAACCAAATCATAAAATCGATTCAGCTAACGCTTTTCCTGTAACGATTAATTTCGCGCATCAAAATAATTAGTCTGGTTAAATACCAGTTCCGGCAGGGTGAATCAATGCCAGGTGAGGTGAAAGTTTGAAGCAGGCCACAAAAAAGCACCCAAAAAGGTGCTTTTTTACGCGTTTTTAACATGCTGGCATCACTGTTGCAGTTCTTTCTCAGTAAAGAGATCGGCGAACAACGCGGTGCTCAGATAACGCTCACCTGATGAAGGTAGGATAACCACAATATTCTTATTGGTAAAGCTTTCATCTTCCTGCAGCTTAAGCGCTGCAGCAACTGCGGCGCCGGAAGAAATTCCCGCCAGAATACCTTCCTCTTCCATCAGACGGCGCGCGGTAGAAATGGCTTCTTCATTGGTGATGCCAACCACTCTATCAATCAGTTTCAGATCCAGGTTGCCCGGGATGAAGCCTGCGCCGATGCCCTGAATTTTATGCGGGCCTGGTTTGATCTCTTCACCAGCCAGCGCCTGGGCGATAACCGGGGAGTCAGTGGGTTCTACCGCAACGGTGATAAGATCGGTTTTACCCTTCGTCCCTTTGATATAACGCGTGACGCCAGTTAACGTACCGCCAGTGCCGACGCCGGAGATAAACACATCCACCTGACCATCGGTGTCTTCCCAGATTTCCGGGCCGGTGGTTTTTTCATGGATTTCCGGGTTGGCAGGGTTGCTGAACTGCTGGAGCAGGAGATATTTTTGCGGATCGCTGGCGACAATTTCTTCGGCTTTCTGAATAGCGCCTTTCATCCCTTTCGCCCCTTCGGTCAGCACCAGATTCGCGCCTAATGCTTTGAGTAGCTTGCGGCGTTCAATGCTCATGGTTTCCGGCATGGTCAGGGTGAGTTTGTAACCGCGCGCGGCGGCGACATACGCCAGCGCAATACCGGTGTTGCCGCTGGTCGGCTCCACCAGTTCCACGCCAGGTTTCAGTACGCCACGCTTTTCGGCATCCCAAATCATATTGGCGCCGATACGGCACTTGACGCTGAAGCTCGGGTTGCGCGACTCTACCTTCGCCAGAATGCGTCCATTACCGATACGGTTCAGTCGAACCAGCGGCGTATGACCGATAGTCAGCGAGTTATCTTCATAAATCTTACTCATGGCCTGTCCTTAACTGTATGAAATTGGGATACCTTCCCAGCATACCTTCCAGCCAGATATGGGGAAGTAAGGATTTCGCATATCTATATGCTGATGGGAAATAATGGTTATCAGTATGGAATAAGAGACAGCATAAGCCATCTCTTATTTATACATTTTTACGTTATTTCCATAACGCGTGCTTAGCACGCCAGCAATCAACCCACATTGCCGTCGCGCCACAGACGGCGACAGGCATAATGAAAAGGTTAAGCACCGGAATCATCGTAAAGAGGCTGGTGAGCGCGCCAAATTGCATATTCGCGACCTTCTGCGTGCGCAACGCGGCGCGCATCGTTTTAAACGGCACTTTGTGGTTATCAAACGGGTAGTCGCAATACTGGATCGCCAGCATCCAGGCGCTGAACAAAAACCACAGCACCGGCGCGATGGTTTGGCCAATGCCAGGAATAAAATAGAGAACCAGCAGCACAATAGCGCGCGGCAGATACCACGCCAGCTTTTGCCATTCACGTTTCATAATGCGCGGTACATCTTTCATGATGCCGAGTATGCCGGTATCTGGCGGCGTGGCGCCGGTTAACCGCGCCTCAAGCTGTTCGGCTAAAAGGCCGTTAAACGGCGCGGCGATCCAGTTGGCGAGGGTAGAGAAAAAATAGCCAAAGACCAACAGAACAGAGATAACTGCAATCGGCCACAGCAGATAGCTCAGCCATTGCAGCCAGTCCGGCACATGACTCATCAACGAAGGTATCCAGGCGTCAAGCTGGGTAAACAGCCACCAAAATGCGCCGCCCATCAGCACAATGTTGACCAGCAAAGGTAAAATAACAAAGCGGCGGATTCCCGGTAGGGTGACTAACTTCCATCCTTGCGAGAAATAATAGACGCCGCTACGTGGTACGGTTGTGGATGATGAAACCATATTCAGGACATACTCCTTTTTCTTAAAGCCCTGGGTAAACGTGGGATATCTTACCCGGTTATCAGACGGTGGATAGTTCGGAAATGTTCGAAAAAACAGCAAAAAGCACATTTTCCTTCATCTTTATGCTGCGAAAGCCAACAGTACACTTGCACTTGACGTAATCGGCAAATACTCTTAGTGAGTAAATGTTTGCCGTGGTGGCAAGGTGTTAGAACAACAGAGAATATAATGATGCAGGATTTGCGTCTGATATTAATCATTGTTGGCGCGATCGCCATAATCGCTTTACTGGTACATGGTTTCTGGACCAGCCGTAAAGAACGATCTTCTATGTTCCGCGATCGTCCACTAAAACGCATGAAATCGAAACGCGACGACGACTCGTATGACGACGATGTCGAAGAAGACGAAGGCGTGGGTGAAGTTCGTGTTCACCGCGTAAATCATGCCCCCGGCCAGTCGCAGGAGCATGATGCCCCTCGTCAGTCGCCGCAACACCAGTACCAGCCGCCTTATGCGTCTGCGCAACCGCGTCCAGCGGCGCCGCCGCAGCCGCAAGCGCCGATGCAACAGCCGGTTCAGCAACCGGTCCAACCTGCGCCGCAGCCTCAGCAGGTTCAGCCATCTGCGCCGCCGGTACAGCCGCCGCAACAGCAGCCTGCACCGCCGTCGCAAGCGCCGCAGCCTGTTGCGCAGCCCGCGCCGCCGCCATCAGCGCAAACCTTCCAGCCTGCGGAACCTGTGGTTGAGGCGGAACCGGTAGTGGAAGAAGCGCCGGTTGTGGAAAAACCGCAGCGTAAAGAGGCGGTCATCATTATGAACGTCGCGGCCCATCATGGCAGCGAGCTTAATGGTGAAGTGTTACTGAACAGTATTCAGCAGTCAGGCTTTAAATTTGGCGATATGAATATTTTCCATCGTCATTTGAGCCCGGACGGCAGCGGCCCGGCCTTGTTCAGTCTCGCGAATATGGTCAATCCGGGAACGTTCGATCCTGAAATGACGGACTTCACTACGCCTGGCGTCACTATCTTTATGCAGGTACCGTCTTACGGCGATGCGCTGCAGAATTTCAAGCTGATGCTGCAATCCGCGCAGCATATCGCTGATGAGGTCGGCGGCGTCGTGCTGGATGACCAGCGTCGGATGATGACACCGCAGAAACTGCGCGAATATCAGGACCGCATCCGCGAGGTGATGGACGCTAACGCCTGAGGTTAACGCAGGTGTGACATTTTTAACGTAACCCCCGCCTGTCGGGGGTTTTTTATCATTGATGGTGTGATATGGAACCAATCGAACAACAACTGACAGAACTGCGAACCACGCTTCGCCATCATGAATATCTGTATCATGTGATGGATGCGCCAGAGATTCCCGATGCCGAATATGACCGCCTGATGCGGGAACTGCGAGAGCTGGAGGCGCAACGTCCGGACCTTATCACGCCGGATTCGCCCACGCAGCGCGTTGGCGCGGCGCCGCTGACGGCATTCAACCAGATTCGCCATGAAGTACCGATGCTGTCGCTCGATAACGTATTTGATGAAGAAAGCTTCCTGGCGTTTAACAAGCGAGTGCAGGATCGTCTAAAAAGCACGGAAAATGTCATCTGGTGCTGCGAGTTAAAGCTGGATGGCCTGGCGGTCAGCATTCTGTATGAAAACGGCGTGCTGGTGAGCGCTGCGACGCGTGGCGACGGCACCACCGGTGAAGATATTACTTCAAACGTGCGCACGATTCGCGCCATTCCGTTAAAGCTGCACGGCGATAACATTCCGGCGCGTCTTGAAGTTCGCGGAGAGGTATTTTTACCGCAGGCCGGGTTCGAAAAGATCAATGAAGACGCGCGCCGTACTGGCGGCAAAGTGTTTGCTAACCCGCGTAACGCGGCGGCGGGCTCGCTGCGTCAGCTCGATCCGCGTATTACGGCGAAGCGACCGCTAACATTTTTCTGCTACGGCGTCGGTATTCTGGAAGGCGGCGAGTTGCCGGATACGCATCTGGGACGGTTGCTGCAATTTAAAGCGTGGGGGTTACCGGTCAGCGATCGCGTGACGCTGTGCGATTCTCCCCAGGCGGTACTGGATTTTTATCACAACGTCGAAAAAGATCGCCCCACGCTCGGTTTTGATATCGACGGCGTGGTGATTAAGGTCAACTCGCTGGCTTTGCAGGAACAGCTGGGCTTTGTGGCCCGCGCGCCGCGCTGGGCGGTGGCGTTTAAATTTCCTGCTCAGGAGCAGATGACTTTTGTGCGCGATGTTGAGTTTCAGGTCGGGCGCACTGGGGCGATTACGCCGGTGGCGCGTCTGGAACCGGTTCAGGTGGCTGGTGTGCTGGTCAGCAATGCCACGTTGCATAATGCCGATGAAATTGAGCGACTTGGCTTGCGTATTGGCGATAAGGTGGTTATCCGTCGGGCAGGCGATGTGATCCCTCAGGTGGTCAACGTGGTTCTGTCCGAACGCCCTGAAGAGACGCGTCCGATTGTGTTTCCAACGCACTGTCCGGTGTGCGGATCGGACGTAGAGCGCGTTGAAGGCGAAGCCGTTACCCGTTGTACCGGCGGGCTGATTTGCGGCGCGCAGCGTAAAGAGTCGCTGAAACATTTTGTGTCGCGCCGGGCGATGGATGTAGACGGGATGGGCGATAAGATCATCGACCAACTGGTGGAAAGGGAGTATGTCCATACGCCAGCGGATCTGTTCCGTCTGACGGCGGGTAAACTGACCGGCCTGGACCGAATGGGGCCAAAGTCCGCGCAAAATGTTGTAAACGCGCTGGAAAAAGCCAAAGCGACGACTTTTGCGCGTTTTCTCTATGCGCTGGGCATCCGTGAAGTGGGTGAAGCGACGGCGGCGGGGCTGGCGGCTTATTTCGGCACGCTGGAGGCGCTGCAAACCGCTACCATTGACGAGTTGCAGAAAGTACCCGACGTGGGGATTGTGGTCGCTACGCACGTCTTTAACTTTTTTGCCGAAGAGAGCAATCGTGACGTGATTGGGCAGCTACTGGCGGAAGGGGTTCACTGGCCCGCGCCGGTAGTCATTAATGTGCAAGAGATCGATAGCCCGTTTGCCGGTAAAACCGTGGTACTAACCGGTAGCCTGAGCCAGATGTCCCGCGATGACGCTAAAGCGCGTTTAGCGGCGCTGGGCGCGAAAGTGGCAGGCAGCGTATCGAAGAAAACCGATCTGGTGATTGCCGGTGAAGCGGCGGGCTCCAAACTGGCCAAAGCGCAGGAACTGGGTATTACCGTGATTGATGAAGCGGAAATGATCCGCTTACTGGGTGCCTGAGATGGAAAAAGAGCAGTTGGTTGAAATCGCCAACACCGTGATGCCGTTCGGCAAATATCAGGGACGTCGATTGATCGACCTTCCGGAAGAGTATTTGCTGTGGTTTGCCCGTAAAGATCAGTTTCCGGCGGGTAAACTGGGGGAGTTGATGCAAATCACGCTGCTGATTAAAACCGAGGGGCTGACGCAACTGGTGCAGCCCCTTAAACGCCCGCTTTAAGCTTTCGCGGCGCGGCTTTCCTGCTGCGCCTGTAACTTCTCGGTCTGGCGTTTGTAGCGCCGCGCCAGCCCTGCGCAGACCATCAGTTGGATCTGGTGGAAGATCATCAGCGGTAATACCATCATACCCAGCACTGACGTCGGAAACAGAATATTGGCCATCGGGATCCCGTTGGCCAGGCTTTTTTTCGAACCGCAGAAAACAATAGTGATTTCGTCGGCTTTATTGAAGCCGCATTTACGGGCGACAAAGACGTTAATGGCGATGACGATCGCCAACAGTATGAGGCTGACCACGACGATAAACAGCAGCGATCCCCAGCCGACTTTGTGCCAGATGCCGTTGACCACCGCTTCGCTGAACGCCGAGTAGACCACCAGCAGAATAGAGGTCTGATCCGTTTTCGCGATCCACTTTTTGTTGCGCGCGACCCAGTTGCCGATCCACGGGCGAGACAGGTGTCCCAGCACAAAAGGTAGCAGCAGTTGCAGCATAATTTTGCCCACCTCTTCCAGACTGCCCTGCGCGCCATGAATATTCATTACCAGACCGACCAGCAGCGGCGACAGGAAAATGCCCAGCAGACTGGACGCAGACGCTGAGCACACCGCGGCCGCGACGTTACCGCCCGCGAGTGAAGTAAATGCAATCGCCGACTGCACGGTGGCGGGCAAAATGCACAGATACAGAAAGCCGCTGTAGAGCATAGGGTCGACATTGACAGGCGCCCACCAGGCAAACAGTACGCCGAGGACAGGAAAGAGCACAAAAGTGCTGCACATGACCCAAAGATGCAACCGCCAGTGGCTGCCGCCAGCGATGATCGCTTCACGTGAAAGCTTCGCGCCATGCATAAAAAACAGCAGAGCGATGGCCGCTGTCGTAATGCCTTCAACGACAGGCACAAAGCCGCCTTCCGCCGGGAAAAAAGAGGCCAGTAGTACCACGGTGATAAGTGTCAGCGTGAAAGGGTCAAGGATACGAAAAAGTTTCATAAAAACTCCTGAAAGTCGGTGCAGCTATTTTGCGTTTTTCGCTTTGAGAAATAAAATTGATTTATTGCATCTATATATGAATCTAGTCGATGAACTATTCACTGCGTCAACTGCGTATTTTTATTACCGTCGCCCAGGCCAAAAGTTTCAGTCGGGCAGGGGACAGGATTGGACTGAGCCAGTCTGCGGTCAGTCATAGCGTAAAAGAGCTGGAGCGGCAAACCGGCGTCAGACTGTTGGATCGCACTACGCGTGAGGTGGTGCTGACCGAGGCGGGGCAACAACTGGCGACGCGTCTGGAGCGGGTGCTTGATGAACTGAACAGCATACTGCGCGATGCAGGCAGAGTAGGGACACAATTAACCGGCACCGTGCGCGTTGCCGCGAGCCAAACCATTTCTGCGCATCTTATTCCGCAATGCATTGCCCAAAGTAATTCACTTTATCCCGCTATTGATTTTGTATTGCACGATCGTCCGCAGCAGTGGGTGCTGGAGAGCATCCGCCAGGGTGAAGTGGATTTTGGCATCGTTATCGATCCCGGCGCAGCGGTGGATTTACAGTGTGAAGCCATCTTATCAGAGCCTTTTTTACTGTTGTGTCGCCAGGATCATCCGCTGGCGCATCAGGAATGGGTGAGCTGGCAGGATCTTAAACAGGCCTCGCTGGTCTTACAGGATTATGCTTCCGGCAGTCGACCGCTGATTGATGCGGCGCTGGCCCATTTTGCTATTGAGGCGGATATCGTGCAGGAGATTGGTCACCCGGCCACGCTGTTTCCAATGGTGGAAGCGGGAATCGGCATCAGCGTGCTGCCCGCGCTGGCGTTACCGCTCCCGCAGGGCAGCCACTTACAGGTTAAACGGCTGACGCCCGTAGTTGAAAGGCAGCTCATGCTGGCGCGGCGAAAAAACCGATCGCTCTCCACGGCGGCGCAGGCGTTGTGGGACGTGGTGCGTACTCAGGCCAGCGAATTAACCGCCGCGAGGGCGAAAGATCCGCTGTATCAGCTATAAATATCTGTCTGTGTGTGAGGTGCGGTCTTGCCCTGCCATTTTTGACAGGGCTGTGTGTTAAAACAGGTATTTGATGGAATAAATAATGCCATCCTGCAGGAAGGATTCTCCTAACTTATTATCAGCGTAACGATATTGTACTCCTGCGGTCAGGTGAGGAGTCGCATTCCACCACAGCGCTACTGCGCCATTAATGCCATCTTTCCCGCCATTGCCCGCAGCGTAGGACGCATCGCGGTCAAACTCATACTCATTCCAGTTCGTTACGCTGAATTTCTCACTACCCAACGAGAAGCTATAGCCGGCCACCCAACCTAATACATAACCATTATCGCCTGTGTAGTAGGTCTGATCGGTATAACGTTTGGCAAAGAAGGGTTTAAACCAGTAACCGTTACCTGTGAAGTTATAGCCTAAACCATAGAGAAACATGTCATCATGGAAATTAGCGCGATGAGGTGAACCGTACGTCCCGTAGGCATGGAGATAGAGGTTTAATCCTGTATCGCCCAGATAAATACGGTTGGTATTTTTAAAGGTGTAACGCTGTTCGCTGCCTGGTTTAGCGTGGCGGCCATTGTAAAAATTTTCCCAGTCGAAGAACCCGTACATTTCTCCCCAGCTAAAATTCGCTCCGCCTTCCAGTTCCAGGTACCCAAAATCATCTTTATGGGATTTTTTACTGGTTTTTTCCGTGGTGTCTGATGTCCAGTCGAGGTAATGGAGGCCGATATCGGCGAACCCGCCTTTAAATTCCGCATGGGTGAGTGCGGGAATAATGAGTAAAGAAGAAAGCGTCAGAGTAAGAATTTTTTTCATAGCATATTTCCCTATGCCGATAATTATTAATGGGTTAATTAAAAAGAGGCAATTTATAAATATGAAAGCGGCATATTGTTAATATGAAGTGCAAGCAAAAACCAATACTGTTTTCCCTCTGTATTAATACAGAAGCGATCTAAATCTATCGATATTAAATGGCTATTGATGACACGTGAAAAGTGTATTGGTCAGCAAGGGGCGATGGTCGTTATAAAAAGGAGTCAAATTAAATCCGATAGAACAAGGAAACTTATGCCTCACGCTCTTTTTTCTCATAATCCTGAGTATTGTATTGATATTATTCATGCACATAAACCGGCATTTACCCCGCGAGTTGCGTTTATTTTAGGCTCCGGGTTGGGTGCTCTGGCGGACCAAATCGAAGATGCGGTAGCCATTTCTTACGAGAAATTGCCGGGATTTCCCGTCAGCACTGTACACGGCCATGCTGGTGAACTGGTGCTCGGCCATCTGGCGGGGGTTCCGGTGGCCTGTATGAAAGGCCGCGGACATTTTTATGAAGGGCGTGGAATGGCGGTGATGACCAATGCCATTCGCACGTTGAAATTACTGGGCTGTGAAGTGTTGTTCTGCACCAATGCGGCAGGATCTCTGCGCCCGGAAGTGGGGCCGGGTAGCCTGGTTGCGCTTAGCGATCACATTAATACGATGCCCGGTACGCCGATGGTGGGGCCAAACGATGATCGTTATGGCGATCGCTTCTTCTCGCTGGCTAATGCTTATGACGCAGATTATCGCGCCATGCTTCAGTCCGTTGCGGCAGAGGAGGGATTCCCCCTCACTGAAGGCGTATTTGTTTCTTATCCGGGTCCGAACTTCGAAACGGCGGCAGAAATCCGCATGATGCAGATTATTGGCGGCGATGTGGTCGGAATGTCCGTTGTCCCTGAGGTGATTAGCGCACGTCATTGTGGCCTCAAAGTTGTTGCCGTCTCAGCGATCACCAATCTGGCGGAAGGGTTAGGCGATGTAAAACTCTCCCATGCGCAAACGCTGGCGGCGGCTGAACTTTCCCGGCAGAACTTTATAAATCTGATTTGCGGCTTTTTACGTAAGCTGGCCTAAACACAATGACTACGGCCCCGTATTGGGGCTTTATCTCACGGCAAGGAATAAAAAATGGGTATTACGTCCCGCTTAAAAGTCATGTCGTTCTTGCAATATTTTATCTGGGGGAGCTGGCTGGTTACCCTGGGTTCTTACATGATCAACACTCTGGATTTTACCGGCGCGAATGTCGGTATGGTCTACAGCTCAAAAGGACTGGCAGCGATTATCATGCCGGGCATTATGGGGATCATTGCTGATAAATGGCTGCGCGCTGAGCGAGCCTACATGCTTTGCCATCTGGTTTGCGCGGGGGCGTTATTGTACGCCACCACCGTTACCGATCCCCAGACGATGTTCTGGGTGATGTTGGTTAATGCGATGGCGTATATGCCAACGATTGCATTATCCAATAGCGTTTCGTACTCCTGTCTGGCGAAAGCAGGTCAGGATCCGGTAACGTCATTTCCGCCTGTGCGCGTTTTCGGCACAATAGGTTTTATTGTTGCGATGTGGACGGTGAGCCTGATGGGGCTGGAACTGAGCAGTGCGCAATTATACATCGCTTCTGGCGCATCGTTATTGCTGGCCCTGTATGCGCTGACGTTACCGAAAATTCCGGTAGCCGAGAAGAAGGCGAACACCACGCTTGCCAGTAAGCTCGGACTGGATGCTTTTGTTCTGTTTAAAAATCCACGCATGGCAATCTTCTTTTTGTTTGCGATGATGTTGGGGGCGGTGCTGCAAATTACCAATGTCTTCGGTAATCCGTTCCTGCATGATTTTGCCCGTAATCCTGAGTTTGCCGATAGTTTTGTGGTGAAGTATCCCTCTATCTTGCTTTCAGTTTCGCAGATGGCGGAAGTGGGCTTTATCCTCACCATTCCGTTTTTCCTTAAACGCTTTGGTATTAAAACGGTAATGCTGATGAGTATGCTGGCGTGGACGTTGCGTTTCGGCTTCTTTGCTTTTGGCGATCCATCCCCGTTTGGCTTTGTGCTACTGCTGCTGTCGATGATTGTTTATGGCTGCGCATTTGATTTCTTCAACATCTCAGGGTCAGTATTTGTAGAGCAGGAGGTGGACTCAAGTATTCGCGCCAGCGCGCAGGGGCTATTTATGACCATGGTTAACGGCGTGGGGGCGTGGATTGGGTCTCTTTTAAGCGGTATGGCCGTGGATTATTTTTCTATTGATGGTGTAAAAGATTGGCAAACCATTTGGCTGGTTTTTGCCGCCTACGCTCTGGCATTGGCCGTTATTTTTGCATTGTTCTTTAAATATCAGCACCATCCAGAAAAACTGTCGACCAAATCATTAGCACATTAATTTTATTTGACTGGCGAGAGGATGTTCGCCAGTCCATTTTTATGAACAAGGACACAGTATGAAAGAAATTATTCTCTCCTCCGGTATTGGATTTGGTATTGGCGCATTTTTTACTTTATGCCGTATACCTATTCCCGCACCAAATGTTTTACCCGGGGTATTATCTATTGTATTTATGTATATTGGGTATCTTGTCGTTAAATCTATTTTTTACTAGGTAATATGGTAAATTCCAGACGTTATCCCTTATTCCTGGAGTGCGATAGTGATGGAACGAGCCCATCGTATTGATCTAAAGCTATTACGTTATTTCCTCGCTGTTGCAGAAGAATTGCATTTTGGCCGGGCTGCTGCCCGGTTAAATATGTCACAACCTCCCTTGAGTATCCATATCAAAGAACTTGAACAGCAACTGGGTACATTGCTGTTTATTCGTCATTCCCGCAGCGTTGCATTAACCCATGCCGGGAAAGTTTTAATGGAGGAGTCACGTCGCTTGTTAGCCAATGTAAATCAGGCGCTGGCGCGAGTGGAGCAGATTGGTCGCGGTGAAGCGGGGCGCATTGAACTGGGTGTGGTTGGTACGGCGCTGTGGGGAAGAATGCGTCCTGCGATGCGTCACTTTTTGAAAGTAAATCCCAATGTTGAAGTACTTTTTCGCGAAAAGTCTCCAGGTATGCAAATGGCGTTGTTAGAGCGTCGGGAACTTGATGCAGGGATCTGGCGTATGGCTATCGAACCGGCAGTCGGTTTTACCAGCATACGTTTGCATGAATCTGCATTCATGGTTGCAGTTCCGGAAGATCACGATCTGGCATCCAGAGATTCTGTGCCGCTGTCGGCGTTGCGCAATGAATATTTTGTTACGTTGCCTTCCGTACATTCTGATTGGGGATTTTTACAACGTGTATGCCAACAGGCGGGTTTCTCGCCAATGATTATTCGGGAAGTGGTTGAGCCGCAAACGGTGTTGGCGATGATCAGTATGGGGATCGGGATTACGTTGATGGCTGATGGCTATGCGCAAATGAGCTGGCCGGGTGTGGTGTTCCGTCCGTTAGAGGAACGTATTCCGGCGGATTTGTATATTGTGTATGACCAGCAGCAGGCAACGCCAGCACTGGAGAAACTGGTGGCGGCGTTGACGGTATGATGTCTGTGCCGGATGGCGACTAACGTCTTATCCGGCCTACGTGTGCGGTGTCGTCTGTAGGCCTGATAAGCGCAGCGCATCAGGCAAGACCCGAACCTGCTGCAGGTTCGGGTCTTCCATATCGCAGATAGCAAAAAAGCGCCTTTAGGGCGCTTTTTTACATTGGTGGGTCGTGCAGGATTCGAACCTGCGACCAATTGATTAAAAGTCAACTGCTCTACCAACTGAGCTAACGACC
>NZ_JBGDXT010000019.1:0-43105 GCF_046550615.1 Salmonella sp. SAL04214
GAGCGGTAGTTCAGTTGGTTAGAATACCTGCCTGTCACGCAGGGGGTCGCGGGTTCGAGTCCCGTCCGTTCCGCCACTTATTAAGAGCCCTGAGCATTAGCTCAGGGCTTTTTCTTTGCATGTCATTTAATTATTGCTCAATTCGCAAAAATCCTCTGCATGTCTCGCTCTTTTTCTGCAAAGCGCTGAAGGTCATAATCCCCTCAGTTAACGAACATAGTGATTAAAAAGAGGAATTCTATGACTATCCCTGCATTCGGTTTAGGTACTTTTCGCCTGAAAGACGACGTGGTTATCGCTTCTGTGAAAACGGCGCTTGAACTGGGCTACCGTGCTGTCGACACTGCGCAAATCTATGATAATGAAGCGGCTGTTGGACAGGCGATTGCTGAGAGCGGTGTACCGCGTAATGAGCTGTACATCACCACCAAGATCTGGATTGAAAACCTTAGCAAAGACAAGCTAATCCCAAGCCTGAAAGAGAGCCTGAAAAAACTGCGTACCGATTATGTCGATCTGACGCTGATCCGCTGACCATCTCCGGGTGATGCTGTGTCTGTCGAAGAATTTATGCAGGCATTGCTGGAAGCTAAAAAACAAGGGCTGACTCGCGAAATTGGCATTTCAAACTTCACCATTCCGTTGATGAAAAAGGCTATTGCCGCGGTGGGCGCAGACCATATCGCCACCAACCAGATTGAGCTATCTCCGTATCTGCAGAATCGTAAGGTGGTTGACTGGGCGAAAGCGCACGGTATCCATATCACCTCTTACATGACGCTGGCATACGGTAAAGCGCTGAAAGATGAAGTGATTGCGCGCATTGCGGCTAAACATAATGCGACCCCGGCGCAGGTTATTCTGGCATGGGCAATGGGTGAAGGTTACTCGGTGATCCCTTCATCCACCAGGCGTGAAAACCTGGCAAGCAACCTGCTGGCGCAGGACCTGCATCTGGATGCCGAAGATAAAAATGCGATCGCGGCACTGGACCGCAACGATCGTCTGGTTAGCCCGGAAGGACTGGCTCCTGCCTGGGATTAATTACCCGATCCTTTGTACCTTTAACCCTCTTTCACAGCTCCTGCGGGAGCTGTTCTTATATATTCGCTCAAAAAGTCGATAAATGCCCGAATGCGTGTGCTGACGGCGCGATCGCTGTAGTAAACGGCGCTGAAAGGCATTTCTACCGGCAGACGTTTATCGGCCAGCAGTTCCACCAGTTCTCCCCGCGCGATCTCTTTATCAATCATATAATCTGAAAGACATGCAATGCCGTTACCGTTCAGGCAAAGCTGTTTTAACGTTTCTCCGCTGTTGGAAGAAATCCCACATTCGATCTCATGGAGCTGCCCATCGCTACAGGCTATTGGCCAGGTATTGAGCGAGATGGGTTCAGAAAACCCCAGGCACAGATGCCGTTTTAACTCTTCAACGCTCTCAGGCTTGCCAAAGCGGGCAATATAGTCAGGTGAAGCGATAATCTTGCGATAGCTGGTAAATAACGGGCGCGCGCGCAGACTTGAATCTGTCAACGTGCCTGCGCGTATCGCAACATCCACTTTTCGTTCAATAAGATTGATGAACGTTTCTGAGGAGACAAGAGACAACGTTATTTCCGGATACCGTTCACGAAAAGGTTTAATCAGCGGCATCAGGAAATGCAGCATTACCGGCGTTGCCGCATCGATACGCAGTAAGCCGCGTGGGGTATTACGCGACTCCATGATTTCCGTTTCTGCGGCGGCCATTTCTTGCAGTATCTGCTGCACACGCCTGAAGTATCGCTCTCCTTCTTCAGTCAGGCTCAGCTGTCGGGTCGTACGATTAAGCAGACTGACGCCGAGCTTCATCTCCAGCTTTTTAACTGCCCGGCTGACAGCGGAATTGGCCTGTCCAAGCTGCTCTGCCGCCCGGCTGAAGCTGCCGCTTTCCACGACAGCGACAAAAATTGCGAGTTCTTCGGAGGTGGCTTTCATTTTTGCTCCTGAAGCAAAATTAAATTGATATTTTGGCTATTTTTGTCATTAAAACATCCAGGCATACTGCGTGTCATCTGATTACTGCTGTTATGGAGTTATGTATGCCTCTCGCTTTATTTGCACTGACAATAAGTGCTTTCGCTATCGGTACGACTGAGTTTGTGATTGTCGGCCTGGTGCCGACCATTGCACAACAACTGGCTGTTTCGTTACCTTCCGCCGGAATGCTGGTTTCAATCTATGCGCTGGGTGTGGCTATTGGCGCGCCGGTGCTGACCGCGCTGACCGGACGCCTGCCGCGTAAACAGTTACTGGTCGCGCTGATGGTCTTGTTTACGGCGGGGAATTTGCTGGCATGGCAGGCACCGGGCTATATGACATTAATCGTCGCCCGTCTGCTGACGGGCCTGGCGCACGGCGTGTTCTTCTCTATTGGATCTACCATCGCGACAAGTCTGGTGCCAAAAGAGAAAGCGGCTTCTGCGATCGCTATTATGTTTGGTGGTTTAACGGTAGCGCTGGTCACGGGCGTGCCGCTGGGCACATTTATCGGTCAGCATTTTGGCTGGCGTGAGACCTTCCTTGCGGTATCACTGTTAGGGGTGATTGCGCTGATGAGCAGTCAACTGCTGATCCCGGCCAACATTCCCGGTCGGGCGGCCGCCAGCATTCGTGACCAGGTGAAAGTACTGACTCATCCTCGTCTGTTGCTGATTTACGCCGTTACGGCGCTTGGCTACGGCGGGGTATTCACGGCATTCACCTTCCTGGCGCCGATGATGCAGGATCTGGCGGGATTCTCCCCGGCAGCAGTAAGCTGGATCCTACTGGGTTATGGCGTATCTGTGGCTATCGGCAATATCTGGGGCGGTAAACTGGCGGATAAGCATGGTGCCGTGCCGGCTCTGAAATTCATTTTCGCCGCGCTGTTTGTTCTGCTGATGGTCTTCCAGGTGACGGCTTCCACGCAGTATGCCGCGCTGGCTACCATTCTGGTGATGGGGATCTTTGCTTTCGGTAACGTACCAGGGTTGCAGGTCTACGTGGTACAGAAAGCGGAACAATTCACGCCTAATGCGGTAGATGTGGCGTCAGGTCTGAACATTGCGGCGTTTAACATTGGTATTGCGCTGGGCTCCGTGATTGGCGGGCAAACGGTGGCGCATTACGGTTTGGCGCAGACGCCGTGGATTGGCGCCCTCATTGTTCTGGTGGCTTTCCTGCTGATGGGTGTCAGCGGACGTCTTGATAAACCTGTACGCATTGCTCTGGAGTAAATTATTGATGTAAGCGCCTACTTACAAAACAAACTGCAATTGTTCGTTGAAAGTGAGTGCTAAAATCCCTATAACAGAAGAACCAGTCCGGTTGAGGACTGGTTGACGTTACAGAGGTTTGAAAGTCAAAAGTGCGAAAAAACACCTATGCGATGCGCTATGTTGCCGGACAGCCCGCCGAGCGGATTTTGCCGCCAGGGTCGTTTGCGAGCATTGGCCAGGCATTGCCCGCCGGGGAACCGCTAAGCAGTGAAGAGCGGATCCGTATCCTCGTGTGGAATATATTCAAGCAGCAGCGAGCCGAATGGTTATCGGTGCTGAAGAACTACGGCAAAGATGCGCATCTGGTCCTGTTGCAGGAGGCACAGACGACGCCTGAACTGGTACAGTTTGCCACCGCTAACTATCTTGCCGCCGACCAGGTTCCCGCTTTTGTATTACCTCAGCATCCGTCTGGCGTCATGACGCTTTCTGCCGCCCATCCTGTTTACTGCTGCCCTTTACGGGAAAGAGAACCAATTTTACGTTTGGCGAAATCAGCCCTGGTGACGGTATATCCCTTGCCGGATACCCGTTTATTAATGGTAGTAAATGTTCATGCGGTAAATTTTAGTCTGGGCGTGGACGTATACAGTAAGCAGTTACTTCCGATCGGCGACCAGATTGCGCACCATAGCGGCCCTGTCATTATGGCGGGGGATTTTAATGCCTGGAGCCGCCCACGTATGAATGCGTTGTACCGCTTTGCACGTGAGATGTCGCTGCGCCAGGTGCGTTTCACTGACGATCAGCGCCGTCGTGCGTTTGGACGACCGCTGGATTTTGTTTTTTATCGTGGGTTAAACGTGAATGAAGCCTCCGTACTGGTGACGCGCGCTTCCGATCACAATCCGCTACTCGTTGAATTCAGTCCCGGCAAACCTGAGCAATAAAGGTGCGTCAGGTCTGCCGTGGGGCAGGCCTCTTCGGGTGCTGCCCTCTATTTTTCTCATAACAGAAGGGCACTACCATGACAACGCATTCCCATCATGACAATGTTGAAAAGCAGTTTGGTTCACAGGCGAACGCCTATTTACATAGCGCCGTTCACGCATCGGGTCGTGACTTAGCGCGGCTGGCGCAAAGGCTGTCTGATTTTTCCCACGCGAACGTACTGGATATGGGATGTGGAGCTGGACACGCGAGTTTTGTCGCTGCGCAACATGCCAACTCGGTCGTGGCATACGATTTATCCGCCAGCATGCTTGAGGTTGTCGCTGGAGCGGCGGAAGAAAGACATTTAAGTAATATTACTCTCCGGCAAGGCTATGCCGAAAAACTGCCCTTTGAAGATGCATCGTTTGAGGTGGTGATTAGCCGCTATTCCGCGCATCACTGGCACGACGTTGGTCAGGCATTGCGTGAGGTTTATCGTGTATTAAAACCCGGCGGCGTGCTGATTATCATGGATGTCATGTCGCCTGGACATCCTGTACGCGATATCTGGCTGCAAACGGTGGAGGCGTTACGCGACACGTCGCATGTCCGTAACTATTCCAGTGGCGAATGGCTGGCGATGGTCAATAACGCGATGCTGGTAACGAATACCGTGATAACCGATCGTTTATCGCTGGAGTTTCGCTCATGGGTAACGCGGATGCGTACGCCAGCGCCGTTGGTTGAGGCGATTCGATTATATCAGGCGAGCGCCCCGGTAGAGGTGAAGCGTTATTTTGAGTTGCAGGATGACGGCTCGTTTAGCAGCGATACTATCATGCTGGAAGCGCATAAAGCGGTATAGCAATTTAAAAGGCGCCGGGGGAAGCGGCGCCTTTTGGCTTTTTCGTCGGACAATATCAGGAGTCTGGCGTGCTATTGTCCTTCACAAACAACGTAAGCTGATCGCCCGGTTGTAGATTATCCGTATCATGGTTCCAGCGCATCACATCTTTGATATTTACCCCGTGACGTCTGGCGATACTGGAAAGCGAATCGCCTTTACGGACACGATAGGTAATGCTATCGCTATTGTTTGCCAGTCGTTGTGCGCTGCTGCCAGCGCCTACGGTCAGGCTTTGCCCGATTTTCAGGCGCGAACCACGCAGGTTGTTCCACTGCTGCAAGTCCTTCGTGCTTACGCCAAGCCGCGAAGCAATACCGGAAAGCGTATCGCCAGAGCGCACCTTATAGCTACGGCTATTCAACGGCGTATTGTCGGCGATCAGTTGGGACTGAACGGCGTCAATCTCACCGGAAGCCAGCGACTCACGCAACTGCTCGGCATGCTTTTTGGGCACCATAACATATTGCGGACCGCTTACGCCTAAGGTAGACCCTTTTACACCGGCATTAAACGTCTTCAGCTTGCTGATAGACATGCCCGCCATATCCGCAACCTGGGCCATTTCAACTGGACTGTTTAAACGAACTCGTGCCAGCGCTCGGCTTTCATCTGTTGTTGGCAGACGTACGCCGTAGCGTTTGCTGTTTTTGAGAATTTCACTCAATGCCAGCATCTTAGGTACGTAGAGTTTCGTTTCTCTGGGCAAAGAAAGCGACCAGAAATCCGTCGGTTTTCCACGCGCTTTGTTTGCTTTAATTGCCCGCATAACACGGCCTTCGCCGCTGTTATACGCTGCAACGGTTAACAGCCAGTCGCCGTCAAACATTTTGTTCAGACGCTGCATCATGTCTAACGCGGCGGTCGTAGAGGCTACAACATCGCGACGCGCGTCATAATTACGGGTCTGCTTTAAACCATAATTGCGCCCTGTGCTCGGTATGATCTGCCAGATGCCTGCGGCATTGGCGCCAGACGTTGCGTGAGGATCAAAAGCGCTCTCCACTATGGGTAGTAGTACCAGCTCCATAGGCATGTTACGTTTCTTAACCTGCCCCGCTATCCAGTACATATACGGCTCTGCCCGTAAAGTTACATCGTGGAGATAGCTCTTATTGCGTAAATACTTCTGTTTCTGTTCGCGAATCCGGCTGTTTTCCGGAATTCCCATCTTTAGCTCGTCGCCAATGAAAGCCCACAAGTCCTGATCTGGCGCGATAGACGTTCCGTCGTCCATCCATCGTGCCTGACTCGTAAACTTTCCTGCTTCCCCTTGACCAGCTGCAGAAAGGCTCTGTGCGTGCTGTTGGACGTTGCCAGTGTTCTGAGACGTCTGGCACCCCACAAGCAGGACAGAGGCGAGTAATATCGCTTTTGCCTTCATGTGTGTGTCAATAGTTGCTTAAAAGACGACCGATCATAACGGCGAAGTTAGCGAATGACAAGTAAGAATTATCAGAACGTGTCTTTCTTTGACCTTAACCATGCAAAACGCGCTTCTGGTTGTTGCAATATTGTTTCTTTGTTTATTTCGTTAATTAAATCAATATCTTCAGTTCTTAAAAAAAGATTAATCTTACGCTCATTTTTAAGAATAACGGGTAATGTCATTTGTTTTTTTACACGTAACTCTTTAACTTTACGATAATATTCATTTATGAACGAATCGTGCGGAAGTATGCTCAATGCGAACTTAATGTTAGCTAAAGTGTATTCGTGAGCGCAGCAAATGAGCGTGTCGTCAGGCAGAGAATTAATTTTCATAAGTGACTGATACATCTGTGATGGCGTGCCTTCAAACAGTCGACCACAGCCGCCGGAAAACAGCGTGTCGCCGCAGAATAAGTAAGGGTGGCTAAAGTAACAGACGTGTCCTAACGTGTGGCCCGGCGTGGCAAAAAGAGTAAATTTCTCGCCTAAAACGCGAATAGTATCGCCATCGCCAACAAGATGGGTTGCTCCCTTGTCTTGTGTTTCCGCCGGTCCATAAACCGTCATTTGCGGGAAGTGTTGCAACAGCTCTTTGACTCCGCCAACATGATCGTGATGGTGATGCGTCAGAAAAATCGCCTCCGGCATCCACTTATGTTCAGCAATGGCCTTTAAGACGGGGGCCGCTTCGCCGGGATCAACAATCACACAGCGGCCTTCATCATTGGTCAGCACCCAGATGTAATTGTCCTGAAACGCGGGAATACTGTTAAGATTCATATATTACCTCTCAAATAATTAGCGGAAGGTTGCGATGAAACCGGCAAGGCTCTCTCAAACTGTCGTTGCGCCCGGATGTTGGGGTGAGTTGCCCTGGGGCAATTACTACCGTGAGGCGCTGGAACAGCAGCTAAATCCGTGGTTTGCAAAAATGTATGGTTTCCATTTGCTTAAAATCGGTAATTTAAGCGCAGAAATCAATTCCGAAGCGTGCGCGGTCTCTCATCAGGTGAATGTTTCATCGCAGGGCTCACCGATGCAGGTTCTGGCCGATCCGCTACACCTTCCTTTTGCAGATAAATCCGTCGATGTTTGTCTGCTGGCGCATACTTTGCCGTGGTGTACCGACCCGCACCGTTTATTACGGGAAGCCGACCGTGTATTGATTGATGACGGTTGGCTGGTCATCAGTGGATTTAACCCACTGAGTTTGATGGGGTTACGTAAACTGGTACCCGTTTTACGTAAAACACCGCCCTATAATAGTCGGATGTTTACCCTTATGCGGCAACTGGACTGGCTGTCTTTACTCAATTTTGAAGTGCTACATTATAGCCGTTTTCATGTCTTACCCTGGAAAAAGCAGGGGGGGCGGCTTTTAAATACGCATATCCCGGCGCTGGGCTGTTTACAGCTTATTGTGGCCCGTAAGCGGACCATTCCGCTTACGCTTAATCCGCTGCGACATAATAAAAGTAAAACCCCTATCCGCCAGACCGTTGGCGCCACCCGGCAATATCGCAAACCGGATGGCTAAGCTTCCGCCTGGTAGCCACTATCTTCCTGCGTGGGATTCATTGCCGCGGCGCGCGCCAGTTCATCACAACGCTCGTTTTCGGGATGGCCTGCATGGCCTTTGACCCATACCCATTTGATCTGATGCTGGCCTAACGCAGCATCGAGACGTTTCCAGAGATCGACATTTTTTACGGGTTTCTTTTCCGCTGTTTTCCAGCCGCGTTTCTTCCAGTTATGAATCCATTGGGTAATTCCTTGCCGCACATATTGGCTGTCGGTGCTCAATGTCACTTCGCAATGTTCTTTTAACGCTTCAAGCGCGACGATCGCCGCCATCAGTTCCATACGGTTATTGGTGGTCAGCGTGTAACCTTCACTAAACGTTTTTTCATGACCGCGATAGCGTAAGATAGCGCCATAACCACCAGGCCCTGGATTCCCCAGGCAAGAGCCATCGGTGAAAATTTCTACCTGTTTAAGCATCTCTGGTAGACTTCCTGTAATTGAAATCGATAACAAAACGCAAGTCTGACATAAATGACCGATATGAGCACTGCAATTACACGACAGATTGTCCTCGATACCGAAACCACCGGTATGAACCAGATAGGCGCGCACTATGAAGGTCACAAGATTATTGAGATCGGTGCGGTTGAGGTGATAAACCGTCGTCTGACCGGCAACAATTTTCATGTTTACCTGAAGCCGGATCGGCTGGTGGATCCGGAAGCGTTTGGCGTACACGGTATTGCCGATGAGTTTCTGCTGGATAAGCCGGTTTTTGCTGATGTGGTCGATGAGTTTCTTGATTATATCCGCGGTGCGGAGCTGGTCATCCATAACGCATCGTTCGATATCGGCTTTATGGATTATGAGTTTGGTCTGCTTAAACGCGATATTCCTAAAACCAATACTTTCTGCAAAGTTACCGACAGCCTGGCGTTGGCGCGGAAAATGTTCCCCGGCAAGCGTAACAGCCTTGATGCGCTGTGTTCGCGTTATGAGATAGATAATAGCAAACGTACTTTGCACGGCGCATTGCTCGATGCCCAGATCCTTGCCGAAGTGTATCTGGCGATGACGGGCGGACAAACGTCCATGACGTTTGCGATGGAAGGAGAGACGCAACGGCAGCAAGGTGAGGCGACCATTCAGCGAATCGTTCGCCAGGCCAGCCGGTTACGGGTCGTTTTTGCCTCTGAGGAAGAGCTGGCTGCGCATGAATCGCGGCTTGATCTGGTGCAGAAAAAGGGCGGAAGTTGCCTTTGGCGGGCGTAATTTATTCCTTTTTAGGCTATAAAAATCATCCTTCGGGCGATTTTTGCAGCAACTGATTCAAAAGGTGAGAAAAAGCGTTGACGGGCGACACCGCAAACCGTAATATTCGCCTCGTTCCCAGCGGGAACATCACGGAGCGGTAGTTCAGTTGGTTAGAATACCTGCCTGTCACGCAGGGGGTCGCGGGTTCGAGTCCCGTCCGTTCCGCCAGATACAAATCTCAGGGTGTTTTTATACATCCTGTGAAGTAAAAAAAACCGTATCACTGTAAAAAGGATGCGGTTTTTTTTCGTCTTCAGCAGTGCCACCGCCTATCGTGGAATCTGACGCAAATGGGCCTACGCCTGGATGACGAACAGGATATTACCGCCACTTCTTTCACTGTCATGGCTATTTTGATCCCACTGACATTTATGGCGCGGCCTCATGGCGGTGCTTAACCGGGATCGGGACATGTTCAGCGCAGTAGCAGACTGCGTAATGTTGATGTCACTCAGATAATTACGGAGAACCGCCAGACATGCGCATCATCACTCCAGGGCATCCCACTTCTCCAGCAACTCCACCGGGATCTCATTGATCACCTCCGAGAACCGTTTTCCCACCAGTCTTTCAGCCTGGCGTAACAGTGGGATGGTTGGGCTGCTGGGTTCACTGCTCTCAAACCAGCGACGAATGCACCGCAGGCGCTCCAGCGCATCATTACGATCGCGAATTGGCCCCGGTTCAGCATTGTGTGGGAGGGATATACCGGGTGGCGCGTTGACAGGCGGCACATCCTCTGCCCGTGCCGGAACGGCATTATCCATAACCGTGCCTGCGGGGTCTGGCACTGGCGCTGGCGACGGAGGGATTTCCGGTGTGGTTGTCTGTACCACGTCAGGCAGCAGCGCTAACAACTGCCGCAGGCGTGAAAAATCTGGAGCCAGATCGCCTAATGTCTCACGCGCCCACACTTGCAGGCGTTCTGCGCTTTCCTGCGCTTCGCGAAACGCCGCCAGCGGTAATGCCCCACGGGCTTCGAGGTCGGCCAGTTGCTGGCGGACAGATTCGGGGGCCAACGCATCAGCCGGGCGGGGAGCGGATAACGCGCGCTCGACATCCCGTACCTGCAGGCGCAGGGCGGCACTGTTTGACAGCGTGATACCGCGAATGTCTGCCATCACGCCTTCGTGATCCAGCAGCGCCGCCAGGGCATTACTGCGCGCCAGCGCCGCATCTTCAATAGACTCTGCGGATGCGCCTTCGCCGGTAAGCAGCTGCGGATGGAGTGCATCAGACCAGATTACGCTCAGTTCTGCCAGTTGCGTGAGCATTTCCGCCAGTCCCTGTGCGCCAGCCTGCTGGATGCGACTGCGCAGCAGCAGGATCAACACCCGGATATCCTTACTGCGCGTGAGCAGACGGCGCGCATCACGCTCAATTTCCGGCCAGTTCACGGCTTCCGGCGTACTGACAAAATCACCATATTGCGCCTCCGCCTGGGGGGCGGCGCGGCTGAACAGCAGCAGGTACTCCGGATCGTACTCCGGATCGGGGCCGCAGGGTTGTTCCGCGCTTACCGGTTTAGTCAGGGACATATCCATATCATTACTCTCAGTGGGTTAAGCCGTGTTCAGGTTCAAAAATCATGCCGGTCACCGGACGGTCATGCATGGCTTTACCTGCCCAGGCCGTCCAGCCAAGCCGCTGCGCGCCGCCGATCACCGCAGGCGGTGCGGCATGAGGCTTCAACTGCAGCTCAATTTCCCAGCAATATTCAAAACCGATGAACGTACGCACCAGTTCTGTCAGCACGGGCAGATTGTTGCCGCCGGGCAGAAAACGCAGGTAATCCTCCAGCGTGAGCGGGCCGATAATTAGCCGGAATTTGTACTGCATATCCGGTACGGCCTGGCCGATAAGCGCCCCGTTGCCCAGCACCGAAGACTGCGCAGGCGTGCCCAGACGGGTGATTTCATCGTTCGCCACCGTTATCCAGTGCAGGGCGAACTCTTTCACCGCAAAAGGTACGCTGAAATAGTGCGCCAGCGTGGCGGCCAGCCCGTCAGGATTGCGCGATTCGCGTACCAGATGGGCGGAGGCTGCCAGGCGAACATGATCTGACAGCGGGCTTTCGGCGCTTTCCCGTAGATCCTGCCCGCTGAGACTGGCGATATAAAACGCAAAACGGTCGTGTTCCGGTTTGTCCAGCCCGCCACCAGCGGACTGGGCGCTGCGCCATGCCTGCCAGAACTGCGTCAGCCAGCGGTGGTGAAAAATATTGGAAAAATGAACCAGCGTCGGATCGTGACGGCTCTCTGAGCGGTTCAGTGCCAGCTCGGTATAGTGCAGCGGCAACGGGCCGTTTGGCCCCCATAGTCCGAGGCTGTACAGGCTCAGGTGCAGGCGTCCATCCTGCCAGCTGACCTGGGCGATTTCCCGTGGTGCAAAGGTCATCGTCGGCGTCTGTCCCAGACGGAATTTTTCCATCCGTGGCTGCCAGATACTGCCTGCCGGAGTATCACAGAGCTGGGCATCCACGCGCCGCATCAGGTTCAGGAATCCGTAACGCCAGGGGGTTTTCTGCGCCTGGTCGAGAGCGCCGGTCATACGCTCCCCCGTTGCCCGGTTCTGACCGGCCAGGTCATGACATGCCCGCGTTGCATCGAGTGCAGCGTCATCTGCGAGAAGGTATTAATGGAAACATGGCGGGCAATATAGTGTTCCAGCACCAGACCGAACAGGTAAGGACTGATACCGGAAAATCCTTCTTCGTCCACGGTCAGTTCGCAACTGACGCCCCGGCCATAGACCAACAGGCCGGAGCCGGGCAGGCGGCGGGTCACCGGGGTGGTTTTGCAGCCAATCAGGCTGCGCACCTGGCGCGACTGCGGGCTGTCGTGAGCCGGGATAAACAGATTCAGCAGATCGCGCAGCGCCTGGCCGCCGGTGCGGTGATCCAGATCGGCCAGCGGCAGATAATTAAACGACAACTGCCGGATCAGCCGCCAGGCCATTTCGCGTTCAGCCAGCGGCGGCTGCGGCGGGCGCGGCGGTCTGATAAGACCCACGCCCGCCACCGGAATCGCCGCATCTACGGTCAGATCATCCCGGCCATTACGTGGAATAAGGCAGGGCAGATCGCGGTTAGTCACCATTGCCGTGACGGTGATATGGCGCAGATTTTCCGGGTAGGGCGCTTCATGCTGATCAACCAGCGAGAGGAAGACTTCCGAGCCGGTATAGGGGGTTCGGGTGCCATAGCGGCGGGCGTTTTCTGACGAGCGGCGCGGTTCACGACGCAGTGAAAAATAACGCCCGTGGTTGCCTTCGTCATTATTACGGGTGTGATACAGCGGACGAAAAATCATCTTCCGTGTGGTTTCCGCTTCCAGGCCTTCGACTTCCTGAACAGAAAACACCTCGTAATCCAGCGGACGGGTACGATCCACCACCAGATGCTGTTCCGTCACGCTGTGAGTGACTTCAATCCGGGTGGTGGTGCGAGGAAACAGGTTGATCACCGGCGTACAGAACAGGCTGAACTGTGCAGCGTCCGTCTGATGAATCAGCCAGTCCGGCGGCAGGCGGTTAAGCAGTATGACAATTTCCGCCACATTGCCCTGCACCTTTTGTAACCCGGCAGACAATCCGGTCGGGGTGAAGAAGTAAAACCGTTCCGGACAGGCGAAAAATTCATGCAGTAGATTATGCCCATGAAACACGTTCCAGGCGAGCGGCAGCAGCCCCTGCCCTGGCTCCAGCCCTTCGTGCGCCACCGGGTGTTGAAGATTCACATTCAGTTCGCCGTCAAAGTGACCGGGTTCTCCGGCCAGTGTGGCGACGGCGCTGGTATGTAGCAGCTCAAACAGGTGTGACGCAATGCGTTCTTCGCCGCAGAGGTAAAAGGGCAGCCGTGCCGGACCGGCCAGCTCGCTGAAAGTCAGTTCCCCGAAGGTTCGCAGGGTGATGCGCAATGCCCCGGCGACATGAATATTAGGCGGCAGATAGCGGTGCAGGGCGGGCATATCCGGCGGCGCGGCGGTCAGGCGTACCTCCTCGATGGACAGCGGCCACAGCGTGACGTCCTGGCTGCTGCGAAACTGGCAGGCGGTATTTTCGCCTTCCGGGATGGGGGAAACGAACGCGGTATCGCGCGGCACGGTGACCCCTTTCGCCAGGTCGCCTTCCTGCGTATCGGGATACAGCTTTACCACTGCCATCGATGGCGTGGGGGTGACGTAATTGGGGCTGACGACTTCCAGTAATCGCTGTGTGAAGCGGGGAAACTCGGCGTCAATTTTTAGCTGAGTACGGGCGCTCAGAAAGCTGAACGCCTCGATCATGCGTTCCACATACGGGTCGGCAATATCGGTTCCCTGCATCCCCAGTCGGGCGGCAATTTTGGGATGGAGGGTGGCGAACTCAGCACCGGTCTCCCGCAGGTAGCTGAGTTCGCGGTTGTAATACTCCAGTAGCCGTGGATCCATGAATAATGCCCTGTATTAAAAGAACGTAATGCGGCTCAGCTCCATATCCAGCGCGCTGCGTACCAGAAACTCCGTGGGATACGGCTGCGTCAGAATTTGTCCGCGAATTTCAAACTGTAGTGTGTTATAGCTACCCTGCCGGGTTTTATCGAGCAATGGCGTGACCCTGAGTGTGGCGGCGTTCAGCCGGGGTTCGAAACGGATAATGGCGCGCCGGATCGCCTCGCTGATATCGTCCCACTTATGCTCATACATAAAGCTGCCCGCCAGCGGCGGCAGGCCATAGTTGAGCACTGACGCCGCCGCCTGCGGATAGCGCCGGGCGTCGATGTCACCCTCGTGGCTAATGGTATTGAGCAAAAAGGAGAGATCCCGACGAATGATCTCCTTCAGTTGTACCGGCGTGACGCTGATATCCCGGTCAATTTTCTGATACGGGGCATTGTCACACAGCCGATCAAATAGGGTGGGCAGCAGATGGTTAGCGGGTGTAAAACGGGACGTGCTCATGCGCCATCGTTTTCCTGAGCATGAAAGGTACAATGGGCCATGTCCAGCAGGCTGATATCGCCGTGGCTGGTCAGCCACACTTTCTGCCCCAGCGCCCGCACGGTGGTTTCGCCGGGGCCATCCTGCCAGGCGGTTTCCCGGCACAGACGCAGGGCGTCAGATGCACTTTCCGAACCGCTGTAACGGGTAAAGAGCCAGGCGCCGTGCGTATCGCCATTCACCAGGGTGATATTAACGGGTTTCCACAGCAGATCGGTCAGGCGCGCCGGTTGCGGCGATTCCAGCGAGCATATTTGCGAAAACGGCAGCCAGATATACACGCCGCCGGTGACCAGCTCAAGTACCGGGCCAAGGCGGGAATCGCTGTCGCTCGCCCAGTCAAATGCGCCGCCGTTCCACTGCCCGCCCGTGTCTGTTATGGCTTCCAGTGCGGTATTACGGTGTTTATCAACCTCACCGGTATCGTCATGACAGGCGAGTGCCGCCAGAAGTGACTCCACCCAAACGGGCTGCGGCAGAAGAAAACCGGGTCGTTGTTCACCCTGAAAAACGGTGTGGCGGAACATTTCGCAGCGAACCAGCTCCCGGTACAGCCGGGCCTCCTGGGTATAATTGGCCTCCATCCTGGCGCATAGCTGAAGCTGATGTAGCGCCCGCGACCAGTCTCCGGCCACACACAGCAACTGAAACAGGCTGTGGCGGCAGAGCGCCTTCGCCGGATTTTCCCGAACCTGCTGCTCCGCCATCTGAATCCCCTCCGCAATAGAGTATTCCTGTATCAGCGCGGACAGGGTAGCAGGAAGCGTGTCAGTTTTTTTCATGGGCGGTATTTCCATTTTTCTGTGTCGGAGTGATTCGGTAGTGGCTGTCGATGCCAATAATACGATGCTCGCGGCGGGTCAGATCGGGCAGTATCTCGCTATGTGCGGTTTTCCCCGCCTGTTCCGGCGAGAGCAGTTGCAGGATATCGGGCATTGATTCCATCGCCAGCCAGTGCATTTCACCCTCACCGGTCGTGTCCAGCGTATCCAGAATGGCATCAATACCGGGCGCGCCTGCCACCATATCCTGTAACGTGTCGGTGTCGCCCTTTTTATCGTATAACGACGTCAAATCCTGGGTGACAGCGTCTTCATTTCGGGGAAACGGTTTAGGACGGAGGGGCTTTTCCTGCCCGGAGGGCCGCAATGCCTGCTGATATTCCTGGTAAAGCTGGTGTAGCGTGCTATCCGCTTCATGGCCGGTGTAAGAGGGCGCGGTTTCCCGGACGGGAATAATATCGAACGGGTTCTGCGGATTGAGCTGTTGTTGTTTAAACCAGTCCAGATCCAGGTACTCAGCAACGGATTCAGATGACTGAACCAACTGAGGAAACGAAACATCGGGACGGGACTCATCATTGGTGCGGGCAAGGCACCAGGATGACAGACCCCATTCAATCGTATCTCCATCATTCAGCCGCATACGGTGATGAGGTTCCATCACCTGCTCATTGACGGCACAGCACAGTTCAGCAGAGTGATTAACAATCCACCACGCCTCTTCGTGGCGAACAAGACTGAGCGCGATATCGTCTTTCCCATGTTGCTCAAAAAGCGGAATGTAGGGGGCGGCGGCAGTAAATACGATGTATGTCCCTGCGGGATACTGTGCGTTATCCGTTATACCCTGCGACTGTATTTTCCGTAATTCCCACATGTCTTGTTTCATTATGTCCCTTAAATGTATTTATTTTTCTGGAGGAAACGTTTAGGGAGTTTTAATTCATAAATAACTTTAACTAAATTCATAGAGAGTCATTATTGATGACACCCTTTTTATTATTTTCGTCGTGAATGCATTGTTGTATGCATAGATGTCTTTTTTGAAATATTATTTCTTTTAATTCTGCAATTGCGATTTTTATCTTGCTGTTCATTGATTATTTAATATTAACGGCTTAGTTGCTAATTAGTCCCTGATCTGTATCATTGTTTTGTTTCGATATTTTTTCGAGGCTATCAATAAAGAATTGTTTATATATTTATATGCATTGATGCATTATTTTTATGAATTTTTATGTCACAAGGCATAACACATGGAAACTCCTGTTTCACGCAGTGCGTTGTATGGAAAACTGGCCGGCCCACTATTCCGGTCGCTGGAATCGGCAACGGCATTTTGCAAACTACGCTCTAATCCCTGGGTTGAGCTGACTCACTGGCTGCACCAGTTAACACAGCAGCCCGATAACGATATTCTCCACGTTCTTCGGCATTACCAGATCCCTCTTTCTGATGTGGAGAAAGCGTTACTCCGGCAACTGGATATGCTGCCCGCCGGGGCCAGCGCCATTAGTGATTTTTCTCACCATATCGATCTCAGCGTTGAAAAGGCCTGGATGCTGGCGAGCGTCCGTTACGGCGATAACAAAATTCGCAGCGGCTGGTTGCTGCTGGCCTTGTTGACCACGCCAGAACTGCGTCGGGTACTGAGCAGTATCTGCGCGCCGCTGGCCACGCTTCCGGTTGATGAACTGACTGAAATACTGCCCTCGTTGATCGAAACATCGCCGGAAGCGCAGGAGCGCCCTTACGACGGCTCCGGCCTGGCATCAGCCATTCCCGGTGAAAGCAGTCAGGCGATTCCCAACGGCGGGCAGGACGGTAAATCCGCGCTGGCGAAATACTGTCAGGACATGACGGCACAGGCGCGCGACGGCAAAATCGACCCGGTGACGGGGCGTGAGCATGAAATCCGCACCATGACGGATATTCTGCTGCGCCGTCGCCAGAATAATCCACTACTGACTGGTGAGGCGGGCGTCGGAAAGACGGCGGTCGTCGAAGGTTTTGCCCTCGCGATTGCGCAGGGGGAAGTGCCGCCCGCGCTGCGGGAAGTACGGCTGCTGGCGCTGGACGTTGGCGCTCTGTTGGCCGGAGCCAGCATGAAAGGCGAGTTTGAATCGCGTCTGAAAGGGTTACTGGAAGAGGCCGGGCGCTCGCCGCAGCCGGTTATTCTGTTTGTCGATGAAGTTCACACTCTGGTGGGCGCGGGCGGCGCATCCGGCACGGGCGATGCCGCTAACCTGCTGAAACCGGCGCTGGCGCGCGGCACCCTGCGGACTATCGGCGCCACCACCTGGAGCGAATACAAGCGCCATATTGAGAAAGATCCGGCGCTGACCCGGCGTTTTCAGGTGTTGCAGATTGCCGAACCGGAAGAGATCCCCGCAATGGAAATGGTGCGTGGTCTGGTGGATACGCTGGAAAAACACCACAACGTACTGATTCTGGATGAGGCGGTACGTGCGGCGGTACAGCTTTCTCACCGCTACATTCCCGCCCGGCAGTTGCCGGATAAGGCCATCAGCCTGCTGGATACCGCCGCGGCCCGCGTGGCGCTGACGCTGCACACGCCGCCTGCCAGCGTACAGTTCCTGCGCCAGCAGCTAAAAGCGGCGGAAATGGAACGGTCGCTGTTGCAGAAGCAGGAAAAAATGGGGATTCAGTCAGATGAGCGGCGCGATGCGCTGACGGCGCGAATTTTCTCGCTCAACGATGAACTGACTGCATCCGAATCTCGCTGGCAGCGGGAGCTGGAACTGGTACATACGTTGCAGGAACTGCGTGTCGCAGAGTCTGATGCTGATGACAAAACCACGCTGCAACAGGCCGAAACGGCGCTAAGGGAGTGGCAGGGCGACGCGCCGGTGGTGTTCCCGGAAGTCAGCGCGGCGGTGGTCGCGGCGATTGTCGCCGACTGGACCGGTATTCCTGCCGGGCGCATGGTGAAAGATGAGGCCAGCCAGGTGCTGGAACTGCCTGCCCGACTGGCGCAACGCGTTACCGGGCAAGACGGCGCGCTGGCGCAGATTGGTGAACGTATTCAGACCGCCAGGGCGGGACTGGGCGATCCACGCAAACCGGTGGGCGTGTTTATGCTGGCCGGGCCGTCCGGTGTCGGTAAAACCGAAACCGCGCTGGCGCTGGCGGAGGCTATCTACGGCGGTGAGCAGAACCTGATTACCATCAATATGAGCGAGTTCCAGGAGGCTCACACCGTTTCCACGCTGAAAGGCGCGCCCCCCGGCTATGTGGGCTATGGCGAGGGTGGTGTGCTGACGGAAGCGGTGCGTCGCCACCCCTGGAGCGTAGTGCTGCTCGACGAGATCGAAAAAGCGCACCATGACGTCCATGAACTCTTCTATCAGGTGTTTGACAAGGGCGAGATGGAGGACGGTGAGGGAACACATGTCGATTTCAAAAACACCACGCTATTACTCACCACCAACGTGGGTTCCGACCTCATCAGCCAGATGTGTGAAGATCCGGCTTTAATGCCCGATGCTACGGGGCTTAAAGAGGCGCTAATGCCGGAATTACGCAAGCATTTCCCGGCGGCATTTCTGGGCCGCGTGACGGTGATCCCTTACCTGCCGCTGGACGAAACGTCGCGTGGCGTGATTGCCCGTCTGCACCTTGACCGGCTGGTGGCGCGGATGGGTGAACAGCACGGCGTGACGCTGACGTATAGCGAGGAACTGGTCGCACATATTGTGGCGTGCTGTCCAATGCATGAAACGGGCGCGCGGTTGCTGATTGGCTACATCGAACAGCACATCCTGCCACAACTGTCGCGCTACTGGTTGCAGGCCATGACGGAAAAAGCCGCTATCAGGCAGATTGATATCGGCGTTAATGGTGATGAGCAGATTGTTTTTGAGACAACCTCGCAAGAGGGAATATGCCAAAAGAGTTAAGTGGTGCGCAGTGGGTTTATGGCGTGACTAAGTTTGTCGGCGGAAATACAGATAAACCCCACTGGTCAATTGATGGGCATTAAATATGACATTACGTTACCCGGCGTTATTGACTCCTTTGCTAATGATGTTCGCTTTCAGTGTTCATGGCGAACCGCCTTTACCACAGGATGTGCAGCATTTTCTGAGCAATGCAGAGATGTGCCAGCATCTGGCCGGCGAATGGGACAGTTCTTTACCGGAAGAGGATAAAAAAGACATAGAAAAGGGCATTAATACCTGGTGCCCTCCGGCGAAAAAAGCACTTCCTGGGTTACGGGAAAAGTACAAAGAAAACAAAGAGATTATAAAAAAACTCTCTGAGTATGATTTTTAAACTGTGCCGTTGCACCGCTGTCCGGGCGGTCGTCGGTAGATTGATAAGGAAATGAAAGAGTATGGCTATCAACAATAGCGCGCAGAAATTCATCGCGCGCAACCGCGCGCCGCGCGTGCAGATTGAATATGACGTAGAGATTTACGGCTCTGAGAAAAAAATCGAGCTGCCGTTCGTGATGGCGGTGCTGGCCGATCTGGCCGGGAAACCGCGTGAAGAACTGCCGCCGGTGACGGATCGCAAATTCCTCGATATTGATATTGATAACTTCAATGAGCGCATGAAAGCCATTGCGCCGCGCGTGGCGTTCGCTGTGCCGAATACGCTGACGGGTGAAGGTCAGTTGATGGTCGATATCACGCTGGAAAATATGGACGACTTTTCGCCGGCACAGATTGCCCGCAAGGTGGACGCCCTGAACCAGTTACTGGAAGCCCGCACTCAACTGGCGAACCTCCAGACCTACATGGATGGCAAGGCCGGGGCGGAAAATCTGGTCAATAAACTGTTGCAGGACCCGACTCTGCTGAAAACGCTGGCGAATGCGCCGAAACCGGCCGCTACCCAGCAAGGTGTGTCAGCGGATAATGAATCAGCGGAATAACGTCGAATTTTTAAGGAATTTTCATGGCAAACAGTAATATGCAGGCAACCGACGCGGTTGCTCAGGATACCGTCTCCGCATCCGGTGAATTTGATGCGTTGCTGAATCAGGCCTTCCGACCCAAGACTACCCAGGCGGCAAAAGCCGTGGAAGCCGCGGTGCAGACGCTGGCGCAACAGGCGCTGGCGAACACGATCACCGTCAGCGATGACGCCTATAAAAGCATCAGCGCTATTATTGCGCAGATCGACTTTAAACTGACCGAACAGATCAAACTGATCCTGCAACATCCCGACTGGCAGAAGCTGGAATCCTCGTGGCGCGGTATGGAGCATCTGGTTTACAACACCGAGACCGACGAAAAGCTGAAAATTCGCTTCATGAATCTGTCAAAAGATGAATTGCGGCGCAACATGAAGCGTTACAAGGGCATCGCCTGGGATCAAAGCCCGATGTTCAAGAAACTGTATGAAGCCGAATACGGCCAGTTAGGCGGCGAACCTTATGGCTGTATCATTGCGGATTACTACTTCGACCATACACCGCCCGATGTGGATCTGCTTGGCTCTATCGCCAAAGTCGCCGCGTCGGCCCATGCGCCGTTTATTGCCGGGGCTTCCCCCTCGGTACTGCAAATGGACTCCTGGCAGGAGCTGGCGAATCCCCGCGACCTGACCAAAATCGTCACCCAGAACCTGGAATATGCGCCGTGGAACTCGCTGCGGGCTAGCGAAGACTCCCGTTATATTGGCCTGACGATGCCGCGTTTTCTTGCCCGCCTGCCGTATGGCGCAAAAACTAACCCGGTAGACGAGTTTGATTTTGAAGAAGATGCGGATGGTTCTGACCATACCAAATACGTCTGGAGCAACGCGGCCTACGCGATGGGCGTAAACATCAACCGTTCCTTCAAACACTACGGCTGGTGTACGTTGATTCGCGGTGTGGAATCAGGCGGTGCGGTGGAAAATCTTCCCTGCCATACCTTCCCGACTGACGATGGCGGCGTGGACATGAAATGCCCGACCGAAATCGCCATCTCTGACCGCCGCGAGGCTGAACTGGCGAAAAACGGTTTTATCCCGTTGATCCACCGTAAAAACTCAGACTATGCCGCCTTTATCGGCGCACAGTCGCTGCAAAAACCACAGGAATACTACGATCCGGACGCGACGGCCAACGCCAACCTGTCCGCCCGTCTGCCGTACCTGTTCGCCTGCTCGCGCTTCGCGCACTTCCTCAAATGTATCGTCCGCGACAAAATCGGTTCCTTTAAAGAGCGTGAGGATATGCAGCGCTGGCTGAACGAGTGGATCATGAATTATGTCGACGCCGATCCGGTGAACTCCTCGCAAGAAACTAAAGCCCGTCGTCCGCTGGCTGCCGCTGAAGTAGTGGTGGAAGAGGTCGAAGGCAATCCAGGTTATTACGACGCGAAATTCTTCCTGCGTCCGCATTTCCAGCTTGAAGGGCTGACGGGATCGCTGCGCCTGGTGACAAAACTGCCGTCAGTGAAGCAGGGCAATGCCTGATATATATTTTGTGAATGTTTAAGCGAGTGAAATCAGAGAAGATAGAGAATATAAAGAGGGATATGAAGAAAAGAATTTCGTCTCGCCCACGGTCTCGTAAAGGTGGGATACGTAGTGATGGCACATATCCGGATGCCAGTAACAATGCCGAAGCTTTTTATATTATTGAGTAGGAAATACATATTATGACCATAAGCTCAACTTTTCATCTGTTACCTGGTATTGTTCTGCTCTTTTCACAATATGCTGTGGCTTGGGAAGTCAGTTGTCCGGCTGTTATTGATACTCAGTCTTCTGCTGTGAGCCTGAAGTCTGATGTCCCAGCGCCGTGGCAGCTTTCTCCTCGATATATGTCGCGTTTATGGTTAAGTAGTATTGGGGTAACGCAGGGTAAACCTGAAAACCTGATGGATCTCAAACCAGAGACTAAAAAAGTAAACGGTGAAAATTGGTCTGTATGGGAAACAGAACGTGTTAGCGATAAAGAAACCGATCGCTATTGGGTTTCGTGTATTTATGGTCATGAACAGATATGGTTGACGCAACCAATACCTGCTTCTTCTACTCGCTGTAAGACTCATAATTTTGAGGGATCGCCAGAAGACCAGTCTATATCTTTTATCTGTAATTAGCGATTTGAGACGTGAAAATTTCAGTACAGGTTATGGTTTTTATTATCGGAAGTTATGAAGCATTATTCATATGCATTAAATAATGCAAATTCATAAAATAACTAAATACATTATCGGTACCGGAAAAATATACAGTCTTCTGTTCTCCTGAAGTTATTGGAGAAGGATTCTGTACGGCAATGATTTATCTATAAACAAAAAGATATAGATAAAATCAGGTTTATTTTAAGTAAAACTTAATAAGGATATAAAAATGGCTTATGACATTTTTTTAAAAATTGACGGCATTGATGGCGAGTCAATGGATGACAAACACAAAAATGAAATTGAAGTACTGAGCTGGCGCTGGAATATTCATCAGGAATCCACCATGCACGCCGGTAGCGGCCTCGGCTCCGGTAAGGTCTCCGTCACCAACCTGGATTTTGATCACTATATCGATCGCGCCAGCCCGAACCTGTTCAAATACTGCGCCTCCGGCAAGCACATTCCGCAGGCCATTCTGGTTATGCGTAAGGCTGGCGGCAATCCGCTGGAGTACCTCAAGTATACCTTCACCGACCTGATTGTCGCCGTGGTTTCCCCGAGCGGCAGCCACGATGGTGAAATCGCCTCCCGTGAAACGGTGGAGCTCTCCTTCAGCACCGTGAAGCAGGAATACGTGGTGCAGAACCAGCAGGGCGGCAGCGGCGGCACCATCACCGCAGGCTACGACTTCAAGGCCAACAAAGAAATTTAACGGCTGTTTTTCCGGCCAGATGTTATGTCTGGCTGGTTTTATTGTTTTGATTTTAAAGGAATTTACAGTGAATAAATGGCGTAACCCCACTGGGTGGTTATGTGCGGTAGCTATGCCTTTTGCACTGCTCCTGCTTTCCGGATGCGGCAGTAGCGATTCGCTACCTGACCCCTAATCGCAGCGGCCTGGCCTGAGCGTGAAAGCGTTTTACAAGGTGAATTCTGACAATCAGAAGAAAGCGGCGTCCATGAAGATACGTGTTGAGAATTAATGACCTACACAGAATTTTTAGAGGGTAAGCAAAATGAACAGACCTTCATTCAATGAAGCGTGGTTAGCTTTTAGGAAGGTGAATCATTCCGTCGCTGATGTGGGTAGCATTATTGGTGGAAACGTTGGGAAAAATATAACTGGTGGTTATTTTCAAAATGCCTGCCCTATTCGAATGAGCTATGTTTTGAATGCGACAGGATTCCCAATAGCCCGTAACTCTCCGTATGCAAAGGTTAGTGGTGCCGATAATAAATTCTATATTTATCGCGTGAATGATATGATTGATTATCTTACTCATACTATGGGCAAGCCTGATCTTATTGTTAATAATCCGAAACAGAGTGACTTTATAGGGAAGAAAGGAATTATCGTAGTAAAAGGGCATGGCTGGAGCAATGCCAGAGGACACGTTACATTATGGAATGGCAGTATCTGTTCAGATCAGTGCCACTTATTAAATGACCCAGATAATGGACCATTTGTTCCTGAAGTTGGGACTCTGTGGATACTGCCGTGAAATGGTTAATATTAGTTACTTTCAGCATAAGTGGAATGCTGGTATGGCAGCCATCCTTTGCACAAGAAGCATTGACCACACAATATTCACAGTCGGAACTCTTAAAAAATTGGGCGCTGAGTCATTGTCTGGCATTAGTATACAAAGATGATGTCGTTAAAAACGATGCCAGAGCTACGGCCAGTGCTTACCTTGAATATGGTAAACAATCTGTGGAGATTTACCATGAAATTGATGAGATTGCGAAAAAATATTCAGGGTTGAAATATAACGGTTCGATATCATCAGATTTTAATACCATGAAGTGCATAGATTTTATCCATGACAGGGAATTAAATGAATTAATTAAAAGGCGTGTCGAGAAGTAAAATTCAAAGATATTAAAAGCATACGTTTTCTTGCTCTGATGAATTTATGGGTAAGAAAGAGCTGTACAGGAATAGTTAATCTGTTCACCTAATAAAGCAGATAAATCAGGGCTTAATTTAGGTAGTTAAAAGGATAGTAGATATGTCTTATGACATTTTTCTGAAAATTGACGGCATTGACGGCGAGTCAATGGATGACAAACACAAAAATGAAATTGAAGTACTGAGCTGGCGCTGGAATATTCATCAGGAATCCACCATGCACGCCGGTAGCGGTCTCGGTTCCGGTAAGGTCTCCGTCACTAATCTTTCATTTGAACATTACATCGATCGCGCCAGCCCGAACCTGTTCAAATACTGCTCTTCCGGTAAGCACATTCCGCAGGCCATTCTGGTTATGCGTAAGGCTGGCGGCAATCCGCTGGAGTACCTCAAGTACACTTTCACAGATCTGATTATTGCAATGGTATCGCCCAGCGGAAGCCAGGGAGGGGAAATTGCGTCTCGCGAATCAATTGAACTCTCCTTCAGCACCGTGAAGCAGGAATACGTGGTGCAGAACCAGCAGGGTGGCAGCGGCGGCACCATTACCGCAGGCTACGACTTCAAGGCCAACAAAGAAATTTAACGGCTGTTTTTCCGGCCAGATTTATATCTGGCCGGATTTATTATTTTGATTTTAAAGGAATTTACAGTGAATGAATGGCGTAACCCCACTCGGTGGTTATGTGCGGTAGCTATGCCTTTTGCACTGCTCCTGCTTTCCGGATGCGGCAGTAGCGATGCGTTACCTGACCTCGAATCACAGCGACTCGACCTGAGCGTGAAAGCCTCCGATAAGGTGAATCCTGACAATCAGAAGAAGGCCGCGCCCATTGAGATACGTGTTTATGAACTGAAAAATGACGCCGCTTTCACGACAGCTGATTACTGGTCGCTCCATGACAACGACAAATCCGTCCTTACCGACGATTTAGTGCGTCGCGACAGCTTTATTTTGCGTCCCGGCGAAGAGAAAAAACTGCGTCGCCCGCTGAATGCGCAGACCACGGCAATCGGCGTACTGGCCGGATACCGTAACCTGGCCAAATCGGTCTGGCGGGTAACCTACAAAATCCCGGAAGCCCCGGAAAAAGCCTGGTACAGCAACTTCATACCGGGGAAAGGAAACGTGCAGTTGGAGGCGGAATTGGAACAAAGCGCCATTGTAATTACGGAACGGGATAAATGAATTATGAGCTGGAATGACCGCGTAGTCTGGAGTGAAGGACAATTTTTACTGCCGCAGATGTTTCAGCAGCAAGAGCGTTATCTGGAACACGTCATGCATTACCGCAGCCTGCCGCTGACCCCCTTTTTTTGGGGATTCAGCCACTACAATATTGATGGCGAAGCGCTGAACATCGGTAAACTGATACTGAAAGAGGCATCAGGGATTTTTCCTGACGGCACGCCGTTTAACGCACCGGACCACACCCCGCTGCCGCCGCCGCTGACCATCCTGCCGGAGCACCTGAACCAGCAGATTTGTCTGGCGGTACCGGTACGCGCGCCGAACAGCGAAGAAACTACGTTTGACAATAACCCGGAATCACTGGCGCGTTTCTCGGTACACGAACACGACATCCGCGACGCCAACTCGCTGGGACGTGGCGCGCAGTTATTACAGCTCAGTCACCTGCGCCTGCGGCTGCTGCCGGAAAAGGCGGTGACGGGCGCCTGGATTGGCCTGCCGCTGACCCGCATCATCGGGCTGAATCCTGACGGGCGGATAGATATCGACCACGACCTGATCCCGCCCATCATTAATTATCAGGCCAGTTCACTGATGTGTACCTGGCTGTCGTGGATCAACGATCTCATCCGGATGCGGGCCGATTCGCTGGCGGAACGGCTGACCGGCAGCGACAACCACGGCCATGAAGCAGCAGAGGTCTCCGATTACCTGCTGCTGCAAATTCTCAATCGCTTTGAGCCGCTGCTGACTCACCTGGCGAAAACCCCGCTGGCCCCGGAAGTGTTGTATCGCTACCTGTCCGAACTGGCCGGGGAACTCTCCACCTATGTGCGTCCACAAACGCGACGGCCCGCTGAATACAAAGAGTACAAACACCTGACGCCCTATGCCGGGTTGAAATCGCTGGTTGATGAGGTGCAGTTCCTGCTGAACGCGGTACTGATCCGGGGCGCGCAGCGCATCGAGCTGAAAGAGGGGACTTACGGCATCCTGAATGCGGTGGTGGCCCCTTCCGATCTTGCCGAGTTCAGCACGCTGGTACTGGCGATAAAGGCTTCAATGCCGACCGATGTGCTACTGCAACATTTTGCCGCCCAGACCAAAATCGGGCCATCCGATCGCCTGCCGGAACTGATCCGCTCGCATCTGCCGGGGCTGGCTTTGCAGGTTCTGCCTGTACCACCGCGCCAAATCCCGTTTCAGGCCGGATACATCTATTACGACATCCGCCGCGAGGGAGCATTGTGGGAACACATTGCCCGTTACGGCGGGATGGCCATGCATACCGCCGGGGAATTTCCGGGGCTGGAGACAGAACTGTGGGGAGTGCGCGATAAATGACAGACAGTACCCTGACGCCGCCAGCGGCGGACATGATGTCCTTTTTGTCCACCACGCCGGAACATAAGGACAGTGAATATGAAACGCCGGTACACACCAGCCAGCGCACGGAACTCAATGTCATCGTTGAAGACGGTCCGGACAGCAAACTCCGGCTGGCTGAAATCAGCGCGGCGGCTAACCCGTTGCTCGCCGCTGCCCGGCCTTTATTGTGCGCTCTCGCAGCCATGCCCGCTAAACTGGATGCGGCCCTGGTAGAGCCTTACCGTAATCTGTTGGTACGCGAGATGCATCTGTACCAGACATTATGCGATCAGGCGAACCTGCGGCGCGAGCACGTACTGGCGGTACGTTACTGCCTGTGTACGGCGCTTGATGAAGCCGCCAATAACACAACCTGGGGACGGCGCGGCGTCTGGGCCGGAAAAAGCCTGCTGGTAACATTTCATGGTGAAAGCGAAGGCGGGATAAAACTTTTCCAGATCATCGGGCGTCTGGCGGCCAGCTTCCAGGAACATGGCAACGTACTGGAGGTTATCTACCACCTGCTGGGGCTGGGATTTGAAGGCCGCTACAGCGTGCAGCCAGACGGGCGTAAGCAACTGGACAATATTCGCCAGCAACTGCTGACACAGCTTTCACAGCGTCGCGATCCGGTTATGCCCGCGCTCTCGCCTGACTTTCAGGGGGCGATAAGCGGACGACTGCGGCGGATGCGCCGGGTGCCGGTCTGGCTGAGCGCCGGGATAGCCCTGTTGGCGATGCTGACGCTGTTTGGCCTTTACAGCCACCGGATGGATGTGCAGACCGTCACCGTACAACAGCATATTGATGCGATTGGTATAAAACTGCCGCCGCCGCCCGTGCCGGTTCATAAGCTGCGGCTGAAAATCCTGCTGGCAAACGAAATCGCCCGTGGCCTGCTGACCGTGGACGAAGATGACCAGCACAGTAGGGTGGTCTTCCGTGGCGACGCCATGTTTGTGCCGGGACAGAAAACGGTGAGTGACGCAATCCGGCCAGTGATTAACAAAGCGGCGCGGGAAATCGCCCGCGTGGGCGGCGCAGTCACTGTAACGGGTCACACTGACAGCCAGCCCATTCATTCGGCTGAATTCCCATCCAACCTGGTGCTATCGGAAAAACGGGCGGCGGAAGTTGCGGCGTTACTGACCTCCGGCGGCGTACCTGCCGGACGGGTACATATCGTCGGCAAGGGCGATACGGTGCCGGTGGCGGATAACGGCAGTAAAGCCGGGCGGGCGAAAAACCGTCGGGTGGAAATTCTGGTAGTGGAGTGAATGAATGATGAAAAAATCAACCTATGATGTGTCTCATCATTCGGCAGTATGTGGCGTGACGGGGGATTATTATCGGATCTCAGCGACATATCACATAACACGATCTGTTCGTGTTTTTTTGATCATCTTATGTTGCCTGTTATCCGGTGGCGCTTTTGCCGGATCCCCGATTAACGCAGGATTCATTTCCCCCGATAATGTCAACCTCAGTACTCAGGATTTCCTGAAATTTTATGCCACTGACAACGTACAGAAAAAAGACAATGCACTGATGTATATGCTGGGGGTGGAGGATGCGACAGAAGGTAAAGCCTGGTGTGGATATGGTCAGGTTGACAGTATAACAATAAACCATACTGTGCTGACCTGGTTTGAACAGCACGCAGTGAAAAAGCCTGATGTAAGGGCTTCAATACTAATAGAGGAAGCATTAGTTAAAAATTTTCCCTGTCAGAGGACAGACTCCTCCATAAAAATTGCTTCCCGGTCATCTCCCATTTTATCCCTGACTCCGGATGCGCTTAATCTTTCAGGTAATGACTTTTTTAAATTTTGGGTGTCTGGTAATCAACGGGATAAACTCAGGGCGGGTGTCTATCTGCTCGGCGTGGAGGATGCGACAGAGAACAAACTGTGGTGTGGATACGCTTTATTTAAGACGCTAACATTAAATGAATTAGTCTATGTTTCTCTTAAAAATAAAACCAATGAGGAACTGAATTCTCGCGCGGCTGAACTTATCATAAATAAATTAATAGAGTACCCCTGTAAGATATAAAATCATTCAAGTTGCATCAAGGCGGCAAGGAAATAAATCCCCGGGAGCATACATTGGTTCGTGACTGGGGTAAGAGAGTAAAGCCAACGCACATGCAGCCTGAAGTATGACAGGTATACCCTGTGATAATGTTATCGCTGCCAGTTCAGATAAGTATTGGTGGTAAAGTCTTGGTAGTAAAGGATTGATATGTTTAAGATAATGGTCTGTCTGTTGGTGGGTATTCCTGCCATTTCTTATGCGCACGATTATGGGTGTGCTACGGTTGGAGCATCAATGGAGTCATCATTATTTGATGCCATAAAAAATGACCTGAATATAGATGTCGCTACTATTATAAAGGATAAAACAAAGGTAGAGATTCTTGATATCTCGCCTGTATCTAAGGTCTATGCAGAATCTCTGGCCAGGATGGATTATGAAAAAGATAAGGCCAAAAATAAAGTGGCAATATTAGATAAGAAATCCTATTTCGATAGTTACTATGAGAACCAGGTTAAATCTATCGTGGCAAAATATACCTATATTAACAAAGATAAAGAAAAAGATATTTTCATTGCATCCAGCTTCATGAATGCTGATGAGTGTTCTGTAAAATTTAATGGTTATATTACTTTATCCAGGGAATTTTAAAATATTGATTATTGGGTGGCGAGTCGAAACATAATGCAAAAATTTCTTAGTCTGCTTTTTTCCCGGCGCGCGCTGGCGGTTGTGGGCGTTCTGGTTTTGGTGCTGCTGGTCTGGTTTGTCGGGCCGCTGGTATCATTTGATACCCTGCGCCCGCTGGCCTCCGTGGGGAGCCGGGTAGTGACCATTGCCCTGTTGCTGATGTTGCTGGTACTGTGGCTGGTCAACTGGTCGATGAGTATCATCGGCATCAGTGTCCTGTGCCTGGCGATTGGCTTCGTCACACCGCTGCTGGCCCTGGGCGATGTCCATCCGTTTGCGCCGCTGTGGGTCCGCCTGACATTAATTGGTTTCATCCTGCTGATGTACGCGCTGTACGGCCTGTACCGGCTGTGGCGTGCGCTACGTATGGATGAACAACTGCTGCGTCGCTTCCTGCATCCGCGCGGGGAAGAGGTACCGGTGGCTGGCGAGATCAAAGCCGACCTGCGCACCGTCAACCATATTGTCACGCAGGCCATCCGGCAACTGCGGCAGTTGCGCGTGGACATGCCCGGCTGGCGTAAAATTTTCGAGGGTAAACGCTTTCTGTATGAGCTGCCGTGGTTCATGGTGGTCGGCAGTCCCGGCGACGGCAAAACCACGGCCCTGCTGAACACCGGATTGCAGTTCCCGCTGGCGGAGCAAATGGAGCAGACCTCGCGTATCCTGACAGTGCCGGGTGGCGGCACGCTACACTGCGACTGGTGGTTTACCAACGAAGCGGTGTTGATTGATACCGCCGGACGTTACGCCCGCCACGATGACGGCGGCGAAGCGAGCGCCGCGCAGCGTAACGCCGGAGAGTGGCAGGGCTTTCTCAGTCTGCTGCGTAAACATCGCCCCGGCGCGCCGCTTAACGGCGTGATCCTGACGCTAAACGTGGCGGATTTAACCGCACAGTCACCGGCGGAACGCCTGGCGGCCTGCGCCGCTCTGCGGGCGCGACTGGCAGAACTGCGCGAGACCCTGGGGATTCGCTTTCCGGTCTATCTGGTGGTCACCAAAATGGATTTGTTGCCGGGGTTCAGCGAGTATTTTCGCACGCTGACCAGCCATCTTCGCGCACAAATCTGGGGCTTCACGTTGCCGTACAGCCGCAGGCGAAAAGCGGGCGACCCGCAGGCGCTGCATGCCGCCTGCGCGCAGGAGCTGGCGTGCCTGACGCTGCGGCTGGATCAGGGACTGGATACCCGGTTACAGGAAGAGTACGACCTTAAAAGCCGCCAGCGGCTGTATACCTTCCCGCGTGAGTTCGCCGCCCTCGGCGAGCCGTTGCTGGAGGCTATTGAACAGATCTTCCTCGATTCAAAATTCGATGCCACGCAACTGAATAACACGCTGCGCGGGGTGTTTTTCACCAGCGCCGCGCAGGCGCAGGCCGACGCCGTGGCCGACCAGTTGAGTATCTGGCAGCGCTTTGTCCGGGCGATAAAAACCGCCCGTGGCGAATCCTCCGCCTCTCTCCCACACGCTCTGCCGGACGGCAACCGCAGCTACTTTCTGCATGATCTGCTAACACAGTTTATTTTCCGTGAAGCGCACCTGGTGGAGCCAAACCTCCAGTGGGCCTGGCGTTACCGCCTGCTGCGCCTCGGCGGGCACCTGCTGGTACTGGTGCTGGCATTCCTGTTGTGGCAGGGGATGCAGACCAGCCAGCAGACCAACGGCGACTATATGAATGAAATCAGCGCCCGCGCGACCCGGCTGGACGGTGAAGTGAAAGCCTACACCGGTAAACCGGCGATGGCTCCCGTCCCGGCACTGCTGGACAGCGCAAGGGAACTGTCCGCCTGGCCGGAACTGGACCCGGACGCGCCGCCGCTGACCTGGCGCTACGGCCTGTACAGCGTACCGCCGGTAACCGACAGCGTGGCGTCGCTGTACAACCGCCTGCTGGATCAACTGCTGCTGCCGCCGCTGGTGAAACGGATGGAGTATGTGCTGGCGGACGCCATTGCCCGTCAGGACAGTAAAGCTGCGTATGATGCCCTGCGCATCTATCTGCTACTGAATCTGGATAAAGATCACGAAGATAAATACAACGCGGCGGAGATCCAGTCGTGGGTGATTAACGATCTGGGGAACAGCGACAGCGTGGCCGGGTTCGGCGGGCGCGCCGCCGTGCTGACGCATATCGAAGCGCTGTTTGACGGCAGCCGGGTGGTGCATTCACCGTATGAGAAAAATGAGGCGCTGATCCGTCAGGCGCGGGCATTCCTCGACGGTCACACCAGTACCGAGCGTATCTATGCGCGGGCGCTGGCGGCAATGGAGAGCGAAGCGCCGCAGGAGTTCACGCTGGTACGCGCCGTCGGCGCGGATGCGGGAACGGTGTTTGTGCGTAGCAACGGCGCGCCGCTGGATCGGGGCGTGCCGGGTATTTTTACCCGTGAAGGTTACCGGGAGCTGTTCGACAAACGATTACCGGAATTTGTGGCGGCGGCGACGGCGAACGATGGCTGGGTGATGGGCCGGGAGAGTACGCCAAAAAAGCTGACTGACAGCCTGCGCAGCCAGATACCGGGGCAGGAGCAGTCTGTCGCCCGCGAAGTCCGCCGTTTGTACCTGACGGAATATGCCCGCCGCTGGCAGGATTTTCTGGACAGTATCCATAGTATCAACAGTGCCGGGGAAGAGGGCAGTTCCGGCCTGGCCTATGATTTACAGGTGCTGCGCACCCTGGCGTCGCCGGACTCACCGCTGATGCGGCTGGGAAAAGCGGTGGTGGAGCAGACCACGCTGGTGCCGCCGCCGGACCCGCAGGCCAGACAGAAACAGCTGGCGCAGCGCGCGTCCGGTAACGCGGGGAAAGTGGTACAGACGGCAAAACTGTTCCAGGATATTCACCCGGAAGAACGGCTGGAAAAAACGCTGGTGGATGACCGTTTCGCCGCGCTGCGCGAGGTCATTGCCGGGCGGACGGACGGCGGACAGAGCGGCGGTGGGACGATGCAGATCGCTTCGCTGCTGACCATGCTCAACGAGTATTACACCCAACTGACCATTGCTGATAGCGCGCTGGCGGCGGGGACGTTGCCAGCGCGCATTACTGCCGCAGACAAGTTGCAACTGGAGGCGGCGAAACTGCCTGCGCCGCTGAAAAACATCCTGCTGGATCTGACGAAGCAGGGAACGCGCAAAATCAACGCCGGGACCGGCGACGTGCTGAACACCCAGATGGAGGCGATGATGGGCGACGACTGCCGTGACGCCATCGACGGGCGCTATCCGTTCGCCGACAGTCCGCAGGAGGTCAGCGCCGAGGACTTTAACCGCATCTTCGCCAGCGGCGGCGTACTGGATGCTTTCTGGAGCAAACAACTGGCTCCGCTGGCGGACACCGCCAGCGACCCGTGGCGCTACAAACCGACCGAAGGCAACATGACGTTGCAGGGGCCGGATCTGACGCCGTTTCAGCAGGCGAAGCAGATCCGCAGCGTGTTTTTTAACAGCGAGGGCGGGAAAAAATTTTCCTGGTCGATGCAGATTAGCGTGGTGGATATGGACCCGGCCATCACGGAACTGGTGATTGATATCGACGGCCAGGTGCTGCGCTACGCCCATGGTCCGGACCGGCCCCTGAAAGTGACGTGGCCGGGACCGCGCAACGGCTCGATGGCGGAAATCACCGCCAGCCCGCGTATTCGCCAGGACACCTCAACGCTACTGACCGGCGGGCCGTGGGCGCTGTTTCATCTGCTGGACGCCGGAATGGTACAGGAAACGGCGGTGCGGGGGCGTCAACTGGTGGAATATGATTTTGACGGTCGCCGGGTGGTGCTGGAAATCACCGCCGGGCGGGATTTTAACCCGGTCAGCCGGGAGCTGTTGCAGAACTTCAGTTGTCCGGCGAGGGCGTTGTAATGCGCCGGCCAGCGGTGGTATCAGCCCCGGCGATGTTCGGCAGGCTGCCGGACCAGCGCGACTATGTGCGCTGGCGGGTGGGCGCTGAAGAGGGACGAATATGGCAGGACTGGCTGAACCGCCAGACATGGGTGGGCAGCGGGCGGCATATCGTGTTGCCGGAAGGCCAGACGACCGATGAAGAGCGTGACGGCTGGATGCACCTGTCGCCGCGTGGCGAACATGATATGCCCGCGCCGGAACACCATCCGCTGCCGTGGAGCTTTGTGATGTCGCCGGGATTTTTGCCGATGGGGGGGACGACTGACTGGCTGACCGGAGTGCTGATGGCGTCACGGGATAGCGTGGGACGCCCGTGGCCGCTGGTGATTTACCAGCGCTGCGGTCGGGAGTGGCTGGACGAGAGTTTGCAGGAGACGCAGGGCTGGCTGTACTGGCTGGCGAGGCTGGCGGCGCAGCATATCACGCCGGACACGATGCGGCGCGGGCGGCTGACGGAGCAGGTGGACCAGCTATGGGCGATGTGGCAGCCGGGGCCGTGGTGGGCGCAGTGGCTGCGCGGGTTACGACGAACATCGCAGCGCAGCCGGGAACTGACCGGGCTGCCGGATGAAGCACCGGTAGTAGAACTGCCGGGCGTGCGTTATCTGCCGTGGCCGGGCTGGCCGGGTAAGACGCTGGGGCAGGCAACACCGGGGCAAGGCTGGTTCTGGCAGCAGAACAGTGAAGGGCGGTATGTGGATGCGCTGCGACTGGTGGAGAAATAATGAACATGGTGGTTTTAAAAACACCTGCTAAGGAATGAAGAAATGGGTGCTTATGATAAAGCGTGTAATAACGTGGGTGCGGTAAGATTTGTCCAGGAGCACATGAAGGTTTGTGAGATAATTGCAAAAGAGCTTGACGTACCGGTAGAGAATATACTGGGTCTTGCTGCTGCCGAAAGTCAATATGGTACAGGTCGTATTGCCAGGGAATATAATAATTACTTTTCTCTCCAGGCTCCTGCATCATTTCAGTCAGGTCGGGTTCATCCAAAGGATAGTAACAAAACTTGGGTGGCTATTTTTTCTTCGTTTTCAGTTTGTGCGCGATCTTTTGCTGTCAAGTATGGTGACGCTGTTCGGGGGAAAAAAGATGCTCTGGCCTTCTCTGAAGCTCTGGTAGCTGCTGGGTTTAATTCAGGATCTCATATTACTGGTGGTACGGATAATTACGCCAGGATAACTGCTGGAATAATTATTATGGTCGGACGGAGAATAGCATGCCCCGTAAAATAATGCTTGTTTTTTTTCTCTTTATATCTGAGTTCTGTTATGCCCAAGTGGTTGTATCTGAATTTAATTTGTCAGATATAAATCGCGGTGGAATGACGAAAGCACAGGCAGAAAAACTACTCATTATTGCACTTAAATATCAAAAATATGATTTATCGCTGGATGGCGTTTTTGTTGACGGTGATTTGCAGGATAAACACGGAAATCCTCCCCATCCGGGATATTATGATTTTAGCCTTGGCTATGATACACCGACTGCCGGAGCAATCGATTATTGGGGACTGTTTTCAGTAAGTTCTCAAACTGGTGATATATGGGAAATAAATAAATGTGAGAGAGTTATATTTCCGCAGTTGCAAAAAATACAACAAGAAATAATGAAAAAAACTGGCGCGACATTTGCCAGTGAAGTGGTACAGCGCCGGGGGCTGGGCTGTACAGATGAATAGCGGGATAGTTGGATCTACCGGGCATACGTTACCTGCCAGGGCAAGGCTGGTTCTGGCAGCAGAACAGTGAAGGGCGGTATGTGGATGCGCTGCGACTGGTGGATGAAAAAAATAGAGGTCAGATGCTGTGAAAAAGTACGCTGTAGAGGTTCTGTTTATGTCTGCCTGTGCAGGAATGTTCCTGCCCGTATTTGCCTGGGGCGGAACAGATGTAAACATTGATAACCCGCTGGCGGAGTGTGTGGATATCCATCCCGTTCATCGTCAGGAAATGGATAACCTTACCATTCTGAAAACAACGGTCACACTGAAAAAAAGTACCGGTGAATGTGGCTGTTTCTCAGCATTAATCAGCTATACCAGCTTACTGGCGCAGGATGTTGAGGGTTACGGACGCGGAAGTGCATATTCCCTTCAGGAGGGGAATATCTCACTGGCGAAGATGCAGGGACGTTATCCTTTCAGCTTTGTATTATCGGTGGATAACCAGTCTGTACGGGATCAGAAGCTGGCGCTAATGATACGTTGTACACCACCGCTGTAATACACAGAATAGTCAGGGAGAAGATGATGGCAGTAAGACTGACTTTTGACGGGCAAAAGCTGACATGGCCTGGTATCGGGATGTTTAAGGCGACCACGGGGTTACCGGATTTACAGTGGCCAGATAAACAGTGTGTGCCGGATGCGGCGATACCGGAAGGGAATTATAAATTGTTTATTCAGTTTCAGGGGGAGGCACCGATAAGAAATGCTGCGGATTGTGATCTGGGACCATCATGGGGCTGGAGTACCATTCCGCGAGGCCAGGCTGCCGGAACATGTGAGATATACTGGGCGAACTGGGGATATAACCGTATCCGGCTGGAATCAGCGGATGAGAAGACCCGAAAAGCCTGTGGGGGCAAGCGGGGTGGTTTTTATATCCATGATTCCACCAAAGGTTACAGTCATGGTTGTATTGAAGTGGAACCGGTGTTTTTCCGTATTCTGAAACAGGAGACGGAAAAAGAAAATGGTGAAAAGACATTTACGGTTAATGTTAAGTATGTTTCTGGTCAGCAAACGAATGGTGGAACAAAACAATAATACCGTTAAAACCGGATGAAATTATCGTGTCTGGACGTGCTGTGGTTGACAATCATTACAATGGTGGCCAGATAAGTAATGAGCACGATGATAAAGTATATGACTGGCGGTGTGCTGGTTATTAATCAAATTTCTATAAAATGCAATGTGAATCTGGTAAGCGTAATAAAAATAAAATCATAATATTGTTATATTCATTTCCTTATTTATGTAATTCAGTATTTATGTTATGTGCTAATTTTTGTGTTTTTATTTTCATGGCTCTTGTCAGCAATATACCCTGTTCTTCTGGTAAATATTTAAATATAACAGGCTGGTTGCATTATAAAGTGCGGGGCACTGTTTCCTGACGGTGAGTCTATTTATTTTAATCCGGTATTAAAGGAGTCACTACCATGAGTTTTGTATCCACAAATAATAAATCCGGTATAGGAGGGCTGACGACAACCACGCCGCCGATAACCGGAGAAAGTGGCGGTGTCACCGCAGATTCAGTCGCCGGAAGCGTGGCAGATGCGGCGGAAGCCGCTGTGGAACAGGCTGCGGGATCGCTGTTTGGCGCATTGCCGGAGCCATCAGGGCTGGTGAAAGCCGCGGTGGCAGCGGCGCAGGCCGCCGCCGCCGCAGGTATGGCGCAGGATGCGGTATCGGCCATCGTCTCTGCTGTTGCAGGCGGGCCGGGGGCGCATAATGTGACGGTCAGCGGCAGCGCCGTACCGCCGGGCGCATTACTGTTCGCCAGCCTGGACGGCGGCGAAACATTAAGTGAACTGTTTAGCTATGTGGTACAGCTAAAAACGCCCGATACCCTGAATCTGGGCTATGTCTCCCCGGCGGCCAACCTGCCGCTCAAACCGATGGTGGGCAAAGATCTGTGCGTCAACATCGAACTGGATGGTGGCGGTAAACGACATATCAGCGGGCTGGTCACGGCGGCGCGGGTGGTGGGCCATGAAGGGCGTTCGGTTACCTATGAGCTGCGTATGGAGCCGTGGCTGAAACTGCTGACCCATACCAGCGACTACAAAGCATTCCAGAATAAAACCGTGGTGGATATTCTGGATGAAGTGCTGGCGGAATACCCCTACCCGGTGGAAAAGCGGCTGGTGGAAAGCTACCCGGTACGCACCTGGCAGGTGCAGTACGGTGAAACTGATTTTGATTTTCTTCAGCGACTGATGCAGGAGTGGGGCATCTATTGGTGGTTTGAGCACAGCGAGGACAGCCACACGCTGGTGCTGGCGGATGCCATCAGCGCCCACAAAGCATGTCCGGACTCGCCGCTGGTCGAGTGGCACCAGGAAGGGCTGAAGCTGGACAAGGAGTTTATCCACACTATCACGGCAAACGAGAGTCTGCGGACTGGCCAGTGGGTGCTGGATGATTTCGATTTTACGAAGCCACGTTCATTGCTGGCAAACACCGTGGCAAACCCGCGTGAAACCGGTCATGCCACCTACGAGCATTATGAGTGGCCGGGAGACTACTTCGACAATAGTGAAGGCGAGATGCTGACGCGCATTCGTATGGAAGCGCAGCGCAGCCCCGGCAGTCGGGTGCTGGGGGGAGGGAATATCCGCACACTCATGACCGGTTATACCTTCACGCTGGAAAACTATCCCACTGCCGAAGTCAATCAGGAATACCTGCTGATGCAGACCTTGCTGTTTGTGCAGGACAACGCGCAGCACAGCGGGCAGGACCAGCACTTTACCTTTTCCACCCGTTTTGAACTGCACCCGACCCGTGAGGTGTTCCGCCCGCAGCGGACGGTGAGCAAACCCCACACCAAAGGGCCGCAGAGCGCCATCGTCACCGGCCCGGCGGGCCAGGAAATCTGGACGGATCAGTACGGGCGGGTAAAGGTACAGTTTGGCTGGGATCGCTACGGCAAAATGGATGAAAACAGCTCCTGCTGGATACGCGTCAGCTACCCGTGGGCGGGCAAAGGCTTCGGGATGATCCAGATCCCGCGTATCGGCCAGGAAGTGCTGGTGGATTTCAAAAACGGCGATCCGGATCTGCCGATCATCGTGGGGCGTACCTACAACCAGGACACCATGCCACCGTGGGGACTGCCGGGCGCGGCAACACAGAGCGGGATATACAGCCACACTATCGGCGGCGGACCGACCAATGCCAACGCCCTGCGTTTTGAAGATAAACCCGGTAGTGAAGAGGTCTGGCTACATGCTGAAAAAGATCAGCGTATTGAAGTTAATAATAATGAAAGTCACTGGGTGGGGAATAATCGGGTTAAGGTCATTGATCAGTCAGAAATAGCCACTATTGGCGCTGTCCGCGATCATAAAGTTCAGTATGACGATACCTCTCTGGCCGGAGGAAATAAAACCATTCAGACGGTAAAAGAGTTATATCTGGCAGCGGGTGATTCTATTACCCTGAGTTGTGGTGACACCGTTCTGTACATGAGCAGTAAGGGGGAATTTTACGTAACCTGTAAAACGTTCAATATTACTGCAACAGATGCCGATGGTCAGATTAATACTATAAAAGGGCAGCTGGATTTAAATATGGATAAAAGAGAACCCAAAGTGGGAACATTTGGTGAGTCAGAAAAAACAGCAATGGCAGCAGTAATTAAGGAAACTTTTCCACCCAAAGAATAGTTTTTATTTTAGTGCCGGACTTATCAACACTTTCAGACCAAAAAGGATTTTATATAATCATGACGAACTATTATATCAACGAAGCCATCTTGAGTTTCTCCGGTAATATATCCCAGGACAGCACCCTCAATATGATCCGCCTGAGCGATCCGGATGCGGCGCTGATTATCAGCCGCGGCAAAATGCAGGACGGTGATGAACTGGCGTCCCAGGTTGAACAACAGATGAAAAAACTGGAAAAGCAGGTTAAGGAACTGCGTTATACGCCAGCACAGGTTGTCCGGCTGGGTATTGACGGGAAAATGGAGGGGCTGGAAATACAGAGTCAGTTCATCCGGGGTAATGAGCATGTATACCAGTACCAGGCGGTATTTGTGCTACAGAGCAGCCGGGTAATGATGGCCCTGACCTATGCCCGCTCAACAGCGTTAACCGAAGCGGATAGGGGGCGCTGGGCGGATATCAAAAAGAATCTGCGTTTCAGGTTGGACCCGGAAAACACGGCAACCGGACAATAACACAGGGAGTGTGGTATGGGAGAAGCATTCTGGGCGGCAAGGGAAGGCGACGCGCTGCTGCATACGTCCTTTCTGGCAGATCTGGTGGGCAGTGCGCTGGAATTCGCCATCAATGCGGTTATTGATTTTGCGGCACTGGCTGTTGTGGCGCTGGCGACGGGGGCTACGGTGGCAACGCTGGGATGCAGCGCCGTATTACTTGTGGGGACCGTGGTCGGCGCGACGATGTTGCTGAGTGGCGCCGGGGAGAAAATCAGTAAAGCCTGTGAAGACATAGCCAACAGCCTTTTTCCGCCGAAAATTGAGGGATATATCCTGACCGGCTCAGGCGACACCCGGATTAACAGCAAACGGGCGGCGCGGGCGGCGGCAACGGCATTATCACGCCATGATGTGGAAACCCTGGATGCGCAGGCGCAGGCAGAGGCAGAAGAAGAAAAACGCAGGCAGGACGCCAAATCAATGTGGGATGTGGCCGGGGAATATCTGGATGCAGTAAAAGGCCGGGCAGAGAATATGGCTAAGGGCGTCGTTTCCGTGGTGAGCCGGATGGGATCAGCGGAAGGATGGGCCTCGCTGGGAAATGATGCTCTGGCAGAGGCGGGCGATATGCTTTCCGACACGGGCCACTTTATTTCAGAGATGTGGCAGCCCACGGTGGCAACGGCATATCCGGGGTCTGACCCGAAACAGGATGATAAAATCGACTGCCACAAACATCCCTCTTCATTCACCCAGTTTATGGCGCAGAAACTGCAGGCGCTGACGGATGACCCGGTGGGGACGGTACTGGGGGCGATGAACACTTTCGATGTGCTGGAAACCGGTTTTCAGGCGGCAAGCGCGCTTATCGGCAGCGTGTCGAACCTGTTCAAAGGCGACGATGAGCCGCCCGCAGCAGAATATATCGCCGAAGGGACGCGGGATGTGCGTATCAACAGCCAGCCTGCGGCGCGCAGCGGGGTACGCTGTACCTGCGAGGCAAAAGTGGTGGATGAGCCTGAGAACGGCGTACATGTATCCGGTGATGTACGTATCGGCGGGCCGCTTCTGGTGGTACGGGATATCAAAAGCGGTAAGTCACAAATAACCCTGGTGACCACCATTGCGCTGACGTTCATGCAGCCCGGACGGGCGTCAGCTAAAAGTGCCTGCTTTATGATGGGATTGGGCATTAACATGATGGTTCAGAAGGCGGGGAGTGCGCTGAACCGCCCGGTAAACGCCGCCACCGGAGCCAAGTACCTGGCAGGCGATGATGACGTTGATTTCAGTCTGCCCGGCCACTTCCCGCTGGAGTGGCAGCGGACCTACAGCAGCCGTGATGAACGGACGGAGGGGATGTTCGGGCGGGGCTGGAGCGTGCTGTATGAAGTGTGCCTGGAGCGTACGCCGGACAACCCGGATGAAAACTGCATGACGTATGTGGCCCCGATGGGACGGCGAATTGACCTGCAGGCGGTGGAGCCGGGGAGTGGTTTTTACAGCCCCGGCGAGGGGCTGGCAGTGCGGCGCAGCGAACAGGGCCACTGGCTTATCAGCAGTGATGACGGCGTGTACAGGCTGTTTGAAGCGGACCCGTTCAGCCCACAGCGTCGGCGGCTGAAAATGCTGGGCGACCGCAACAGTAACTGCCAGCACCTGACCTACGACAACCACGGGCGTCTGGTGGAAATCAGCGGCGATCGGCAGCGCCCCTGCATCCGGCTGCACTATGAGCTGGCAGCGCACCCGCAGCGCGTGACGCGCATCTTCCGCCATTACCCGGAAGGGGAGCCGGAGCTGCTGCGGCGTTACCGCTACGATGAGGCGGGGCGGCTGAACGGGGTGGTGGACAACGCAGGTCAGTATCAGCGCGAGTTTGCGTACGACGACAACGACTGCATGACGATGCACCGGGAGCCGGGCGGCGAACGGTATTACTACACCTGGGCGTGGTTTGAAGGCCCGGACGATGCGGCGTGGCGGGTGACGGGCCATCATACGGACAGCGGCGAGCAGTACCGTCTGGACTGGAATCTGGCAGAACGTTCGCTGTGCGTGACGGATAGTCTGGGGCGTACGCGCTGCCACTGGTGGGATGCGCAGGGCCTGGTGACGGCGTACCGGGACGAGGCCGGGCAGATGACCACTTTCCGCTGGAGCGATGAAGAGCGGTTACTGCTGGGGATGACGGACGCGCAGGGCGGCAAATGGCGTTATGTCTATGACCGTCTCGGCCACCTGACGGAGACGCATGACCCGCTGGGCCGGGTTGAGCAGACGCAGTGGCATCCGGTGTGGCACCAGCCGGAAACGGAGGTGGATGCCGCGGGAGCGGCGTGGCGTTATGAGTATGATGAGCGGGGCAACCTGCAGGCGGTCATCGACCCGCTGCACCAGCGCACGGTATACGGGTATGACCGGCACGGTCAGGTGGTGCGGATAACCGACGCGCGGGGCGGGGATAAATACCTGCAGTGGAACGAAGACGGGCAGCTTATGCGCCACACGGACTGTTCTGGCTCGCAGACGGCATGGTTTTATGATGAACGCACGCGGCTGGAAAGGGTGACGGACGCGGAGAGTAACAGTACGCGTTACAGCTATGACGGCAACGGACATCTGACGGAGGTCATGTTCGCGGACGGGCGTACGGAGCGTTACCAGCCGGATGCGGCGGGACGGCTGGTGAAATACACCAGCCCGGCAGGGCAGATAACACGCTGGCAGCGGGACGGTCAGGGGCGGGTGCGCAGGCAGACGGATGCGACGGGGCGCAGGACGGCGTATGAGTACGACGCTTACGGGCGGCTGACCACGCTCACGAACGAGAACGGGGAAAGCTACCGGTTCCGGTACGATGTTCTGGACCGGGTGACGGAACAGACGGACCCCGGCGGCAGCCGCCGGGCATACGGGTATAACGCGCTGAATGCGGTGACGGCGGTGATATACGGCGGGGAGCGCGGGGGAGAAATCCGTCACGGTCTGGAGCGTGATGCGGCGGGGAGGCTGACGGCGAAAACCACGCCGGAGACGCGCACGGAATACCGGTACGACGCGGCGGACCGTCTGCTGGAAATCCGCCGCAGGCGGCATGATGCGGCGGAAGGCGGAGAGCCGGAAGTTATCCGGTTCAGCTACGACAGTGCGGGTAACCTGCTGAGCGAGGAGACGGCGCAGGGCGTGCTGCAGCACCGGTACGATGTTCAGGGCAACCGCACAGAAACGCAGATGCCGGACGGGCGGACGCTGCGGTACCTGTACTACGGGAGCGGCCATCTTCAGCAAATCAACCTGGGGCGTGATGTCATCAGCGAGTTCACGCGCGACCACCTGCACCGTGAGGTGCAGCGGAGCCAGGGGCGGCTGGACACGCGGCGGATGTACGACCGGACGGGCCGGTTAACGCGGAAACTGACCTGTAAAGGAATGCGCGGTGTGGTGCCGGAGACGTTTATTGACCGGGAATATGCGTACAGCGGCCAGGACGAGCTGCTGAAAAAGCGGCACAGCCGGCAGGGGGTGACGGATTATTTTTACGACACGACGGGGCGCATCACGGCGTGCCGGAATGAGGCATACCTGGACAGCTGGCAGTACGACGCGGCGGCGAACCTGCTGGACAGGCGGCAGGGAGAGACCGCGCAGGCGGGTGCAGGCAGCGTGGTGCCGTTCAACCGGATAACGTCATACCGTGGGCTGCATTACCGTTACGATGAATATGGCCGGGTGGTTGAAAAGCGGGGCCGCAACGGCACGCAGCACTACCGCTGGGACGCGGAGCACCGGCTGACGGAAGTGGCGGTCATCCGGGGGAGCACCGTACGGCGTTACGGGTACGTGTACGACGCGCCGGGCAGGCGGGTGGAGAAGCACGAACGGGACGCGGAAGGAA
>NZ_JBGDXT010000020.1:0-37538 GCF_046550615.1 Salmonella sp. SAL04214
AGTAGGGAACTGCCAGGCATCAAATAAAACGAAGGGCCCTGTCGGAAGACAGGGCCTTTTGTTTTATCTGTAGTCTGCCGGATGGCGGCTCCGCCTTATCCGGCCTACAGGGACGCGCCGATCCACCCTCAATATAACCACAAGCCTTCCCAACACAGATACGGTAAACTATTGCCGATTGAGTATCAGGAAAGCAGCCATGACCCACTCCCTAAAACCCTGGAATACCTTCGGCATTGATCATTGTGCAAAGCACATCGTATGCGCTGAAAACGAACAACAACTACTGAGCGCCTGGCAGCAAGCAACTCGTGAGGGACTGCCGGTTATGATCCTGGGTGAAGGAAGCAATGTCCTGTTTCTGGAAAATTATGCCGGCACCGTGATCCTTAACCGCCTGAAAGGCATTGAGGTCAATGAAACCGCGGACGCCTGGCACCTACACGTCGGCGCAGGCGAAAACTGGCATCAACTTGTTCGCTACGCGCTGGACAACAACATGCCCGGCCTGGAGAATCTGGCGCTCATCCCTGGCTGCGTTGGTTCCTCGCCTATACAGAATATTGGCGCGTATGGCGTAGAACTACAGCGCGTCTGCGACTACGTTGACTGCGTTGAACTGGAAACGGGAAAACGTCTGCGTTTGTCCGCGGCGGAATGCCGTTTCGGCTATCGTGACAGTATCTTCAAAAATGAATATCAGGATCGCGTTGCGATCGTCGCGGTGGGTCTGCGTTTGTCAAAGCAATGGCAGCCGGTGTTGACCTATGGCGATCTTACTTGTCTGGACCCGAAAACGGTCACCGCGCAACAGGTGTTTGATGCTGTATGCCATATGCGCACCACAAAATTGCCGGATCCTAAAGTGAATGGCAATGCGGGCAGCTTTTTTAAAAATCCCGTTGTCGCAGCCGATATCGCTATGGAACTGTTAGAACGATTTCCCAACGCGCCGCATTACCCTCAGGCAGACGGCTCAGTGAAGCTGGCGGCAGGCTGGCTGATAGATCAATGTCAGTTGAAAGGCGTCACCATTGGCGGCGCTGCGGTGCATCGCCAACAGGCGCTGGTATTGATTAATGCGAATGATGCGACAAGTAAAGATGTGGTGGCGCTGGCGCATCATGTCCGGCAAAAAGTGGGTGAAAAATTTAATGTCTGGCTGGAGCCTGAGGTTCGCTTTATTGGTCGGTCCGGAGAGGTGAACGCTGTGGAGAGCATTGCATGAAAGATACTACCGTTCCCCTGACGTTGATCTCACTACTTGCCGACGGAGAGTTTCACTCAGGCGAGCAGTTGGGTGAACGGCTGGGAATGAGCCGCGCGGCGATTAATAAACATATCCAGACATTACGCGACTGGGGAGTAGATGTATTTACCGTTCCCGGGAAAGGATATAGCTTACCGGAACCCATCCAGTTACTGGATGCTGACCGTATACATAGCCAACTGGATAGCGGAAACGTGGCGGTATTGCCCGTTATCGATTCAACCAATCAGTATTTACTTGATCGAATTGGCGAGCTGCGCTCAGGCGATGCCTGTGTAGCAGAATACCAACAGGCAGGGCGTGGTCGTCGCGGGCGTAAATGGTTCTCACCGTTTGGCGCGAATCTATATCTTTCAATGTACTGGCGTCTGGAGCAGGGGCCTGCGGCGGCAATAGGCTTGAGTCTGGTCATTGGAATTGTGATGGCGGAAGTGCTGCGTGAACTGGGCGCAGATAAAGTTCGTGTGAAGTGGCCTAACGACCTCTACCTGCTGGATCGCAAACTGGCGGGTATTCTGGTCGAGTTAACCGGTAAAACGGGCGATGCCGCACAAATAGTGATTGGCGCTGGTATTAACATGGCAATGCGTCGTGTAGAAGAGGACGTGATAAATCAGGGATGGATTACGTTGCAGGAGGCCGGAATTACGCTCGACCGCAATATGCTGGCCGCAAAGCTGATTTATAAGCTACGTGCTGCGCTTGAGCTTTTTGAGCAAGAAGGTCTTTCTCCTTATCTTTCGCGCTGGGAAAAACTGGATAATTTTATTGATCGTCCGGTAAAACTAATTATTGGCGACAAAGAAATATTTGGTATTTCTCGCGGCATTGATACTCAGGGCGCATTATTGCTTGAACAGGATGGTGTGATTAAACCCTGGATGGGCGGAGAAATATCGCTGCGAAGCGCCGAATAGTAAAAAAGGGGAGTCGGTACTCCCCTTTTTTCTGTTATTTCCGCAATCTTACCTGTTCCACCGCATGGTTAGCGCTCTTAGTCATAATAAGGCTGGCACGTTCTCGCGTGGGTAAAATATTTTGTTTTAAATTCAACCAGTTAATTTCTTTCCAAAGCGAAGCTGCTGTATTAACAGCTTCCTCTTTAGATAATTTCGCATAATTGTGGAAATAAGAGTCAGGATCGGTAAACGCCCCTTCGCGGAATTTCAGGAAGCGATTGATATACCACGTCTGAAGAAGTTCTTCTGGCGCATCCACGTAAATAGAGAAATCAACGAAATCAGAGACAAATACATGATGCGGATCGTGAGGATAATCCATACCGCTTTGTAAAACATTCAAACCTTCAAGAATCAATATATCAGGCTGAGCGACGGTTTTATCCCCTTCAGGAATAACATCGTAAATCAAATGAGAATAGACTGGCGCCGTCACGTTCGGTACGCCCGACTTGAGGTCAGAAACGAATTTCACCAGTCGGTGCATATCATACGATTCAGGGAACCCCTTTTTCTTCATTAACCCGCGTTCTTTCAACACCTGGTTTGGGTGGAGGAAGCCGTCTGTGGTAATCAATTCAACACGGCGGTGTTCCGGCCAGCGACTCAGCAACGCTTGTAGAACGCGTGCTGTCGTGCTTTTACCCACTGCGACGCTGCCCGCGATACTGATGATGTAAGGGATTCGCTGGCCGTTAGTGCCCAGAAACTGTTCCAGGACAGCCTGACGACGCAGATTTGAACTGATATAGAAATTTAGCAAACGGGAGAGAGGTAAATATATTTCTGCAACTTCTTCCAGCGATAAATCTTCATTAATGCCTTTTAACTGCGCGATCTCATCCTCGGTCAGGGTCATCGGCACAGAATCGCGAAGCGCAGCCCACTGGCTGCGATCAAACTGTAGGTAAGGCGTCATTAACGATTGCTCTTTTATACTCATAAGCATGTTTCTGGCTGCTATTGCTACATCAGTTCAGCGATGAACGAGGGCCATCCCTGACATGCAACGGCACGTCACATTTAAGTTAATTTGGACAATGGGCAGGAGGGTAACACCAGATGGGGAGGAATAATAAGAAAAAATCTCGCTGTGAAAGCTATCCCTGAGAAGCAATGTGACGAATATACCAGATACAGAAGATTGCTTTCTATCGACGGAGCGTTGAAATGCCGCGTCGTATCCTGGTCAGACGGTCGGTAAAATGCCGAAAATTTATGCTCTCTTGTTTGAAATTAGAGCATTTTTGTCTCTTATAGCGCAAAATGTGAGCGATAGAACATTTTATGCAATTTTTTAGTTGCATGAGCACGCAGGTCTCCATAGAATGCGCGCTACTTGATGCCGACTTAGCTCAGTAGGTAGAGCAACTGACTTGTAATCAGTAGGTCACCAGTTCGATTCCGGTAGTCGGCACCATCAAGTCCGGTGGGGTTCCCGAGCGGCCAAAGGGAGCAGACTGTAAATCTGCCGTCACAGACTTCGAAGGTTCGAATCCTTCCCCCACCACCATTTTCGGCCGCGCGATGGCGCAGCCCGAGACGATAAGTTCGCTTACCGGCTCGAATAAAGAGAGTTTCTCTCGATATTCAGTGCAGAATGAAAATCAGGTAGCCGAGTTCCAGGATGCGGGCATCGTATAATGGCTATTACCTCAGCCTTCCAAGCTGATGATGCGGGTTCGATTCCCGCTGCCCGCTCCAAGATGTGCTGATATAGCTCAGTTGGTAGAGCGCACCCTTGGTAAGGGTGAGGTCGGCAGTTCGAATCTGCCTATCAGCACCACTTCCTTTCTCCTTCCTGTTTTTCTCTTCTGTTTATTAGCATTCAACAAGTCGGGCGTGTTGCCTGGTTGATGTGGTGATATCACCGATTTATCCGTGTCTTAGAGGGACAATCGATGTCTAAAGAAAAGTTTGAACGTACAAAACCGCACGTTAACGTCGGTACTATCGGCCACGTTGACCATGGTAAAACAACGCTGACCGCTGCCATTACTACCGTACTGGCTAAAACCTACGGCGGTGCCGCCCGCGCATTCGACCAGATCGATAACGCGCCGGAAGAAAAAGCGCGTGGTATCACCATCAACACTTCTCACGTTGAATACGATACCCCGACCCGCCACTACGCACACGTAGACTGCCCGGGGCACGCCGACTATGTTAAAAACATGATCACCGGTGCTGCGCAGATGGACGGCGCGATCCTGGTTGTTGCTGCGACTGACGGCCCGATGCCGCAGACCCGTGAGCACATCCTGCTGGGTCGTCAGGTAGGCGTTCCGTACATCATCGTGTTCCTGAACAAATGCGACATGGTTGATGACGAAGAGCTGCTGGAACTGGTTGAAATGGAAGTTCGTGAACTTCTGTCTCAGTACGACTTCCCGGGCGACGACACGCCGATCGTTCGTGGTTCTGCTCTGAAAGCGCTGGAAGGCGACGCAGAGTGGGAAGCGAAAATCATCGAACTGGCTGGCTTCCTGGATTCTTATATTCCGGAACCAGAGCGTGCGATTGACAAGCCGTTCCTGCTGCCGATCGAAGACGTATTCTCCATCTCCGGTCGTGGTACCGTTGTTACCGGTCGTGTAGAGCGCGGTATCATCAAAGTGGGCGAAGAAGTTGAAATCGTTGGTATCAAAGAGACTCAGAAGTCTACCTGTACTGGCGTTGAAATGTTCCGCAAACTGCTGGACGAAGGCCGTGCCGGTGAGAACGTAGGTGTTCTGCTGCGTGGTATCAAACGTGAAGAAATCGAACGTGGTCAGGTACTGGCTAAGCCGGGCACCATCAAGCCGCACACCAAGTTCGAATCTGAAGTGTACATTCTGTCCAAAGATGAAGGCGGCCGTCATACTCCGTTCTTCAAAGGCTACCGTCCGCAGTTCTACTTCCGTACTACTGACGTGACTGGCACCATCGAATTGCCGGAAGGCGTAGAGATGGTAATGCCGGGCGACAACATCAAAATGGTTGTTACCCTGATCCACCCGATCGCGATGGACGACGGTCTGCGTTTCGCAATCCGTGAAGGCGGCCGTACCGTTGGCGCGGGCGTTGTTGCTAAAGTTCTCGGCTAATCGCTGATAACATTTGACGCAATGCGCAATAAAAGGGCATCATTTGATGCCCTTTTTGCACGCTTTCACACCAGAACCTGGCTCATCAGTGATTTTATTTGTCATAATCATTGCTGAGACAGGCTCTGTAGAGGGCGTATAATCCGAAAGGCGAATAAGCGTTTCGATTTGGATTGCCTCGCGATTGCGGGGTGAAAATGTTTGTAGAATACTTCTGACAGGTTGGTTTATGAGTGCGAATACCGAAGCTCAAGGGAGCGGGCGCGGCCTGGAAGCGATGAAGTGGATAGTTGTTGCCATATTGCTGATCGTCGCAATCGTCGGCAACTACCTCTATCGCGACATGATGCTGCCGCTGCGTGCGCTGGCCGTAGTAATTCTGATTGCTGCAGCGGGTGGTGTCGCGCTGTTGACGACAAAAGGTAAAGCAACCGTTGCTTTTGCCCGTGAAGCGAGAACCGAAGTCCGTAAGGTCATTTGGCCGACTCGCCAGGAAACGCTGCACACCACGCTGATCGTCGCTGCGGTTACCGCAGTTATGTCACTGATCCTGTGGGGACTGGATGGTATTCTGGTTCGCCTGGTATCCTTTATCACTGGCCTGAGGTTCTGAGATGTCTGAAGCACCTAAAAAGCGCTGGTACGTCGTTCAGGCGTTTTCCGGTTTTGAAGGCCGCGTAGCCACATCGCTGCGCGAGCATATCAAATTACACAATATGGAAGAGCTGTTTGGCGAAGTCATGGTGCCGACTGAAGAAGTCGTTGAGATCCGTGGCGGCCAGCGTCGCAAAAGCGAACGCAAATTCTTCCCGGGTTACGTTCTGGTCCAGATGGTCATGAACGACGCAAGCTGGCACCTGGTGCGTAGCGTGCCGCGTGTGATGGGCTTTATCGGCGGTACCTCTGACCGTCCGGCGCCGATCAGCGACAAAGAAGTCGATGCGATCATGAACCGTCTGCAGCAGGTTGGCGATAAGCCGCGGCCGAAAACTCTGTTTGAACCGGGTGAAATGGTTCGTGTTAACGACGGTCCGTTCGCAGACTTTAACGGCGTTGTCGAAGAAGTCGATTATGAGAAGTCTCGCCTGAAAGTGTCTGTTTCTATCTTCGGTCGTGCGACCCCGGTAGAGCTGGACTTCAGCCAGGTTGAGAAAGCGTAAGGCTGCGATCAAAAAAGCAGCGATCTAATCGTTGCATAGGGCGCGAAATTGACATACAATTTCGCGCCTTTTGTTTTTATGGGCCTTATGCCTATAAAGCGATATTTATCACGGGGAGCTTCTTTGAAGCGATACTACCCAATTCGAGGAATTTAGAATGGCTAAGAAAGTACAAGCCTACGTCAAGCTGCAGGTTGCAGCTGGTATGGCGAACCCGAGTCCGCCGGTTGGCCCAGCACTGGGTCAGCAGGGTGTGAACATCATGGAATTCTGCAAAGCGTTCAACGCAAAAACGGATTCCATCGAAAAAGGTCTGCCGATTCCGGTTGTTATTACCGTTTACGCTGACCGTTCTTTCACCTTCGTTACCAAAACGCCTCCGGCAGCTGTTCTGCTGAAAAAAGCGGCTGGTATCAAGTCTGGTTCCGGCAAGCCGAACAAAGACAAAGTAGGTAAAATTTCCCGCGCTCAGCTGCAGGAAATCGCGCAGACCAAAGCTGCCGACATGACCGGTGCCGACATTGAAGCGATGACTCGCTCCATCGAAGGTACTGCACGTTCCATGGGCCTGGTAGTGGAGGACTAAGAAATGGCTAAACTGACCAAGCGTATGCGCGTGATCCGTGAAAAAGTTGATGCGACCAAACAGTACGACATCAACGAAGCTATTGCCCTGCTGAAAGAGCTGGCCACTGCTAAATTCAACGAAAGCGTTGACGTTGCCGTTAACCTCGGCATCGATGCTCGTAAATCTGACCAGAACGTTCGTGGCGCGACTGTACTGCCGCACGGTACTGGCCGTTCTGTTCGCGTTGCCGTATTTACCCAAGGCCCGAACGCTGAAGCAGCTAAAGCTGCTGGCGCTGAGCTGGTAGGTATGGAAGATCTGGCTGACCAGATCAAGAAAGGCGAAATGAACTTCGACGTTGTTATCGCATCCCCGGATGCAATGCGCGTTGTTGGCCAGCTGGGCCAGGTTCTGGGTCCGCGCGGCCTGATGCCAAACCCGAAAGTCGGTACCGTAACTCCGAACGTTGCTGAAGCGGTTAAGAACGCTAAAGCAGGTCAGGTTCGTTACCGTAACGACAAAAACGGCATCATCCACACCACCATCGGTAAAGTGGACTTTGACGCTGACAAACTGAAAGAAAACCTGGAAGCTCTGCTGGTTGCGCTGAAAAAAGCAAAACCGAGCCAGGCGAAAGGCGTGTACATCAAGAAAGTTAGCATCTCCACCACCATGGGTGCTGGCGTTGCCGTTGATCAGGCTGGTCTGAGCGCATCTGCGAACTAAGATTAGTCTTTACGTGGGCGGTGATTTTGTCTACAATCTTACCCCCACGATTCTGTTGAAATATAACAGAGCACTATGCGAGTCATTTGAATTGCAGCAAGGCAGCAAGTGAGTGAATCGCCAGGAGCATAGTTAACTATGTGACTGGTGTGAACGAGCGCAGCTAACACAGCTGCGGTTCAAAGGACGAAGTCATAGAAAGAATTTGTTCGTTGGAGCCTGGCCTATCCAGGCCTCCGTCGAAGACCGCAGGCGTCTCGCAAGAGGCTTAATCCCCTGCGTAGACGGTGACAGAACGCTAAGATTATTTTTGATACTCTGGCTTGTTTCTGCTCACCGTATTAAGACGCTCTTCTCGTTGAGATGAGTGAAGTGAGTTCCGGAACATGAGTTCCGGCAAACATCCAGGAGCAAAGCTAATGGCTTTAAATCTTCAAGACAAACAAGCGATTGTTGCTGAAGTCAGCGAAGTAGCCAAAGGCGCGCTGTCTGCAGTAGTTGCGGATTCCCGTGGCGTAACTGTAGATAAAATGACTGAACTGCGTAAAGCAGGTCGTGAAGCTGGCGTATACATGCGTGTTGTTCGTAACACCCTGCTGCGCCGCGTCGTTGAAGGTACTCAGTTCGAGTGCCTGAAAGACACGTTTGTTGGTCCGACCCTGATTGCATACTCTATGGAACACCCGGGCGCTGCTGCTCGTCTGTTCAAAGAGTTCGCGAAAGCGAATGCAAAATTTGAGGTCAAAGCTGCAGCCTTTGAAGGTGAGCTGATCCCGGCGTCTCAGATCGACCGCCTGGCAACTCTGCCGACCTACGAAGAAGCAATTGCACGCCTGATGGCAACCATGAAAGAAGCTTCGGCTGGCAAACTGGTTCGCACACTGGCTGCTGTACGCGATGCAAAAGAAGCTGCGTAATCGCAGTTGTCTTTATCAAGCATTTGCTTACGTATAAACTTATTCTGATATTCAGGAACAATTTAAATGTCTATCACTAAAGATCAAATCATTGAAGCAGTATCCGCTATGTCCGTAATGGACGTTGTAGAACTGATTTCTGCAATGGAAGAAAAATTCGGTGTTTCCGCTGCTGCTGCTGTAGCTGTAGCTGCTGGCCCGGCTGAAGCTGCTGAAGAAAAAACTGAATTCGACGTAATTCTGAAAGCTGCTGGCGCTAACAAAGTTGCTGTTATCAAAGCAGTACGTGGCGCAACTGGCCTGGGTCTGAAAGAAGCTAAAGACCTGGTAGAATCTGCTCCGGCCGCTCTGAAAGAAGGCGTGAGCAAAGATGACGCTGAAGCACTGAAAAAATCTCTGGAAGAAGCTGGCGCTGAAGTTGAAGTTAAATAAGCCAACCCTTCCGGTTGCAGCCTGAGAAATCAGGCTGATGGCTGGTGACTTTTTAGTCACCAGCCTTTTTGCGCTGTAAGGCGCCAGTAGCGTTTCACACTGTTTGACTACTGCTGTGCCTTTCAATGCTTGTTTCTATCGACGACTTAATATACTGCGACAGAGCGTACGTTCTGTGTAAATCGCAATGAAATGGTTTAAGCGTGATAGCAACAGGCATTGCGGAAAGTATCCATTTTCCGGTCAACAAAATAGTGTTGCACAAACTGTCCCCCGCAGGACAGATGGGTCGACTTGTCAGCGAGCTGAGGAACCCTATGGTTTACTCCTATACCGAGAAAAAACGTATTCGTAAGGATTTTGGTAAACGTCCACAAGTTCTGGATGTACCTTATCTCCTTTCTATCCAGCTTGACTCGTTTCAGAAGTTTATCGAGCAAGATCCTGAAGGGCAGTACGGCCTGGAAGCAGCCTTCCGTTCCGTGTTCCCGATTCAGAGCTACAGCGGTAATTCCGAGCTGCAGTACGTCAGCTACCGCCTTGGCGAACCGGTGTTTGACGTTCAGGAATGTCAGATCCGTGGCGTGACCTATTCCGCACCGCTGCGCGTAAAACTGCGTCTGGTGATCTACGAGCGCGAAGCGCCGGAAGGCACCGTTAAAGACATTAAAGAACAAGAAGTCTACATGGGCGAAATCCCGCTCATGACCGACAACGGTACCTTTGTTATCAACGGTACTGAGCGTGTTATCGTTTCTCAGCTGCACCGTAGTCCGGGCGTCTTCTTTGACTCCGACAAAGGTAAAACCCACTCTTCGGGTAAAGTGCTGTATAACGCGCGCATCATTCCTTACCGTGGTTCCTGGCTGGACTTCGAATTCGATCCGAAGGACAACCTGTTCGTACGTATCGACCGTCGCCGTAAACTGCCTGCGACCATCATCCTGCGTGCGCTGAACTACACCACTGAGCAGATTCTTGACCTGTTCTTTGAGAAAGTCGTCTTCGAAATTCGCGACAACAAGCTGCAGATGGAGCTGATTCCAGAACGTCTGCGCGGCGAAACCGCGTCGTTCGATATCGAAGCTAACGGCAAAGTGTACGTTGAAAAAGGCCGTCGCATTACCGCGCGTCATATCCGTCAGCTGGAAAAAGACGATATCAAGCATATCGAAGTTCCGGTTGAGTACATCGCAGGTAAAGTCGTCTCTAAAGACTACGTTGACGAATCCACTGGCGAGCTGATCTGCGCGGCGAACATGGAGCTGAGCCTGGATCTGCTGGCTAAGCTGAGCCAGTCCGGCCACAAACGTATCGAAACGCTGTTTACCAACGATCTGGACCACGGCCCGTACATTTCTGAAACGGTACGCGTCGACCCAACTAACGATCGTCTGAGCGCGCTGGTAGAAATCTACCGCATGATGCGCCCTGGTGAGCCGCCGACACGCGAAGCGGCTGAAAGCCTGTTCGAGAACCTGTTCTTCTCCGAAGACCGCTATGACCTGTCTGCGGTGGGTCGTATGAAGTTCAACCGTTCTCTGCTGCGCGACGAAATCGAAGGTTCCGGTATCCTGAGCAAAGACGACATCATTGATGTCATGAAGAAGCTCATCGATATCCGTAACGGTAAAGGCGAAGTGGATGATATCGACCACCTCGGCAACCGTCGTATCCGTTCCGTCGGCGAAATGGCGGAAAACCAGTTCCGCGTTGGCCTGGTGCGTGTAGAGCGTGCGGTGAAAGAGCGTCTGTCTCTGGGCGATCTGGATACCCTGATGCCTCAGGATATGATCAACGCCAAGCCGATTTCCGCCGCAGTGAAAGAGTTCTTTGGTTCCAGCCAGCTGTCTCAGTTTATGGACCAGAACAACCCGCTGTCTGAGATTACGCACAAACGTCGTATCTCCGCACTCGGCCCAGGCGGTCTGACCCGCGAACGCGCAGGCTTCGAAGTTCGAGACGTACACCCGACGCACTACGGTCGCGTATGTCCTATCGAAACGCCGGAAGGTCCGAACATCGGTCTGATCAACTCCCTGTCCGTGTACGCACAGACTAACGAATATGGCTTCCTTGAGACGCCGTACCGTCGTGTGGTTGATGGCGTGGTTACTGACGAAATTCATTACCTGTCTGCTATCGAAGAAGGCAACTACGTTATCGCTCAGGCGAACTCCAACCTGGATGACGAAGGCCACTTTGTAGAAGATCTGGTGACCTGCCGTAGCAAAGGCGAATCCAGCTTGTTCAGCCGCGACCAGGTTGACTACATGGACGTTTCCACCCAGCAGGTGGTCTCCGTCGGTGCGTCCCTGATCCCGTTCCTGGAACACGATGACGCCAACCGTGCATTGATGGGTGCGAACATGCAACGTCAGGCGGTTCCGACTCTGCGCGCTGACAAGCCGCTGGTGGGTACCGGTATGGAACGTGCTGTCGCCGTCGACTCCGGTGTTACTGCAGTAGCTAAACGTGGCGGTACTGTTCAGTACGTGGATGCGTCCCGTATCGTTATCAAAGTTAACGAAGACGAGATGTACCCGGGCGAAGCGGGTATCGACATCTATAACCTGACCAAATACACCCGCTCTAACCAGAACACCTGTATCAACCAGATGCCATGTGTGTCTCTGGGCGAGCCGGTTGAACGCGGCGACGTGCTGGCAGACGGTCCGTCCACCGACCTCGGTGAACTGGCGCTCGGTCAGAACATGCGCGTGGCGTTCATGCCGTGGAACGGCTACAACTTCGAAGACTCCATCCTCGTTTCCGAGCGTGTTGTTCAGGAAGACCGTTTCACCACCATCCACATTCAGGAACTGGCGTGCGTGTCCCGTGACACCAAGCTGGGGCCGGAAGAGATCACCGCTGATATCCCGAACGTGGGTGAAGCGGCGCTCTCCAAACTGGATGAATCCGGTATCGTTTACATCGGCGCGGAAGTGACTGGCGGCGACATTCTGGTCGGTAAGGTGACGCCGAAAGGTGAAACCCAGCTGACGCCGGAAGAGAAACTGCTGCGTGCGATCTTCGGTGAGAAAGCGTCTGACGTTAAAGACTCTTCTCTGCGCGTACCTAACGGTGTCTCCGGTACGGTTATCGACGTTCAGGTCTTTACTCGCGATGGCGTAGAAAAAGACAAACGTGCTCTGGAAATCGAAGAGATGCAGCTCAAGCAGGCGAAAAAAGACCTGTCTGAAGAACTGCAGATCCTCGAAGCGGGCCTGTTTAGCCGTATCCGTGCGGTACTGGTGTCCGGCGGCGTTGAAGCTGAGAAGCTCGACAAACTGCCGCGCGACCGCTGGCTGGAACTCGGTCTGACCGACGAAGAGAAACAAAATCAGCTGGAGCAACTGGCTGAGCAGTATGACGAACTGAAACACGAGTTCGAGAAAAAACTTGAAGCGAAGCGCCGTAAAATCACCCAGGGCGACGATCTGGCGCCGGGCGTGCTGAAGATCGTGAAGGTCTATCTGGCCGTTAAACGCCGTATCCAGCCGGGTGATAAGATGGCAGGTCGCCACGGTAACAAGGGTGTTATCTCTAAGATCAACCCGATCGAAGACATGCCTTACGATGAAAACGGCACGCCGGTAGACATCGTACTGAACCCGCTGGGCGTACCGTCTCGTATGAACATCGGTCAGATTCTGGAAACCCACCTGGGTATGGCTGCAAAAGGTATTGGCGACAAGATTAACGCCATGCTGAAACAGCAGCAGGAAGTCGCCAAACTGCGCGAATTCATCCAGCGTGCCTACGATCTGGGCGCCGACGTTCGTCAGAAAGTCGACCTGAGCACCTTCAGCGATGATGAAGTGCTGCGTCTGGCAGAAAACCTGCGTAAAGGTATGCCGATTGCCACACCAGTGTTCGACGGTGCGAAAGAAGCGGAAATCAAAGAGCTGCTGAAACTGGGCGACCTGCCGACCTCCGGTCAGATCACCCTGTTCGATGGCCGTACGGGTGAACAGTTCGAACGTCCGGTAACCGTCGGTTACATGTACATGCTGAAACTGAACCACCTGGTTGATGACAAGATGCATGCGCGTTCTACCGGTTCTTACAGCCTGGTTACTCAGCAGCCGCTGGGTGGTAAGGCGCAGTTCGGTGGTCAGCGCTTCGGGGAGATGGAAGTGTGGGCGCTGGAAGCTTACGGCGCCGCCTACACCCTGCAGGAAATGCTCACCGTTAAGTCTGATGACGTGAACGGTCGTACCAAGATGTATAAGAACATCGTGGACGGCAACCATCAGATGGAACCGGGTATGCCGGAATCCTTCAACGTTCTGTTGAAAGAGATCCGCTCGCTGGGCATCAACATCGAACTGGAAGACGAGTAATTCTCGCTCAAACAGGTCACTGGTGTCGGGATAAAACCCGACACCAGATTGTGCTAACTCCGACGGGAGCAAATCCGTGAAAGATTTATTAAAGTTTCTGAAAGCGCAGACTAAAACCGAAGAGTTTGATGCGATCAAAATTGCTCTGGCTTCGCCAGACATGATCCGTTCATGGTCTTTCGGTGAAGTTAAAAAGCCGGAAACCATCAACTACCGTACGTTCAAACCTGAGCGTGACGGCCTTTTCTGCGCCCGTATCTTTGGGCCGGTAAAAGACTACGAGTGCCTGTGCGGTAAGTACAAGCGCCTGAAACACCGTGGTGTTATTTGTGAGAAGTGCGGCGTTGAAGTGACCCAGACCAAAGTACGCCGTGAGCGTATGGGCCACATCGAGCTGGCGTCTCCGACTGCTCACATCTGGTTCCTGAAATCGCTGCCGTCCCGTATCGGTCTGCTGCTCGATATGCCGCTGCGCGATATCGAACGCGTACTGTACTTCGAATCTTATGTGGTTATCGAAGGCGGTATGACCAACCTGGAACGTCAACAGATCCTGACTGAAGAGCAGTATCTGGACGCGCTGGAAGAGTTCGGTGACGAATTCGACGCGAAGATGGGTGCGGAAGCTATCCAGGCCCTGCTGAAGAGCATGGATCTGGAGCAAGAGTGTGAAACTCTGCGCGAAGAGCTGAACGAAACCAACTCCGAAACCAAGCGTAAGAAGCTGACCAAGCGTATCAAACTGCTGGAAGCCTTCGTACAGTCTGGCAACAAGCCAGAGTGGATGATCCTGACCGTTCTGCCGGTTCTGCCGCCAGATCTGCGTCCGCTGGTTCCGCTGGATGGTGGTCGTTTCGCGACTTCTGACCTGAACGATCTGTATCGTCGCGTCATTAACCGTAACAACCGTCTGAAGCGTCTGCTGGATCTGGCTGCGCCGGACATCATCGTACGTAACGAAAAACGTATGCTGCAGGAAGCGGTTGACGCCCTGCTGGATAACGGTCGTCGCGGTCGTGCGATCACCGGTTCTAACAAGCGTCCTCTAAAATCTTTGGCCGACATGATCAAAGGTAAACAAGGTCGTTTCCGTCAGAACCTGCTCGGTAAGCGTGTTGACTACTCCGGTCGTTCTGTTATCACCGTAGGTCCATACCTGCGTCTGCACCAGTGCGGTCTGCCGAAGAAAATGGCGCTGGAGCTGTTCAAACCGTTCATCTACGGCAAGCTGGAATTGCGTGGCCTTGCCACCACCATCAAAGCCGCGAAGAAAATGGTTGAGCGTGAAGAAGCCGTCGTTTGGGATATCCTGGACGAAGTTATCCGCGAACACCCGGTACTGCTGAACCGTGCGCCGACTCTGCACCGTCTGGGTATCCAGGCATTTGAACCGGTACTGATCGAAGGTAAAGCTATCCAGCTGCACCCGCTGGTTTGTGCGGCATATAACGCCGACTTCGATGGTGACCAGATGGCTGTTCACGTACCGCTGACGCTGGAAGCCCAGCTTGAAGCGCGTGCGCTGATGATGTCTACCAACAACATCCTGTCTCCGGCGAACGGCGAACCTATCATCGTTCCGTCTCAGGACGTGGTATTGGGCCTGTACTACATGACCCGTGACTGTGTTAACGCCAAAGGCGAAGGCATGGTGCTGACTGGCCCGAAAGAAGCTGAGCGTATCTATCGCGCAGGTCTGGCCTCTCTGCATGCGCGCGTTAAAGTGCGTATCACTGAATATGAAAAAGATGAAAACGGCGAATTCGTTGCGCACACCAGCCTGAAAGACACGACCGTTGGTCGCGCCATTCTGTGGATGATCGTACCGAAAGGTCTGCCTTTCTCCATCGTCAACCAGGCGCTGGGCAAGAAAGCGATCTCCAAAATGCTGAACACTTGCTACCGTATTCTGGGCCTGAAACCGACCGTTATTTTTGCGGACCAGACGATGTACACCGGCTTTGCTTATGCAGCGCGTTCAGGTGCGTCCGTTGGTATTGATGACATGGTCATCCCGGAGAAAAAACACGAGATCATCTCTGAGGCGGAAGCTGAAGTTGCTGAGATCCAGGAGCAGTTCCAGTCTGGTCTGGTAACCGCTGGCGAACGCTATAACAAAGTTATCGATATCTGGGCTGCGGCAAACGATCGTGTATCCAAAGCGATGATGGATAACCTGCAAACCGAAACCGTGATTAACCGTGACGGCCAGGAAGAGCAGCAGGTCTCCTTCAACAGCATCTACATGATGGCCGACTCCGGTGCGCGTGGTTCTGCGGCACAGATTCGTCAGCTGGCTGGTATGCGTGGTCTGATGGCGAAGCCGGATGGCTCCATCATCGAAACGCCAATCACCGCGAACTTCCGTGAAGGTCTGAACGTACTCCAGTACTTCATCTCCACCCACGGTGCGCGTAAAGGTTTGGCGGATACCGCACTGAAAACCGCGAACTCCGGTTATCTGACCCGTCGTCTGGTTGACGTCGCGCAGGATCTGGTAGTGACCGAAGATGACTGTGGTACGCACGAAGGTATCCTGATGACCCCGGTTATCGAGGGTGGCGACGTGAAAGAGCCGCTGCGTGACCGCGTTCTGGGTCGTGTGACGGCGGAAGATGTGCTGAAACCGGGTACCGCGGACATTCTGGTTCCACGCAACACGCTGCTGCACGAACAGTGGTGTGACCTGCTGGAAGCAAACTCCGTTGACGCCGTTAAAGTGCGTTCCGTTGTATCCTGCGACACCGACTTTGGTGTATGTGCGCACTGCTATGGTCGTGACCTGGCGCGTGGCCACATCATCAACAAAGGTGAAGCTATCGGCGTTATCGCGGCACAGTCCATCGGTGAACCGGGTACACAGCTGACGATGCGTACGTTCCACATCGGTGGTGCGGCATCGCGTGCGGCTGCTGAATCCAGCATCCAGGTGAAAAACAAAGGTAGCATCAAGCTCAGCAACGTGAAGTCGGTTGTGAACTCCAGCGGTAAACTGGTTATCACTTCCCGTAACACCGAACTGAAGCTGATCGACGAATTCGGTCGTACCAAAGAGAGCTATAAAGTGCCTTATGGCGCTGTCATGGCGAAAGGTGATGGCGAGCAGGTTGCCGGCGGCGAAACCGTGGCAAACTGGGACCCGCACACCATGCCGGTTATCACCGAAGTGAGTGGTTTCATCCGCTTCACTGACATGATCGACGGTCAGACCATTACGCGTCAGACCGACGAACTGACCGGTTTGTCTTCGCTGGTGGTTCTGGATTCGGCTGAACGTACTACCGGTGGTAAAGATCTGCGTCCGGCGCTGAAAATCGTTGATGCTCAGGGTAATGACGTTCTGATCCCGGGTACCGATATGCCTGCGCAGTACTTCCTGCCGGGTAAAGCGATTGTACAGCTGGAAGATGGCGTACAGATCAGTTCTGGTGACACCCTGGCGCGTATTCCGCAGGAATCCGGCGGTACCAAGGATATCACCGGTGGTCTGCCGCGCGTTGCCGACCTGTTCGAAGCGCGTCGTCCGAAAGAACCGGCAATCCTTGCTGAAATCGCAGGTATCGTTTCCTTCGGTAAAGAAACCAAAGGCAAACGTCGTCTGGTGATTACGCCGGTTGATGGTAGTGACCCGTACGAAGAGATGATTCCGAAATGGCGTCAGCTCAACGTGTTCGAAGGTGAACGTGTAGAACGTGGTGATGTGATTTCCGATGGTCCGGAAGCGCCGCACGACATTCTGCGTCTGCGTGGCGTTCATGCTGTGACGCGTTACATCGTTAACGAAGTCCAGGATGTATACCGTCTGCAGGGCGTTAAGATTAACGATAAACACATCGAAGTTATCGTTCGTCAGATGCTGCGTAAAGCGACCATCGAAAGCGCCGGTAGTTCCGACTTCCTGGAAGGCGAACAGGTTGAATACTCCCGCGTCAAGATCGCTAACCGCGAGCTGGAAGCGAACGGCAAAGTGGGGGCTACCTTCTCCCGCGATCTGCTGGGTATCACCAAAGCGTCTCTGGCAACCGAATCGTTCATCTCTGCCGCATCGTTCCAGGAGACCACGCGTGTCCTGACCGAAGCAGCCGTTGCGGGTAAACGCGACGAACTGCGCGGCCTGAAAGAGAACGTTATCGTGGGTCGTCTGATTCCGGCCGGTACCGGTTATGCGTACCACCAGGATCGTATGCGCCGTCGCGCCGCGGGCGAGCAGCCAGCAACACCGCAGGTCACTGCGGAAGATGCATCTGCCAGCCTGGCAGAACTGCTGAACGCAGGTCTGGGCGGTTCTGATAACGAGTAATCGTTAAATGGTGGAGGGGTATTTATCCCTCCACCAGCTTCATGCTGGATACCGAATTCCGGGTCGCTTGCCTACAAGGAAAGAAAATGCCAGCGATTATTTCATTAATCTATTTAATGTTTAGTCTTTTGGTATTTACAAAAAAGATAACCATTTCAAACGTTCTGTCCGCTTTTTTATTGTTTCTATCGTTATATATACTTCACCATAAATCATTACTTATATTTATTTATTGTCTTATTATTATTGTCGCCACCGTTATTCTTCATCAAGTCAAAACCAGCGCGGATAAAAAAGCCGTATTTTATTTTTCAATGCCATGCTGGCTCTTGATTTTATCTGTAATTATAGATTTAATGAATAAATGAATTATTTTTTATGACTCTTGTTTCTCGTATTATTGGTGAAAACTCACTATCACTGGTTATATGAATAAATTGTCCAGTTTTTGCATTATATTTTGCCATCGCACAGGGAAGACTATTACCGCCGTTAGCCATAACAAATTTTGCTTTTGTATTACGATAAAGATTGACGCAAGGAATGGGGTCCTGACCGAATGTATAAGGCGTTGGGACAATTACATTATGTTTGTTTGAGAACCACTTTGCTAAAATCCCGTCAACGCCATCAACCGGCGTAATAAAAGTAGAGAATCCACAATACTCAAAATTGAATTTTTATACCATTGGGTTTGTTTTTTTCTGTAACATTGAATCCAAATGTGACTTTAAATTTATCCCATAAATCTAAGTTATTAAAGTCTATTGGCTCGCCATTATAAAATGCCTGCTGTTCATACATTAAATGATAAACCTGTTTTATTGATTGTTTACACGGGATATTTTAAATTATTAAATGGAGTATTTAATTCCATTAAGGTCTTTGTTTGCTCTTATTACAGGAATTATAAATATGATGCCATTTCTGGAATAAAAATAAAGTTAATAAATTATTTATTTAATTGCTCACTAGTAGGATATTTATGTATCCATCGGTTAATGCCTAGTTTAACATCTTTTAGCTGACAGCGATTGCAACGCTAAAAAACATGTGCTAATAATCATCATGTAAAATATGTAATGAAGTAAGTATGGAGCATTTAATTGTTATGATCCCACCATTAAATAGATATGTTCCCGCGCTTTCAAAAAATGAATTGGTTAAAACTGTTACCAACAGGGACATTCAGTTTACAAGTTTTAATGGAAAAGATTATCCCTTGTGCTTTTTAGATGAGAAAACCCCTCTTCTTTTCCAGTGGTTTGAGCGGAATCCTGCTCGCTTTGGGAAAAATGATATACCTATAATTAACACAGAGAAAAACCCCTACCTTAACAATATCATTAAAGCAGCAACAATTGAAAAAGGACGTCTTATAGGTATTTTTGTAGATGGTGATTTTTTTCCGGGACAAAAGGATGCTTTTTCAAAACTTGAGTATGACTATGAAAACATAAAAGTCATATATAGAAATGATATTGACTTTAGCATGTACGATAAAAGATTATCAGAAATTTATATGGAAAATATTTCTAAGCAAGAGTCCATGCCAGAAGAAAAAAGAGATTGTCATTTACTGCAGCTATTGAAAAAAGAATTGAGTGATATTCAAGAGGGTAATGATTCATTAATTAAATCTTACTTACTGGATAAAGGCCATGTATGGTTTGATTTTTACAGGAATATGGCTATGTTAAAGGCTGGTCAGTTATTCCTGGAGGCGGATAAGGTTGGGGGTTATGATTTATCAACAAATAGTGGGTGTATATATCTCGATGCTGATATGATTATCACGGAAAAATTGGGGGGTATATATATTCCGGATGGAATCGCTGTTCATGTAGAAAGGATAGATGGCCGTGCTTCTATGGAAAACGGGATAATAGCTGTTGATCGCAATAACCACCCGGCTTTACTTGCTGGATTGGAAATAATGCATACTAAATTTGATGCTGATCCCTATTCCGATGGTGTATGTAATGGAATTAGAAAACATTTTAATTATTCTTTAAATGAAGATTATAATTCTTTTTGCGATTTTATTGAGTTTAAGCATGATAACATTATAATGAATACCAGTCAGTTTACGCAAAGTTCATGGGCGAGGCATGTGCAGTAGCGGAAATGGCAATAATCATGCTATTGAATACATAAAATATTGACATAAACTATCAAATTTCCGCGAAAAAATATTTGTTGCTCAGTTTTCTCTACTACAACGCCACTTTAAAATCGCAGTGCTGTTCAGAACGGACATAAAAAAACGGGAGGTCGATAACAATCTCCCGTTTTTCACATTACGTACTCGCTTGTGAAATACTAATGCGTTTACATACGGGTTCACCGCATTTGCGAAGCGCGCCCCAGCCAACTGTCCCAGTCTTTCCAGACGGGCTGCAATCCTTGCGCGCTTAACGCGCTTGCTACGGTTTCAGGCCGACGGGCATCGTGGGGAGAAAACTGCTCAAGTTCCGGATGATCGTCAGCGTAGCCGCCGGGCTGGGTTTTTGAGAAGGCGCTGACGTTGTTGATTGCCAGCGGGATCACGTTATCGCGAAACCACGGCGATTCGCGGGTGGAAAGCGAAAGCTCAATTTCTGGCGCCAGTAAACGAAATGCACAAATGGTTTGTACCAACTGTCGCTCGTCCATGATCGATGCGGGTTCAACGCCTCCGGCGCAGGGCCGCAGGCGAGGAAACGAGATGGAGTAACGGCTCTGCCAGTACTGTTTTTGCATCCACAACAGATGCTCCGCCACCATATAGCAATCCACCCGCCAGCTGTCGGAAAGCCCGATTAGCGCGCCTAAACCAATTTTGTCGATTCCCGCGCGTCCCAGTCTGTCTGGCGTCTCCAGCCGCCAGAAGAAGTCTTGCTTTTTGCCCCGTAAATGGTGCTGAGCGTATACCGGTTCGTGATAGGTCTCCTGATACACCATCACGCCATCCAGCCCCAGCGACTTCAGCTCGGCATACTCCTCGGTCGCCAGCGGCTGCACTTCCATATGCAGCGAGGAAAACTGGCGACGAATGGCCGGAAGATGACGGCGAAAATAGTCCATGCCGACTTTGGCCTGATGTTCGCCGGTGACTAACAGCAGATGCTCAAAGCCCAGTTTACGGATAGCATCGCACTCCCTTTGAATATCCACCTCATCCAGCGTTTTACGCTTAATGCGGTTGCTCATCGAGAAGCCGCAGTAGGTGCAGTCGTTGGCACAGAGGTTTGAGAGATAAAGCGGCACGTAGAAACTGACGGTGTTGCCGAAGCGCTGGCGAGTCAGCCTTTGCGCCCGCTGCGCCATCGGTTCCAGATAATCGGCGGCGGCGGGGGAGAGCAACGCCATCATATCCTCGCGGTCGAGGCGTGAAGCATTCAGCGCCCGCTCCACGTCGGCGGCGGTTTTACCGTTGATGCGCAGGCGAATATCGTCCCACTCCAGTTGCCGCCAACGGTCGCTGAAGGTTTTCATGACAGGGCCTCCAGAAATCCGGTGAGCGGGCTGGTGGCGCTGGCGTAGGTGCTACGATTACCCGGCACCGCCTGACGCGCCAGTAATCCGGCTTCCACCGCCAGGCGGAAAGCGGTTGCCATCATCACCGGATCGTCCGCCACGGCAATCGCGGTGTTAACCAGCACCGCATCAGCGCCCATTTCCAGCGCTTGAGCGGCATGGCTGGGCACGCCAATGCCCGCATCAACCACCACCGGTACGGTGGACTGCTGGATAATAATCTCCAGCATCGCTTTGGTTTCCAGCCCTTGATTCGAACCGATAGGCGCGCCAAGCGGCATCACCGCCGCGCAGCCGACCTCTTCCAGCCTCTTGCACAACACCGGATCCGCGCCGCAGTAGGGCAGCACCATAAAACCCTGCTTCACCAGCGCCTCGGCGGCTTTTAGCGTTTCGATCGGATCCGGCAATAGCCAGCGGGCATCCGGATGGATTTCTAATTTCAGCCAATGTGTGCCCAGCGCTTCACGCGCCAGTTGGGCGGCAAAAATCGCCTCTTCAGCGGTTTTCGCCCCGGAGGTATTGGGCAGCAGCGTAACGCCCGCTTCAATGAGCGGCGCCAGGATAGCGTCGTTGTGCTGACGTAAATCCACGCGCTTCATCGCCAGTGTCACCAACTGGCTGCCGGAGGCGCGAATCGCCTCGACCATCAGCTGCGACGAAGCAAATTTTCCGGTGCCGGTGAACAGATGTGAATCAAACGTTTTGTCGGCAATACGTAACATCTCAACCTCCTGCTATAACGTGAAAAAGCAGGATCTGGTCGCCTTCCTGCACGATTTGCTGCTGCCACTGCTCGCGCGGCAGGATCTGTTGATTGAGCGCCAGCGCCGCGCCCGGTTGAAGCTGATTAAGCGTAGCGAGCAGGCTGCTGACGGTTTGCCCTTCGACGCACTGCATCGGTTCATCATTGAACTGAATCTGCATGTTGCCCTCCGCAGACCTGACAGCCGCTGGCACGACGCAGCGCGAGGCTGCGCCACTGGCTGGTTTTGCCGTCAAACAGACGTAGCTGCCCGTTCGGTGTTTCAATACCGCTGAGTAATTTAATCGCCTCCAGCGCCTGCAAGGTACCCATCACGCCCACCACCGGACCGAGCACCCCAGCGGTACGGCAGTTGCGTTCAGGCTCGACATCGTCCGGCCACAGGCAGCGGTAACAGCCTTGTTCCCACGGTGGCGTCAGTACCATCAATTGGCCGCCAAAGCCGACGGCGCTGGCGGTAATTAATGGTGTATTCAGTGCCACGCAGGCGGCGTTAATCTCCTGGCGCGTCGCCATGTTATCGGTACAGTCGAGCACCACATCGGCGCGTGCTACCGCATGCCGCAGTGCCTCGCCTTTTAGTCGCTGCTGGAGTGATACCAGTTCGATATCCGGGTTGAGCTGTGTCAGGCGCTGCTGGGCAACCTGAGATTTTGAACGCGCGATATCATCGGTGGTAAATAGAATCTGGCGCTGCAAATTGCTCAGATGAATGTCGTCATCGTCTACCAGCGTTAGTTTGCCGATGCCTGCTCCCGCCAGATACAGCGCGGCGGGTGAACCCAACCCACCTAAACCCACGATCAGGACATGACTCGCGAGCAGCTGTTGCTGGCCTTCAATGGCGATATCGCCGAGCAGGATTTGCCGGCTGTAGCGCATAAAGTCACGGTCATTCATCGCCGACTCCCGCGATTGCCAGCAGTTGCGCGGTGGCTTCACGCCAGTCGGCGGCCTGAGTAATGGCGCTAACCACCGCCACGCTCCCGACGCCGGTCGCCAGCACCGACGGGGCGCGTTCAAGGCTGATGCCGCCGATCGCGACGGTCGGGTAATCCGCCAGTCGTTCAATATGACTTGCCAGCTGCGCCAGCCCCTGCGGGGCGGAAGGCATCTGCTTGGTTTGCGTCGGGAAGACGTGGCCCAGCGCGATATAAGAAGGCTTAGCGGCCAGCGCCACGTCTATCTCCATATCATCGTGAGTGGATACCCCCAGGCGTAAGCCCGCCGCCTGAATCGCTTTCAGGTCGGTGGTTTCAAGGTCTTCCTGACCCAGATGCACGCCGTAAGCGCGGTGCTTAATCGCCAGCCGCCAGTAATCGTTGATAAACAGCCGGGTGTCATAACGACGCCCCAGCGCGATGGCGGCAATAACATCCGCTTCCACCTCTTCATCGCGTTTATCTTTGATACGCAGCTGGATCGTGCGCACGCCCGCCTCCAGCAGGCGCTCAATCCATGCAACGCTGTCCACCACCGGGTAAAGCCCGAGACGGAACGGCACGGTCGGGAAATCAGGCTGATACATCAGACTTCCTCCCGCTTGAGATAGATTTCGCCGCCTTTGGCGCGGAAGTTTTCCGACATATCCGCCATGCCGACTTCGATGGTTTGTGCGGCGGCGTAGTCGCGGACTTCCTGGCTGATTTTCATCGAGCAGAACTTTGGCCCGCACATGGAACAGAAGTGAGCGACCTTGCCGGACTCCTGCGGTAGGGTTTCATCGTGATAAGCGCGGGCGGTGAACGGGTCGAGCGCGAGGTTAAACTGATCTTCCCAGCGGAATTCAAAGCGCGCTTTCGACATGGCGTTATCGCGGATCTGTGCGCCCGGATGTCCTTTGGCTAAATCCGCGGCGTGGGCGGCGATTTTGTAGGTGATTAGCCCCTGCTTCACATCTTCTTTGTTCGGCAGGCCGAGGTGTTCTTTCGGCGTCACATAACACAGCATAGCGCAGCCAAACCAGCCGATCATCGCGGCACCGATCCCGGAGGTGAAGTGGTCATAGCCCGGCGCGATGTCGGTGGTCAACGGCCCCAAAGTGTAGAACGGCGCTTCGTGGCAGCTCTCCAGCTCTTCGGTCATGTTGCGCTGAATCATATGCATCGGCACGTGTCCCGGGCCTTCAATCATCACCTGCACGTCGTATTCCCAGGCGATTTTGGTCAACTCGCCCAGCGTATGCAGCTCGGAGAACTGCGCTTCGTCGTTGGCGTCCTGAATGGAGCCGGGGCGCAGGCCGTCGCCCAGCGACAGGGAAACGTCGTAGGCGGCGCAGATTTCACAAATCTCGCGGAAATGTTCGAACAGGAAGTTCTCTTTGTGATGGGAGAGACACCACTTCGCCATAATTGAACCGCCGCGTGAGACAATACCGGTCAGGCGTTTGGCGGTCATCGGCACGTAGCGCAGCAGTACGCCCGCGTGAATGGTGAAGTAGTCGACGCCCTGTTCTGCCTGCTCCAGCAGCGTGTCGCGGAACGCTTCCCAGGTAAGATCTTCGGCGATCCCGTTGACCTTCTCCAGCGCCTGGTAGATCGGGACGGTGCCGATCGGTACCGGGCTGTTACGCAGGATCCATTCGCGGGTTTCGTGGATATAGCGGCCGGTGGAGAGGTCCATCACCGTGTCCGCGCCCCAGCGGGTCGACCACACCAGTTTTTCCACCTCTTCTTCGATGGAGGAGGTGACCGCCGAGTTGCCGATGTTGGCATTCACTTTGACCAGGAAGTTGCGGCCGATAATCATCGGCTCGGATTCCGGGTGGTTGATGTTGGCGGGAATAATCGCGCGGCCCGCGGCGACTTCATCACGCACGAATTCCGGCGTAATGTTTTCCGGCAGGCGCGCGCCAAAGCTCATCCCCGGATGCTGGTGGCGCAGAACTTCACTGCGAATGCGCTCGCGGCCCATATTTTCACGGATGGCGATGAACTCCATTTCGGGAGTGACGATCCCCTGGCGGGCATAATGAAGTTGCGTCACGCGGTGTCCGGCTTTGGCGCGTTTTGGCGTTAACAGACCGGTAAAGCGTAATGCGTCAAGCCCTTCATCTGTCAAGCGTTCGCGGGTATAGGCAGAACTGCGGTCAGAAAGTGTTTCTACATCAGCCCGCGCTTCAATCCATGGCTGGCGCAGTTTCGCCAGACCCTGCTGGACGTTAATCGCCACCTCAGGATCGCCATAGGGGCCGGAGGTGTCGTACACCGGCACGGCTTCGTTCTCTTCAAACTGCGGGTTGTCTTTGCTGCCGCCGATGAGCGTTGGGCTAAGTTGAATTTCGCGCATCGGTACGCGAATATCATGCTGCGAACCGGTCACGTAGATGCGTTTCGAGTTGGGAAAGGCAGTCCCTTCCAGCGTATCGATAAAATGCTGGGCTTTAGCGCGCTGCTCGCGGCGGGTTAACGTTGTTGTAGACATAGCTCATTCCAAAAAATTAAGGACGTGGCTTGTCAGACGACGGATGGAGTAATGGATGTGCGCCGCCCGTAAAGGCAGCAGCATAAAGCAGAATTACTCTTGTTCCCTTCGCAGGTATTAACCTGATCAGGTTCCGCGGATCCCGAATTAACGGTCTCAGCCTTTTCCACTTCATCCTTCGCGCTGCCTCTTCGTTGGCTTCGTCCGCTCACTCCAGTCACTTACTTATGTAAGCTCCTGGAGATTCACCGACTTGCCGCCTTGACGCATCACGAACGCTTTTGTGGAAAATTAGCACTCCGACAAGATAACCGCCCCTCCGAAGAGGGGGCTGAAGTAAACTACCCGTTACTCGCGCAGAACTCAAGCAGGACGTTTGACTCTGGCGCCGTCGTGCATCGCGTCAAACACCAGCATAATCAGCTTGTCTTCCAGTACAAAGCGGGCTTCCAGCGCTTCGCCGATATCTGACAGAGCTTGTTGAAATTCGAGACAATTATCGTGATCGATGGCAGTTTCCAGGCTGGTGTCGTAATAATCCATAATGCGCTGCGTATTATCTTCCAGCAGCGGCCAGATTTTTGCCGCATGTAAAAGCTGACCGTTTCCTTCCAATTTATGGAGAATACGTTCATAAATACTGAAGTGCCCGGCGGAAAGGTAATCGACCAGGCTCTGACAAAAATCATCCAGCGCTTTTTCATTCAGCCGCATGTACGATTCTTTGCCAGGCTTAATGCCAACCAGATTGTAGTAAGCCACGAGCAGGTGCTTACGTACATCCAGCCAGCGATCGACCAGTTTGTTGCTTCCGCCAACGCGCTCCGTCAGGTTTTCCAGCTGGTTTAGCATGATTGTCTCCGCAAGTTAGATAAAGGCTGCTCGCCATGAATGTAAAAATAATGTTAACAACATGCCAGTGAAGCAAAGGTAGTGCAAGAGCTATGGATCGTATAATTGAAAAATTAGAGAGTGGCTGGTGGATCGTCAGCCATGAACAAAAATTATGGTTGCCGTATGGGGAATTACCACACGGGCTGGCGGCAAATTTCGATCTTGTGGGGCAGCGCGCACTCCGGATAGGTGAATGGCAAGGCGAGCCCGTCTGGCTGGTGTTACAGCATCGACGCCATGATATGGGATCGGTTCGCCAGATTATCGATCAGGATGCCGGGTTGTTCCAACTGGCGGGACGTGGCGTACAGTTGGCGGAGTTTTATCGGTCGCATAAATTTTGCGGCTATTGCGGGCACCCTATGCACCCGAGTAAAACCGAATGGGCGATGCTGTGCAGCCATTGCCGCGAGCGTTACTACCCGCAAATCGCCCCCTGCATTATTGTTGCCATTCGCCGTGAGGATTCCATCCTGCTGGCCCAGCACGTTCGCCACCGCAACGGCGTGCATACCGTGCTGGCCGGGTTTGTTGAAGTCGGCGAAACCTTAGAACAGGCGGTCGCGCGAGAGGTAATGGAGGAGAGCGGGATTAAGGTGAAAAATCTGCGCTATGTGACTTCCCAGCCGTGGCCTTTCCCGCAGTCGTTGATGACCGCTTTTATGGCGGAGTATGACAGCGGCGAGATTGTCATTGACCCGAAAGAACTGTTGGAAGCAAATTGGTACCGTTATGACGATCTGCCGCTACTACCGCCACCGGGCACCGTCGCGCGCCGTTTGATCGAAGATACGGTGGCAATGTGTCGGGCTGAATATGATTGACATGTTACACTGGGCGCATCAACGCTAAAGGAATGTAAAAATGACCGAACTCAAAAACGATCGTTATCTACGTGCGCTGCTGCGCCAGCCCGTTGATGTTACGCCAGTGTGGATGATGCGCCAGGCGGGCCGTTATCTACCGGAGTACAAAGCCACTCGCGCTCAGGCGGGCGATTTTATGTCGCTGTGCAAAAATGCCGAACTGGCCTGCGAGGTCACTTTACAGCCGCTGCGCCGTTATCCGCTTGATGCGGCGATCCTTTTCTCGGATATCCTGACGATTCCGGACGCGATGGGCCTGGGGCTCTATTTTGAAGCCGGGGAAGGCCCGCGCTTTACGGCTCCTGTCACCTGCAAAGCCGATGTCGATAAGCTGCCCATTCCCGATCCGGAAGATGAACTGGGTTATGTGATGAATGCGGTGCGTACGATTCGCCGCGAACTAAAAGGCGAGGTTCCGCTGATCGGCTTCTCCGGCAGCCCGTGGACGCTGGCGACTTACATGGTGGAAGGCGGCAGTAGCAAAGCCTTCACGGTGATTAAAAAGATGATGTACGCTGACCCGCAGGCGTTGCATCTGCTGCTGGATAAGTTGGCGAAAAGCGTCACGCTGTACCTCAACGCGCAAATCAAAGCGGGCGCGCAGTCGGTGATGATTTTCGACACCTGGGGCGGCGTGCTGACTGGCCGCGATTACCAGCAGTTCTCCCTCTACTACATGCATAAAATCGTCGATGGCCTGCTGCGTGAAAACGACGGTCGCCGCGTGCCGGTAACGCTGTTCACTAAAGGTGGCGGTCAGTGGCTGGAGGCGATGGCAGAAACCGGCTGCGACGCGCTGGGTCTCGACTGGACGACAGATATCGCCGATGCGCGCCGTCGCGTTGGCCATAAAGTGGCGCTGCAGGGCAATATGGACCCCTCGATGCTGTATGCGCCGCTGGCACGGATCGAAGACGAGGTAGCGACTATACTTGCTGGTTTCGGTCAGGGAGAAGGGCACGTCTTTAATCTTGGACATGGCATCCATCAGGATGTGCCGCCAGAACATGCTGGCGCATTTGTGGAGGCAGTGCACCGACTTTCTGCGCAGTATCACAACTAAGGAGTTAGTATGGATCTCGCGTCGCTACGCGCTCAACAGATAGAACTTGCTTCATCGGTTTGCCGCGAAGATCGGTTGGACAAAGATCCGCCAGCGTTTATCGGCGGGGCGGACGTCGGTTTTGAGCAGGGGGGCGAGGTGACGCGGGCGGCGATGGTGTTGCTGAAATATCCGTCGCTTGAGCTGGTAGAGTACAAGGTGGCGCGTATTGCCACCACCATGCCGTATATCCCCGGCTTTCTCTCTTTTCGTGAATATCCTGCGCTGCTGGCGGCGTGGGAACAGCTCTCGCAAAAGCCCGATTTGCTGTTTGTGGACGGTCACGGTATTTCGCATCCGCGTCGGCTTGGCGTCGCCAGTCATTTTGGACTGTTGGTGGACGTGCCGACCATCGGCGTAGCGAAAAAACGGCTATGCGGTAAATTTGAACCACTTTCCGCCGAACCTGGCGCACTTAGCCCCTTAATGGATAAAGGCGAGCAACTGGCGTGGGTATGGCGCAGCAAGGCGCGCTGTAATCCGCTGTTTATCGCGACGGGGCACCGGGTCAGTACTGACAGCGCGCTGGCGTGGGTACAGCGCTGTATGAAAGGGTATCGCCTGCCGGAGCCGACGCGCTGGGCGGATGCCGTCGCTTCCGGACGTCCGGCGTTTGTTCGTTGGCAAGAAATTCAGCGCTGATTCAGGTAAACTGCCGCTAATTTCCGATTCGAGATTCCATCATGTTACAAAACCCGATTCATTTGCGTCTGGAGCGGCTGGAAAGCTGGCAGCACGTTACCTTTATGGCCTGCTTGTGCGAGCGCATGTACCCGAACTACGCCATGTTTTGCAAGCAGACGGAATTCGGCGACGGACAGATCTACCGTCGCATTCTGGATCTGATCTGGGAAACCCTGACGGTGAAAGATGCAAAGGTCAATTTCGATAGCCAACTGGAGAAGTTTGAAGAGGCAATTCCGGCAGCCGACGACTATGATCTGTACGGCGTTTACCCGGCGATTGATGCCTGTGTCGCATTAAGCGAATTAATGCATTCTCGTCTTAGCGGCGAAACGCTGGAACACGCTATTGAGGTTAGTAAGACTTCCATTACTACGGTGGCGATGTTGGAAATGACTCAGGCTGGTCGGGAAATGACCGATGAGGAGCTCAAAACGAACCCTGCCGTTGAACAGGAATGGGATATTCAGTGGGAAATATTCCGACTTTTAGCCGACTGCGAAGAACGCGATATTGAACTGATAAAAGGGCTCAGGGCAGACCTGCGCGAGGCTGGTGAGAGCAATATCGGTATAAATTTTCAGCAATGACACCAGAAAACGTGATTTAACGTCTGATTTGTCGTGCCATAAGGCTTCCCTTATGCCCCCCGTCTGGTCTACATTTGGGAGGCGAAAAAAAGTGGCTATCGGTGCGTGTATGCAGGAGAGTGCTTTTCTGGCATTTCCGTCGCACTCGATGCTTAGCAAGCGATAAACACATTGTAAGGATAACTTATGAACAAGACTCAACTGATTGATGTAATTGCAGACAAAGCAGAACTGTCCAAAACCCAGGCTAAAGCTGCTCTGGAATCCACTCTGGCTGCTATTACTGAGTCTCTGAAAGAAGGCGATGCTGTACAACTGGTTGGTTTCGGTACCTTCAAAGTGAACCACCGTGCTGAGCGCACTGGCCGTAACCCACAGACCGGTAAAGAAATCAAAATCGCCGCCGCTAACGTACCGGCGTTTGTTTCTGGTAAAGCTCTGAAAGACGCAGTTAAGTAAGACGCGTAACTGTGAACAGTTTTATCGAAGGGGCTTATCAGCCCCTTTTGTCCGTCTGGCGTCGCGCGTTTCTGTTTTCTGGCGCGCTGTTGCTGACTGCCTGCAGTCATAACGCTTCACCGCCTCCGTTTACTGCCAGCGGCTTTGCCGGCGATCACGGCGCGGTGCGTATCTGGCGTAAAGATACGAACGATGAAGTCCATCTGCTTTCTGTTTTTAGCCCGTGGCATAGCGGCAGCACGACGACCAGCGAATATCGTTGGCAGGGTGATACGCTTTCGCTTATTGAACTCAATATTTACAGCAAACCGCCAGAACATATTCGCGCGCGTTTCGACGCTCATGGCGAACTCAGTTTTATGCAGCGTGAAGTCGGGGGGCAGAAGCAGCAGCTTTCCAACGATCAGATTGCCTTGTATCGCTATCGCGCCGAACAAATCCGTCAGACCAGTGACGCCTTGCGCCTGGGGCGGGTCATACTACGCCAGGGACGCTGGCACGCCGACCATACGGTAACCACCTGTGAAGGTGAAACGCTGAAACCGGATCTGGATTCCTGGGCAATAAGCCACATTGAGCGCCGCCAGAACCACTCATCGGTAGAGGTGAGCGTAGCATGGCTGGAGGCGCCGGAAGGATCGCAACTTTTGCTGGTGGCGAATTCAGATTTCTGTCACTGGCAGCCGCAAGCGAAAACCTTTTGATGGAATACCGAATGGCGAAGCCGCCATTCGGCAAACATGCTCTACCAGTTTCCCATACCCATATGACCGCCGCCGCGATGATAACCGCCGCCATAGCCGCCGCAACCGCCATAGCCCATTCCTGCGCCGCGTGGTATGCCAGCCTGCGCCATCGCGACATCCCGTTTCACGCGTTGCTCATCTAACTTCTGGCCTAATGACTCCATCTCTTTGGCAACCGCGTTAATTTTCGCAGTATCCGGCGAACTGGCGGTCAGTAGCGCGTTGTATTCATAACGTTTGGATATCAGTTGCTGGCGCAGCGCGCTGGTCTGCGTATAGTAATCATCATAAATCTTCTGCGCCGTCGCCTGCTGTTCCGTGGTTAACGGGCTACCTCCCTGTTGCCACATACCGTCATTGTTGCCCCAGTGATGCCCGGCGAAGGCGGCGCCGGAGCTCAGGGCCAAAAGAGAGAGGGCGATTAGCGCGATAGCTGATTTATTGTTCCGTTTCATTTTGCGTTCTCCTGTTGCTCATCTTATCCTCTCTCTTGCATCTTCCGTGCCAGGTAACTATTCCTTGTCGGGCAGCGAGTTAACCCGCTTCAGGCGGCAAAAAGCGAGTAAAAATGACTCGCATGACCCGCCTGGCGAGTCATTTTTACCCATCCGTATCCGAAAGGGTGTGCGGCAACGCGCGGTTATGCGGAGCGAAGAATGGCATGATCTCTGCTTAAGTAAGGAAAATAAAAACGAGCCGGGGAAGCCTGTGAGTTTTATACGATTACATAAAGATGCCGCTGCAACGTGGTTGAGTCGACTGTTACCTGTGGCGATCTTCATTCTGGTGGGGCTATTTTCCATTATGGTCATTCGCGACTATGGCCGTGAGAGCGCTGCCGCCAGGCAGACGCTGCTGGAAAAGGGAAATGTACTCATTCGCGCTCTGGAGTCCGGCACGCGAGTAGGTATGGGAATGCGGATGCATCACGCGCAGCAGCAGACATTGCTGGAAGAGATGGCGGGTCAGCCAGGCGTGTTGTGGTTCGCCGTAACGGATGCGCAGGGGGTAATCATCACTCATAGCAACCCTGGCATGGTGGGCAAATCGCTCTATTCCGCATCTGAAATGCATCAACTAAACCCCGGGCCGCAGGAGCGTTGGCGGCGTGTCGACGTTGCTGCTAACGGCGAGACGGTGCCTGCGCTGGAAATTTACCGTCAGTTCCAGCCGCTTTTCGGTATGAGAGGTCACGGTATGAGGGGGCACGGCATGGCGCGTAGCGCCAATGACAACGAACCAGCGAAACAAACTATTTTTATTGCCTTTGACGCCAGCGAGCTAGCCGCGACACAGGCAAGGGAGTGGCGTAATACGCTGATTGTTTTGTCTGCGTTAGCGGCGGTGCTGTTGGCAACGTTACTGGCGTTTTTTTGGCATCAGCGTTATCAGCGCTCGCACAGAGAACTGCTTGATGCAATGAAGCGTAAAGAAAAGCTGGTGGCGATGGGGCATCTGGCGGCGGGCGTCGCGCACGAAATTCGTAACCCGCTCTCGTCCATCAAAGGGCTGGCGAAATACTTTGCCGAGCGCACGCCTGCCGGCGGCGAGTCGCATGAACTGGCGCAGGTGATGGCCAAAGAGGCCGACCGTTTGAACCGGGTGGTAAGCGAATTGCTCGAACTGGTAAAGCCCGCGCATCTGACGCTCCAGACGGTTAACCTCAATGATATTATTACTCACTCCCTGAATCTGGTCAGTCAGGATGCCCAAAGCAGAGAGATTCAGTTGAGATTCACGGCGAATGAGACGCTTAAGCGTATTCAGGCTGACCCGGACAGGCTGACTCAGGTGCTGTTGAATCTGTACCTGAACGCTATACATGCGATTGGCCGCCAGGGAACGATTACCGTAGAGGCAAAAGAAAGTGGGACTGACCGCGTTATCATCACTGTTACCGATAGCGGGAAAGGGATCGCCCCGGATCAGCTGGAGGCGATTTTTACGCCTTATTTTACGACCAAAGCTGACGGGACAGGCCTGGGGCTGGCGGTGGTGCAAAATATCATCGAACAGCATGGCGGCGCGATTAAGGTGAAAAGTATTGAGGGTAAAGGCGCGGTCTTTACTATCTGGTTGCCAGTGATAGCGAGACAACAGGATTAACAAGGGTGATACGCGGAAAAATCGATATTCTGGTTGTGGATGATGATGTAAGCCACTGCACGATTTTACAGGCGCTGCTTCGGGGCTGGGGCTATAACGTCGCTCTGGCCTACAGTGGGCATGATGCGTTGGCTCAGGTGCGTGAGAAAGTCTTTGATCTGGTACTGTGCGATGTGCGTATGGCGGAGATGGACGGTATCGCCACGCTGAAGGAGATTAAAGCGCTCAACCCCGCCATTCCGATTTTGATTATGACGGCATTCTCCAGCGTGGAAACGGCGGTAGAGGCGTTGAAAGCCGGCGCGCTCGACTATTTAATTAAACCGCTGGATTTTGACCGTCTGCAGGAGACGCTGGAAAAGGCGTTGGCGCATACGCGGGAAACGGGCGCTGAATTGCCATCGGCGTCGGCTGCGCAGTTTGGCATGATTGGCAGCAGTCCGGCGATGCAACATTTACTGAATGAAATCGCGATGGTCGCACCATCAGACGCCACGGTATTGATTCACGGAGACTCCGGCACGGGTAAAGAGCTGGTGGCGCGGGCGCTACACGCCTGTAGCGCCAGGAGCGATAGACCGCTGGTCACGCTCAACTGCGCCGCGCTTAATGAATCGCTGCTGGAGTCTGAGCTGTTCGGACACGAAAAAGGCGCGTTTACCGGCGCGGATAAACGTCGGGAGGGACGCTTTGTCGAAGCTGACGGCGGGACATTGTTTCTTGATGAAATCGGCGATATCTCGCCGTTAATGCAGGTACGTTTGCTGCGGGCGATTCAGGAGCGCGAAGTGCAACGCGTGGGAAGTAACCAGACGATATCTGTGGATGTTCGGTTAATTGCCGCTACCCACCGCGATCTGGCGGAAGAGGTGAGTGCCGGTCGCTTTCGCCAGGATCTCTATTACCGCCTGAATGTGGTGGCGATTGAAATGCCTTCTTTGCGCCAGCGTCGGGAAGATATTCCGCTACTGGCAGACCATTTTCTGCGGCGTTTTGCCGAACGTAACCGCAAAGCGGTGAAGGGGTTTACGCCGCAGGCGATGGATCTGCTGATCCACTACGACTGGCCGGGCAATATCCGTGAGCTGGAAAACGCTATCGAGCGGGCGGTGGTGTTGCTAACGGGAGAATACATTTCTGAACGCGAATTGCCTCTCGCTATTGCCGCGACGCCGATAAAAACGGAATACAGTGGTGAGATCCAACCGTTGGTCGATGTGGAAAAAGAGATCATTCTGGCGGCGCTGGAAAAAACGGGCGGCAACAAAACGGAAGCCGCCCGCCAATTGGGCATTACGCGCAAAACGCTGCTGGCTAAACTCAGCCGTTAGTTTTGCTCACGCTCGATGGCGCGCCAGCCGATGTCGTTACGGCTGAAGCTGCCGTCCCAGCGGATGTCGGTCATCAGGGCGTAAGCGCGTTTCTGCGCCTCAGCCACGGTGTGACCCAGCGCGGTGGCGCACAGGACGCGTCCGCCGCTGGTCAACACGCGGTCGTCATCGGCGAGTTTGGTGCCCGCGTGGAAAACCTTACCGTCAGCCACTTCTTCCAGCGGCAGACCGTGGATCTCGTCGCCGGTGTTGTAGCTGCCCGGATAACCGCCCGCAGCGATCACCACGCCTAATGAAGCGCGCTCGTCCCACTCGGAAGTTTTCTCATCCAGCTTGCCGTCACAGGCGGCGAGGCAAAGATCCACCAGATCCGACTTCATGCGCAGCATGATCGGCTGGGTTTCCGGATCGCCGAAGCGGCAGTTGAACTCGATAACTTTCGGGTTGCCCTGCTTGTCGATCATCAGACCCGCATACAGGAAGCCGGTGTACGTGTTACCTTCCGCCGCCATGCCTTTCACGGTTGGCCAGATGATGCGTTCCATGGTGCGCTGATGCACTTCATCAGTTACCACCGGCGCCGGTGAGTAGGCCCCCATACCGCCGGTGTTCGGGCCGGTATCGCCGTTGCCCACGCGTTTGTGGTCCTGGCTGGTGGCCATCGGCAGAACGTGCTCGCCGTCGACCATCACGATAAAACTCGCTTCTTCGCCGTCGAGGAACTCTTCAATCACGATGCGGTGGCCCGCATCGCCAAAGGCGTTGCCTGCCAGCATGTCATGAACGGCGGCTTCGGCTTCTTCCAGCGTCATCGCCACGATGACGCCTTTGCCCGCAGCCAGACCATCGGCCTTGATGACGATCGGCGCGCCTTTCTCACGCAGATAAGCCAGGGCAGGCTCAATCTCGGTGAAATTCTGGTATTCCGCCGTCGGAATCTGGTGACGAGCGAGGAAATCTTTGGTGAACGCTTTGGAGCCTTCCAGTTGCGCGGCCCCTTCGGTTGGGCCAAAGATCTTCAGACCAGCGGCGCGGAATGCATCGACCACGCCAATCACCAGCGGCGCTTCCGGGCCGACGATGGTCAGATCGATCTTCTCGTCCCGGGCAAAGTTCAGCAGTGCCGGAATATCGGTGACGCCGATAGCCACGTTCTGCAACGCTGGCTCCAGCGCGGTACCGGCGTTACCCGGTGCGACAAAAACGGTATCAACCAGCGGCGACTGTGCGGCTTTCCAGGCCAGCGCGTGTTCGCGCCCGCCGTTACCAATGACTAAAACTTTCATCGTCTGCTCCCTGAATTAATGGCGGAAGTGGCGCATGTCGGTGAAGATCATCGCAATGCCGTGTTCATCGGCAGCGGCAATGACTTCATCATCACGGATAGAACCGCCAGGCTGGATAACGCAGCTCACGCCGACAGCGGCAGCGGCATCAATACCATCGCGGAACGGGAAGAAGGCATCAGAGGCCATCGCGGAGCCTTTCACTTCCAGACCTTCGTCAGCCGCTTTAATCCCGGCGATTTTGGCGGAGTACACGCGGCTCATCTGGCCTGCGCCTATGCCGATGGTCATGTTCTCTTTGGCATACACAATGGCGTTGGATTTCACGAACTTTGCCACTTTCCAGCAGAACAGCGCATCGCGCAGTTCCTGCTCAGTCGGCTGGCGTTTAGAGACCACGCGCAGTTCAGCTTCGCTCACCATACCCAGATCCCTGTCCTGAACCAGCAGGCCGCCGTTAACGCGTTTAAAGTCGAGGCCCGGTACGCGCTGTGCCCACTGGCCACAGGTCAGGACGCGAACGTTCTGTTTAGCGGCAGTGATCTTCAGCGCTTCTTCGGTCGCAGATGGGGCGATGATCACTTCCACGAACTGGCGGGAGATGATGGCCTGCGCGGTTTCAGCATCCAGCTCGCGGTTAAAGGCGATAATGCCGCCGAACGCGGAGGTTGGGTCGGTTTTATACGCACGGTCGTAAGCGTCGAGAATAGTGGTGCTCACCGCCACGCCGCACGGGTTAGCGTGCTTGACGATTACGCAGGCTGGCTCGTTGAACGCTTTCACACACTCCAGCGCCGCGTCGGTATCAGCGATGTTGTTGTAAGAAAGCGCTTTGCCCTGAACCTGCTGTGCGGTGGCAACGGACGCTTCTTTCACATTTTCTTCTATATAGAAGGCTGCCTGCTGGTGGCTGTTCTCGCCATAGCGCATATCCTGCTTCTTAATGAAGTTCAGATTCAGCGTACGCGGGAAGCGACCGGCGGCTTCTTTGCTTTCACCGTGGTAGGCCGGAACCATGCTGCCGAAGTAGTTAGCGATCATGCTGTCGTAGGCGGCGGTGTGTTCGAAGGCTTTAATCGCGAGATCGAAACGGGTGTCGAGGGTCAGAGAACCTTCGTTAGCATCCATCTCTTTAATAATGGCGTCGTAGTCGCTGCTCTTCACCACGATAGCGACGTCTTTATGGTTCTTCGCAGCAGAGCGCACCATGGTCGGGCCGCCGATATCGATGTTCTCTACCGCATCTTCCAGCGAGCAGCCTTCGCGTGCTACGGTTTCGGCGAACGGATACAGGTTAACGACAACCATATCGATAGGGGCGATGTGGTGCTGTTCCATAATGGCATCGTCCTGGCCGCGGCGACCGAGGATGCCGCCGTGGACTTTTGGATGCAGGGTCTTTACGCGTCCATCCATCATTTCCGGAAAACCGGTGTAATCGGAAACTTCGGTCACCGGCAGGCCTTTTTCTGCTAACAGGCGGGCGGTGCCCCCCGTAGACAGCAGCTCCACACCGCGTGCGGAAAGTGCCTGGGCGAATTCGATGATACCGGCCTTGTCAGAAACACTGAGCAGAGCGCGGCGGACTGGACGACGTTGTTGCATGGTAAATCCCCTGGATTTGACGATTACAGAGAGCGTTAGCTGAATTTTTCGTGAAAAACTCAGCTAACGCCCCTTATGGGGTATTCTCATTTTGCGGCGACATTGTAACGAAAACGTTTGCGCAACGCTCGCGAATTTTTCTTTTTAAATTCTGGCCCCGCTTTTATCCCTGAAAGATCGTTTGCAGAGTGAGAAGATCCAGGAAATGAACGCGAATTTTGTGGATAAGTCTGTGCGTAAATGGGTATAACCAGGGGTTTTGCTGGGGAATGCAGCAAACAGTCATTTTTCTGCAATTTTTCTATTGCGGTCAGCAGAGAACTCCCTATAATGCGCCTCCATCGACACGGCGGATGTGAATCACTTCACACAAACAGCCGGTCGGTTGAAGAGAAAA
>NZ_JBGDXT010000021.1:0-10825 GCF_046550615.1 Salmonella sp. SAL04214
TCGACGAAGCGCTCCACCACGTCGTCGGCGTAGTGGCGGTAGCCGAGCAGGTTCTGGCCGCGCAGCAACATCTGCAGGGGGGTTTTGGGCATGGCTTTTTTGAGCTCGCGCAGGCGGACCCACGGGTCTTCGCCGAGGAAACGGATGCAGGCGTCAAAGGTGGCGCCGCCCCAGCACTCCAGCGAGCCGTAGCCGACATCGTCAAGCTGAGCGGCAATCGGCAGCATATCGTCAAGGCGCAGGCGGGTGGCGAACAGGGACTGGTGGGCGTCGCGCAGGACGACATCGGTAATGGCAATGGTCATGGATTCCTCCGTAAATTAAGGGTTAAGGCGGCGATGGTGGTGGATAGCGGCGGCAATCACCGGCTTGAGGCGGGCAAAGTCGTCCGCGGGCGCGGCGGCGGCAGGTGCCAGTTTTGGCACCGGAGCTGGTTCAGGGAAGAAACGGTTGACGGCGGCGGACATGCCGCGGATGGCGAAAATCAGCAGGAACAGAAACGCCAGCACGAACCCCATGCCGAGGAACATCAGAGTGAAGCCTTCACCTAATAGCACCGAACTATTCATAATAAAGTCTCAAATTTAATAGTCTAAAATAGAAAAGTAATATCAGGCATTAATAGAAGGGATAAAATATCGGTAGTAAAATCATACTAACGATAAAACAAACCAAACTAATCGCCAGTCCGGGTTTTAAGAAATCTTTAAATTTAACATTCCCCGGGCCAATAATCATTGAGTTTGCAGGAATAGCCATTGGGGTACAAACAGCAACACTACTCGCAATAAAAACAGCAATAACAACTGCACGAGGGTCTGCGCCAATAGACTGTGCGATAGTCCACCCTACCGGGCATAACAACGTACATGCTGCAGTGTTACTCATAACTTGAGTCAAAGCCCATGTAAGTATCCACAATGATGCCATAATAATCATAACGCCAGAATCACCGGTTACTGAAATAACGGCATTGGCAATCATTTCTCCAGCACCAGTAGAATTAAGCGCGGCTCCTAAAGGCATCATAAACGCAAGCATGAAAACAGTTAGCGTTTCAAAAGAATTAAAAGTTTCCTTTTGTGTCAAAACGCCAGCAAATACAAGAACAATAGCCGCACAACACGCAATAATATGCATTGGAGGCAGAAACTTAATATAATCAGTTGCCACCATTCCAGCGATAGCCAGGATAAAAACGGCTAAAGTTAAATTTCTATGCCAGGCCGGAATTTGGCTATAATCCATTTGAGAATCAGATTGTGTATTTCCATCACGATCTGCGATGAGTTTTGAACCGAAGAAATAGAGAAATATAGAGCATGCAATCAGCAAAGGAATACCAATTTTAGCGTATTCGAAAAATGGCACCGACAGACTTCCCTTACTAAAAGTTTCAATAGTATTTTTAGCAATCAGATTTCCTGGCGAACCGATAATAGAAATATCAGCACCGATTGTTGCCCCAAAAACCAGAGGCATAAGAAGTTTAATAGGCTTAATCTGACTACTGGCGGCAATACCTAAAACAATAGGAATTAGCACAGCAACTGTTCCGCTATTAGAAACAAAGGCAGACATAACTCCACCAATAAGAAAAATCAATACACTAAGGCTTCTTTCTGTTTTAGCATATTTTAGTAAAATTTTACTTGATTGCCATGCCAAACCTGTTTTAAAAAATGCCGCACCGAGTACACACATGGCGACGATAAGAATAACATTCGCATTTACGATTGAAGCAAAAATATCCTTAGCATCGATAACACCGGTAAAATAAAGTGCCATTGGGACCATAAATGCAACTAATCCCATAGGAAGACGATCGCTAACAAAGATAATTATTGCAACCACTAAAACCAACAAAGTAATAATCGCTGGTGACATGTATACGTCCTTATATTATTAGGGTACAAAAACAACTCATTACAGTCATGAATACAACTACAACAAGCATAAATCACATGTTATACTAAAATTACATCTAATTAATTTCTATTGAGAAAGAATACACTCACATAAATAACAACACTTACCCGACAAAGGCATAACATATTCTTACTGCTTTTGTTTCTGTTTAATCAAATAATTTCCTCTTAAAATCTGTCTGTGTATAATGCTACTTATATAAATGAAACTCATCCAATGCTAATAAGGTTGCAGCTTATGCAATATCGGCATCACCTCGAACTAACATGGCTCGAAGACTGTCTGGCTCTAAAAGAAACGTTGAATTTCTCAAAAGCGTCTGCCTCAAGATATGTGACTCAACCCGCATTTAGTCGTCGGATACAATCTCTCGAAGAATGGGTGGGTACGCCCCTTTTTGAAAGAAGTAAACGGGGAGTCACCCTTACCAAAGCCGGAGAAGTATTTACAGACCAGCTTCCCGAACTGATCCACTCCTTGTACACATTGAAAAGTGATACCCTTGAGGCCGCAGGTAATAAACAACCTAGTCTTGTTTTTTCAGCAACGCATGCTTTGTCTTTCTCTTTTGTACCGCATTTGTTAAAACAGAGTGATAAAATTGCAAAATTTGGTTCATTTCGTCTTTTATCTGACTCATTGAATGCGTGCGAAAAAATGATGCGGCAGGGAGATTCACAATTTTTGCTGTGTCACCATCACCCACATATGCATCTAAATTTAAATAAAAATAACTTTATGAGCATTCGTCTTGGGTTTGATACATTAATTCCATTCAGTAAACCAGACTCAGAAACGTTAAAACCGTTGTGGAATATAAATAATAAGATTCAATTCCCTTACCTTTCTTTTTCATCACAATCAGGTCTGGGAAGAATAATAGCAAATACAGCGTCTATTAACAGAATTACCCATAATATAAATGTTGCCTTTGTGGCCGATCTGGCAGCAACACTATTGGCAATGGTCAGATCTGGCGACGGTGTTGCCTGGATACCTCAAAGCCTTGCCAGGCAAGATATAGAGGCTAAAACTATTGTTACTGCAGCGGAAAAAGAAAGCAATTTATGGGTACCCATAGAAATAAGACTTTATAGACCAGCCAAGAGAATGCCTCCAGATGCCGAAGAACTATGGGAAATTTTTGTTGAAGAACAAATATAATTATTTAATTGTAAAATGTTCTTTAATATAATCCTCAATGAATTTAATTAACGCTCTGGTTGCATATGATAAATATTTATCTTTCTTCCAGGCCAAACCAATCGTAACATAAGTCGGCTCAGTCATGGCCTTAGTTATTACTTTTTCGGCTTTAAGATCGACAGCGTCCAAAATGAAAGAAATTCCTTCATTTTTAGCAACCAGATCTATGTTGGTTTGAACCCTGTTTGATGATAGAAAAATATGTGTATGAATTCCTCGCTTTGTACATTCTTCAATAATCGTTTTTCTATGCCAGGAATCTTTTTTCATTAGTATCAATGGCTCATATTGTAGATCTTCCCAATCGATACTATCCTTTTTTGCCAGAGGATGTTTATCTGACATACATACCACGTGCTGCTGAGTCATTAATGGTACCGTAACTAATTCTTTTGGACAGTCATTAATAATAACAATAGCAAGATCCAGCTCTCCAGCAGAAAGTTTATCATGTAAACCAAAAGTCCCCTCTTCAACAAGAGAGAGTTCCATCTCTGGATAAATCTCTCGGAAATGCTTGAAGAGCGGTGAAAAAAGAAACAAACTTATCATCGGTGGGATCCCCAAAGTTACTATACCACCATTTTCATTACGATAATCTTTCATTTCCGCTACGCTATTTTTTAACGCAATAAGGATAGGTTCAATTTTTTGTAAGAAAAACATGCCCTCCTCAGTAAGGACAAGTTTATTTTTCTTTCTATCAAATAATGTCACCCCTAATTCAGTCTCTAACTTCTTAATAGCAATGGTGATATTAGGTTGAGAAACAAAATGCCGCTCAGCAACTCTGGTTAAGTTACCTAACAAAGAAGCGCTTACAAAATATTCTAATTGTCTAATTTCCATCTATTTTCCACTACTATAAATAAAATTTATCATTTAATAAAAATAACATATTTCCTTCCTACAATGAATACGAATATCATGAAAATGTGATCAATGGATAAAACAATGCAACATAGCACTGGAGGGAGTATGAGTCGTATATTAAATACAGAAATTATCATTCCGGTTATCGAAAAACTTGTAAAAAAAGCTTGTTATGAACTGGATGATAATCTCATGTGTTCTTTTCGTAAAGCATATGATAAAGAAGAGTCAAAGATCGGCAAGGAAACCATTAAGATATTAATTGATAATGGAGAGTATGCAAAAAAAGAACAACTTGCATGCTGCCATGATACCGGTACTTGTATCGTTATAATGGAAATTGGACAACATGTATGCTGGGAAGGTAAGCCGCTTAAAGATCAGGTGAACCAGGGTGTTCGCCAGGGCTATGAAAATGGATACTTAAGAAAATCCATGGTTGCAGATCCATTAGAACGTATTAATACTAATGATAATACTCCTGCAATTTTACATACTGAAATTGTTGATGGTGACCGAGTGACAATTACCGTTATGCCAAAGGGCGGCGGTAGCGAAAATATGGGAACTTTTAAAACATTGCTTCCCGGCGATGGTATTGATGGTATAAAAGATTTTGTTCTGGAAACTGTCCGTCGTGTAGGAGGCAATCCATGCCCTCCTTATATTATTGGTATCGGCGTTGGCGGTACAATGGACCACTGTTCGTGGATGGCGAAGAAAGCATTATTACGCCCTCTTGGTGAGTTCAATGCTAAACCACTTTATGCCCAGCTCGAAGCTGAATTATTAGAAGCTGTGAATAATACAGGGATCGGCCCTTTAGGTATGGGCGGGCGTATTACGGCGTTAGGCGTGCATGTCGATTACTATCCTTGCCATATCACTGCACTACCAGTCGCAATCAATTTCCAATGTAATGCAAGCCGCCACGCTAGTGAAATCATTTAATATCTGGAGAAGCTATGATGGAATTAACATTACCATTGACTAAAGAGAAAGCGAAAACTCTTAAGGTCGGCGATATATTATTTCTCACTGGATTTGCTTACACCTGCCGTGACGCCGCGCATAAAAAAATCGAAGTAGCGCTTAGTAACGGAGAAAAATCACCGGTCGATTTTCAAAACCAAACGATTTACTATGCTGGCCCCTGCCCTGCCAGACCTGGTTTACCTATTGGCTCCAACGGTCCTACAACGGCCGCGCGTATGGACCCATTTGTAGAAATGATGTTTCAACAAGGGGCAACTGCGTTTCTTGGCAAAGGCGATCGTGCTGATTATGTCGCTGAGCTTTGTAAAAAATACGGTGGGGTTTCGCTACTCGGGATTGGAGGAGCGTCTGCAATTAATACAAAACATGTTAAATCAGTAGAAATTGTTGCCTACGAAGAATTAGGAACAGAATCCATTAAGAAGTTATATTTTGACCGCTATAGAGTCATTGTAGGAATTGATTCGGAAGGAAATACCCTCCAGAAGCAGGAAGTACCTAAGTACGCCAAATAATAATACATTAATATTGGCAATATCGGTCCGGTAGGCTGTTACTGGACCGATATGTTTTCTATCCTGCACTTCACCACAGGATAGAAACTAAACTTAGCCGCGACGGGCTTTTACCGCCGCCGACAACTGACGAAGCAGCGCATCGGTATCTTCCCAGCCAATACAGGCGTCAGTAATGCTTTTACCGTAGGTCAGCGGCTGACCGCTTTCCAGACTCTGGTTTCCTTCCACCAGATGACTCTCTACCATCACGCCAATAATCGCTTTTTCACCGCCTGCTATCTGCTGACAGACATCGGCGCAAACCTCCATCTGCTTTTGAAATTGCTTACAGGAGTTGGCATGGCTGAAATCGATCATGACCTGCGGCGTTAGTCCCGCTTTGATGAGGCCTTCTTTCACCTCAGCAACATGCTGCGCGCTATAGTTTGGCGCTTTACCGCCGCGCAGAATGATATGGCAGTCGCCGTTGCCGCTGGTATTCACAATCGCTGAATGACCCCATTTAGTGACGGAGAGGAAGCAATGCGGCGCGCCGGCGGCGTTGATGGCGTCAATGGCGACTTTAATCGTGCCATCAGTACCATTTTTAAAACCGACCGGACAAGAGAGGCCAGACGCCAGTTCGCGATGAACCTGGGATTCAGTAGTCCGCGCGCCAATGGCGCCCCAGCTCATCAGATCGGCCAGATATTGCGGCGTGATCATATCGAGGAATTCGCCGGCGGCAGGCAGGCCGCTGTCGTTAATATCCAGCAGCAGTTTGCGCGCAATACGCAGACCGTCGTTAATCTGGAAGCTGTTATCCATGTGCGGATCGTTAATCAGTCCTTTCCAGCCGACGGTAGTACGCGGTTTCTCAAAATAGACGCGCATGACAATTTCAAGCTCGCCTTGAAGCTCATCGCGTAGCGCCAGCAAACGGGCGGCATACTCTTTCGCCGCTGCCGGATCATGAATTGAACAAGGACCGATCACCACCAGCAGACGATCGTCATTGCCTTTGAGAATTTTATGGATGGCTTTGCGCGCGTGAGCAACGGTATTTGCTGCATTTTCCGTGGCGGGAAACTTTTCCAGCAGCGCGACCGGAGGTAATAACTCGTTGATTTCTTTAATGCGTAAATCGTCGTTCTGATAATTCATGTTTATTCCAGTGTTGCCGTACTTATCCCAATGAATGCAATCCCTCCAATCTATCTCTTCAATTAAATAGTGTAAACGGGCTTTTACACTTTGAACGGAATAATCCTGGAATTCAGGAAAAAAACGCACAAATGTAGCGAAAAATGGGATCTAACCTACACTTTTTAACTGTAACCACTCTGTTTATGAATTATTGCAAGATTCTCTGCTGCGTTAACCCGCGGCGGCGAACGCTTTTTATCCCTTATTTGAGGATTTGACTGACACGTGCACTGTTGGAAGAGGTTATCCGACATATCCACCATAACAGGAGCATCTTATGAAAATGACAAAACTGACTACGCTTTTACTCACCGCTACCCTCGGCCTTGCCAGCGGCGCAGCGTTAGCTGCTGAATCTAACGCGCAATCCAGTAATGGCCAGGCGAACTCGGCGGCAAATGCCGGTCAGGTTGCCCCGGACGCCCGCCAGAATGTAGCGCCGAATGATGTGAATAACAACGACATCAATACCAACGGCAATACTAACAGCACGATGCAGCATCCAGACGGTTCAACCATGAATCATGACGGAATGACCAAGGATGAAGAGCATAAAAATACCATGTGTAAAGACGGTCGCTGCCCGGATATTAATAAAAAAGTGGAAACCGGTAATGGCGTCAATAATGACGTGAATACCAAAACCGACGGTACCACACAGTAATGCAGAAAAAAGTCTGATAACGGGAGAGCTTTCGCTCTCCTTTTTATTTTGTCAGCGAAAAATCAGTATGATGTCTACAGTATTGATGAGAATAACAAAGGAATGACGTTATGGCGCACTCACACTCTCATGCCGATTCACACCTGCCGAAAGATAATAATGCTCGTCGCCTGCTTTTCGCCTTTATCGTCACTGCCGGATTTATGCTCCTTGAGGTGGTGGGCGGGATACTCTCCGGCTCTCTGGCGTTGTTGGCGGATGCGGGACATATGCTCACCGACGCGGCGGCCCTTCTCTTTGCGCTGCTGGCGGTTCAATTTTCCCGTCGTCCCCCGACTGTTCGCCACACTTTTGGCTGGCTAAGACTCACCACACTGGCGGCTTTTGTGAATGCCATTGCGTTGGTGGTCATTACCCTTCTCATTGTCTGGGAAGCGATAGAGCGCTTTTACACGCCACGTCCGGTGGCGGGCAATCTGATGATGGTGATTGCGGTCGCGGGTCTGCTGGCGAACCTGTTTGCGTTCTGGATTCTCCATCGGGGAAGCGATGAAAAAAACCTGAACGTGCGCGCTGCCGCGCTACATGTGATGGGCGATTTGCTGGGTTCCGTCGGCGCAATAGTCGCCGCGTTGATCATTATCTGGACGGGCTGGACGCCAGCGGACCCGATTCTCTCTATTCTGGTTTCGGTACTGGTGCTACGCAGCGCCTGGCGTTTATTAAAAGATAGCGTCAACGAATTGCTGGAAGGCGCGCCGGTTTCGCTGGATATTAATGCCTTACAGCGCCATTTAAGCCGGGAAATCCCCGAAGTCCGCAACGTACACCATGTGCATGTCTGGATGGTCGGCGAAAAACCGGTCATGACGTTGCACGCTCAGGTCATTCCGCCACACGACCATGATGCGCTGCTGGAACGTATCCAGGATTTCCTGATGCACGAATACCATATTGCGCACGCCACGATTCAGATGGAATATCAAGTGTGTCACGGCCCGGACTGTCATCTGAATCAGACGTCATCCGGGCATGTTCATCACCATTAACGGGAAAGCGCGCGCGATCCTCGCTCCCGCGCGCTGTTTATCCACAGGCGGCTACCGTTCACGGCGATAAATGTCAGGATCAGATATTCCAGCGACATCGCATAGACGCCCTGCAAAGCAAAAATCACCACGCTGATCACGTTGATTACCACCCACAGGAGCCAGTTTTCGACATATTTTCGTGTCATCAGAATCATCGCCGCGATAGACAGCACCATCATGCAAGAGTCCCAGAACGGGAAAGCGTCCGGTTGCAGTACAGGCATTGTCACCTGTAACCCCAGCATCTGCATAATGGCGACGGCCACGCGCGTCAGGACGGCGAATACGGGATCGATATATCGCGTCATCAAACCGATAGCTATCACACATATCGCCAGCCATGCCATTGCTTTTGGCAACGGCAGCCAGCGGATTTTAAGCTCGGCTTGATTATCCTTTGTTTGCCGCGACCACGCATACCAGCCATAAATATTGGCGGCAAAGAAAAAGAGTTGCAGCAACAGGCTGGCATAAAGCTGGATCTGAAAGAAAATAATCGCAAACAGAGTGACGTTAACCAGTCCAAAAAAGTAGTTGCTGATCTTCTCCAGACTGGCAAGCCAAATACAGAGCAGGCCGGCGATGGTTCCTACCGCTTCGATCCACGAGAGATCGTACCCGCCAGCGCCAATCGGAATATGAATCAGTATGTTGTGCGTACTAAAAAAATCCATTCTCTCCCCCAAAGATTTCCGTCTTTACGCCCGAAGTGTAGTCGCAAAATCCAGCATCCGGTTGAGGGGCAGTAATGCGCCCTCGCGTAGCGCCGCATCAACCTGTATTTCATGCGCCGCGCCTCCCTGCCCCAGCCCTTCAGCAATAGCTTTCAGGCCATTCATCGCCATCCACGGACAGTGCGCGCAGCTACGGCAGGTCGCCCCCTCGCCAGCCGTGGGCGCTTCAAGCAGCTCTTTTTCAGGCACCGCCTGCTGCATTTTGTAGAAGATGCCGCGATCGGTCGCCACGATAAGCTGTCTGTGCGGCAGCGTTTTTGCCGCCTTAATAAGCTGACTGGTGGAGCCCACCGCATCGGCCATTTCGACAATGGACTGCGGCGATTCAGGGTGAACCAGAATAGCGGCATCGGGATAGATTTTTTTTAAACGGGTCAACGCCTGGGTTTTAAACTCGTCATGCACGATACACGCCCCTTGCCAACACAGTACATCGGCCCCGGTCTGTTTTTGCACGTAATTCCCCAGGTGTCTGTCCGGCGCCCAGATAATTTTTTCCCCCAAACTATCCAGATGCTCAATCAGTTCTACGGCGATACTGGAGGTCACAACCCAGTCCGCACGCGCTTTAACAGCAGCCGAGGTGTTAGCATAGACCACTACGGTTCTGTCAGGATGCGCATCACAAAAAGCGCTAAATTCGTCTATTGGGCAGCCTAAATCCAGCGAACATTCCGCCGCCAGGGTAGGCATAAGAATGGTTTTTTCGGGGCTGAGGATTTTGGCGGTTTCCCCCATAAACCGTACGCCCGCTACCAGTAGCGTGGATGCGGCGTGCTTCGCGCCGAAACGGGCCATTTCCAGTGAGTCGGAAATACAGCCGCCGGTTTCTTCTGCCAACTGTTGAATTTCCGGATCGGTGTAGTAGTGCGCCACCATGACGGCATTGCGCTCTTTGAGCAAGCGCTTGATTTTCTCACGATAAAATTGCTTTTCATCGTCGTTCAACGGCGTTGGTTTCGGCGGGAACGGGTAGATTGCGGCTTGTGGGTCAAACATTACGCTCATCGTGGCTTCTCGTTTTACTGACTTAACGAAACAACCGAATGAAAGCGTAATAAACGCCACAATCGGTTAATTTGTTTTATATGCTAAACAAGATAGCTGATTCAATAAGGAAAGTCACAATAATTACGTAGCCCCGTATCTGATGGCGGCGTAACGTCTTATCTGGCCTGCGTGAGCGGTGCCGTCTGTAGGCCTGATAAGCGCAGCGCATCAGGCAAGACCCGAACCTGCGACAGGTTCGAATCATCCATATTGCAGATAGCAAAAAGGCGCCGCCAGCGCCCTCTTTTACATTGGTGGGTCGTGCAGGATGACTCGCTTCGCTCGCCCTTCGGGCCGTCGCCGTAAACGGCTCCGTTGTCTCACTGCATGAGACCCGAACCTGCGGCAGGTTCGAATCTTCCATATCGCAGATAGCAAAAAAGCGCCTTTAGGGCGCTTTTTTACATTGGTGGGTTGTGCAGGATGACTCGGCTTCGCCTCGCCCTTCGGGCCGTTGCTGACGCAACGTTATCCTTCACGCTCAACATCTGAGTTTGATGTTAAATTGGTGGGTCGTGCAGGATTCGAACCTGCGACCAATTGATTAAAAGTCAACTGCTCTACCAACTGAGCTAACGA
>NZ_JBGDXT010000022.1:0-4413 GCF_046550615.1 Salmonella sp. SAL04214
CATTAAGAAAGCTGGTCAAATAAAATGATGGAATTTAAAAAAAATTATTTTTGGCATGTATCTGTAATCATTATTGGCCTTGCCATTGGCTTAGTGCATCACATTTATATTTATCCGAATTTTTTTCACGCAGATTCAGCAGCATATCAAGTTCTAGCTTCAGCCATAAGAGATGAAGGGGTTTTACTTCCACATGATTTTTTCTACGGCAACCAACTTATTATGCTAAAAATAAGCCCATTCATAGCCTTAGCCAACTACATTGGTTTTTCAGGATATAAGGCTTATGCAATAGGCGGTGCAATAGCGATCTGCGTTTGGTTTTATATTTGCAATCTAATTATCTCTAAATATTGTGGAAATAAATATTTTTCACTTTTACTATCAACTTGCTTATTCATTCCGCTTGGTATGGATGATATTGATTTTTTACTTGGTCAGGAATCGCATCTTTCGAATGTAGTACTTTCTATTATGATATGCCTACCGGTTATCATATATATTCAAGAAAGCAAAAAGAGTTTTTTGTGTATTTCTGCCCTTGCTGTTATTCTAATGACTGCAGAGCAACCAATTAGAACTTTGATTATTATAGCACCTTTTATTTTATTCATACTGATTATATTCAGATCAAAAACTTCAGTTGTGTCAATGTTATCTATAGCTGTATCTTTTGTTATCGGCAAGATGGCAAATGATTATCTTTTAGGCAGACATTTCCCACTCAAGGTCGACTATTCTCAAGCATCGTTGTTAATATCTCCAGATAAAGCAATTGACAATCTTTTTATAATTTTAAAGTCAATCCTGGTGTACTCTTCATCCTCTAGCTTGGCTGTTGGAAGTAATGCAATAGGAATATTGACACCTTTCTACTTTATGGGTTTATTGTATATACTTTTATTTATTGCAACTATTGTATATGGCTTAAAAATATTTCTTCATATTTTGATTGATGGCAGAAAAACTAAAACCAGTATTTGTCGACTAGATCTGTTATGTGCATTGGGAGCTACAGGTTTTGTTTTAGGACTGCTACTTATATCATGCCTCAACCCAGAAGGGCGTCATATTTTCTGGGCAACTTGTATACTAAAAATTTCTGTATTTGCCACCATTTTTAAAATTTTTAAAATTAATATAAAAAATAATGCATATACATATTCATTAACTATTGCAATGGCTATATGCATGTCAGCTATAGCACCAGTACTATATACAACAAAAGCAAAGCCTTTTAGTTACAATAAATCCAATATGAATTCAGAAATAAATAAAAAAATTATTTCAATTGTAAAGTCAACTGGAATAACATATATTTATGGAGAGGATTTTTGGAGAATGCAACTATTAAACTCGATTGATGCAGAAGTACACTCTTCTGAACTCACAGACGCTTATGATAAATTTGTAATTCCTAGAACATGGTTGTCCAGACCAAGTTGGTACTGCATTAATGGTGAGGTTTTATATTACACAAAAGATGGTAAGGCGGATAAAATAATAGAGTCAGAATTAAAGAGTAAAAACGGAAAAATATTATATAACGGTGCGGAAGGAAAAATATGGTTAGGGCCTGTAATATGGAGCAAGCCTAAGTGGTGTAATTAACTATAATTCCGCCTCAGAGACTGTAATTTAAATTGTGTAGCTGCCTGTTTTTGATATGTTCATTCCGACAACGGAGACAGGCAATTTATGGACGAAAATAAACTCAAAGCGCTGGCTGCTGAACTGGCTAAAGGCCTTAAAACCAAAGCCGATCTCAACCAGTTTTCCCAGATGCTGACGAAGCTTACTGTCGAAACTGCGCTCAATGCAGAACTGACTGACCATCCCGGGCATGAGAAAAACATGCACAATAAAGCTCAAACATCCGTAATGGCTACTCGTCAAACATCCTGCTTTGCGGTGATGGCGAGATTGAATTGAACACGCCGCGTGACTGTGAAAACACCTTCAAACCTCAGTTGATTAAGAAGAACCAGACGCGGCTCACGCAGATAGACAGCCAGATTTTTATCGCTATATGCCAAAGGCATGACCACGCACGAAATCGCCGCCACCTTTAAAGAAATGTACGATGCCGATGTGTCGCTCACATTGATATCCAAAGTCACAGATGCCCTAAAAGAGCAGGCTACGGAGTGGCAAAACCGGTAACTGGATGCGCTGTATCCCATCGTTTACATGGGCTGCATTGTCGTAAAAATCCGTCAACATGACAGCGTCATAAACAGAACTGTCTTCCTGGCGCTGGGTATCAACACCGAAGGCCAGAAAGCGCTGCCGGGTAGGTGACTGACCGAAAATGAAGGCGCAACATTCTGGCTGAATGTGCTGGTGGAGCTGAAAAATCGTGGTTTTCAGGACATCCTGATTGCCTGTGTGGACGGCCTGAAAGACTTTCCGGATGCGATAAACAGCGTCTATCCGCAGCCCCATATCCAGCTGTGCATCATCCATATAGGTACGTAGCAGCCTGAAATACGTGTCCTGGAAAGACTACAAGGCGGTCACCAGTGGTCTGAAGACGGTTTACCGAAGAGGCGGCGCTGATGATGCTGAATGTGTTCGCGGGCGTGTGTGACGACAAATACCCGCAGATCAGCAAAAGCAGGCGTGCGCACTGGGAAAACCTGAACACATTCTTCAGCTACCTGCCGGATATCCGCCAGGCGATCTACACCACAAACGCTATCGAATCACTGAACAGTGTGATCCGGGCCGAGATAATAAATGCAAGGTATTCCCAAGAGACGACTCAGTGTGGAAGGTTATTTATCTAGCGATCAAAGATGTCTCAAAAAAGTGGAGTATGCCGATCCAGCACTGGCGGCTGGCAATGAGTCGTTTTATTATTGAGGTCGGTGACCGCCTGAGCGATCACCTTTAATACAGTGGCAGTTACACAGAATTATGGACAGGCTCCTTATTGACTACTCTATAACAATCCTTGCATCATCATAGTAAATTACATATGCGTTATCAATCTCTTTTATATGCCCTTCCCGTCCATACTGGTTTAATATCTTATCAATATCATGCTTGAACTCTGTGACGATATATCTTGATTTAAAACCGTACCATGCTTTATTGGACAGCCAGTTTAACCTAACCGCTTTGTTTTCATCAGTAAACGTGATTGGCCTTACGTCTCCGTTTTTAAACAGAGTCACAGCAGACGCAACCCAGAATGTGCCGTAACCATCACCGAGGTTATTATCACGAACAAATTTACTAATATCTTGTACTCTCGAATTCGGTAGTTCGTATCTTCCGCTTGGGATGAAAATAAAAATCAGTATGATGGTTGAAGCAAAAGCATAGAGTCTTTGCTCGGCTTGTGAATTTAGATAGCGTGCAATTAGAGCGGATCCAGTAATAAAAGAGAAAACCAGATACCTTGTAGTGTCAAGGTCTACAGGCATATTACTTGCTACATATGCGACTGGTAGCAATACTGAGGAAATGGATAATGCAGTATCAACAAACGACGCTTTAAACCTTTTTTTGATAGCTACAACTAAAAGAGCTAACCAGAATATCATCACTGCAAACCTGCTGAATATCATCGCATTGCTTACAGAAAGCTGTTTCCCAAAAATGAAGGCGTCGAAATACTGGATGATACCAACAATGAAAAGATTGAGGTTAGATGGTATATTCTCGTAGCTAACAAATGCTGGAGGTTGAGTCCCGGGGGTGTTCAGTAGACCAAAATAATTCGCTACTAAAGCAAGAAACTTTGCTATGACAACACCAACAATAACTGCAAATACATAGCGCCACTTGCTAAAGTCTTTGTTTATCAATAAATGCACAACAAAGGTAACAACTATCGGTATAGTGATATAGTAGTTGAATATCGAGTCGCTGAATACAGATGCAACAGTGAGAGTCGTAACGCATGCCAGTTTAGCTATTGTGTGTTTATCACACCTAAGCATATTTAAGCACACCAGAGCAAATATGATAGTTCCTACATGTACACATGTTCCTAGTGTCATGGTTGACGCCATAGGAGATGAAATGATTACGCATGGAATTAGCGCTGCGATTGACCACTTCATTTTCCCATCTGTATGTGACAGAGCAAAGACCAGCATAATAGTAATCGTGTAGAATACGGCTGGTAACACATACATCAGGTATATGCTGTCACCAAAAATCCTGATTAATATCGTATACCATATCGCTTCAGTGAAATAAAACGATACAGTAGAAAGAGTCCATCCTCGTAGCAGAATGTTTCCATCCGCCATATCTTTTGCTTCTAAAAATAAAGATGCTCCATCAGATGTAACTGGGTTATTGAAGGAAATATAAAGAGGCAAAGCGCGAACACGCATAATGAGAATATCAAATATAAAGCCACCATGCTTTTATTTAACACTATTCTTCCCCTTCAAA
>NZ_JBGDXT010000023.1:0-2905 GCF_046550615.1 Salmonella sp. SAL04214
GTGCCCGCCAGCCACGGCATAAAGGAGGCGTTCTCCACCGGGTCCCAGAACCACCAGCCGCCCCAGCCCAGCTCGTAGTAGGCCCACGCCGAGCCGAGCACGATGCCCAGCGTCAGGAACACCCACGCCGCCAGCGTCCACGGGCGGGCAAAACGGGTGAACGCGCTGTCCAGACGCCCGCTCAGCAGCGCGGCGATGGCGAAGGCGAAGGCCACCGAGAAGCCGACATAGCCCATGTACAGCAGCGGCGGGTGGAAAATCAGCCCCGGGTCCTGCAGCAGCGGGTTCAGGTCGCGCCCCTCCACCGGAAAGGCCGGCAGCGTGCGGGCGAACGGGCTGGAAGTGAACAGGATGAACGCCAGAAAACCGGCGCAGACCATCCCCATCACCGCCAGCACCCGGGCGACGATATCCGCCGGCACCGGCCGGCTGAACACCGCCACCGCCAGGGTCCAGCCGCTCATCAGCAGCACCCACAGCAGCAGCGAGCCCTCGTGCGCCCCCCAGGTGGCGGCCACCCGGTACCACACCGGCAGCTGCGTGTTCGAGTTGCCGGCGACATAGGCCACGGTGAAGTCGTTAACCACAAAGGCGTGCACCAGCACGAAAAACGCGCCCGCCACGCAGATGAACAGCAGCCAGGCGAACACCCCGGCCGACGCCATCATCCGCGCGTCGCCGCGCGCCACGCCCCACAGCGGGTAAACGGACAGCAGCAGCGCCACGCCGAGCGCCAGGCACAGCAGCGCGTGGCCGTATTCAGGCATCATGATGAGGTGTCCTTATCAGCGCGTTGCGGGCGGCGGTGGTTTTCCTGCATCGCCTTTTCCACTTCCGGCGGGGTGTAGTTCTCGTCATGTTTGGCCAGCACCTCGTGCGCCAGGACGTGGTTGCCCTTCTCCAGGGTGCCCTGCACCACCACCCCCTGCCCCTCGCGGAACAGGTCCGGCAGTATCCCCTCATAGCTCACCGTCACCGACCCTTCGGCGTCGTAGAGGCTGAAGTTCACCTTCAGCGAGTCCGGGTCGCGCCTGACGCTGCCGGGCATCACCATCCCGCCGACGCGCAGGCGCTGGCCCGCCGCCGGCAGCTGCTGCGTCTCGCGCTTGCCGTAGAGGATTTCGCCGGGGGTATAGAACAGGTCGATATTCGCGCGCAGCGCGTACAGGACCAGGGCGGTGGTCAGCCCCAGGCCCGCCAGCACCGCGCAGACCACCCATAGCCGGTTTTTACGTCGCAGGTTCACGCCGCCTCCTGTTGCGCCTGTGCGGCACGCATCCGCGCCTCGCGCGCCTGCTGCTGCACCACGCCGCGCAGAATGGCCCGGCGCTGCAGCACCGTGTGCAGCGCCAGCAGCGCCAGCGGCGCCACGGTCATCGCCACCGCCAGCCAGACAAAAAAGGCGTACCCGCCCATGGCGAAAAAATCGCTCCACGATGAAAATGCCGGACTCACCGGTGCCCCCTTTTCAGTATCAGTTCGCTCACCCACGGGCGGCGTTTTTCCATCAGTAAAATCAGGTTGCGCATCCGCATCAGCGACAGCGTCATAAAGAGCAGCAGGAAGCCGGCGATGGCCCAGCGCAGCGGCGAGCGCATCGCCGGGTCGATACTCTGCTGCATCCGCGTCGAGCCCTGGTGCAGGGTGTTCCACCACTCGACGGAATAGTGGATAACCGGCAGGTTCACCACGCCGACCAGCACCAGAATGCCCGCCGCGCGCCCGGCCATTTTACGGTCGTCAAAGGCGTGCCACAGGGCGATGACCCCGGCGTAGAGAAACAGCAGCACCAGCTCCGAGGTCAGGCGCGCGTCCCACACCCACCAGGTGCCCCACATCGGTTTGCCCCACGCCGCGCCGGTGACCAGCGCGATGAAGGTGTACACCGCCCCCACCGGCGCCATCGCCGCGACGGCAAGGCTGGCCATTTTCATCTGCCAGACCAGCCCGGTAAACGCCGCCACCGCCATCGCCGCATAGATACCCATTGACCAGATGGCCGCCGGGACATGCAGGTACATAATGCGGTAGCCCTCCCCCTGCTGGTAGTCCGCCGGGGCGAAACCAAAGCCCCGGACCCAGCCGGTGGCCAGCGCGATGATGCCGGCCGCCGCCAGCCACGGCACGAGCCTGCCGCAAATCTGATACAGCCGGGGCGGCGCCGCCAGCTGATGAAGGGTTTTCCACATAGTCGTCACCTGACCTCCTGAAACCAGTAAAATGTCCGTCGCGCCGGGGCGCTACTGCACGCTGAGGCGCAGCGCCGCCGCGGTGGCGAAGGGGCTTAACGTCGCGCTGCCCGCCAGCAGCGCCCCCAGCACCGCCAGATAGCCGTCAGCGGGTAAATGCATCGATGCCGCGTCCATCGCCGCGGCGGCGAAAATCAGCACCGGGACACTCAGCGGCAGCACCAGAATGCCCAGCAGGACGCCGCCGCGCCGCAGCCCGGCCGTCAGCCCGACGCCCGGCGCGGCGAGAAACCCCAGCGCCGGCGTGCCGAGCAGCAGCGTCAGCGCCATGATTTTCCAGCCGTACACGTCCATCCCCAGCAGCAGCGCCACCAGCGGGGAGAGCATAATCAGCGGCAGGCCGGTCACCGCCCAGTGGGCCAGCACCTTCGCCAGCACCACCGCCGGCAGCGGCACCGGCAGCAGCATCAGCTGCTCCAGGCTGCCGTCCTGCAGGTCGTCGCGAAACAGCCGCTCCAGCGCCAGCAGCGAGGCCAGCAGCGCCGCCACCTGGATGATGCCCGGCGCGATACGCGCCAGCAGCTGCGGCTGCGGCCCGACGCTTAACGGAAACAGGGTGATGACCATCAGGAAGAACCACAGCGGGCCGGCGATGTCCGCGCCGTGGCGGAACGCCACGCGCAGCTCGAGACAGAAGACACGCCACATCACAGCCC
>NZ_JBGDXT010000024.1:0-1445 GCF_046550615.1 Salmonella sp. SAL04214
GGCCAGAACCTGCTCGGCTACCGCCACTACGCCGACGACGTGGTGGAGCGCTTCGTCGAACGCGCGGTGAAAAACGGTATGGACGTGTTCCGCGTCTTCGACGCCATGAACGACCCGCGCAATATGAAAGCCGCACTGCAGGCGGTGCGCAGCCACGGCGCCCACGCCCAGGGCACACTCTCGTACACCACCAGCCCGGCCCACACCCTGCAGACCTGGCTGGATTTAACAGAGCAACTGCTGGAAACCGGCGTTGACTCGATTGCCATCAAGGACATGTCCGGCATTCTCACCCCGATGGCCGCTTTTGAGCTGGTGAGCGAAATCAAAAAACGCTATGACGTGCGCCTGCACCTGCACTGTCATGCCACCACCGGGATGGCGGAGATGGCCCTGCTGAAGGCTATCGAGGCGGGCGTCGACGGCGTGGACACGGCAATTTCCTCCATGAGCGCCACCTACGGCCACCCGGCCACCGAGGCGCTGGTGGCGACGTTGGCAGGTACTGAGCACGACACCGGGCTGGATATCCTGAAGCTGGAAAATATCGCCGCGTATTTCCGCGAGGTGCGCAAAAAGTACCACGCCTTTGAAGGCCAGCTGAAGGGCTACGACAGCCGCATTCTGGTGGCGCAGGTGCCGGGCGGAATGCTCACTAACCTGGAAGGCCAGCTGAAGCAGCAGAACGCGGCGGACAAACTGGACCAGGTGCTGGCGGAAATCCCCCGCGTGCGCGAGGACCTCGGCTTTATCCCGCTGGTCACCCCGACCTCACAGATTGTCGGCACCCAGGCGGTGCTCAACGTCCTGACCGGCGAGCGCTACAAGACCATCGCGAAGGAAACCGCCGGGATACTGAAAGGCGAATACGGCCACACCCCGGTGCCGGTGAACGCGGCATTGCAGGCGCGGGTGCTGGAAGGGGGCGCTCCGGTGACCTGCCGCCCGGCGGACCTGCTGAAGCCGGAGCTGGCTGAACTGGAAGCCGACGTGAAGCGCCAGGCGCAGGAGAAGGGCATCACTCTGGCGGGAAACGCCATCGACGACGTGCTCACCGTGGCGCTGTTCCCGCAGCCTGGCCTCAAATTCCTTGAGAACCGTAACAACCCGGCGGCGTTTGAGCCGGTACCGCAGGCGGAAGCCGCGCAGCCGGTGGCAAAAGCAGAGAAGCCTGCCGCCTCCGGCGTCTACACCGTGGAAGTGGAAGGCAAAGCCTTTGTGGTGAAGGTCAGCGACGGCGGCGATATCAGCCAGCTCACTGCGGCTGCACCTGCTGCCTCTTCTGCTCCTGCCACCGCCCCGGCAGGCGCCGGCACCCCGGTCACCGCCCCGCTGGCGGGCAACATCTGGAAGGTGATTGCCACCGAGGGCCAGAGCGTGGCCGAAGGCGACGTGCTGCTGATTCTGGAAGCCATGAAGATGGAAACCGAAATCCGCGCCGCGCA
>NZ_JBGDXT010000025.1:0-1158 GCF_046550615.1 Salmonella sp. SAL04214
GAAACCCGGCCCGTACAGCAGAACCTGCGTTTCCAGGGGCAATATCTGGACAGGGAAACGGGGCTGCATTACAATTTATACAGATTTTATGATCCGGATATCGGGAAGTTTATATCGGGCGACCCGATAGGGCTGGCGGGGGGCATTAATCTTTATCAGTATGCGCCGAATCCGTTAAGTTGGATCGATCCACTTGGATTATGTAAAACAGATTCGGCGAAACAAATCGCAGGAAAAATAACAGGCTATACAAGGCATGGGCTAAATCAGGCTATTGGGCGCAATGGTGGGAAAGGCGTTAATATTAAAGATATGCTTGATGCAGTGCAAAATCCGAAGAAAATTATTGAAAATGCAAATGGAACTATAAAGTATCAAGGTAAACGCGCAACTGTCGTTTTGAATCAAGATGGTAAAGTCGTTACAGTTTTCGGTAAATCTAGAGGGCCAGAAATCTGGCCTCAAGGTACTACACGAACTGGTGGCAGTGGTTCTGCGCAGAGAAATGCTAATGATCATGGTTTTAGTTATAATCCTGGAGCGGTTAGGTAACCTTATGCAATTCAAAATAAGCACTACAGACTTTGATTTTATTGTTAATAATATTAGTGAGTTGTCATTAATAGAAAAATTGACAGAATCAAAAAAACATGGTGAGTATAATGCAAAAGGGAAATATCCAACAGGAAAGTATATTATAGACTTGTCTACTGATGAGGTTAATAGTATTATAGAGCAATTATCAAATTCCTTATTGAGTTTTGGTGTTGACCAGAATGGAGAAATAAATTCAATTGGAATGCGTATCGAATCAATTATAGATATATTCATCTGATGCAAAAAAGCCGGGAAAGATCCTCTGACTTCCCGGCTTTTATTATTTAATCCCTGTTCACCACATTATTTACCCCCGCCTTAATATGCTTCATCGACTTTTTCACCAGATAAAGCTCCTTCCGTAGATCCCTCACTTCGTCCGTCTCTGCAATCAGGATCAAACACCCCTCCGAGATCTTCACGGTTACGCTCGTCCCGGTCTCAAATCCCGCCTCGGCCAGCCAGTCGCCCTTAAGATGCAGTTCGGGAATATGCGTACAGCGGCCAGGACGAGCTGCTGAAAAAGCGGCACAGCCGGCAGGGGGTGACGGATTATTTTTA
>NZ_JBGDXT010000026.1:0-947 GCF_046550615.1 Salmonella sp. SAL04214
TGTAAGTATCCCGCATAATCGTGCCATTCACATTTAGAGATCATCCGGCATAATCAATCTGCCAACGAAGGAGATCGCTATGCGTAAAGCCCGTTTTACTGAGCATCAGATCATCACTGTGATTAAGTCGGTTGAAGCTGGACGAACCGTTAAAGATGTCTGCCGGGAGGCCGGTATCTCTGAGGCCACCTACTATAACTGGAAGTCCAGATACGGCGGCATGGAAGCTTCTGATATTAAAAAGATAAAAGATCTTGAGGACGAGAACCGACGCCTCAAACAGATGTTTGCCGACCTGAGCCTTGAGAACCGGGCGCTGAAAGACGTTATCGAAAAAAAGCTTTAAAACCAGCCTTTAAGCGTGAGCTGGTCACTCATCTGATAACGGCATTCGGACTCAGTATCCGTCAGGCCTGCCGGAGCCTGAACCTGAGCAGAACGGTTTATCATTACCGTCCGGATAACACACGTGACGAACCCGTTATTACCGCATTGCAGGCGGCAGCTGAACGGTATCCACGATACGGTTTTCCGAAGCTTTTTCAGGTTCTGCGGCGGCAGGGATACATGTGGAATCACAAAAGGATCTACCGTATTTATTGTCTGCTGAAGCTGAATTTTCGCCGTAAGGGCAAACAACGGCTGCCGGTGCGTAACCCCTCGCCACTGGCCACGCCGGAAGCGCTGAACCAGAGCTGGTCTGTCGATTTTATGCATGATGCCCTGGTCTGTGGGCGTCGTTTTCGCACGTTCAATGTCGTTGATGACTTTAACCGTGAGGCGTTGTCGATTGAAATCGATCTGAATCTGCCAGCTCTGCGAGTGGTCCGTGTACTCGACAGGATCGCGGCAAATCGTGGCTATCCGGTCATGCTACGCATGGATAATGGTCCGGAATTTATCTCACTTGCACTGGCTGAATGGGCAGAGCAACATGCAGTAAAACT
>NZ_JBGDXT010000028.1:0-779 GCF_046550615.1 Salmonella sp. SAL04214
ATCCAGGCACCATACAGGAATGCAACACCTGCGACAGCTAACCCGATATACGTCCAGATGCGGAGAGGGAAAGTTGAGAAGCTGGTAATCCCTTCGAGCGCCAGATTCCATAATTTCCAGCCGTTGAATTTCGAATCACCGGCCACGCGTTCGGCACGGGCATATTTAACAACATCCGTTTTACCGCCAACCCAACTGAGCACCCCCTTCATGAACAAGTTGCGTTCGGGCATTAATTTAATATTTTCGATAACCTCACGGCTCATTAACCGGAAATCACCGACGTTCTCTTCAATTTTCGGATTGCTGATTTTATTGTGCAGCTTATAAAACCATTCAGCTGTCTTACGCTTCATGCGCCCGTCAGTTGAGCGGTCTGAGCGCTTAGCCAGCACCATATCTGCGCCAGCCTGCCACTTCTCAATGAGATGGGGGATAACTTCTATCGGATCCTGTAAATCGACATCAATAGGAATGACCGCATCCCCGGTTGCATGGTCGAGACCCGCGAAAAGAGCAGGTTCTTTACCGAAGTTTCGCGTAAACGAAAGCGGAATAACGAGCGGATCAGATGCAGCTATTTTGTTAATTATTGATTCAGTCGCATCTTTGCTTCCGTCGTTGATGAAAACAATCTCAACTTCATACGGTTTTAGCTCTTCAAACTCGCGAACCGTTTTATAGAAAATAGGTATCGTGGCTTCTTCATTGAAGACCGGAACGACTAACGAGATTTTCATTTCGCATCCCTAAAGACAATGAACTTTGAATAAATGAAT
>NZ_JBGDXT010000029.1:0-741 GCF_046550615.1 Salmonella sp. SAL04214
AGAAGTGAAACGCCGTAGCGCCGATGGTAGTGTGGGGTCTCCCCATGCGAGAGTAGGGAACTGCCAGGCATCAAATTAAGCAGTAAACTGATGTAAAAGTCAGTGGTTGTAAAAGAATTCGGTGGAGCGGTAGTTCAGTTGGTTAGAATACCTGCCTGTCACGCAGGGGGTCGCGGGTTCGAGTCCCGTCCGTTCCGCCACCCTAATTAGGGGCGTAGTTCAATTGGTAGAGCACCGGTCTCCAAAACCGGGTGTTGGGAGTTCGAGTCTCTCCGCCCCTGCCAGAAATAATCCTTAGCAGATGCTAAGGATTTTTTTTTGCCTGAAATTACCTGATTATCTGATCAGGTAATCGTAAGTTCCCTTCTTTTTCTTTTCATCATTTTCATTGTTCATCCAGCACATCCGTTTTTAACAGATCGCAGATCAGCGAGTATTTATCGCTGTTTTGCAGCCAAATGGCGTATAGCGGCCGTGAAAGCGTTGCGCTGTCGGCAACGGTATGTAATCCGCCCTTTTCATTTGCCCAGTTTACAGGAAGCCAGCTACAGCCATTTAATGCGCTAAGCTGCTGTCGGGCGAGTTCGGCTGAGCTGGTTGTTAATACCGGTACTTCATCTGCTGCGATCAGCCCGGTTTCATGCTGTTGGAAGTCTGGTCCCCATGTAAGTATCCCGCATAATCGTGCCATTCACATTTAGAGATCATCCGGCATAATCAATCTGCCAACGAAGGAGATCG
>NZ_JBGDXT010000030.1:0-716 GCF_046550615.1 Salmonella sp. SAL04214
CCGGGTTGCGGACAGTGTCTGGTGGGTAGTTTGACTGGGGCGGTCTCCTCCTAAAGAGTAACGGAGGAGCACGAAGGTTGGCTAATCCTGGTCGGACATCAGGAGGTTAGTGCAATGGCATAAGCCAGCTTGACTGCGAGCGTGACGGCGCGAGCAGGTGCGAAAGCAGGTCATAGTGATCCGGTGGTTCTGAATGGAAGGGCCATCGCTCAACGGATAAAAGGTACTCCGGGGATAACAGGCTGATACCGCCCAAGAGTTCATATCGACGGCGGTGTTTGGCACCTCGATGTCGGCTCATCACATCCTGGGGCTGAAGTAGGTCCCAAGGGTATGGCTGTTCGCCATTTAAAGTGGTACGCGAGCTGGGTTTAGAACGTCGTGAGACAGTTCGGTCCCTATCTGCCGTGGGCGCTGGAGAACTGAGGGGGGCTGCTCCTAGTACGAGAGGACCGGAGTGGACGCATCACTGGTGTTCGGGTTGTCATGCCAATGGCACTGCCCGGTAGCTAAATGCGGAAGAGATAAGTGCTGAAAGCATCTAAGCACGAAACTTGCCCCGAGATGAGTTCTCCCTGAGACTTAGAGTCTCCTGAAGGAACGTTGAAGACGACGACGTTGATAGGCCGGGTGTGTAAGCGCAGCGATGCGTTGAGCTAACCGGTACTAATGAACCGTGAGGCTTAACCTTACAACGCCGAAGATGTTTTGGCGGT
>NZ_JBGDXT010000031.1:0-713 GCF_046550615.1 Salmonella sp. SAL04214
TTGTCTATGGAAAACCCCCAGCTAGGCTGGGGGTTCCGGAAAGCTTTCAGCTTTAAGCCAGTTATTAAAACCCCTTTTGATTTGTTAAAACATCTTGCGGTCTGGCAACTGCAAAAGTTCAACAAGAAATCAAAAGGGGGTCCCAATGGGGGACGAAAAGAGCTTAGCGCACACCCGATGGAACTGTAAATATCACATAGTTTTCGCGCCCAAATACCGAAGACAAGCGTTCTATGGAGAGAAGCGTAGGGCAGTAGGCAGCATATTAAGAAAATTGTGTGAATGGAAAAACGTACGAATTCTGGAAGCGGAATGTTGTGCAGATCATATTCACATGCTTCTGGAGATCCCGCCGAAGATGAGTGTGTCGAGCTTCATGGGATATCTGAAGGGTAAAAGTAGTCTGATGCTTTACGAGCAGTTTGGGGATCTAAAATTCAAATACAGGAACAGAGAGTTCTGGTGCAGAGGGTACTATGTCGATACGGTGGGTAAGAACACGGCGAAGATACAGGACTACATAAAGCACCAGCTTGAAGAGGATAAAATGGGTGAGCAATTATCGCGCCCTTATCCGGGCAGCCCGTTTACGGGCCGTAAGTAACGAAGTTTGATGCAAATGTCAGATCGTATGCGCCTGTTAGGGCGCGGCTGGTAAGAGAGCCTTACAGGCGCATCTGAAAAACCTCCGGCTATGCCGGAGGATATTTATT
>NZ_JBGDXT010000033.1:0-597 GCF_046550615.1 Salmonella sp. SAL04214
GGGAACCTGCGGTTGGATCACCTCCTTACCTTAAAGAAGCGTACTTTGCAGTGCTCACACAGATTGTCTGATGAAAAACGAGCAGTAAAACCTCTACAGGCTTGTAGCTCAGGTGGTTAGAGCGCACCCCTGATAAGGGTGAGGTCGGTGGTTCAAGTCCACTCAGGCCTACCAGATTCGCTCCCGTGCTTTGTTGTGGCAAAGCTCGCATACTTCAGTATGCTTCGCTTCACCACGCCGCGCCCGGAAACGAATCAAAGGTAAGAGGTTCTGACTACACGATGGGGCTATAGCTCAGCTGGGAGAGCGCCTGCTTTGCACGCAGGAGGTCTGCGGTTCGATCCCGCATAGCTCCACCATCTCGTGAGTGTTTACGAAAAAATACTTCAGAGTGTACCTGAAAGGGTTCACTGCGAAGTTTTGCTCTTTAAAAATCTGGATCAAGCTGAAAATTGAAACACAGAACAACGAAAGTTGTTCGTGAGTCTCTCAAATTTTCGCAACACGATGATGAATCGCGAGAAACATCTTCGGGTTGTGAGGTTAAGCGACTAAGCGTACACGGTGGATGCCCTGGCAGTCAGAGGCGATGAAGGG
>NZ_JBGDXT010000034.1:0-561 GCF_046550615.1 Salmonella sp. SAL04214
AGAAACATCTTCGGGTTGTGAGGTTAAGCGACTAAGCGTACACGGTGGATGCCCTGGCAGTCAGAGGCGATGAAGGGCGTGCTAATCTGCGATAAGCGCCGGTAAGGTGATATGAACCGTTATAACCGGCGATACCCGAATGGGGAAACCCAGTGTGACTCGTCACACTATCATTAACTGAATCCATAGGTTAATGAGGCGAACCGGGGGAACTGAAACATCTAAGTACCCCGAGGAAAAGAAATCAACCGAGATTCCCCCAGTAGCGGCGAGCGAACGGGGAGGAGCCCAGAGCCTGAATCAGCATGTGTGTTAGTGGAAGCGTCTGGAAAGGCGCGCGATACAGGGTGACAGCCCCGTACACAAAAGCGCATGTGCTGTGAGCTCGATGAGTAGGGCGGGACACGTGGTATCCTGTCTGAATATGGGGGGACCATCCTCCAAGGCTAAATACTCCTGACTGACCGATAGTGAACCAGTACCGTGAGGGAAAGGCGAAAAGAACCCCGGCGAGGGGAGTGAAAAAGAACCTGAAACCGTGTACGTACAAGCAGTGGGAGC
>NZ_JBGDXT010000035.1:0-553 GCF_046550615.1 Salmonella sp. SAL04214
GTGAGACAGGTGCTGCATGGCTGTCGTCAGCTCGTGTTGTGAAATGTTGGGTTAAGTCCCGCAACGAGCGCAACCCTTATCCTTTGTTGCCAGCGATTAGGTCGGGAACTCAAAGGAGACTGCCAGTGATAAACTGGAGGAAGGTGGGGATGACGTCAAGTCATCATGGCCCTTACGACCAGGGCTACACACGTGCTACAATGGCGCATACAAAGAGAAGCGACCTCGCGAGAGCAAGCGGACCTCATAAAGTGCGTCGTAGTCCGGATTGGAGTCTGCAACTCGACTCCATGAAGTCGGAATCGCTAGTAATCGTGGATCAGAATGCCACGGTGAATACGTTCCCGGGCCTTGTACACACCGCCCGTCACACCATGGGAGTGGGTTGCAAAAGAAGTAGGTAGCTTAACCTTCGGGAGGGCGCTTACCACTTTGTGATTCATGACTGGGGTGAAGTCGTAACAAGGTAACCGTAGGGGAACCTGCGGTTGGATCACCTCCTTACCTTAAAGAAGCGTACTTTGCAGTGCTCACACAGATTGTCTGATGAAAA
>NZ_JBGDXT010000036.1:0-525 GCF_046550615.1 Salmonella sp. SAL04214
TGGGCGTTAAGTTGCAGGGTATAGACCCGAAACCCGGTGATCTAGCCATGGGCAGGTTGAAGGTTGGGTAACACTAACTGGAGGACCGAACCGACTAATGTTGAAAAATTAGCGGATGACCTGTGGCTGGGGGTGAAAGGCCAATCAAACCGGGAGATAGCTGGTTCTCCCCGAAAGCTATTTAGGTAGCGCCTCGTGAATTCATCTCCGGGGGTAGAGCACTGTTTCGGCTAGGGGGCCATCCCGGCTTACCAACCCGATGCAAACTGCGAATACCGGAGAATGTTATCACGGGAGACACACGGCGGGTGCTAACGTCCGTCGTGAAGAGGGAAACAACCCAGACCGCCAGCTAAGGTCCCAAAGTCATGGTTAAGTGGGAAACGATGTGGGAAGGCCCAGACAGCCAGGATGTTGGCTTAGAAGCAGCCATCATTTAAAGAAAGCGTAATAGCTCACTGGTCGAGTCGGCCTGCGCGGAAGATGTAACGGGGCTAAACCATGCACCGAAGCTGCGGCAGCGAC
>NZ_JBGDXT010000037.1:0-508 GCF_046550615.1 Salmonella sp. SAL04214
TAATAGCTCACTGGTCGAGTCGGCCTGCGCGGAAGATGTAACGGGGCTAAACCATGCACCGAAGCTGCGGCAGCGACACTGTGTGTTGTTGGGTAGGGGAGCGTTCTGTAAGCCTGTGAAGGTGGCCTGTGAGGGTTGCTGGAGGTATCAGAAGTGCGAATGCTGACATAAGTAACGATAAAGCGGGTGAAAAGCCCGCTCGCCGGAAGACCAAGGGTTCCTGTCCAACGTTAATCGGGGCAGGGTGAGTCGACCCCTAAGGCGAGGCCGAAAGGCGTAGTCGATGGGAAACGGGTTAATATTCCCGTACTTGGTGTTACTGCGAAGGGGGGACGGAGAAGGCTATGTTGGCCGGGCGACGGTTGTCCCGGTTTAAGCGTGTAGGTGTGTGTTCCAGGTAAATCCGGTTCACTTTAACACTGAGGCGTGACGACGAGGCACTACGGTGCTGAAGCAACAAATGCCCTGCTTCCAGGAAAAGCCTCTAAGCATCAGGTAACATCAAATC